>NZ_BTGK01000002.1:0-883744 GCF_042848605.1 Pseudoalteromonas sp. MTN2-4
GTTTTCTTCATCACTATATTCTTTACTCTGAATCTTCGGATCTTTCAGATCCACATTGGTACACCCTATGAAAAGTAAGATCAGTAATATCGATAAAAGTCGAATTATCATAGATTTGACACTTAACAGCTTATTCTCTCCCAAAATGCCTGAATAAAAACCGACAAAACGGGCTATATTACGTGTCCCAATATTCACACAAGAAAAGTTCATTGTAAACATGAGTTTAGAATGTCCAATTTTATTCAGTTGTGAAAATTGGACAAAACGCGGCGTAATAATGTTATTGGACAAATTGCAAACTACTGTCTATATAAACAGTACACCTTTAAAACTATTTTTACCTATGAAATCGCCTTTTCTAACCATGGTGCAAGAGCATATGTATCTTCGCCGCTATGCAAAAAGAACCATCGAGTCATATTTAAGATGGATTGCAGCATATATTCGTTTTCATGATATGCGTCACCCCAGTGTGATGGGAAATATGGAAGTTGAGCTATTTTTAAGTCACCTTGCAAATCAGCAAAATGTTGCGCAAGGTACGCAATCTCAGGCGTTAAATGCGCTGGCCTACTTATATAAAGATATTTTAAGTGCCCCACTTTCTTTAGATCTAAACTTTAATAAAAGCCAAAGAGCTCGAAAATTGCCTGTCGTGCTTACAAAAGAGGAAGTCGCGACGCTATTTAAAATGTGTAATACGCGTCATTATTTATCTTGTGCCTTGCTTTATGGCAGTGGATTAAGGCTTATGGAAACTATGCGTTTAAGAGTACAAGATATCGACTTCGACTATCACTGTATTCGTATCTGGGATGGCAAAGGAGGCAAAAATCGGGTTGTCACCTTAGCCAAGGAGTTAGTACCTCTCTTAACTGCACAAATTCAACAAGTGCAAAGCCATTTAATGCTCGATTTAAAGAACCCATTATTCGATGGGGTATGGATGCCGCATCGATTACGTGACAAATATAGAGGTCAAAATAAAAAACTTAACTGGCAATATTTATTTCCATCATCAAAACTCAGCCTTGATCCCGAGACAAAGCAATTTAGGCGTCATCATGTTGATGAAAAGCAAGTGCAAAGAGCAGTAAAAAAAGCCGCACAACTAGCAGGTATCACCAAAGCAGTAACGCCACATACTCTGCGTCACTCTTTTGCAACTCATCTATTACAAAGTGGTGCTGATATACGAACCGTTCAAGCGCAACTTGGTCATAGCGATGTTAGAACAACGCAAATTTATACCCATGTTATTCAACAAGGCGGTCAAGGTGTGGTAAGCCCGATGTCACATTTATCGTTCCCGAAATAATCTAACTGTGGCTAATTGGTTTAATCATTAATTGAAATATTTAAATAAAGTGTGGGCGAGTTAATTCAATACAAATTATATTGAAAAAAGCGCAGTCCGTTGCGCTTGCCCAACACGGGCCAAAATAAACTCAGTTGAAAAAGGTTATTTGTACTCGCTGTAAAGCTTAGTTACACGCGCCTAACTTTTTCCAAACCGCCCATTGGCTTGAGTATTGAGCTGGGTTTTGACCACGCGTCCACCACTTGGCTTCATATAGCTCACCGTTTAAGCTCGCTTTATTACCCGCGGTATACACCTTGTTATTGCTCCACTGTGCTACTGCACAATCACTACTGCTATCAACCACTTTTATGGTGTTTGCCTTTGACTGTGTGCTTAACCCCGTTGCATCAGTCGCCACAGCGTAAATGCTCACATTACCTAATTGGTTGGCTGTGAAGCTTACCGCGTAAGGCGCTTGTGTACTTACACTCACTTGTTTGCCATTCACAAAGTAAGCAACTTGTTTAAGGTCGCCATCTTTGTCATTTGTGCTAACAGTGAGTGATAAACGCTCACCAAGTTTTACCGTTTGGCCTTGGCTTGGTGACAATAATGTCACTTCTGGTGCCGTTGGTGTTGGCTCCTTGTTCTCATTTACGAGAACTGTGACTGCTTTGGCTGTTGTCGTTGCACCTTTGTCGTCTTTTGCCATGGCGCTAAAGCGGTAGCTACCGGCTTTGTTTGCTTTCCAATTAAATTGATAAGGTGCGCTATTTAGACGAGTTAGCAACTGGCCGTTAATGGTTACTTCAATCAACTTAACATCGCCGTCACTGTCTTTTGCATCGAGGTTAAAGTTAACGCTTTGCCCTTGTTCAACCTCAGTATTATTTAGCGGGCTGATGAATTGAACGCTCGGCGCTTGATTTGGCTTGTCAGAAACGCCGCCACACTCTAGGCCTTTTTTCCATACGCCCCATGACCCTGAGTTGCTACCCGGATTTCGGTCACGGTTCCACCACTTGGCTTCGTATTCAAAGCCATCAAATGAGACTTTTTGGCCCGACGTATATACGCGACCGCCCTGCCAAGGTGCAGTGTTACATTGACTCGGATCGATTAGAGTAAAGCTAACCGTTTGCGCATCTGCCTTAGCGCCATCGTTGTCTGTTGCACGAGCCGCAACCACGAATTGACCGGTATTGTTTGATGTAAACTTGGTTTCGAATGGTGCTTGTGTGTCAGTTGCATGTAGTTGACCGTTTACAAAAAACTCTACTTTTTCAACACGACCATAATCGTCTTGTGCATTTGCAGTAATGGTCACGCCGGTGCCCACAATAAAACGCTCGTTTACGTTAGGGCTAGTCAGGGATATCGTTGGCGCTTTGTTTTCAGTACAAGCAAAAACACCCACTTGCTTAAAGGCTTCACCAATGGCTTTTATGTCATACCCTAAGTCTTTTGCAGATGCGGTTACGCCACAGGCAAGTGATTCAAAGTTACCGTTATATACCCAGAAGTTTTTGTTCGCGTTGTACATCACTTCATAAGCTTTTTTTACACCCCAGTTAGGCGTATTTGCTAATAAATAGAAAGCTTTATTAAACACACCTGAACTACTATGAACACCCATGCCAGGTGTGAATTTATCTGCATGACCAATTGAATGACCATCTTTTTCAGGGTTCGCCATATAACGCAGTGCAGTACGATTTTTGAAAATACTTGCTCCAATTAACCAGTCAACTTCACAGCTGCCATCCGGTTTTTGGTTCATGTAACATTCCAGCGCTTCTGAGGTCATATCAGAAAAGGCTTCATTCACACCGCCCGACATATTGCTATAAACCAACTTTGAGTTTTGATGGGTAACGCCGTGGCCTATTTCGTGGGCAACAACGCCCAATGAAGTAAATGGGTAAACGCCATAATTAGCTAAGTCACCATCACCAAAGGTCACCTCTTTACCATTCCAAAAGGCATTCAAATAATCTTCACGATAATGAATACGCATCACCAAATCACCAGTTAGGGCGCGACTATCAAACCAATCTTTAAATAGTTCTATGGTGGCTTGGCCATAATACATAGCGTCATTGAGTGGTGAATACGCACCATTCACGCTTTTATGGGTGTTTTCATAGCAAGGGAACTGAAACGTTTCTGTATTTGTCGTGCCGTGCTCCATGTCAATAACACGAATATCTGTGTGCGACATCTCACATTGGCCATTGCCTAACTCTTTTGCATGAAAATGGGGTTTATCGGTACCATAGTGATGTAGGCCGCTCTTTTCATTACCGCCGGGTCCTGAGCCCACTCTGGTGTGGTGCAAGGTTTCAATGCGATTTAATACCGCACCCGAATGCGCATCAATAGTAAACTCTGGGCGCGTTGGTGCATCTTGTGTTTCAGCCAAAATAGAGACTAAGTAAGCCAGTTTCAGTTCACCGTTATGTGGGAAGATAATCAGCTCAGCGTGCTCATCAGATGATGAAATAAGTGCTTTAATTTGCTCTTTAGCAAACGCGATTGCCTTGTCGGCATCTATGCTCGGAATAACTGTATCTATGCTTGGCTTTGTGATCACCGAGCCACTAATAGACTTTATTTCGCCCTCAGTTTGAAACCAAGCACTGAACACATTTTTCTCTTCATGGTGAGTGACAATTTCACCACCATAAACACGCACACCTTTATAATATTGGCTGCGGCGCAAATGTTTACCATCAGCAGACTTTGTATGTGTTCTAAATTCAAAATCGCTCTGAGACGACGAGCTTGCTACTCTAAAAAAGCTATCATTTTGTGATAACTGAGACTTTAAGCTGTTTTTTAACTGTTTGTTGTTATGAAGACTTACCGGCTCACTGGCCATTGCAGTAACGCTGGTTAATGCACTTGCACCCATGCTCGCAGCCACAAAAAAGGCCACCTTACTCACTTTTAACATTTTTATTCTCTTTTATATCTTTATTACTTAACCTGAGATCAGGTTATTTAGGTGCGTCCATGCACCTAGAATGAACTTGGTTTTGATTATTGATTTATGAAGGTTAAAGCTTGCGCCATACGCCGCCGTTGCCTGGAGTTTGACCGCGCGTCCACCAGCGAGCTTGGTAAGTTTCGCCGTTATGCTCAACTTTATCGCCACCGGTATAAACTAGGTCGCTACGCCATGCGCGTACTTTGCCGTCATCTGGGATGATCTCGGCCCATACACCGCCATTGCTTGGTATTGCACCTTTGGTCCACCAACGAGCACGATACTCAACGCCTTTGTACTTAACCGTGTTACCGCCTGTGTAAACCTTGTTCGGATCCCATGTTGTGTCATCGTTACCCGGTGGTGTTGGCTCAGTTACTTCAACGTTATTAATTGTTACGTTGAATTCGCGTGTCACTGTGTGCTTGCCATCAGTCACTGCAACACTGCCTTTTACAGTGGTGGTTTTAGCCACTTCGCCCGCTTTAAGTGCCACATTTGCACCATTACCAACCACAGTGTGGCCCGGTACACGCCATGTATAAGACAGCGCTTTGCCCTCAGGATCATTGGCCGTTACGCTCAGTGTTTTTGACGTGTTTTCGTCTAAAGTTACCGCTGCAACTGAGCCCACAACAGGTGCTTTGTTTTCAACAACTGGGGCTTTTACAGTCACTTTTACTGAACGATTAACCGTGTTAACGCCATCGCTTACACTTAGGTTAACGGTGTAAACTGAGTCAGTGGTTACTTTAGGTGCCGCGATGATTACGCTGTCATTTTCTGTCTGAAGATTAAGCGCTGCGTCACCTTGCCAGTTAAAGGTCAAAGCTTTCCCTTCTGGATCTGTGGCAGTAGCAGCTAGAACATGAACATCACCCGCATTTAGAGTGATCTGCTCAACAAGCGTCACAATTGGGGCTTTGTTTTTCGGCTTAGGTGGCACAACCTCTCCCGCTAAGCCTTCGTGCATAGCGTTTAAGATATCGCCGTTATCTGCATCGATTTCCCATGCAAATAAACCAGCTAAATTATGCTCACGTACATAACGACCTTTAGCACGCACAGAGCGAGGGCTATCATAAGTAACCAATGTGCCCTTCTGACGGTTCCAAACGTATGCGGCTTCTGCTTGTTCATCGTAACCTACTTCAAAACCATTAATACCTTGCTCGTCTTTACCGATCATATGTGCTTTTAAGCCTTTATAATCGATAACACCTGCTTCCCACACACCTTGTGACGTTGAGCCACGAAGTTTACCGTTGGCTGGCGCCGTCATTGGGTTGCCGTCAATTTCAGCATTTTGAGGGTAAACCCCTTCCCAACCACGGCCATACATAGCAGTACCAACAACTAGCTTCTCACTTGGCACTCCTTGCTTAAGTAATAATTGGATTGCGTTATCTAGGGTATAAGCTGGGCCTTTTCTTGGCTCACCGTTTTCGTCTACACCCGTACCATTACACTCGTCTGCACTCATGTGAGAGCCACAGTAAATGGCAGTTTGGTGACCTGTTACGTTGTTCCAACCACCTGCAAAGTCGTAAGTCATGGCAAAAATATAGTCCATGTGCTCAGCAGCTTGTTTGTAGTCAACATCTTCAATTTTGTCGTAACCCGTACCAATTGCAGACGTTAATTCAAACTCACGATCCATCTCGATTTCTAATTCATCAAGCATCTCACGTAGCTCTTTCATTAGAATGATGTACACTTCACCGTCTTTATCAGAGCCAAGATCTGGGTTAGCACCATCACCACCTGGGAATTCCCAGTCGATATCGATACCGTCGTAGAACTTCCACGTTTTTAAGAACTCGCGCATTGAGTTAACAAAGGTGTCGCGGTTTTCTTTTTTGTCAAAGTCAAAGAACGGATCAGACAGTGTCCAACCCCCTACCGATGGTAAAATCTTCAGATCAGGGTTGCGCTTTTTAAGTGCCATAAGCTGCGCGTAAGTACCACGAATTGGATCTTTACTGCTTACACCCGGTAGTGCTTTTTGTACTGCCGCCCACGGGTCGTGAATAACCACTTCATAATCTTTAGAGCTACCACATGCCAGTTTTAACGCGCGTAAGCTGTTACCATTTTCGATTTCTGCTAGTGAGTCATTTGGACCACACACAGGAATAAAGCCATATAATAAGTGGGTAATGTTATCCGCTGGGATCTTAGTCACATCAAAGTTACGACCATAAATACCCCACTCTACAAAGTAAGCACCTACCACGGTATTTGGATCGGTATCGAACTTTTTGTTGTTAGAATCAACATTTAACTTAAGTGGCTCTAAGTGACCGCCGTCAGTGTCGGCAATAACAATTGGCTTAGACGCAGACATAGAGCAACCGCTTGAATCACATAATGCGATGCGCAGTTGATGGCGGCCAGACTTATGATAAGGGAAGCGGATCGTGCCACCTGTGGTGCCTGCCGATAAAGTGCCTTCGTTCACGACTTTGTCGTCAAAGTACACTTTGTAGCTATCACCGCCTTTTCCAGACCATGCGTTCCATTCAATTTGAATGTCAACAACGTCTTTGGCTTGGATTAACTGCTTGTAAGAGCCGCGACCATAGATGTTTACATCTACAAACGAGTATTTTTGTGGCTTCCAGTTAATGCTTGGCGTCGATGGCGCGGCAAATGATGCGGCACTTGCTAAAGCTGCACCTACGGCGGCAGCTGTGGTTAAATATTTAAACATGTTGTATTTACCTTAGTGAGTATAATTAGAGTTTTTTCCAAACAGAACTTTGGCCCGGTGTTTGACCGCGCGTCCACCAGCGAGCTTGATAACGCTGACCTTCAAAAGTCACAATCGCGCCACCTTGGTAGGCTTTGTTGGAGTTGTATGAATTGGTGTCGTCACCACCGCTTTGGACTAATTCCCAAGCTTGGCTAGAGTCTGGTGCTTGACCGCGTACCCACCATTTGGCGCGGTAAGTTTTGCCTTTATAAACGGCTGTGTTACCCGCGGTATACACCTTGTTTACATCCCATGTGTCTTTACCTGTTGGTGGTGTAGGTGTAGGTTCTGGCTTGTCTACTTTGTTAGTAACATTAATTACCAGCGGCACGGTTTTACTGATGAAGCCGTCTGACACCGTTACTGTGCCGTCAAAACGTGTGTCTGCATCTACTTGCGGCGCAGTCACTGTGATGGTTGAACCTTGACCTGTAAAACGCACAGCAGCAGGTAGCTGCCAGTCAAAGTTCAGTATTGCTTGCTCGTCATCAAAAGCATGCACATGCAAGTGCTTACTTTGCCCTTCTTCTAGCGTCAGTGGCGCTGGCGTGTGCACAGTTGGTGCAGTATTGGTTGGCTTTTTGTGTACTTTAAGATTAAAGCTATGTGCCTTATTACTTAAGAAAACTTGATTACTCTTGACGTTTTCAGCATCAAATACAATCTCACCACTGGCATTTTGCACACCAATGCGGATCAAGCTGTCAAAGCCAGATACCAGCTTGTTGGCAAATTCAGCCTGCCACTGGTTGGCATTCGCTGCAGTCACATCGAACTTTTCTTGAAGAAGCTCTCGGCCATTTTCGTCAAATAAACGTGCCCAAATGGTGTCACCGTTTTGTGCTTCTTGCCCTTGCTTTACAAAGTAGTCAAAGGCAAACCAAGTATCAGGGGCAGGCGTTGAGGCATCATCGCGCTTGATGGTGATGTCGCTACAGTTGTAGAAACCTTCACCAACCACATCGTCACGTTGCCAACGGCTATACAAAATAGCATCGCCATCAAAACGCTCAGGTATAGCAACGTCCATCTCGTAGTAACGATGACCATCTGGGGCCATGAAGAAGTCAACATTACCGTGCGCTTGCACCAGCTCTAAGTCGCCCCATGCCAGTGGCTTATTTTTAAAGTCCACACCCGGTTTAGTTAAATAGAACTGCCAAAAGCTAGGGTTATGTGGCGTGGTTGCGCGGTAGCGGATCTTAATTTTGCCTTCGCCATTGGGCACCACTTCGGTTTTTTGCCAATCTACAGAAGGAATATTCATACCCGCCTTGCTGGCATTACCTGCCGCACATAGCGTGCCGTCAGGCACATTGGCTTCAACCGCGCTTTGGTTGTTGTAATCAGCGGTATTGACTGCAAACTCATGGCGCTGAATAAGCGGTTCATGTTTTGACTGTAAATACGCTGCACGACATGCAGCATTGGGAATATTAGAGCCATCTTCTGGCCACCAATATCCACCTTGCTCGTGACAAATCGTTTGTCTGGCTTTAGGAAAATCCATATAACCGTGCGCATTGACTTTGCCAATGAGCCCCGCCCCTAAAGCGACGCCAACGGCGCATAAGGTGAGTTGTTTTTTCATGGTTTACTCGTTTTTATTGTCGATTCCAATTGTTTTAAACATGACTTTGCTAACGTCGCAGACTCTATTCAGTCGCAATCTGCCAATCATTCATGTTGAAAACGTTGATAAAGGAGCGGCCTAACGGCCACTCCCCGTTGGGAACCCTAACGGGTTAAAGGCTACATACTTTTTGCCATGCGCCGCCGTCACTTGGCGTGCTGTTTGTCCACCACTTGGCTTTGTAAACTGCACCGTTGTGGATCAGAAGATCGCCCCCGACTGCATGACTTGGCTGACCTGCCCAGTTTGTACGAGGCCAATTCGGGTAGGTGTTAATGTTGTTTATATTGACACCTTCACAAGTTTTGCCATCTGGCGGGGTGTTGTCATCACTGCCACCACCATTGCCTGTGTCAGGCTTAGTCGCAATAGGTAACTCAGGGTATTCAGAGGTGAAGGCATACTTGTTACCGTCTTTTTCAACCACAAAGTTCACTGGTCCTGTAATTGGCATGTAGTACATCACTTGCGCATTGACAGTTTCGCCGGGTTTAAATGACTCAAGCTGACCGCCCCACTGGTTTTTGAAGGTGATAGAGAAACGGTGGAATTCATTCTCAAAACCGCCAATGTTATTGCCTGCACTATTTGACGCATCATGCTCTACTGCCATGCCCAGCTTTTTGCGTGCATTCCAGTTCGATTTAAAAATCGGTGACGTCGAAGTCGGGACGTTAAAAGTAATCGTCGCACCAGTCAGATCCAGCTCTGAGTTGTTGGTAAACGCAAAGGTTGGACGAATTGGGTAGTTTTGATCACCAACCGGGAAGTCTTTGGCGACAAAACGAATATCGACAGCTTTTTCTGGCGCAACAAACTCGTTGTCACCTAGGTTAGTGTTGTATGCCACACCACTTTGGTTAAAGGTGTTGTACGCTAAAGACGTCATGGTTGACCCCATGAAGTATTCGCCTTTGTCTGCGTGGTAGTCAAAGTCACCTGCCAGCTCCCAGAACATCACCCCGCCGAGACCCTTTTCAACCACATAGTCGAGTTTGGTTTTCATCGACTCTGTGTCTTCCATTGAAAGGAATACTTTTTTCTCAGCGTTGTATAACCAAGGTGCCACAGCAACGTCGTCGTAATGACGCACATAGTCACCTTTAAACACATCATCTGGATCTGACTCAGGCGTTAGACCATAAACCCCTAGGTAGCTTGGGTTAATGCCATGCTCTAGGTTTTTAGCGTGCCAAAGTGGGTTAGAACCTGCTGCAACTTCTTGGCCGTTTTCGATGTCGTGCCATAAGTTATCGATACCAATGGCACCGTTACCACACTTGTTCTTTTCACCAATGCCTGTGCCTTTTGGACAGTCGTTTTGGTTAGCTAAAGGTGCACGACCCCACAGGCCATTTTCTCCACCGCGTACGTCTTTAAAGCCACGGGTATAGTAAGGAATACCAATGTTGATTCGCCCTGCTGGCATAGTGCCGCGGAAGTAATTAACTGCCCAATCAGTATTGAGATAACCGATGCCACCAAACTCTTTGGTGTTATAAACATTCCAAGTTTTCAGCTCTGTATCTTTACCTGTATCGTACAGTGGCGCATTGTGGCCAACATGATCATTCCATGCACCGTGCAGGTCGTAGGTCATGATGTTTACAAAGTCTAAATACTGAGCCGTCTGGAATGTTTCCATACCACGTAGTAGGTAACCTGATGACGGCGCGGCAATGGTTAACATGTAATGTTTACCGTCTTGCTCACCGGCTTTATCAAGAGCTTCACGTAGGTCTTTCATCAGTACTTGGTAAGAGTTGTTTAAACCTGCACGACGAGCGTTACTGATCGCAAAGTCTTCTGGGTGACCTGTATCTTTCATTGATGACGGGTATTCATAATCCACGTCTAGACCATCAAAGTCATAGGTTCTTAAGAACTCAACTGAGCTTTTAACAAACGCATCGATACCAGCTTGGTTAACACTGCCATCTTCATTGGTGGTCATGGTGTAAAAACCGCCGTTGTTAACGCGTTTACCAGTTTCGTCAAAGTAACCGCCGGTTTCAGCCCAACCACCTACTGAGATAAGCGTTTTCACGTGCTTGTGTTTTTTCTTGTATTTGCTCAGTAAGTTAAAGTGACCTTTGTATGGCAGAGATGGGTCCATTTCTGCACCTTCAACACCCGGCCAAGTCATGTTAGTGGCAGCATTACCTTCGGCATTTGGGTTACCAATGCTGATTTCGTTTTTGTCATTCACATGGGCAAACGCATAGTTAATGTGGGTGATCTTGTCCCAAGGAATATCATCAACTAGGTAACTTGGTTGGCCGTTTTTACCATGACGCCAGCTTGTGAAGTAACCAATCACACGTCTTGGGTGATCGGCACCCATTTTTTCACGGCCCTCGGTGTCGTAAATATCACAGTATGCAGACGTCACACCCGGTGTTTGGTATAAACCTGCTGGACGACAGTCTTCATGTGACACATCACCGTCATTGGTGTCTTTCACCACAAAGATGCGGCTGATGATGTCCGACGCTAAACCGTGTTCGTCTTCAGCAACTAGGCTAAATACTTGGCGTCCAGCCGAGGTGGCTTTCCACACAACTTGGTGTTCATTCTCAGTGCTAGTTGCAAGTACTTCGCCGTTAAGTTTGAGCGTTTGTGTAAGCTTGTCGCCATCTGAGTCACTGGCTACCAGCGTGAACACAATCTCACTGCCGACTTCTAATTCGCTTGGTAACTGAGCGGCAAGCTTTGCAACGGGTGCATTGTTTTTGTCTTTTGGTGGCTCAGCTGTTACTGTGATCTTACGACTAACTGAGCGCGCAGTTGCGCCGTCATCGTCCAGTGCTACGCCATGAAATTCATGAGTACCCGCTTTGGCTTTCCAAAAGAAAGTATATGGCGCATTACTTAATACCGTGACCAATGAGTCATTGTGGTAAATCGCAACATGCTTGATTACCCCATCTCTGTCTTGTGCACTAAAATCGAGTGTAATTTCTTCGTTTTCTTGCACTGAGAGGTCTGCCGCTGGCTTAAGTAATTTAACCGATGGCGCTTGGTTTTCTGGCTCAGCAGAGCTACAAGCACCGAGCTTAGTCCACTCTTGCCACTGACCTGAACGTGCTTTTGGTGAAGAGCGATTCCACCAATTTGCTTTGTAAGCAACATCGTCTTGCTGAACTTGCTGACCACCCGTGTAAACTTTCCCTGACTCCCAAAGAGGGATATTTGTACAATCTGTGGCGGCAAAAGCAGGTGCACTCAGCATGGCTAGCACCAAGGCTGAAGGCTTGAAACCTCTGCGCACTAAATTGAAATGTTTCATATTTTGTTCCTGACTCCAATTGTTGTTATTTTCACAATAATATGACTTGAAAATCACTTATTTACCCATTTTAGGGGCAAAAAAAGTCTAGAACACAATTTTGAAATCACAAAACTTTAACATTTGTGTTTTCTTGAAATTTAAAAAAGCAGAGATTAGCAATAAAGGATGAGTCAAGAAATGAACAAAGATGACACTTTTGTTAAAATATCTATATATAACAAATGGATATAATTTAACTTTAAGTTATACGCTTAAGAAATAACTGATTAAAAACTAAAAAATATCGTTACTATTACTTTACGATACTGACTGAGCATACCAGCCAAAAATAATATAAAAATACCATTAAAATAAATTATTTTAATACTTTAAGTTTAAATTCGACCATAAACTAGTAATTTTATAAAATGTATTGAAAATAGGTGCTTAGCCAAAACTGTTAATAAATTGATATTAATTATTATTTACCAACCCAGTTTTAATACATTATTCCTACACGGCAATTGTTAACATTTACACAAAAGTAGACTCAAGATAAGAACATCTATTCGATCTAGAGCGTTTTCTTAAATGGATATAAGGTTCCCAAACTATCTATTGCGCCACAAACCTGCCAGTTAAAACCCATAACCTAATTCTATGTATTATATATTTACGTCATATTGCGTAAGAGTTGGCCAAAGCTTTATGGTCCTTATTTGCAATTTAGCATGTAAAAGAAAACTGAATATAAATAGAAGTAAAAATTTAAATTGAATCAATTCTGAGGATTTAAAGGAGTATTTTAAGCAAATCACCCTTAAAAAAGCGTCCTTGCTAAAAGGTGAATTGCAGTGTTAGCAACCTAAGATTAACCATCTACAGAATGAATAGGCGCTTATCTTAGATATGTTTGTTTAATACTTAATCGTTTTCATTGATGCTGGCAGATACAGCGCGCTTTAACTCTATATCTACCAGCCTTCAACGCTTTAAAAGCTATTAACGATTAAAGCTTACGCCATACGCTACTGCTACCTGGTGCTTGACCTTGAGTCCACCATTGCGCTTCGTACTGCATACCTTCATGACTGACTACATCACCTGTGTTATACACAAGGTCAGCACGCCATGCGCGAACAGTTCCATCATCCGGAATTACTTCTTCCCAAACACTGCTCGTTGCAGGGTTATCACCTTTTGTCCACCAGCGAGCTTTATACTCTTTACCGTTGTATAAAACGACATCACCCGTGTTGTAAATAGTGTTAGCGTCCCATGTTGTACCACCGTTATCATCGACATTGTTTACTGTTACGCTAAATGTACGAGTTACCGTGTTCACACCGTCACTGACAGATACTGAACCTTGTACCGTTTCAGTTGCAGTAACTTCACCCGCATTTAGAGTGACTGAATTACCTGAGCCTGTAACTGTATGGCCTGGCACAACCCAAATGTAAGTTAATGCTTGGTTTTCAGGGTCTGTCGCTGTAACAGAAAGTGCTGTAGATGTATTTTCGTCTAGTGTTACATCTGTAACTGCACCCACTTCTGGTGCTTTGTTGTCAGTAACTGGCGCTTTCACCATAACTTTAACTTGGCGGTCAACGACGTTTTTACCATCTGAAACTGATAGATTTACTGTATAAACACTGTCAGCCGTTACACTCGGTGCAACCACATCTACACTTGCGCCATTTGCAGTCAATACAAGTGCACTATCACCTGTCCAAGTAAAGCTTACTGCTTTACCTTCAGGATCTGTTGCTGTTGCGCTGATTGATACTGATTTACCAGATTCAACACTCACTTCTGAAACAACATTAACAACAGGTGCGCGGTCTACTGGTGTATCACTTGCACCTAAACCTTCGTGCATTGCATTTAGAATATCGCCATTATCAGCGTCGATTTCCCATGCGAATAAACCACCTAGGTCATTAGCACGAACATATTGGCCTTTTGCTTTTACTGAACGCGGGCTATCGTAAGTAATTAATTTGCCTGTGCTACGGTTCCATACATATGCACCCTCAGCTTGGTCGTCATAGCCCACTTCAAAGCCATTCACACCTTGTTCGTTTGCACCAATCATATAAGACTTAATGCCTTTATAATCGATAACACCTGCTTCCCAAACACCTTGAGCTTTAGTGCCTGTTAACTTACCGTTGCCTGGTGCTGTCATAGGGTTGTCTGCAATTGAAGCGTTTTGCGGGTAAACACCTTCCCAACCACGACCATACATAGCTGTACCAACTACTAGCTTCTTGCTCGGTACACCTTGTTGAAGTAATAGTTTAATTGCATTGTCGATAGTATAAGCTGGGCCTTTACGAGGTTCGCCTTTGTCATCAACACCTGTGCCATTACACTCGCCTGCACTGATGTGAGAACCACAATAAAGTGCTGTTTGGTGACCAGTCACATTGTTCCAACCACCAAAGAAGTCATAAGTCATCGCAAAGATGTAGTCCATGTACTGAGCTGCTTGCTGGTAATCTACGTCTTCAATTTTGTCGTAGCCTGTACCAATCGCTGAAGAAAGCTCATATTTACGACCTGTTTGAGCTTCAAGGCCATCAAGCATTGCGCGTAACTCTTTCATTAACGCCACATATGCCGCGCCATCTTCTGGACTACCAAGATTCGCATTTGGACCACCGCCACCTGGGAATTCCCAGTCAATGTCGATACCGTCATAAAACTTCCACGTTGTTAGGAACTCTTTCATTGAGTTTACGAACACGTCACGATTTGCTTTAACAGTAAAACCATGGAATGGGTCAGATAGCGTCCAACCACCTACAGAAGGTAATATTTTTAGGTCAGGGTTACGCTGTTTTAACGCCATTAACTGTGCATAAGTACCACGAATTGGATCTTTGCTGTCTACACCAGGTAGTGCTTTTTGAATAGCAGCCCATGGATCGTGAATAACCACTTCGTAGTCTTGTGAATCAGCACACGCTGTTTTAAGAGCTCGTAGGCTGTTGCCATTTTCAATCTCACCCAAAGATGCATTTTCACCACAAATTGGAATGAAGCCGTATAGAATATGCGTTAGGTTATCAGCTGGAATTTTAGTGACATCAAACTTACGACCATAGATACCCCACTCTACAAAGTAAGCACCTACAACAGTGTCAGTTTGTTTTGGGTAAGTTTTATTATTTGGATCGAAATCTAATGGCAATGGCGCTAAATGACCACCGTCTGTATCAGCGATAACGATTGGTTTTGCCGCAGACTTAGAACAGCCTGTCTCATCACACAGTGCTACGCGTAGTTCATGACGGCCAGACTTAGTGTAAGGGAATGAGATGGTGCCGCCATTTGAACCTGCAGCAACAGGACCTTCGTTGACAACTTGCTCATCAAAATACACTTTATAGCTATTACCTGCAGAGCCAGACCATGCATTCCATTGAATATTGATCTGTACTTCTGACTTGGCTTTTACCAGCTTTTTATAAGAGCCAATTGCCTCTAAGTCGACTTCGACAAACGAGTAATTTTGCGGTTCCCAATTTAAGCTTGGTGTTGCCGGTGCAGCAATTGCACTGGTTGCGCTCATGGCTGCTGCTACAGCAACTGCCGAGGTTAGAAGTTTAAACATATTATAGTTCCTTCAGACTTGTTGTTAAAACCCGCCGTTTCTTAATCTAAACTCACAAATTTACCGCATTACCCCATGCACCTTAATGCATTGGCGCTTAGCCTTAAACTTGCTCGCTCAATTTAAAATCCTTTGGGTTGTTATATTAATAATTCGTTATTTAAAGCGCTTTCCACACGTTACTGCCAGTTGGTGTATCACCTCGTGTCCACCAGCGAGCTTGATATTGCTTTCCTTCAAAAGTCACAATATCGCCACTGTTATAAGCTTGGTTGGCTTGCCACTCATTACCGTTATTAGCGTCAATCAACTCCCAAGCTTGTGAACTGTCAGGCGCCTCACCTTTAACCCACCATTTCGCTCGATAGTTTTTGCCTAAGTACACAACGGTATCGCCTGTTGAATAGGCTTTGTCTTTTTGCCATGTATCATCAGGGTTTGTGACTGGCACATTTTTTACGACAACGGTGAGAGGCACAGTCTTAGTAAACTCGCCATCAGAAACGCTGACTTCTCCCGCATATTCTGTATCAGTAGCCACTTCTGACGCTTGTACTGTGATGGTTGGGCCTGAACCAGTAAATGTTAGAGGTGTTGGCAGTTGCCATGAGAAGTCAAGGGTCTGCTGCTCATCATCAAAGGCATGAACATGCAGAGGAGCACTGGTATTTTCATCAAGTATCAATGTGTCTGGCGTATGCACTGTTGGTGGTGTATTTTTTGGTGCTGCAACCACTGTAAGGTTAAAGGTGTGATTTTTATCAGTCACAAACACTTGGTTTGAAAGCAGGTTTTGACTATCAAACAACACATTACCTTGTGCGTCTTTGACACCTATTTGGATTAAACTGGCAAAGTCTAGGCTGACTTGCTCTGCCAATTGCTGCTGCCAATTTGGCATATCAGCGGCAACTTTTAATTGTTGCTGTATAAGCTCTTGACCGTTCACATCAAATAAACGCAACCAAACTGTGTCGCCTACATTGGCTTCTTGCCCTTGTTTAATGAAGTAACCTGCCACATGCCATTCAATTGGGTTAGGATCAGTTATTCGTTCAATGGTAATGTCAGAACAGTTATAAAACCCTTCTCCAACTACATCATTACGTTGCCAGCGACTGAATAAAATGGCTTCACCATTGAATTTCTCTGGAATGGCAACGTCCATTTCGTAATAACGCTTACCATCAGGCGCCATAAAAAACTCAACATTGCCATGCTCTTGTACAAGCTCTACATCAGCCCAATTTAGTGGCTGTGCGTGAATATCTACACTTGGTTTAGATATATAAAATTGCCAAAAACTTGGGTTGTGAGGTGTCGTTGCGCGGTAGCGAATTTTAATGGTGCCATTAGCATTAGGTTTAACAACGGTGCGCTGCCAATCAACAGAGGGTGTGTTGATGCCTATTTTATTTATATCACCACCTGAACATAACTCACCGTCGGGCACTGCCGCTTCAACTGCCGCTTGATTTAAATAATCAGGTACATTGGCTGCAAATTCATGTAACTGTATAAACTGCACTTGCCCGCTAACTTGATAAGCTGCACGGCACGCTGTATTAGGAATATTGCTGCCGTCTTTAGGCCACCAAAACCCGCCTTGCTCTTCACAGATTGCCTGTCTAGCTTTGGGGCTATCCATGTAACCATGGGCAGAAACAGAGTCAGCAAACCCCAGGCCCATTGCTACAGCAATAGCCGATAACATTATTTTTTTCATGATAGTTCCTTGGGGCTGGCAAGCAGCCCCTTAGATTTCTGGTTAAATAATTTCTAGTTAAAAGTTTGACTTACAAAGCACACACTTTTTTCCAATCGCCGCCTTCAACTGGCTCTTTCGATGTCCACCAGTTGGCTTGGAAAACGACTTGGTTGTGTATGATGTAATCACCTGCATTGGCGTGGCTTGGGTTACCCGCCCAGTCAGTGCGTGGCCAATCTGGGTAAGTGTTAATGGTGGTAACATCTACGCCATTACACGTACCCGTACCAGGGTCACCGTTACCTGGGTTACCTGTATCGGGTTTAGTCGCGATTGGTAGTTTTGGATACTCGCTAGCAAATGCATACGAGGCACCATCTTTTTCAATCGTGAAGTTAACCGGACCGGTAATAGGTATGTAGTAAAGTACTTGCGCATTCACGGTTTCACCCGGCTTAAATGATTCAGCTGCACCACCCCACTCATTAGTCAGAGTGATTGACGCTCGGTGGAATTCATTCTCAAACCCACCAATATTATTACCAGCGGCATTAGAGTTATTCGCATCAATCTTGATACCTAACTTCTTCTGCGCATTCCAATCTGACTTAAAGATTGCAGAGGTAGATACTGGAATATTGAATGAAATCGTTGCACCAGATAAATCAATTTCTGAGTTGTTAGTGAACGCGAAAGTTGGACGAATTGGGTAGTTATCATCGCCAACTGGGAAGTTCTTCGCCTCAAATTTAATATCAACCGCTTTGGCTGCTGGTACAAATGCACCGTCACCTAAATGCGCACCATAAGGCGTTGATGCTTGGTTGAAGGTGTCATAAGCAAGACGCGTCATCGTACTCCCCATGAAGTACTCGCCTTTTTGCGTGTCGTAGTCAAAGTCACCTGCAAGTTCCCAGAACATTACACCGCCAAGCTCTTTATTGACCACATAATCAAGCTTAGTCTTCATTGACTCTTCATCTTCAATCGATAAGAACACTTTCTTTTCTGCATTGAATAACCAAGGCGCAATGGCAACGCTGTCATAATGACGCGTATAAGTACCCACCATTTTGTCTTTAGGGTTATTTACCGGATCTAAACCATAAACACCTAAGTAGCTTGGCGTGATGCCATTTTGCAGATTTTTAACGTGCCATAGCGGGTTACTACCTGCTGGTACTTCAATACCATCAACAGTGTCATGCCATAAGTTATCGATACCAACTGCACCATTACCACACTTGTTCTTCTCACCAACACCTGTGCCTGGCGCACAATCAGCTTGGTTTGGTAACGCTGCACGACCCCAAAGGCCATTTTCACCGCCTTGAACGTCTCTAAAACCACGGGTGTAATAAGGTAGACCGATATTGATACGACCTGCTGGTAACGCACCTCTGAAGTAAGTCGCTGCCCAGTCAGTATTTAAGTAACCAATACCTTCAAATTCTTTAGTGCCATACACATTCCACTGCGCCAGCTCAGAATCTTTACCTGTATCGTAAAGCGCTGCGTTATGACCAACATGATCGTTCCATGCACCGTGTAAGTCATAAGACATGATGTTCACAAAATCTAGATATTTAGCTGTTTGGAATGTTTCCATACCACGCAGTAAGTAACCAGAAGATGGTGATGCAATTGTGAGCATATAGTGAGTGTCATCTTCAGCACTTGCCGCATCTAGTGCTTCACGAAGTTTACGCATTAACACATCGTAAGAAGCATTTAGGCCTGCACGACGGGCATTACTAATAGGGAAGTCATCAGGGTGACCTGAGTCTTTCATTGATGAAGGATATTCGTAATCAATATCTACACCATCAAAGCCATACTCACGGATGAATTTAACCGCACTTGCTACGAATGTGTCGATACCAGCATGGTTTACACTGCCATCAGCATTCGTAGTCATGGTATAGAAACCACCGCTGTTCACACGATTACCATTTGAATCGAAGAAACCACCTGTTTCAGCCCAACCACCAACAGAGATCATCGTCTTCACATCAGGGTGTAGCTTTTTGTATTTATTTAATAAGTTGAAATGACCTTTATACGGTAAGCTTGGATCCATCTCCGCACCTTCAACACCCGGCCAAGTCATGTTGGTAGCCGCGTTACCGGCTGCATTTGGATCGCCGATACTTAGTTCATTCGCCGCATTGACGTGGGCAAACGCATAGTTTATGTGGGTGATTTTATCCCAAGGAATGTCTTTTACTAGATAGCTTGGTTGACCGTTCGCGCCATTTCTCCAACTTGTGAAGTAACCAATAACACGACGTGGGTGATCCGCCCCCATTTTCTCGCGGCCTTCTGTATCGTAAATATCACAGTAAGCAGGTTGTACACCTTGCGCTTGGTATAGGCCTGCTGGACGACAGTTTTCATGGCCTGTAATTGGGTCACCTTTTTCTTTCACGATGTAAACACGCTCAACAGGTGTTGCAGCAAGGCCCAGCTCATCTTTAGCAGTCAATGTGAATGTGTAAGTGCCTGCAACTGTTGGTGTCCAAACATACTGCTCAGCTCCTTTTGTGCTATTTACAACCACTTCGCCATTCACGGTCAGTGTTTGCGTAACCGCATGACCGTCAGCATCTGACGCGCTCAGGTTAAATGTTACTTGCGAGCCGACCTCTAACTCTGATGGTAGAGTCGCCGCTAAGCTCACAACCGGTGCGCGATTTTCGTTTGATTTCTTCTGAACTGTCACAGAATGACGTGCCGATTCCGTTCGCGCACCGTCATCATCCTGTGCAATCGCATAAAATACATGCTCACCAACCACTGCCGTCCAATTAAACTCAAATGGTGCAGCGCTAAGCGTAGTAAGTAATTGACCGTCTAAATAGACTTCAACTTGCTTAACTTGACCATCGGTATCACTGGCTTCGGCTAAAATGGCAACGCTGTCATTTTCATTCAGCAAATTGCCATTCGCAGGGCTTAATAGAGTCACCTTAGGCGCTTCGTTAACTGGCACATCTGTTTGACAACTTCCTAACTTAGTCCACTCTTGCCACTGACCAGAGCGAAGCTTTGGTTCGGCTTTATTCCACCAGTTAGACTCATAAGCTACTTTGTCTTGCTGAGCTTTCATGCCTGTAGTGTAAGCTTTGCCAGCTTCCCACTGAGGGATATTTGTACAATCAACACTGGCAAAAGCTGGGGTGCTGAGTATCGCTAAAACCAATGCTGAAGGTTTAAAACCTATTCGCATTAAATTGAAATCCTTCATAACTTGTTCCTGATTAAATTTATTGTATTTTTTTAACTAAATTAACTTATAAGTTACAGATGTACCCGTTAACGGATCGAAATCAGTCTAGAACATAAATTTAAAATTACAAAGTTTTAACATTGAGCAACACAGCTACTCAATAAACATTCAACCCCCTGAGCTAAAGCCGAACAAAAAGTGCACAAATATGAAAGTTATATGAAATTTTCTATATTTAACATAGGCATATACTAAAGTCGCATGGAGATAGATGTGTATTTACCATATCGAGAAACGCTTTATTTTGAACAAAAAACTTTACATAAAACAGTCATCTGACCAGGTGGGGCAACATAAGAAAAAACAAAAAATAGAATAATTTCATATGGTTGTTATTTTTTTTGGAAAATTGATATAATTAATAATGGAAAGCTGGAAGATTTAATAAAAAACTCCAAATAGTTAAAAATAGAGCTTTAACACAAAACCAGAATTCTTCAACAAGAGTCAATTGCATAATTCACAACAGAAGCACCCTGAACGCTAGTGAAGCCAAAGTTGAGCTAAATTACCTAATTTGATAACATTGGACCAACATCAACTTATAGTTAAGTTGATGTTTTTAAGTCAAATTATCTATTTAGGGATTTATTCACATTGACGTGCATTTCTTCTTTGTTTACTCCATCGAATCAAATCCCTAAAAATATCAAGTAAGGATTAATGTGAAAAAAGCAAATCAGGCAGCATTGCTCTTAGTTGCCTTATTAGGGTTAACTGCATGTGGTGGCAGCTCTAGTAAGACTCAAAACGATGTAAAAGATGATACATCTCAGTTTATTACTGATTTTGTCATTGATAACCAGGACATTTCTCTTGCCGAAGACGAGACAGTGAATATTGAAATCACATCTAATAGTCCACTTGGAGACGACGAAACAATTCGTTTTGAGCTCATGTCTGATGTTAATTCTGGTTCATTAGAAATTGATTATCCAAACATCTTATATACGCCTAAAGAAAATTATAATGGCGAAGACGAGTTCTCGTTCAAACTTATCCAAGGTAATGTTGAAAGTAAACTTGTTACATTCAAAATTGATATTACAGCAGTGAATGATGCGCCTGTTATTGATGGTATGCCAACGCTAAATATTACTGCCAATGAAGAATACAGATTCTTACCTGACATTTCAGATATTGAAAATGATTCATTAACTGTGACTGTCGAAAACTTACCAGAATGGCTGACTTTAGATTCTGCAACCGGAGAGCTTATTGGTACGCCAACAAATGCCCAAGCTGCGGTTTATAATAACATTCAGATGTCGGTCAGTGATGGTTCTATCAAAAGTCAATTACCAACTTTTTCTATTGAAGTCACTTATTCAACGCTAGAGGCGCCTGTAAACCTGCAACAAGTGAGCTCTGCCAAAGAGAAACTTCAAGAAATACAACTTAGCTGGGACAAAGTGGAGTTTGCCAAAAGCTACACTGTAGAAGTTTCTCTATTCGAAGACTTTAGAACAATCTTACAAACTGAAACGACTGAGCTAAACAAAATCACCCTAGAAAAAGCGCCAAACCTTTATTACTGGAGAGTAAATACAGTTAATCCAAATGATGTTGCTGGATTATATAGCGAAGTAGTATCACTTGAGGCTGGAGTTTTCACACGTTCATTTGGTGGCGTATCATCCGAGTCTTTAAAGAAAACAGTATTAACAAATGATGGAAGTTACGTAACTTTAGCATCCACTAACTCTCTTGATTTAAATTCAAATTTAAATGACGAAGATGACTGGATTTTTAAAGTAGATTCTCAAGGTCAGATAGAATGGGAGTTTTTCTACATAGGAGCAGGAAGAGATAGACTGACAGACTTTACAATTCTTAAGGATGGTAGTGTTTTAGCTATTGGACAAGACTGGGAAACGCAAAAGGCCATCCTATTAAAGCTTAGCCCGGATGGTAATAAAGTCTGGGAAAAAATATACAGGCCAGAAGGGTATGATGCCAGATATGACTTCTCGAAAATCATAGAAGTTAACAATAAAGTTTATGTTGTTGCTTTTCTTTGGAAATGTTCAGAAAATGAATGTCACCAAAACGTAGCAAAGCTACACTCAATAGATGTGGTGAATAGCGAAATCTCAGATCCAATTCAATTACCAAATATCCAAGGCTCACAAATTGACCCGAAACTTTTTAAAGCCGGAAAAGATAATAAGATTCTATTATTTGGTAATAATTACATCGTGGTTTTAAACGATGACTTATCCCTTAATGCCTCGTGGCATATTCAAAGTCCGTATGAGGCAATGGTGGTAAGCGATATAATTGAGCTGAACAATGGTACTATTGCGCTAGTAGGTGCTGAAGTAATGCATGATTTTAGCGCTGTAGTCACGCTTGTTGACAATAAAGGTAAACTATTAAAGCAACAATTATTTCCTGATCTGGAAGTCTCTGGTACGTTCAAGTTGGTCGAAAGTGAACAAAATCACGTTTCTTTTGCTGTTAATCAAAATGGTCAAGTCTCAATCGTTACACTAGATCAGAGTCTTAATATTCTTGAAGAAAAACTACATTATAATTCGGGTGATACAAAGCCTTCAATATACTCAATATTACTAAATAGTGATGGTACTCAAACGATTTCTCTAACTGATAGTAGTATTGAAAATTCAATTGTTATAATTAAAAAATAAGTTTACTTAAAGAAGGTTGGTTACCAACCTTCTATCAATTTTATAACTTAAATCCTTTCATCTGCTGCTTCAAATTATCGATAAACAACCTTGTTTTCAAAGGTGTAAAATTCGTCTTAGGATAATACGCCCATAAACGATTCACTTTGCTTTTTACGTTAGGTAAAACAGGCACTAACACGCCCATATCAAGTTCTCTCTCAACATAATCTGGAGAAATAAAAATTAACCCCATGCCTTGTATTGCAGCTTTCAAAATTGCATCAAGATTTTCAGACACAAAGTTATAATTGTTAAAAGAAACGAACTCGCCGTTTTCTAGCAAGATCCCACCTTTTTGCTGGTAATAGTTATTGAGCAACATCTTGTGCTGTGCTAAATCTTCAACCGTTTTGATTGGTGGATGTGTTTCTAAATAGCTTGGTGCAGCAAACACACTCATTTGATAATCAATTAAGTGTGTGCCTTTATGTGACACTGAGTCAAATTCTTCATGATAGCGAGTGATTACTAAGTCATGACTTAAATCAGGATCATTACCTGGAATAAGCACGTTTAATTGCACCGACATTTTTGGATATTTCTGCAAGAACCGTTCTATGTTTGGCATTAACAATGAGCTACCAACAGCTTGCGTTGCCGCGACTTTAAGCACGCCTTGTGGCTCTTCATGGGCACTTTTTACTGACTCCAGCATGGCATCAAATTGTTCAAGCCAAGGTGCAGCATTTTGCAAAAAACCTTGTCCAGATTCGGTTAGGCTTACTTGTCGAGTGGTTCTCACAAATAAGCTGGTTGCTAATTGTTTTTCCAGCCAATCAATGCGTTTACTTACCGCTGAGGCCGAAATACCTTGCTGCTCGGCAGCCGATGTAAAGCTGTTAGTTTTGGCGACAAGTTCGAAACTTTTAACTGCAGATAGCCAATCCATTTATTATTTCCTATTAGGAATTAGTATTTTTATTATTACCCTATTTTTAAGAAAGTAAAAAGCCAGTATTTTTGTTCGCCTATTCATTATTTTAAGAAAAGTTATGTCTTCGATTGTATTTCTAGCGGTGCTATTGATGTCTTGCTCTCAGTTTGCAAGCCAGCTTTATATGCCTGTTTTGCCAGACATAGCAGCAGAACTGGCTTTAAGTTCAAGTGCCAGCCAAGCGGTGATAGTGAGTTTCTTCATCACGCTTGGGCTAACCCAGTTGATAGCTGGGCCTTTAAGAGATAAATACGGTGATCGAAAAATTCTCATCACTGGACAACTCATCTTAGTAGTAGGCACGTTAATATGCGGCTTTGCGGAGTCAAATTGGCAATTTCTGCTAGGTCGAGTTTTACAAGGGATAGGCTCAGCTTCGCCGGTTTTAATTAGTAGAACTTTATTAGCCCAGTATTTAACTGGCGCGAAATTAAAAAGTGCAATGGCAAGTCTTGCTATGGCGGCCTCAGTCACTGCAATACTTTCCCCTATGATTGCAGGCACACTCGCGCAACTTATTAATTGGCAGGGATTGTCTTTTATCATGGTGCTTCATTTTGCATTGGTGTTGTGGCTAGGATTTGTAGTTTTACCTAAATCTGAAAAGAACGCAGCGCAATCAATACGCCCTAGCGCACTTGCGAGTCTTTATAAATCCCTGTTACAAGATAAAAATTTAATTTTGCTGGCCAATTTTAAGTGGTTACCTACTTATCTATATTTGACTATTCAGCTGTATTTACCTTTTTATTTACAGGCACAGTTTCAGTTTAATACAGAGCAAATTGGTTACGCGATGATGTTACCCATGGCGGGCTTGTTAGTCGGTTCATCTTTAGCAAAAATAATGCAAAAGCGTATGAGCTATATGAAAATCGTCAAATTGCTCTGGCCTGCTCTGCCAATAGCTGCGTTTATTTTTGAATTCAGCCACATCAGTGCACTAGTCATGTTGTTCGCCTATACACTCATCATGATGGTGTTTGGCGCATATTTTCCAAGTTATATGCACATCATTGGCTTACTACAACCAGAGAAAGCCGGCTCAGCTAATGCGCTAGTAGGTGCAATAGAGTTATTATTTTTCACGGCCTTAGCTTGGCTGACTAATGTTATTTTATTTAGCAGCCAACATATATTGCCCCTTATCGTACTAACTTGCTCAATTATGCTATGGCTTTGCTGGAAAAAACTATCATTAAACCTAACCCTATGTGAGAGATAAAGATAAATGGAATTCACTACAAAAAGATTGATTATACGTCGACTTAAAGTCTCTGATTTAGAGGCAGTATTAGCACATAGAAGCGATCCATTTACTTCACGCTTTATTGGCAAGCCAGCAACCCTTGCGGATGCACAAGCGCGGATTGCGCAAGCTCAATTACCTTGGAAAGGCAAAGAAGGCGAAAGGTTAATACTTGCGATTGAGTGTAAAGAAAGCCGCCAGTTACTTGGTGAGCTGATGTTCAAGTTTGTTTCTGTCGAGCATCAATGTGGTGAAATTGGATATAGATTAGCTGGCAAGTATCAAGGTAAAGGCTATGCGTTTGAAGCCGCTAACGCTTTAATAAAAGAAGTCTTTACTCAGTTCGAACTTAACAAACTTAATGCGATTTGCGCTGTCGATAACATAGCCTCGTGGAAACTCATGGAAAAGCTGGGGATGAAAAGAGAAGGAAGGCTCAGAAATAATTTAATGCTTCCTTCTGGCACAACAGACTGCTTCACATATGGTGTGTTAAAACATGAAGTAATGTAGCCTCTAACTTATATCACCGCTAACTATGTATCCACCTAGCTCTTTATACTTTTAACTTTTATACCCTTAGCCCTTTAACTCTTTATACCCTTAAACAAGAGCGGATAGCGTCTGATCACTTCACCGATATAGTCATCGGCGAGTATCGATTTTTCAAATTGCTCGATATCTTTACTGGCATGGATCACCCATTCAAGGCGCTCAATCGCCCTTAAAAACCCCCGCTTCAAATGAAATTGTTGCTTATACTCATCACAATTTCGCGCTAATATCTCGATTTTTGCAGGGTCAGCTTTCAAGGCACTCAGTACTTCCTGAATATAAGCATTGTCTTGTGGTTTCGGGGCACGTCTCACTCTATTTCTCATCACTTAGCCACTGAATAATATTGTCTATAATCACTTTACCCTCCAAGTACGGCTTTGAGGGCTGTCTTGATCATAACGCATGTCCACAAATGTGTGCGGACAGTTTAACACCTGTCCGAAATCTGTCCGACTGACCGTCCGATATTTATTATTAATATTAACAAACTATAAAAAACAAACAATTTCATAAACTTATATGTTGGCACACTGTTTGTAATACCTAACTATCATTCAGGTATTATTTTTAAGGCGGACAGCTGTGATCAGAGACACCCAAGGACAAGACAAGCAAGTAACACCACGTCGAAATAGCAAAAAGTGGTTATTGTTTGCATCAGGCTTACTAGCTACAACAGCATTAACGGCTTATTCAGTGCCCAAATTTAGTCAGCTTTTAAGTACTGATTTGGTGGTTTCACAATCAGTGATCCAAACTGCCGTTGTTGAACGTGGCGATATGCTCGAAGACATTCGAGTAGAAGGTAAAACACTGGCAGCAATTAACCCTGCAGTGTATGCCATTGCAGCGGGTACGGTCACTTTACATGTGAAAGCGGGCGATAACATTACTCAAGGGCAAGACTTGTTGAGTATTAACAGCCCTGAATTAAGAAATCAATTACTTCAGGAACAAGCAACTTTAGCTCGCTTAGAGACTGAATTTAATCGTCAGAAAATCACCACAGAGCAACGCTTACTCGATACCCAGCAGCGTGCTGAACTAGCACGTGTTGACCTAGAAGCTGCATCGAGTGCCATGGAGCGTGCTAATGCCAGTATTAAAAAACAAATCATTTCAAAATTGGAGCTCGAAGAGAAAATCGTTGCGCTAAAACGTGCAGAGCTTAATAAAAAACACGCGATTGAAGCGCTAGATTTAGAGCAAAAAAGCCTTAACTTTGAGCTTAAAATTGCCGAACTAGCGTTAACCCGTCAGCAGCACTTAACGCAAGAGCTAGAGCGCCAAGTGGCGGCTTTAACCATTCAATCACCGCTAAGTGGCATAGTGGGCACTGTGAACGTGCAACAAAAACAGCATGTGCAACGAGATACCGAGTTGATGTCACTGGTTGATTTATCAGAGCTTGAAGTCGAAGCCTTTATTCCTGAGAACTTAGCCGATGAACTGGCGATTGGCTTAGCCGCAAATATTCAAATCAACCAACAAACTTACCCTGCAACTCTAGTGGCAATTTCTCCCGAAGTTGAACAGGGCCGTGTAGCAGGTCGCATTCGCTTTGACCAACAACCAGAGAAACTTAGACAAAATCAACGTGTCAGTGCGCAACTTATTTTGTCGCAAAAAAAAGATGTCCTAAAGATCAAGCGCGGCGCTTTTGTCGAAACTGGCGCTGGCAAAGTTGCCTACTTAGTAAACGAAGGACAAGCACAACGTCAATCAATCAGCATTGGCGCTAAAAGTATTCATGAAGTTGAGTTAACATCGGGCGTGAAAGCCGGAGATAAGCTCATCATCTCAAGTCTTGCTGCGTTTCAAAATCAACAAAACGTCATGCTTAGTAATTAACCTGAACTCTGGATAATAAATCTATCTCCAGCGGCTACTTTCAACGTTAACTGCGTTGAATTTACTTGCAATAGGCCAGCTATTGACGCGTAAATTCGCCTTGTTATCGCTAAAAGTCTCCGGCTGCAGACTTGAAAAAGCACTTATCATATGAATATCAATACTTTAGTAAATCTCTTAACCAATGCTCAGGTTAATTAATAAAAAGGAAAATATCATGTTATCAATGCAGAACATCAGCAAAATTTATCGTACCGAGCTTATCGAAACCCACGCCTTGGTTGATGTCAACTTTGAGGTAAATGAAGGGGACTTCATCGCTGTCACAGGCCCTTCAGGTTCAGGTAAAACAACTTTCTTAAACTTAACTGGTTTGCTCGAACCTTTTGATAAAGGCCAATACTTTTTAGACGGTCAGGATGTTAGTAAATTAAACGACAGCCAACTTTCTAAAATCAGAAACGAAAAAATTGGCTTTATCTTCCAAGGTTTTAACCTGATCAGCGAATTAAACCTTTACGACAACATTGAAGTGCCTTTAATTTTTAGAGGGCTACCAAGCCATGAGCGTAAGCAACGCATCGAAAATGCCCTTGAAATGGTCGGCCTTGCTAGTCGAGGTAAACACTTTCCTGCACAATTAAGTGGTGGTCAGCAACAGCGTGTTGCGATAGCGCGTGCACTTGCAGGACAACCGAGATTCTTACTAGCCGATGAGCCAACAGGTAACCTTGATACCCATATGGCGCGCCAAGTGATGGACTTACTGCAAGAGATTAACCAGCAAGGTACAACCTTACTGATGGTAACGCACGATAATGAACTGGCTCAACGTGCACATCGCAACATTCAAATTCTCGATGGTCAGTTAACCGATATCAACAAAAGCCAACTCACTGATTTAGCTGTTTAGAACATAGGTGCGACATGAAAGACTTATTTCAACTCGCCCTGCAAGGCGTTAAACAAAAAGGCAAGCTCACTATTTTAATGATAGTTAATTTGGTGATCGGTATTACATTACTTCTCACCATGAGTACCACAGTGAAGTTAAGCGGCAACAGTGTGCTAACCAACAAAGCGCCGCAAATGCATCACTTTAGCCTCAACTATATGGATAACGACTTTGAGATACGCAACCAATTTCGCTACCCGCCATTGACGTTTCAAGATGCTCAGGCACTCAAAATTGCCGAGTTAGACTACAAGCATCTGTCATTTAACTATGATACACGCTTTATTTTAGAGTCAGAGCAACTCGATAGCGCTCGACCTATGATAGCCACAGCATCAGCCTCTGATATCGATTATTTTAATGTGTTTAATGTGCCTTTTATTTACGGTGCACCTTGGTTAGAAGCGCAATCAGACAGTGACGTCATCGTGATCGATAAAAAAGTCAACGACCACTTTTTCTCAGGAGAAAATTCGGTAGGTCGCTTTATCAAAATCGATAAACAACCTTTAAAGATTGTCGGTGTGATGGACTTATCTCAGCACAATCGTCGCATTTCAAATATGCGCTTTAGCAACCGTTATAACGATTTAGCGATAGTGCCTATAGCAACAGCTGAGAGAATGAACCTGCCTCGTGCTGGTTATATGCCTTGTCAAACAAAAGAAGAAAACCAACGCAGTGAATATCGCCAACATAATATGTCAGCACTTAAATCAGCCGAGTGCGGTTACATTCACACTTGGATTGAGTTCGAGAAGCAAAACCACCAGAAACAACTCGCTGCTGCAACTTTGTGGGCACGGAATTATACGCAACAGCAAGCAAGCCTAGGTCGTTTTCCTCACGAAGAGAAGTACAAGTTGAACGATTTACAGCTACTACTGAATGAATTTACGCAATTCATGCGTTGGGAGAAAGTTTATCTTCAGTTTTCTTATCTGCTATTTGCAATTTGCCTAGTGAATACTGTGGGCATTTTGCTTGCGAAATACCAATCTAAAAACAAACTGGTTTCGCTCTATCGTGCGCTTGGTGCGAGTCGCTGGTATATCGTGAAAATACACCTTATTGAAATAAGCCTGATCGCCTTTGCAGCCATTATTGCAGGTGTACTATTTGCTCATTTAGGCCTCGAACTGATGTTTCAAGTCAACATGTACCAAATGGACTATTCGGCAGATCCAAGTTTGGTAAAACATTTATTCAGTATGGATTACAGCTTTGCATTGACGTCTGGTGCGTTCATTTATGCCGCTATTTTAATTGCAGGTTTATATCCGGTTTACCGTATCAGCGGTATTTCACCAGCATCGCAGCTTAGGGGGTAGTCATGTCTTTAAAACATATTCTAAAATTAATTCTGAAACAGAAAAGCATCTCGATACTGATTGTTTTCCAAGTTGCCATTACCCTAATGATCGTCAGCAATAGCGCTTACATTAGTTATGCAACACTGCAAAACTGGTTAATTCCATCAAAACTTGAAGAAAAACAAATCTTAAATGTGGTCACCAACGTTTATGATGACCAAATCGATAAAGGGCAATTAATTGAGCGCGACTTAACAGCAATTCGAGCCCTGTCTGAAGTTGTATCAGCAACATATAGCGGTGAGGAAAACGTTATTGATACGCGTCGCTCGAGCAATGTTGTGTATGGCGATAACCTTGATGAGAATGCCAAAGAACACTCCATTGCACTGTTTGGTGTCGACCAACAGGGCGTGAGTTCTCTAATGCTCAATATCAGCAGTGGTCGTGATTTCTACGCAAATGAGTTTGTCACAGGTGATGCCGCAACCATGCCAGCAAGCGTTGCGCTTATCAGCGATGATTTAGCAAACACGTTATTCGAAGAGGCTTCGCCTTTAGGTCAAACCGTCTATTTAAATGGTTCAAAAACACCTTATCAAGTAGTGGGGACTTTCGAAGATAAAATGCTTGGAGAAAGCGCGACTTACGAGCAAGTTTGGTATCACGGTATGGTTATTCCAGAAGCTATTTATGGCCGCAACAACGAAATAAACTACATTATTCGTGTTGCGCCTAATACCTCGGAGAAAGTCTTAGAAACAATTGAGACATTACTTTATCAAGAGCCGGGACGCATTGTTTCGCGTGTCGAGTTCTCAGCGCGAGCTAAAAAGCGTTTGTGGGATGGTAGAAGTAGCTTCGCTTTTGTAATGTTTGCTATCAGTGCGGTCGCCTTACTTATCACCTCATTAGGTGTTATTGCGCTCGTTACTTTCTCGGTCAAAATGCGTAATAAAAACTTAGGTATTTTAAGAGCACTGGGCGCGAGTAAAAGCATGGTGTTAAAAAGCCTAATCATCGAAAATTCGCTACTAGCACTGGTTGGCTTAGTAATAGGCTTCTTTTTATCTTTGTGGCTCAATATGGCACTATTACAAACACTTGGGGTACAAGGGACACCTAACGTAATGGTGGGTATAGCTGTTACCCTGTTTGTCTGGTTATTAACTTGCTTTGCGGCTTATTTGCCCGCCAGAAAAGCAACGTTAATTGCGCCTGCGCAAGTGACTAAAGCCAGTTAAACCTATAAATAATAAAACTAAGCTAGAGAGAAATAAAATCTCTCTAGCACAAAAAAGAAAAACAATATGCAGCAAAGTAAAGTTCTGATCATCGACGACAACCCTGACATAGTAAAAGCACTCAGGGTTTTATTTTTAATTAATGACATTGAGTGCGATGGCGCAACTTGCCCAGAAGAAGGTATCACGAAACTGCAACAAGGTGGTTTTGATCTCGTCATTCAAGACATGAATTTCACGAAAGACACGACCTCGGGCGAAGAAGGTGAAGCACTCTACCACCGAATTCGACATTTTGATCCCGACCTCCCTATCATTCTACTCACTGCATGGACTAACCTTGAAATGGCTGTGGCACTTATAAAGGACGGTGCTGCCGATTACATTGCCAAACCTTGGGAAGATCAAAAGCTCCTCACAACAGTGCAAAATTTACGAGAAAGCTATCAGCTACAACAACAGCAACTGAGCAATCACGTCAAGCAAAGATCACGGTTGCAAAACCTTAGTGATAACTTCGATCTGGCAGGTATGGTATTCGCCGACAACAGTATGATTAACCTCGTTGAAATGGCCACTCAAGTCGCCCATTCAAATGCACCCATTTTAATTACCGGACCAAATGGCGCAGGTAAAGAAAAGGTCGCTGAACTTATCGTTGCCAACAGCCAATACAAAGACGCTCCATTCATAAAAGTAAACGCGGGCGCATTACCTGCTGATTTAATCGAAGCAGAATTATTTGGTGCAGAAGCTGGCGCATATACTGGGGCAACCAAAGCCAGAGAAGGTCGTTTTGAAGCAGCAAATGGTGGGACTTTATTTTTAGACGAAATAGGCAACTTGCCATTATCTGGACAGCAAAAATTACTTAGAGTATTACAAAGTGGCGAATTTGAACGCGTAGGCAGTACCAAAACTCGTAAAGTCTCTGTAAGAATTGTCAGTGCAACCAATACCAATTTACCTCAAGCCATCACCAACGGTGAGTTTAGAGAGGACTTATACTATCGGCTCAATATGATTGAGTTAAAACTCCCGCCTCTTTCCCAACGAAAAGACGATATTCCCTTGTTAGTACAATCATTTCTTGACTCAGATAAAACGCTGAGTGCCAATGCAGAACACACATTAATAGCACACTCATGGCCGGGCAACGTGCGAGAATTACAAAATGTGCTTGGTAGAGCCGCACTACTTTGCCAAAACAACACCATTGAAAGTAAAGACTTAGGCATTACATTGTCAAAAGTACCGGTTGAAGAGAAAGTCGAATACAGTTTGCAAGACATCCAAAGTGCACTCGATAAACATCAAGGTATTGTTGCTAAAGCAGCCCGTAGTTTAGGATTGAGCCGTCAGGCATTTTATCGTCGTATGGAAAAGTTCGGATTAAAATAATGCAGCACAATGAGATAAGTTTATTGCACAAAACAGGCTATGCTTTATTAGCTTTTTTTGTACTGTTTTGGTTTATTTATGCTGCGGGTGAACAGTTTGGATATCAAGGCATTTGGCTAACTGGTTTAGCATTTACTTTATCATTTGTATGCTTATCAACTTTTCTCTTTTATTTTGTCAGCTTCCAACAAAAGCAGCTTGATGCTTTACATGATGGCATTAAAAGCTTCAAAGATGGCGACTTTTCTATTCGCATTCACCCAGATGGCGATAAACACCTAGCACCCATACTAGACTTATATAACGACCTTGCTCGCAACCTTACTGAGCAAAGACAGACTTTGAGCCAAAAAGAGCACTTGCTAGATAGCATTGTGCAAGCCTCACCAATGGCAATTGTGCTTTTTAACCCCTTTAAGCAGGTGGTCTATCACAATCAGCAAGCGAACGAGCTATTACAAGTTGCAGGCTCGCTAAAAGGCAAAGAGCTATATGGCTTACTTGATAACGTTAGTGCACCAATTCGCTCCTTTTTGCTTGAGCAAGGCTCTGGCATTGTCAGCTTTGAACACAATGACTTAAAACATAGTTATTATATTGCCAACCAAACCGTCACTTATAACCACCAACCCCACCAGCTGGTTTTATGCAAAGACCTATCTTTAGAAATTGGTAAAGAAGAGCTACAACTTTGGAAAAACGCCATTCGTTTAATCAGCCATGAACTCAATAACTCATTGGCCCCAATTTCTTCGCTCACATCGTCTGCAGAAGCCATTTTAGAAAAAAACTCGCACCTTGATTTACTCCCTGACATTTTGCAAACCATTAACCAAAGAGCCTCTAATTTGAACGCTTTTATCGCAAAGTATGCCGAGTTTGCCCGTTTGCCAAAACCAAATATCAGCAAACAAAACCTCGCTTCAACACTGCAGAATGTGCAAAAACTCTATACCTTTGAACTATTAGCAGACTTACCATGCGAACATGCCTACTTCGATGTTTTACAGCTAGAGCAAGTTTTAATAAACCTCCTTAAAAATGCCCATGAATCTGGTTCAAATGTGTCCGATATTGGCATTAAAGTCGTTAAAGATTATGACCGGGTTCGCTTTGCTGTTGTCGATAGAGGTCAAGGGATCTCTCAAGGCAAAATCAGCCAAGTAACCTTGCCGTTTTTTTCAACAAAACAAGGCGGTAGTGGACTTGGCTTGAGTATTTGTTCAGAAGTGATAAACGCGCATCAAGGTCAATTAAAGATTAAAAATCGTACAAATGGTGGTGTTATGGTGGAATTTGACATTCCATTAAGATTTTAAAAATAAAATATTAAAAAACTCATAACTCATTGATAAACATCAAAATATGAATATATTCATAAAGCTATTTCTGCAAATTTGTAATGTGATGTAATAAAATTAAGCATAAAAATCGCATTAAGTAGTATAAATCTGTTTCAATCTAGGATAAATTAGACCCCATAATGCGTTTGAAGAAAGCCAAAGCAGTAACTAAATTGTTCTGAAAAATTAACAAACTTCACGTATTAATTATCGAAAAGGAAGCAACCAGAACCAAAGCAAAACTACCGCCGGATAAGTGTAGTGCTTAAGTTTTAATGTATTACGACTTATGAATATATTCATAAGTGTTTAAAGGAGCTAACTGTGAATTTTGAAACCAGACAAAATATGGCCAATGAAATTTGGCAAATAGATGCTCGCTCGGCGCTCGACAAAGTGCATCAACAAATTAAAAACAATACATTAAATTCTCTGCCTAATATTCAGAACCAGCGACATGCGCATGGTGCGATCCAATCATATTGGCACAGTTGTTTTAAGCTGATGGCGCCACTTCAAGTTCAAATTGAGTACGTGAACTCTACTAGCTCAAATGAAAGTGTTGAATTAAAAAATACTGGCCCAGCTATTATTGACCTTGAGAGCTGGCGCTTGGAGCTTGCAGAAACAGGCGAGACTTTGTTCACCTTCCCACGTAACAGCTATATTAAACCAAACCAAATCCTTAAAGTTGAACAGCAGCAAAGCACTTTTATGTTTAACAAACTAAGCCCTGTGTTCAAACAATGTGGTTGCCATATTAGATTATTAGATGCTGAAGGCAGTGTGGTTAGTGCTTGGATTAATGGCCGCAAGGCGCATGAGTCAATCATTATTTCGCACATCAGTCATGATACAAACACAAACCGCAATAAAGACAAAGATCACATTGAGTTAATCAACTTAAGTACTTCTTGGGTAGATTTATCTGGCTGGATGATATGTATCAAGGATGGGCCAGAGTTTACTTTTGATCTAATGGCAAAAATGGAGCCTTGTTCTGAGTTAAAAATTTACGCTAACCATAATGAGCCAGGTTGTTACTCCTTTGACAGCTCGACTCCTATTTTTCAACAAACAACAAGCACCGTTGCATTATTAGATAAAAATAAGCAGCGAGTTAACGAATATCACTTTGCATAACTCCCTAAGCTTCATAGTGATTTTGGGGGGCATTAGCCCCCTTTTTTTTACCATGCTATGATGCAGGCTCATAATAAAAATCGAGCTCAGGGATATGATTTTATATACACTTTTGACCATTCTACTGATTGTACTGGGTATGCTCACTTTTGTGCCTAAGTACCAAGATGCCATAAACCGATTTTCTACAGGTATTAATTTTTTCCTTACCTTAATTGCCACCTTATTTGGTGTTTTATTAGCTATGGCATTTGCCAACATAGAAGAGCAGCAAAAAGAAAAAGAGCACGTCATTAAGCTCATGCAAGCAACCATCGCCGCCATTGAGAGTTCTCATGATTACTCTGAAGATCTGTATGAGTTTTACTTAGATCTGCCAATGGAAGATGAAACACGAGCACACTTTTTTGATAAAAACCCTTTACCATTTCCTGATTATCTCAACACCTTTATGAGGCAAAGCCTGGTAAACAGAACACTTTCAGAAGAAACCTTGATAGATTTAAACGAGTATAAGTTTAATTTACAGAAAACCAGCAATGGCAATCAACCGCAAATTTACCTTGTGTTATTAACGTATACGATTGAGACACTACGTCTAGAAATTACCTATCAAAAAGGTGAAAAGTCACTGCCCGAATTAGAACAAGCAATTGACGATAAAGATAAAAGATTCGATTTAGCTTTGGACAAATTAAAGGGCTCTAGTCTTTAAGCCATTCTTAACCTTATAGCAAGAACAAAGCGAGGGGTAAACCCTCGCCTACATTGAAGCTTCGTTTCTCGAGAATCTTAACTAATCACTTCAAACTCGATCTTCTCTTGCTCTTGTGGCGATAGCAAGGTTTTAAGATGCTCATCAATGTTTTTGGCATTGTCATTCAAGAAAAAATCAAAGCCTGCCCCATTGCCATTAATAATAATGGAAAGCCCTTCATCAATTACGGTGACTTTTGAAATGCGTTCAATCTCGATACATTGGCTTTTTTGAGTGCCAATAACTGTGTGTAACGATTTATTCTTTATTTTAAGCACATCGCCGTCACGACGGATCTGATTGGTTAAGGCGTTATCTTGTTTATACTTAGGATGAAAACGATAACATTGACCTGCGAGCAAAATCGCCATACAAAGCACGAGATAATCGGGCAACACGGGCTCTTCGATACTAAAATGTCCTATCAAGAGTAAGCCTGTCAAACTGAGTACTATCCCCATAAGTGCTTTATCTGACACTCTTAATTCTGAAAATTTCAAAATAGTTCCCCCGCTTACTTTTATATACACGTTATCTGATGGTGTTTTAGTGTGCAAGTCACGAATGTAAAACATAGTAAAAAAGCACAAAACTCTATTTCAAGGAGAATTTAGATAAAAAGTTTTACTTTATTAATTAATACCAATCGGCAATAACACTTAATCATTTTGAGGGATTAAACCTGATGATAGCGGCGTTAAAGATTTGTCATTTAGAAAAACTAAATAACGAAATATTTGCCTTGACTACACGGATGTAGGTACCTCAGCGATAGCAGGACGCGTGAGCGGTGCTATCAACGAGGTTTTCTTGCCTCAAAATAGATCACTTACTTAAGCGGATTGGTATAAAAGAAAACTCCAGCACATCAAAACAAGCACCCAGCGTGTGGTAATCACATTTAGCACCCGCTTCACTCTTCTGGTTGCTATATTTTTGATTTGCACCAGTCAGTACTCTAAACCAAGCACCGAACTCATGATCTACAAAGTGCTGCCAACAATAGTCCCAAAGCTCGGTGTACTGCTCTAGATACTGTGGTTGTTTAGTCTCATCAAACAACATAGCCGCAGCTGCAAAGCTTTCGGCTTGTACCCAAAAGTATTTGTCGCTGTCACAAGTTTGATATTCAGTATCAAAGCCATATACCAAACCACCATGAAACTTATCCCATGCCTTGCTATAGGCCACATCAAATAGGTACTGTGCTTTTTCAACAAACTCAGGGCGCGCTTCAAAGGCATTAAGTTGCATCAGTAACTTAGCCCACTCCGTTTGGTGACCAGGCTGGAAACCCCAAGGACGATAAAGGTTTTTCGGGTCGCCTTTGTTGTATTCAAGATCTGGCAATAACTCTGGCGTAAAGTGCTCGTAGACTAAACCTAAGCTTTGCGCAGATAGCTCAAAACAAAAACGATTGGCTAAATTCAGGGCTTTTTCAAGGTATACAGGTGATTGAGTCGCGCCATATGCTGCGATTAGCGCTTCGCAAATATGCATATTTGCGTTTTGACCACGGTAGTCACACAATCTGCCATCATCATAAATGGTATCGGCGTAAATCCCCTCTTCAGCTTGCCAAAAGCGCGATTCGAGTAACTCGAATGTTTCACTTATTTTGGCATCGGAGTCAATCACACCGGCTTTATAACAGTGGGCGTAACACAGCAATACAAACGCATAGCCGTAGGCTTGTTGTGTCATGTCTTGCGGTTGGTTGTCTTGCAAAGTCCACGCATAAGCTTTTGACGCTTCACGCCAATGTTGTTGCTCCACATAGTCCAAACCATGCTTTGCAATGGCTAAGTAATCGTCGTTGTTTAACAGCTTTGCCGCACGACAAAAGTTCACAACCATACGTGTGCTACTGACAAGCTGGCGAAAGCCATTATTAAATGTTGTACCATCGTCTAAGTAGTTTTGGAAATAGCCACCAAGGTCGTTGTCGACACAACGGTCTTTATAAAAGTCGACGATCGATTGACTGTGTGTTGTTAAAAATTCTGAGTTATAAAAATTCACGTGTGTTTTACTCTAAAAAGGCAGCATCGTATGTGCCACTAAATTGTTCGTTAAATAAGTCGCTGACTTGTGTGAAGCTTGGCAATGCAGGGAAAGCGCCTTGTGTTGACACAGCAATGGCGCCTGCGCAACTAGCAAAAGCCACAGCACTTTGAATGTGTGTTTCGCTATGTAATAAGATTTCAAGTTGGATGGTTTCGCTAAGCAAGTATAGAATCGCGCCAATAAAGCCATCGCCACCTGCAGTGGTATCAACCACCTGCGTTTTCGCTGGGCTCACGTGACCACGGAATTGTTTGCTCACATACTCAATCTCATCACCGCCATTAGTGATCAAAATAAGCTGACAATTTGCTGCTAAACAATCAGATAAATACTGCTCAGGGTTACCTTGAGATAACAGCTCAAACTCTTCTTTGGCAAACTTGACGATATCGGCTTGTTTCACCACTTGGTTCACCAACGAAATATCGATGTGTTGATCTTTCCAAAGGTTGGCGCGTAAATTCACATCAAAACATACCTGTAAGTTCAACGCTTTTGCTTGTTCAAGCACAGTTTTCGTGGTTTTAGCAGCGCCAGATTCAGTCAGCGTATTACTGCAAAAATGCACAAGGCTGTTGTTTGCAAACCATGCCTCGTTTACTTGCTCAGGTGTGAGCAAAAGGTCAGCGCTGTCTTTTCGCATAAAAGTAAAGCTTCTGTCACCACTTGCATCTAAATGTACAAAGGCCAGAGGTGTGGGGGCAGTCTCATGCTTTAATGTAAACTGAGTATCAACACCGTAATGCGCAAGGCTGTGAATTAAAAACTCACCAAACTGATCGCTCCCCACTTGCCCGGCAAATTGCGCCCGCCCACCTAGTTTGGCCAGGGCCACCGCAGCATTGGCAGGCGCACCACCGGGAAATTGTCGATAATCATTAATGGTTAAGCCATCTTGTTCTTGACTTTGAAACTGCAAAAAATCGATCAGCGCTTCTCCATAACATAACACCCCACTCATGCTGCACTTACCTCTTGCGCTCGACCCTTATATTGGCTCATAGCAAAAAATAGGATGTAGACATAAGCGAACACCGGCACTAAAAAGCTCACTTGTACAGAGAACTTATCAGCGACAACCGCTTGAAGCAGTGGGAAAACCGCACCGCCAACGATGGCTTGGCATAATAAGCCCGAGCCCTTTGCTGTTAGTTGACCTAGACCACGAATCGCTAAACTGAAAATCGTTGGGAACATGATTGAGTTAAAGAAACCAACCGCTAATACGCTCCACATTGCGATCTTACCGGTACTAAACACAGTGACCATCAATAGCACCACCGCCATCACTGCATTCAATGCCAATACCAAGCTAGGCGCATATTTACGCATTAAGATTGAACCGATAAAACGACCTATCATCGCGCCGCCCCAATAGTAAGCCACCATGTTGCCCGCTTGTTTTGCAGTCAGACCACCAATTTCTGGACGCTCGAAGTAGTTCACTAAGAAGCCACCGATAGACACTTCAGCACCCACGTATAAGAAGATACCCAGTGCGCCCATGACAAGGTGCTTTTGCTGCCAAATTGAGCCGTTCACTTCAACGTCTTTTTGCTGTTCAAAATCCAGCTTAGGCAGTTCGATAAACTTGAACGAGCAAGCCACCGTAATGGCTGCCAGTGCAATTAATAAGTAAGGCAGTTGCACTTGCTCTGCACCGGCACTGCTGCTGGTTGCCGAAAGAATAAAGAAGGTACCAAACAGTGGCCCTGCGGTATGACCTAATGAGTTAATCGCCTGTGCCAAATTCAAGCGACTGGCTGCATGCTGTGGCTCGCCTAAGCAATTAACATAAGGGTTTGCAGAGACTTGCAGCACGGTGATACCGCCTGCAAGTACAAATAGTGCACCTAAAAATAACGCGTACTCTTTCACGCTTGCTGCAGGTATAAAAAGCAAGCAGCCCAAAGCTAATGTCGATAAGCCAATAAACACACCATTGCGATAACCAAATTTAGCTACCACACGACCGGCCAATGGCGACACTAGAAAATAAGCGCCAAAGAAACAGAACTGCACCAACATAGCTTGAGTATAGCTCAGTGAAAATTCTGCTTTCAAGAATGGGATCAGAATGTCGTTTAACGCGGTAATAAAACCCCAAATAAAGAACAAGCTGGTCATGGCATAAAACGCCATTTTTTGATTAATTTGCTTCGCCATGATTACTTCGCCTCAGAAGTTGCAACTAGAGGAGCTGCGACTGAATAAGATGGTGGACGATGCTCAAGTGCACCACCGAACGCAGGGTTTGGCTTAGTATCTAAGGTAAATTCTAGACGCTGCGGGGTACGAATGTATGATTCGTCAATCCAGCTATTCAGCGTATTTTTACCATTGATTTTTAAGCCTTTAATGTAAATGTGTTCGGCGCTTGCAGCAGGTGCTTGAATGGTTAAATTACCAATTTGTGCCTGTTCAAATGCCGGGCTTGATAACACCATGTCTGCACGACCAGGGTAGAACGGATACATGCCTAATGCCGAGAACACATACCAAGATGACATCTGGCCTAAATCGTCTTGGCCTGGAATACCAGACACTGAGTTATGCCATAGTTGCTTCATTGTCTCACGCACCGTTTGCTGTGTTTTATACGCATCGCCTGTGTATAAATACATCCAAGGCGTGGCAATTGACGGCTGATTTGATACGTCTGCATATTGTGCTGAGTCACGGTATAACACCCAAGTACCATCAGGTTTGCGTAAATGTGAATCTAAACGATCAGACATCACCTCATCACCACCAAGAAGCTGGCTTAGCCCTTGGCCATCAAACGGTAACATCCATAAATACTGCCCTGGGCTACCTTCGACAAATAAGTGACCACTGAATGGGTCAAACTCTTCTTTCCAGCTACCATCTTTATTACGGCCCTGAATATAGCCAAGCTCTGCGGTCGCTTTAGGGTTATAAAGGTTTTTCCAATAACCTGAACGCTTGAGCATTTCAGTGCTGTGCGCGTCTTTACCTAAGCGCGCTGCAAATTGTGACATGGCAAAATCGGCAGAGACCTGCTCTAAAGTTTCGCTCGCCCCTTCCCACGAATTAGATTGATCAGATAAGTAATTCAGCGTTAGCCACTCATCTAAAGACGGTTTTTGGCCACGACAGAACACCGGACAGCCTACGTCTGATAAATCGTACTCTGTTGGCACTGTTGAGGCTTTGTATAAAGACTCGTACGCGCCTTCGATATCAAACTTATCCGCGCCAAATGCCACAAAGTTAGCAATGGCAATCGCAGATGGGTCGCCACTCATTACCCCTGTTGGGCCATTGTTGTGCGTCCACCTATCCCAAATACCATTAAATTGATTGGCTTGATTGAATAGCGACTGAGCGATATCACTGGCAACTTGCGGGTGCGTTAAGCTCACTAACTGCAGTTGTGAACGATACACATCCCAGCCTGAGAAGTTCGCATACTGCGCCGTTTGCTTGTCAGTGATCGTCTGAACTTGTTGATCAAATCCTCGGTACTCGCCGTTCACATCACTGAAAATATTTGGATGGAATTGACTGTGGAATAAGGCCGTATAGAAAGTCGTCAGTAAGTCTTTATCGTCAGACTTCACTTTCACGCGACTTAGCGCATCATTCCAACCCGCATAGGCTTTGTCTTTTATTTGCGCAAAGCTTTGCTTAGCTTGTTCTTTGGCAAGGTTCTCACGGGCATTGTCTAGGCTTACGTAAGAAATACCCACACGCATTGTGACAGGTTGTTTTGCTTTCACGTCTAAATCAACCCATAAACCTGAGCCTTTACCCCACTCTGGCACACCGGTTTCACCATAGCCCATACCGCCTTGGCTAGAAGTCGCATTGGCTGCTACCTTGTTATCAACATACGCACCGCTGCCTGTGATCGGCGCATCAATTTTCGCCACAAAGTGTAGCGTGTAATAATCGCGACGGTTATATTCACCTAAGTAACCGCAAAAGTTACCGCTGGTGACATAACCGCTCACCTCACCTTTTTCTAAATCCACTTGGGTAAACGCATCACCACTGCCCAGCTGAGAATAAGCCGTTCTAAAAATCAGCTTGGCTTGCTCTGGCGAGTCAAAGGTAAATTCGGCAATACCAGTACGATCGGTTGCTGATAAACGTACATCAATGCCAGAATCTAGACCAACTTGGTAATAACCAGGAATGGCAGTCTCATCATCGTGGCTAAAGTTCGCGCCATAATAGGCGTTAATTTTATCGGTCGCAGGAGAATGTTTAATGGCTTGGTTAAATGGTAAAACTGGCACATCGCCTGACGCACCTAAACACCCAGTGCCTGACAAACGGGTAAAAGAAAAGCCCTTTAAACGTGTCGCTTGCCAGTTGTAGCCGCCCGGTGAGACTGGAATACGCACATTGTCTTCATTAATGCGCTTGCTGATCCCTTCACTTTCTTTCATTAATGCTTCGGTGTAAGCATGCTCAGGACCAAAGTTGAACATACCAAATGGCTGGACCGCACCTGGCACAACGTTAGCCGCTTGACGATGGTTAAATGGCCCTTTGGTACCAATAAATGGATTTACAAAACTGGCTGGATCTTGCACATATGCAACGGTTTTGCTGTTTGCTTGCTCAGCAGGCTTTGCTTGTGCATCTTCATTGCGGTTATCGCCGCAGCCGCTGAGCGCAAGGCTCAGTGAAACCGCAGGCGTAACAAGAAGCAATGAACGAGAAAATGTCTTTTTCATGCTTCTGTCTCTTATTTTAAGAAGTTGTTGTTCACTGGGTTACTCATCGACGGCGGACGTGCCGACAGTGATTGACCAAATGACTTGTTAGGCTTAGCCGACATAGTGAATTCAAGCTTGCCACCGCCCATGATGTCATCATGAGTGATATAGCTGCGCTCAAGTTTTTTGCCGTTTAAGCGTACTTCTTTTACAAATTTATTCTTCTTAGAAAGACCTTTTGCAACCACAGTGAATCGCTTATTGTTTGCCAATGCTAAAGAAATTTTCGGTAATTGTGGTGCACCTAGTGCATAAGTTAAATCACCCGGTGATACTGGGTAGAAGCCCATTGCCGAGAAGATATACCACGCCGACATTTGGCCTACATCGTCGTTACCAGCAAGACCATCAGGATTATCTGAAGACAGTGTATCCATGATTTGACGAATACGTGCCTGAGTACGCCAAGGCTCGCCCGCATAGTTATAAAGGTAGGCAATATGATGGCTTGGCTCATTACCGTGAGCGTATTGGCCAATTAGACCTGCAATGTCTTCATGCTCTTTGATTTTTTCGTACGAAAGCTCAGTTTCGAATAGCTCATCTAGTCGCTCAACAAACTTCTTGTCGCCACCTTTTAGCTTAATTAAACCGTGCACATCTTGTGGTACATAGAAGCTGTACTGGTAGCTGTTACCTTCGGTGAATGCACCCATGTATTTTGCTTCTTGCGGATCAAAGTCTGGATTCCATGAACCATCTTTCATGCGACCACGCATAAAGCGTACTTCTGGGTCGAACACGTTTTTGTAGTATGTCGCACGCTCGTAGTATTCAGCCGCTGTTTTCTTATCACCAAGCGCCGTGAAGAATTGACCAATCGTATAGTCATCATATGCATATTCTAAAGTGATAGAGGTTGACTCAGGTAGCACGTCTAACGGTACATAACCATATTGTTTGTATTCAGGAATGGCATCGTAATGCGGGTGGTTTGCAGTATCGATCATGGCTTTTTTTGCCAGCTCAACGTCGAAATCACGAATGCCTTTTAGATACGCATCAGCAATGACGGATACCGCGTGATAACCGATCATCGTCCACGTTTCATGGGCTTGGAACGACCAGATAGGTAACATTTTGTCATGGCTCTGCTGATAATGATCAAGCATTGAAGAAATCATATCTGATACTTTATCAGGCTCAATGTAAGTCAATAATGGATGCAGTGCACGATACGTATCCCATAGCGAGAATAGCGTGTAGTGCGTGTGATCTTTCGCTTGGTGAATTTCACCGTCAACACCACGATATTGACCGTTTACGTCTTGATAGACACTCGGTGCTTGCAGTGCATGATAAACCGAGGTGAAGAACTGACGCTTTTCAGATAGCGAGCCTTCTACTTCAAACTTATCAAGTGATTTGTGCCATGTTTCATCTGCTTGCTTAACCACTTTATCGAAGTTCCAATGCGGAATTTCTGTTTTTAAGTTTTCAAGTGCATTTGATTTGCTAACCGCTGAAATACCTACTTTCACCATCAGTGGCTCGCCTTTCAGGCCTTCAAAGTCAGCCACTACTTTAATGGCTTTACCTGCCGCTTCTGGGATTTTATAGTTAACAATCGTCGATGGCTTTTTGCCATTACCTTCGGTTAAGCAGCCATTACAACGGTAGCGTGTGTTGTCTAGGTTAATCAGCTCGATATCGCTAAACGGTTTTGAAAACTCAATGGCAAAGTACATTTGACGATTATTCGCCCAGCCATTAGTCGCACGATAAGCTAAAATAGTACGGTCGTCGATGACACGCACATCACTCCAAATTACTTTGTTCTTGAAGTTATAAATGCTGTGCGTTAAATCCATTAACACGCTGCCTTTATCATGCTCTTTAAAAGTATATTTGTGCATGCCCACACGGGTAGTCGCAGTGAGTTCGGCATTCACCTTATAGTCTTGTAACCAAACTTGGTAATAACCCGGCTTTGCCGTTTCATTGTCATGACTAAAGCGAGAACGATAACCCGCATCTGGGTTGTTAGCTTTACCCGGCTCTAACTTCACTTCGCCCGTGATTGGCATCATTAGTAAATCGCCAAGATCTGAGTGACCCGTGCCGCTAAAGTGCGTATGCGAGAAACCAACAATGGTGGTGTCGTCATAATGATAGCCCGCACAACGCTTGTAAATTTCAGGCTGTGGGTCTATGCCTCTAAATACTGAATCGGTATCTGGGCTCAACTGCACCATACCAAAAGGTACAACTGCACCAGGAAAAGTATGGCCGTCACCGCCAGTACCAATAAATGGGTCTACATATTGCGTGTTTGCTACAACTTGTGTCGCACCTAGCATCATCACACCGCCTGTGACGAGTGAATAAGTCATGCGTTTAGCACTTTGCCACCCGTGGCTTATCGTTTTCATTGTTTGCCTCTTTGCCAAATAACCTAAAAATATATTGGAATGTACCGATTATCCTTTACTTTCCTATTAAAGGTAAAATGGAACGTTCCAAGAACAATTTGAATATACTGATCGATTTGCTAGAATACAACCCATTGCGACAAAATTAATATCAATACTCTTAATTAGATGTTCAATTTTTAGGCAAATAAAGCTTTCGATAACAAGGCGAAAATTTTGCTATTTAGTTGTTCTAAATGAGAAATTTTTAACGCAGTTAGCGGCAGCTTTATTCCTTCAAAAGGATTACGTATTATTGAGCATTGGTATAACCACTGGTTGGCGCTGTTATCGAGACAACCACATTTTATAGATAGCCAAAATTTGAAAACAAATAATACTAACAAGCAGTCTGTCACTGTACATGACGTAGCCCGTGTAGCGGGTGTTTCAAAGTCTACGGTGTCACTCGTTTTACGCGGCAGCGATAAAGCCAGCGACCGCGCAAAAGAAAAAGTACTCAAAGCCATCGAAGAAACAGGATACGTTTATAATCGTGAAGCCGCGGCGATGCGCAGTAAGTCTTCAGATTTAGTCGCTATTGTGATCAACGACTTAACCAACCCTTATTCTGCAAATTTAGCGGTTGCGCTTGAAAAACACATTCGTGAATTGGGCCTAATGGCAACGCTCGTCAACACCAGCGAAAATGCCCTAACACAAACGCAAATTGTGGCCAAACTACAAGAATACCGTGTGAAAGCTTTTATTATCTGTCCAACGCCAAACACCCAAGCAAGCTGGCTTAATCAACTACAAAGGCCGCATACGCAAGTGGTCAGCATCATGCGTCAAGTAGATGGCAGCCAAGTGCCTTGTGTATTACCAAACAACGAAATGGGTGCTTATAACGCGACGAAAGCATTAATAGCACGCGGTCATAAGAGCATTGCATTTATTGGTGGTGATGCAGCAATATCGGATTACCATCAACGTTTAGCTGGTTTCAACAAAGCCGCCAAAGAGCAAAATGACATACAAACTTGGGTGTTTAATAGCACCACAAACCGTCACGGTGGTCGACTTGCAATGTCAGAATGCTTGGCGCAAGTGCCGCAAGTTGAATCTGTGGTCTGCTTTAACGACATTGTGGCTTATGGCGTGATTGAATATTTAGCCGAGCAAAACTTAAAGCCAGGTGCTGATATCGGCGTGATCGGATTCGATGATTTGGACGACTCAAAATTAATGAGTGTACCTCTGAGCACAGTAAAAATTGATGCCAACGATATCGCTAAAGCCGTGTGTCATATATTGAAAAACGACACGCAAGAAGGATTGACTCAAGTCCCTGTTGAGCTAATCGAACGTAGTTCCTAGTTTAATTGCAGTGCTAACCGGCACTGCTTTCCCCCTCTTATTTATTACTTTTCGATATAACCCAATCAAGTTTCATTTATTGCAACAACATAACTTATAATCACAAATTATTAACATAGGTAAACCACTAAAAAATATATAACTATTCATAAAAAAGCCATCAAAATGTAAATGTTGTGTAAAATAAAATTTGACAATTTTCATACCTGAGCAAAATATTAGAACGTTCCAAAATTATATTAACCAAATCTGCCTAACTTAGATCAGATTAAAACTTGGAACGTTACAATTAAAGGAAGCTATTATGAACAACATCAAATTGATAAGAAAAACACCACTTGCCCTATCGCTATTGTTGGCAGGTTTAACAAGCCAAGTGTATGCAAGTTCAACCACGAGTAATGACCTTACTCAATTAGATCCAAATGCCATCAGTGCATCAGCAGAAAACAGCCAATATGGCGAAACTGCGGATAAGGCGTTTGATGATAATCGATATTCCAAATGGCTCACTTTTGAGCCTACTGGGTGGATAAGTTATCAGCTCTCAACGCAGCAAGTTGTCACCGGCTATAGCATTACCTCGGCAAACGATGCACAACAGCGCGATCCGCAAGATTGGCAACTTCAAGGCTCTAACGATGGTTTAAATTGGACAGATTTAGACACCCAAACTAATCAGCGCTTTGCATCGCGTTACGAGAAAAAACAATATTCGTTTAATAACCAAGACGCTTACACTTTTATTCGTTTAAATGTAACAGCAAACAATGGTGCGAATATTCTACAATTGGCCGAAATAGAGCTATTTGGTGGTTCAGTAACCCCTCCGCCAGTTGATAACTTGCCACTGCAAGACAGCCACAGCTTAAACCAAGGAAGCTGGCAACATTACGGTCCATTTAACGTAACAGGTAAAGTAAAAGCGACGACTTCAGGCTCTGGTGATGCAGACCTATATATTGGTCTCGGTAGTCAACCAGACAAGGTAAACTACACCTGTGCCAGTACTTCACCCACTGCAACTGAAAGTTGTGAAGCACAAGGCAATAGTCTTTACGTCTCTGTATATGGCTGGTCACAGACAAACTATCAAATCAATATCATTGAAGAAAAAGATTCTGGTGGCGGTGATGATGGACTATGGCAAAAACCTGTTGTTGACTTTGTTGATATGAACCCAGAGACAGAGGGCTCAAGGCTAGCAAATCGTATACTTGGCAATCCAGCAAACCACATGGCACAACGCTGTATTGATGTTGCCCAAGTACTTTACACAGATCCTAGAGAGTCTTCTCGTTTTAGAAATTTGCGCTTCGAGCTTCGAGCATTGGATCCATGGGGTAATGACTTTGTTGCCTATAAAACTGGTAGAGATGGCTCTGGTGAAATGACTATTGCTGTGAGTACTCGTCACCTAGAAAGGCTTTATAGAGAAAGCGGCAATAACGATAATTCAATAAGAGATGAAATTGATGGCATTCTGTATCATGAAATAACACATGGTTATAATAACTCACCAATAACTCGGGATGGCTATGGTGATGCTGGTCCTTTTTGGGCATATACCGAAGGACTTGCTGATGCAGTACGTATTGGTGCTGGCTACCACAAAACGCGTCAGCCAGACATTGGCAATTCGAGAAGATGGTTGGGCGGATACACAACAACGGGCTTTTTCTTACACTATATAAAACAAGAAAAAGATCCACTATTCATACGTAAGTTCAATCAATCAGCAGCTGATTATCCAAATTACACTTGGTCGTTTGATCGTGTATTTACCGACTTACTTGGGGTTGGCGTAGACCAAGCTTGGAATGACTACGTACAGTTTATTCAATCTGGCGGCCAGCTTCAGTACTAGTCTTCATTATTTTCATACGCCCAAGGATTAATCTTGGGCGTTTTTAAAAGTATTAAAGTTTCGCTTTGCTTTTAGGAACAATAATGAATCTGTTGACTTCCTAGAAAATCTCATTCACTTTTTATTTATGCTATTTATATTAGAATTATGTATAAATCATAAAACTAACGCCATGTATTACGGGTGATAGAAGATTTTTTAAAATAATTACTGGGAAATGTCTGAAAACATTGTCTGAACAAAATTGAAAAGAATGACCCAATAATAACTAAAGGTTGTTTACTGGTAAAAAATCATATGCCGATACTTCAACATATGATTTTCTATGTTCTGATTATTACTCTTATCTATCTAAGATTCCGTCCACTCGAAAATATGTGCTGTTTGACAGAAAATCAGTATTAAAATCAGTATATATATTTCGATTTGCTTGATGTAAATATCTTACATACGCTTCATACTCACCAGAAAAGTTGGTCGCATTCAATTGTAAATAGTTAGAAACAGGAGTCGCCCCTGAAACTCCTTGCTGAACTTGACTACCTAGCCAGAAATCAGGGAAACTTCCTGACGGCTTGCCATTGAATCGCCATTGTACTTTACCATTTGAAGGGTCTCGCCACGACACATAAAATTGAATTTGATCAATCCGAGGGTCTACACTGGCAAATTCAAAAGAAGGGGACACTGTTGCTGTCGCCTCCTCGGAAAATTGCGTGACCGCAGCCTCTAATGCAGTGGTTAAATCTATAGGTTGATAAGGTTCAATGTCGCCACTCATTTCAATAATTTGTGTTGTGTTCGAGTGTGTTGCCCAATTGAATTCGCTTGAAGCCACAGTATTAGATTCGCTATTTAAGTAGTATTTTAACGTATCATGACTGAAGATATACATTGGTTTAGAAGATTGAGACATCACCTGACCATTTTGATTGATGTGAAAAATAGTCAAAGATTGCTCGTAAAGTGAATTTGGAAGATTAATCCGATCCCCAGCCAACTTAAAATCACTGTCATTAGGTATGACTATCGAACCATCATCAGTGGTAAATAAACCCGCCCTAACATCTTGTTCAGACCCATTGTCGATGAAAAGCAATGTTGAGTCTGAGGAATTACATAAACTACTGATTGTTGTTCTAGTAACTATTTCACGTTGATTAGTCAATCCACTGATGTAATAGCCTGGATTACTTGACGCTAATGAAGTTAAGTCAAAGTCAATTTGCTGACAGCCACATTCTGATGATATAAATGAGACTTTTTCGAACAGGTCGTGCTCTGATATATCTGCCCAAGTAATTATTTCCCTGAGCATTTCTCCTTCATTTTCGCTAATTTTTATAAAGCTCAAATGTTTTGTGTCTTTTGGCCATTTTGTCGACAATACACCTTCAGAGTCAGTTTCCAATTCAAGTAAAACGCGACCATCTTGACGGTGAAATATCACTACTCCTTCACTCATACTTTCTCCACATAAGCTTTGTGTGACCATTTGAACGGTGAATTCATCATCCGTTCTCTCTGGTTCGCCCTCATTTGGTGGTGGAGTTGATATATCTTGGGGTAAATCTGAACTTTGTGTTTGTGGTTGTGATTTTTCACCAGACCCCCCACAGCCAAAAAGCATTGCTGTTGCCAATATGACAAGTAATTGATTTAACTTCATTCCATGTTCCTATTTTTTAAAAAATTAACCTAACATCAAATAAAGTCATTGAAAAGAAATAAAATTTTGAAAAGGGATTTGAGAAATTTATATTAAAAACATCTGAAAAGGAGGAGGTATTTTGAAATACAAGTCACACAGCTTTATGCAATCATTATTTATACTGAAAACGCCCAAAGTTATTGGCTTTGGGCGTTAATTCTGTCTTGATTTGCTAACTTTCATCGAGCTCACTTTACTTTAAATTGTTTTAATAAACTTTATTTCCCATCAGAAAGACATATGGAGGATAGGAAATGGTTTCCCCATATCATCTAAAGGCGAACGAGAAACAACTTTAAACCCCATCGCTTCGTAAAAACCTAATGCTTGAGGGTTCTGTTCGTTCACATCGACCTTATTGATGGAATGAAAATTCAATGCGTTCTTTAATAATGATTTGCCAATACCTTGCCCTCTATATTCATTCAAAATAAATAACATTTCTATTTTCTCTGAATGAACACCAATAAAACCGACAATTGCGCCCGCTGTATTTTTCATACAATGTAAAATAACATTCGGAAACGCTTGCTCAATGATGATTGGCTTAAAAAACGCGATATCTTCTTCACTTATAAAGTTGTGAGTTGCTCGGACTGAGTTTTCCCAAACGCTCAGCAGTTCACCATAATCGCTGGGAAGCACATCATCTATATACATAGTTATCTCTATAATTTAGTTAGTAATTATTTGATTAAAATCGCTAAATAAATAACTCAGTGCAGCCGCAAGTTCATCATATATAAAACCACGATATAAGTGTTGTCTAACTTTGCTTTTAATATTTGATATGAAAAATGAAAAAAGCCGGTATAAAACCGGCTTTGACTCTCACATTAATAATCTAGGGAAAATATTAATCTTGTGTCCAAATCGCGATTTCACCGATTTGTACTAATCTGCCATTGTCACCGCCTACCCCCTCACCTTGTCGCTCATTCTTAAATGAGAAACGAACGTGTTGAACATCAACTGGCTTTTCAATCTCGTAGGTGTAAGTAGTTAATAACTCAGGTATACCTGTAAACGTTTTCTCATCAATTAGTGTCCATGTATCGCCATCGTTTGAACCAAATACTTGCCAGCTCGTTGGGAAGCGAATTTCGTTGTCACCAGCAGTGGCAATCGAGTATTTCGCTACATTAACCGATTGTGGTAACACAAAATCAGCATTCACTGCTTCAACTTCATTTATCGGTAAAATATCAGGAAGATACTCTGGTACCCACCAAGGTGCTTCGACAACCGCATTAAACTTCTTACGAATATCGTTATCAGCTAGGGCTTCTGGACCCTCACCCCAAATACCAATATGGCTTGCATTGGTCGTCACCGTTACACCATCAAACTGTAATGCATTATTAAAGCCTACAACTGGTGTCGGATAAGGTGGGACTTTACCAAGTGATTTGAGGTAAGTTTGGTATTCGCCAACAATCACTTCGAGGCCTCTATTATCGCCAAAAATATGCTTAAATGCGGCATCAAACGACCATTCAGGTAATGCCTTTGCAGCTGCATTTAGCTCATTCATAAAGTCGATATTTCGGTTCGTGTTTACTACCCACTCCAAGAAGAATGAGGTCTGGTTATACGCATCTTTATTGATGTCATCTAACCAATCAATATTTGCTCGCGCATGCTCATAGAAACCCGCTTCGATTCGAATAAAATTCGCCATCGCTTCAAGATAAGTATGATGGTCAGTGCCTTCAATGTAATCACCTGTATTTGGCACATTTTGGTAACCATGGGTCAGCTCATGCCAAAGTACACCGATTATCTCGTCACGAATAGCTTGGTCGCCTTTGCCTTCTTGATTAGCAATATGGTTAAGATCAAACATCAATTGCATGTTTTTATCTGTACCACCTTTCGCCGCTGGGAAGTCATACTCATCAGTTATAAATTCAACAGATTCAAATACGTTAATTTCGGTGACATTGTTGAATAAACGCTTAGCGATCAACTCAGAAATTCGGTGAATTTCTGCTTCTAAGTCAGGCATAACTCGCTCAAGTACCGCTTGACCTGGATGCGCAGGTTTATTCTTAGTGAATGTCACTGTAGGCTGAGGGAAACCTGCCCAAGGGCTGGCTGGATCCCAAACGCGAATGAAGTCAGTTTTAACTAGCTCAGATTCACCCTTGTCGTTCTTAGCAACTAAAGTCACAGTTTTCGCGCCCAGTTCGTTAAAACGAACAAGCGGTTTACGCTCAGTGCTGGTTGCAGGCGTGCCGCCTTCAAACGTCCATTGCCAACTTGTTGGGTTAACTAGTGAGGTATCTTCAAATACCACAAGCTCGCCCACTTCAGGCGTTAAGTTAGACGCGCCAAACGACACGATAGGCGCTTCTGCAATCACGATTAATTCAAGCTCTGCAAGCTGAGTAATATCAGCACCATAGCTGTCTGTGCCACCGTGCTCCAAGTCGAATTTAAAGTACTGATAAGCTGCTTGCTCACCTTCAAGTTCGTACGCTTTTAACTCAGCACGACCAGTAAACGCTTCATTAGCACGAGAATCGATTTCAACCCATTCCTGCTTGTCGTTTGAGCCATATACAACCCAGTTCTTAGGGTCACGTTTAGGCTCATCGTTTGCCGAAACAAAGTGGTATTTTTGCAAAGCAGTCGCTTTCGCCGCTTTAAAGATCACAGTGGCTTTTTTATCAAAGGCCAAGAATTTGCTGCTGTGATTACCGTCAATTAAATTGCCGACCTGCTCACCATCAGGAGACGTTACCCCTTCGGCCAATACAGCTTCGATTTCTGCACCTTTATCTTGTGACATATTGCGAAGTGCACTTGACCCCGCAGCTTCCGTCACTTGCGTGCTCTGCTCTGCTTCGGTTTGTGTCGAGGTAAAACCTGAGCCATCATTACAACCAACCAGAATCGCCGAAACCGACAATGCCAGTGCTGATAAAGTAAATTTATTCATGTTCGTTCCTTATTATTCTTGTTAGAACTCGTAAGTCATGCGCAATACAAACTCACGACCAATGCTGTCGTAGTTACCGCCCAAATAGAACGGATAGCTACCCATGGTTTCGTCTTGCGGTGGCATTGCATTGAGTAGATTCTTCACAGAGAAAATCAAGCGGGTGTTGTCACCAATGAATTGGCCAAAAGTTAGGTTGTGACGGTACCAAGCCGGTAGCTTTTGACGCTCGCCATATGGCGCTAAGTTCCACATTTCGCCTTTATAAAGGCTCAATAGTGAGATCGAAGTATCTTCTTTTTGCCAAGTTAAACTAAAGCTTGCGGTATCGTTGAAGTCGTAATTGTTCTGATCGTCTAATATATCTTTAAGTGGATCACCCGCTTCAATACGTTCTTTCTTCTTTAATACTTTGTTGTATTCAAATTTATAACGGAACGTTCCAAAGCCAGTATCAAATAAACCACGCACGCCTATATCAATACCGCCGTCTTGAGTTTCTGAGGCATTGATATAACCTTGACGCACTGAGTGTGGCGTATAGGCATCACCCGAGATTGGGTTGCCTAAGCGATCTGTACCTTTACCATTTTCATCATAGCGTTGAATACGGGCCGCAGTGTTTTTACAAAGTTGAGAGTTTGGATCTTGAATGCCTTCGTTACACTCCCACATAGTATGAAGAATGCTGCCTGCGCTCAGTACTTTGATTTTGTCTTTAATAACGATGTCATAAAAATCAACGTTAAACGAAAGATTCTCTGAATATTCATACACAAAACCTGCTGTAAACGAGTGGCCAGTTTCTTCTTTCAAAGTCGGATCACCCGCAGATACCGTTTCGAAGCTCGCTTGTAATGAAGCCAATTGTGGGTTCGATAAATCGACGTTTTCACAGGTCGCTGTTAGCGCATCAGTTACATAGCCTGACACCTCGCCTTGGGCAGCAAGTACTGCACACGCATCGGCGGTAATACGGTCGTTGCCAGAGCCAAAGTTTCCTGAGAAGCCTTGATAAACCGAAGACATACTCGGGCCGCGGAATGTCGTGCTATAAGCAGAACGAAGTACTAAAGATTCAACTGGGGTGTAGGTAAAACCAAGCTGATAAGTTGGCGCACCGCCTACATCAGTAATGTCGTCATAATGGTCGTAACGAACAGCCGTTTCTACATCAAATTGCTCTGTAATTGGAATTAAAAACTCCATTGCAGCAGCATAACGGTCACGTTCACCTTCGGTAATAACACCAGTTAAACCCACAAACTCTTTATTTAGAATACGCGCATCTGGCGTTGCACGTGTGCCTTCATTCATCGCTTCAACATAAGCGGCAAAAGAAACGGCCCCAGCAGGTAATTCAAATAAGTCGCCTGTGATATCGGCTGTAAAAGTGTTATTGAACGAATTACCGTCATACGTTGCCCAATCGGCAATTTGCATTGCTGTGTCTGGTGTTAACGGCGCAAACCACATTTCATAGTTAGGACGATAAACAGGCATGCCATTTACTTCACCGTATTGTTGACCCTTCAATAAACGGTTGCCCTCGTTGGTATGATGTAAATAGCGGTCATTGAAGTCATAGTTTGCACGGCTATAACCTACTGAATAGTAATAATCGCCAATCTCACCTTTAATACCCACATTGAAAGACAGTGACGTATCGTTATACGTACGACCTAAGCCATCTTCGGTATATTCTTCATCAGCAACCACTCGCCACATGTATTTAACCGGTGCACCCAGTGTACCTTCTTGGTTTTCGATATCTGGATCCCAGAATGTACCGCCATGAATTGACTCATGATGACCCCAGAAGAAAGTGTTACGACGGCCTTTTTTCTCTTGATCGATATAGAAGCCATTCGCAAATAAGCTGTGCTGATCGTTTAAGTGATATTCTGAGTTGATGTAAACACTGAATGCTTCTGATTGATTTCGAAGTAACTTATCGCTGGTTTCATCCCAACCACAGCTTGCACCATAACTATTTCGCTCAATAAAATGCTGTACAGCGCGTGGATGCGGGTTTTGCTCAGAGTTACAGTACTGTGCTGAATACTGGTTTTTAAACTCCGTATTGTCAGCCCAAACAGTGATTGAACGGTTTGTTTCGTGGTGTGCTTTTGGATCTGGGTTGTCCCACACACTATCATGATAAGGTCTGTCACCTGATAGCAAAGGATCAGTATGTTTATACTCTAGTGCATAGTCGAATGTGAACTCGTCTTGTTGGAAACCACCAACAAAAGTTAAGCCTTTTTTAGCGCCCGTTCCATAAGTATCTTGACCATAATAGGCATCAACATAATGAGAATCTATGCCTTTTTTCGTGATGATATTAACAACACCCGCCATCGCATCTGAACCATAAATCGCTGATGCACCACCCGTTTGAATATCAATGCGTTCAACCATGGCTGTTGGGATCATATCAAGGTTAACAAAGTTAGTTTGACCACCGTAAGGCATTGGGTAGTAGGCTAAACGCTTTCCGTTTACTAGGATCAGCGTGTACTCAGGGCCTAAGCCTCGCAACTTTAGCTCTTTGGCACCCGGCGTGTAAGAACCCGTTTCAACTTCACCTAAGATCTGGCCGTTGGCCGCAGTCACACTACTTAACGCTTCATAAACATTAGTGAAACCACTTCTAACCATATCTGCAGATGTAATCGTTTGAATATTTGTAACACCCTCAAGTTCAGTACGCTTAATACGTGAAGACGTTACTTCAATACGTTCAACTTTTTCTTCGACCTGATTTTGCTCTGCTGCAGTTGCAGAAGCAGATATCGACAAAGACACGGCCAGTGCCAACGGCGATAGCATTAAAATTTTGTTGTTATTCATCTTAGCCTCTAAGATTTATTTTTATGGAACGTTCCACTTTTGAGTTAAAAAAATACTGAAGTGAATATCAATAAACTCACAACAGCATGGAACGTTCCAATAATTGCGTACCATTTAATCATTGTCAACAATTTAGGAAATAAAAGTTCATCTAATTGTAACTATCTATTACAAGTTATTTAACGAGCATTAAAGTGTTAATGATGAAAAGGAGATTTGAATATATTCAAATGCAAGAAGTGGTCATTTTCACTTAATGGGAAGCAATTATGACCATTTTAAAAAAGGAGAAATTTATTATTTAATGAGTTCAGCTTGATATTCTTGCCAAAGCTTTTCGACCTTTTCGCCTGTCACATATTCAATAGCGGCGGCAAATGTCCAATCTGGTAACTCAGTTGCTGTAGCATTAAATTGATGCTCAAACGCTTCATAACGTTTACTTAACCAAGATAAGAAGAACCCGGTATTTGTGTAGCCACCCAACCAAGTCTCAGAAGGCTCAGGGCTACGAGTCTTGTGGAAGCCTGCATTAATACGAATTAAATCTGCAACCCCTTCAATAAAGGCATGGGTCTCTTCTGGTGAGCCCGTTGCTGATTGCGGGAATAACTGATAGCCATGGGTCAGCTCATGCCAAAGCACACCAAGCAACTCGTAAGTGACCTGTTCATCTGGTTTATTGGCTAGTCGTTCGGTGATGTATTTACTGCTGAATGCGATTTCCATATTTGAATAATCACCCGCACGATAAGCGAGTGTATCCATCCATTTTAGTCTAAATGTAACCTGCTCAAACTCTGGTACTTCGGTGAAATTTTTATACAGCATAGGCACTAAGTCACGGGTGACTTCATTAATCGCTTGTTCGATATTTGGCAGCAATTTAATCAGCCTTTTCGCGCCAGCAGATTCAGTGTCTTCAAGCTTGACCACTACTTTAGGTAACTGTAGACCAGCCCATGGACGATGAATATCCATGGCTTTAATGACATTTTTTTGTGTGGTACTGTCTGTGCCAGTGCTGTTTTTAGTCTTTAACGTAACCGAATAGCTACCCGGCTTAGTAAAGCGTACTTTTACGTCATTGCCCACATGCTTAATTTTTGCGCCAGGTATTATCCATTCGACATCATCAGGATCGTTATCACTGGTATTTGTAATGGTGATTTCTTCATTTAGCCTTACAATGCGCTTATCAAGTTCAAATGATGCTAAGGGAAGGTCAGTGGCAGCAAACAAGCCTATATCGGCCACTTGCAAATAACTATCACCCCATTTCGTTGTTCCCTGTTGTTTTAACTCAAAGCGTACGTGTTTCGCTTGCTGGCTATTTGCAACGGTGTAAGTTTTGGTTTGTGCTCTTGAATCAAAACTTTGCTCTGTTTGGGTGTCTAAGAGAAACCAATTTTTACCATCAACAGAGCCTTTTACCTGCCAATGTTTAGGATCTCGAGCTGGAGCATCCCCTGCTGATGTTAAAGAATATTGATGAATTTGAAACGCACCCTTAAAGTCAATTTGCACCCAAGTTTGCGATTTATCAGACAAAAATTTACTGTGAATTGAACTATCAAATAATTGTTCAACGGATTCGTTTTCTACAAACGCAGGATGTTGTGCCTGTACAGTAAATGACTCCTTATCTGTAATATCGTAAAGGACAATATCTTTTGCGAGTACTGCCTGCGAACACACTGCAGCTAAAAGCATTATCAAGTTATTTTTTTTAAACATAATCACATTCTTTAAGTTTCTAAATAAGACACACGATATTGGAACGTTCCACAAAAGCAAGTGTTTTGCGTTAAAAACGCACACTTTTTATAATTCCCTAATAACACATACCGCTTTTAGAACATCTAAACTCCTGAAAATTATATCAATATCTATCTCGAACTCACATCAAGATTTTTTCATAATTAGAAACAGCTTTGCCGCATCTGAAGCTTGATGCTAATGTTAATTGAGAACTTTTATTGCATGGAAACTAAATATGAAAAGTGCCCCACTTGCCGTAAATGAAAATCTGCGCTTAAGAACCTTAGAAAGGTATAAAGTGCTTGATACAGAAACTGAACAGTGTTTTGACGATATTACTAAATTGGCATCTGTCATTTGTAATACACCGATTTCATTGGTCAGTCTGGTTGATAGTAATCGACAGTGGTTTAAGTCAAAGGTTGGCCTTGATGCAGATGAGACCAGCCGGGAAATAGCATTTTGCTCACATGCAATCTTAGAGGAACACATTTTCGAAATTGAAGATGCACGAAATGACGAGCGTTTTTTTGATAATCCTTTAGTGACCGACGGCCCTAAAATTCGCTTCTATGCTGGCGCTCCTTTATGTGCTCCAAATGGCGAAGCAATAGGCACACTTTGCGCAATCAGTGATGAACCACAAAAATTGACGAACGAGCAGCGTTTAGCACTTCAAACACTGGCTAAGCAAGTCATCGCTCAACTAGAGCTTCGGCTAAAAGTAAAACAATTGAAAGATTCAAACCGTGCAAAAGACGAGTTCTTATCAACAATAAGCCATGAGCTTCGTACTCCGCTCAATGCCATTACAGGTTTTAGCGAAGTTTTAAAAGAGTCTGCCGATATAAGGGCTCTAACAAAAGAGCAATTTGAATATATACAAAACATCGAGTTTAGTAGTCATCAGCTACTAGAAATAGTCAACTCGGTGCTCAACTTAGAAAAAATTGATGCGGGAAAGATGGAACTAAAACCGCAACCAGTAAACCTGGATAAATTATTTCAAAGCATTATGAGTATGATGGGAAGTAAAGCACAGCAGGGAGAGGTAGAACTTAATTACGATATCGATGGTGCCCTTACTTCGCGCTTTTTTAATATTGACAAAACAAAATTAACGCAAGTCATTGTAAATATTATTGGCAATGCCATTAAATTCACGCCACAAACAAAGCAGATTAATGTTCGCTTCTATTTAAATAAAGATAAATTACACATAGAAGTTGCTGATCAAGGCGTAGGTATTAGTAAATCAGACCAAGTCCTACTGTTTGATAAATTCAAACAAGTCGGTATGCAAAGAAAAGAAGGTACAGGTTTGGGTCTATGCATTTCTAAAGGGTTAGTCGAACTAATGAAAGGCAAAATTCAGTTATCGAGTACTTTAGGTATGGGCACCCTAGTTTCAATATCACTGCCTGTTGACGGATGCGAGCAATGTTCAGAACCTGAACCAATCGAAGTACAGAGCTTTGAAAAACTACGTATTTGTGTTGTTGAAGATAACGCGCTTAACCAGATGTTAATTAAGGCGATGTTACAGCGACTTGGTATCCAACATACGATTTTCGAAAGCGCTGAGGCGTTGTTTGAAATGTCGAATTTAGATACTTTTGATCTCTTCTTTCTTGATATCAACTTACCAGGAATGTCTGGGTTACAAGCTTTAGAAAAGCTGAAAATATTACAGTGCAAACAGCCTAAAGTTGCTGTAACTGCTGATATTTTTCAAGAAAAAAAGCTTGGTTCACTTTTTGATTATGTTATTACAAAACCATACAAAAAAGCTGATTTGATCAGAGTTCTGAATCAAATAGTGACGTCTCTCTCCCCTTTATAAAAAATGGTGGAGTCATCTCAACTTGCATGTTTCTAAGAAACTAACTATCTGAGAAACATAGGCTTAATTTATTTTTTCTATCGCAACAATCTCTGAGCGATTCATCGTTAATTAGTTACGCTCTAGTTGCATTACTGAATTGTCTCTGTCTGTTGAATACTTCAATACCAAATTAATCTGATAAAGGCGCACAACAACTTTCGTTTCACGCTCATCCTCCATTGATAAAATGAATTGATTTAACTTGTTCATTAAATCAATCGTCAGAGTATTAACTGGTGGGTTTGTTATTAAAACCTTTGCAATACCTGCTTTTTTATAATCGTTAATTTGTTCATAGCTATGCCCTTTATGCATTAAAAAATAAGTAACTCGTTTTTAGACAGAAACAATTTAGAGCCAAAGGCGCACAAGCCTGCTGTTTTGCACCCTTTGGTTAAAGCGTTTGTTATGTAATGTGATTTACTGACAGCTCTCTTTTATTTATTAACTGCATTGTAGCCTTTTTATCTGTCCCATTATTTTTAATATGGATATAAAAATATATAAGCAGCACAAACGATTATTGACCGCATGGGATAAGTCAGCTCCTATAAATGAAACAAAATATTTATTACAACCTTTTAACTTCTTCCTGAAGTTTTGCTTATATTTTTCTAAAAAAATATCCTCAAGTCTAAATAAAAATTAAAGTATTACTTTTAATGTGTTGTACTTCAAAATCAAAATTATTAATCATCTTTTCATTCATTTTTCTGCTTGCAGGTTGTGGAGGAAGTTCTGATAACAACACGATTACCAATGAAGCAAAAACTAAACTAACAAGAATTAACTTTAGAGATGATAATCTTAAACAATGTGTGCTAGATACACGCTTAGAAAATATAGAAGACCTAAAAATACTAGATTGTACAGAGAAATCTATAGAGTCCACTTTGGGTATTGAACAACTAACCGCGTTGAATATTCTTAACCTTGGTGATAATGAACTTACTGATATTGATGTATCCAAGAACACCACGTTGGTTGCGCTTTTCCTTAATAAGAACCAACTGACCAATATTGATGTATCCAATAACACCTCGTTGGCTGTGCTTCACCTTGATAATAATCAACTGATAAGTATTGATTTAACTAATAATGAAAATATAAAAACCTTAACCATAGATGTAGATGTTATTTGTTCAGGCAATGTTTGCCCAGGACAATGAATAGATAACTAAATTTAAAAGCTGCCGATAAACTTTTGAGTTTAACAGCGTTATTTTAAACAAGCAGGTGGGGCAATTGCCCCACCCAAATGCTAAAACCTATAGATATACATTTGTATAGCGAACCGATAGATATAAGGTATAGGGGGGAGCAAACAGTTTATATACACTCTTAACACCGTTGCCTAGCTAAATACACACCTCAGCAGGTTAGAAAAGTTTTTTGCACAAGGTTTTAACAACTCAAAAACCATGAAACTTTTAGAATAAGGTTTACAACGGAATGACACACTAAAAACGACGAAATCAGAGATGTTTTTAAACCTACAGCCTATGGTACTGAATTATTGAATGAAGTTACATTTAACGGATAGTTTCACCAATCTAGGCAAAGACATTATGAACACCTGCACCAGTATTGAATTACACACGCTTAAACTCGTTTATAAACCTGAAATTCTGACTTTTCACAAATATTTCACTAAATTTAATATAGTCTTGAAAACAAAAACTTTGGTGAAGGTGTTTAGTGAATATTAAAAAGAAGCTTAACTTACGAATTATTATTAAGCGATTGACGTTTTTAATTGGTATACACTTTGTTTTAATATTCTCATTTTTGTTTTATACCGATCTACATCTTTACATGCGGCCTACTCCAAAGAGCTTTGATGAGATGCTCTCACAGTATATGGAGGCTGCAAAATTACCAGGCGCGTCTGTTTTGGTTTTTAATGAGGGGGAGGTTGTTTTTTCGAAACAATATGGCCGTGCAAATTTAGAGTCGCAAACAGCGCCAACTCAAAATACTTTATATCAGGTGGCTTCAGTCTCAAAGTTAGTCACCGGCACCGCGGTACTAAAACTGTATGAACAAGGCAAATTAAAGCTCGACGATGATATTAATCAGTTCTTGCCTTTTGCTGTTCGCAACCCGCATTTTCCTGACACGCCAATCACCATTCGCATGCTGCTCTCTCATGTCTCTAGTATTTCTGATGGCTCTTTCTTTTTTGGAAGCCCATATTGGGACCTTTACCAAGATATAGGTAAGAAGACATTTAAACCCACAGCATTAGCTCAATTCATTGAAGGCTATTTCACCTCCAGTAGCGAATATTATGATCAAGGCAATAACTTTAATACTTCTAAACCCGGTACCCAACCTGAATATAGCAATGTGGCTTATGGACTTTTAGGTTATTTAGTAGAACACGTTTCAGGCATGCCATTTTATGAGTTTTGCAAACAAGAAATTTTTATACCTTTAGAGATGCAACACACGCGCTGGCTAAGCGAAAACCTTGAAACCAGTTACGTTGCAGTACCCTATTCTTATCGTTTATTGAACCGCAATTATCAAAGTATAGGCACCTATGAAATGCCGACTTATGCTGATGGTGGGCTTAAAACCAGTGCTATAGAGTTTATGCGCTTTCTTCATATTTTTGTGAATGATGGCAAAACAATACAAGGAACGCCATTTTTAAAGCCCGAAACAGTAGATGAAATGCTTACAGTTCAATACCCTAAGGTCAATAAAATTTCAGGCTTAACTTGGTGGGTTGATGACAACAAATACATGCATGGCGGCTCTGATCCGGGTGTCAAAGCGCTTGTAGCAATATCTAAGCATGAGCAATGGGGGTTCATTTTTTTCGCCAATGGTGGAGGGTTTCGCACTGAACTTGGCTTCGAATTATTCAGAGATGACCTATACGACTACTTGAACCACTATGGCCCGCCATTAAACAATTAAAGATAGTTACGAGTTAATAAGCAAACCCTATTTAAAAATGATATCCAAGCGCTCTTTCTAGTTCACTATACACAGCTTCAGCTATTTAAATAAAAGCGCTATTTGGAGATAATTCAATCATTAATCAATACGTTCGATGGCGATAATTTCTGAGCGATTCATGGTGATTTTATATCGCTCCAGCTGATTGCTTTCCTTGTTTTGATCTGTCGTGTATTTCAAAACTAGATTGATTTGATAACGACGCTCAACCCCTTGTCCTGACACTTTATTGCCATCATGACTATAAAGTTTACCTGCGCCTTTTTTTAAATAACGCGCAAAAGAACTTAAATTAAAGGTGATGCGTTGCTGAATTTCTTCGTATCCAGGTAAATACTCTTGCAACTTAACTTCATTTTTACTGCAAAAGTGCAGTAAGGTAGCAGCTTGCTTATTTTGCTGACGACGCTTTTGTAATAACGCATCAACGTCTTCAGGTAACTCTTTGCTTTTGATTAATTCAAACCAAATGGTTTGCCGAGCAACCACTTCCTCATCAACTGAGTTTTTAAAAATATTGCGCCACTTAGGGCGACCATGTTGTATTTTTCGCCAAGCCCATTGTGTGATTTCATCTTTAAAAGTCTCTCGCAGACCGTAGATAACACCGAGTAAGGCAATCAGAGCTATCGTGATTTCTTGAAAATTCGAACGGGCGTTAAGTACTAGATACATCACAAATGCCATAATGACACCTGTGACTAAGCCTCTCACTAATCGTTTTAGGTTTAAGTTTAGATCTTGTGTTTTCTTATTAAATACCACGCCATGTTCAATCAAGCGCTGTAATAAACGCATTTTATTCGTGATGCGGTTTGGATCTTCAAGTGTTACTTGCGAATTGTAGTTATGCTGTTCTCTATAAGCCGTTTCTTCTTTACAAAACGCCAAAATTTCATTTCTTTCACGACTAAACTCACTAGATTTTGGGCCTTTTGCTAAGAGCTTTAAAAAACCCTGTTCACTGTGCCAACTTAAATAGTTATCAGCGTTTTGAAAGTAGGGTTTTAATATTTGCTCCGGTGGCTTATATCGACGAAGTTTCTTTAATAACTTTTTCGCTTGTTCAACCAGTTCACAAGCAACGGGGTAAAACTCATCAGCAGATTTTAGTTTAAGTGTGGCTTTAATATCAGCATCTAAGGCAATGCGAATTTGATAGGAGAATAAATTTAAATTCACTCTGTAGTCGCTTTTTTCCCCTTTTTTTTGACTTATGTATCGGCTTCTGACCAGAGGTAAATGGAGTTGCTCCGAATAATAAGCACAGTGCGTTTTAATATGGGCGTTAAAAAAATCAACTTCGTTAAAAGTGTCGCTATTAATGCCCATTTCAGTGGGGATAGAAAAGTATAAATCTAGCTGGCTGGCTTCTTTGGGGAATAGTTGAGTAACAAGTTTAAAAGATAAACTTTCGTCAGGGCTTAATTTGGTTTTTGTCATTGATTAAAAATCCCCTTTACTACTACACCCCTTAATTTTAGCACAACCTATTGCTTTATATATTAAAATCTAGCCAGGTTTATTAGCTTTAACCGCATCTAAATACCGCCCTTCTATAAACTTCTTCTCTTTATTTAAATGCTTTATCTTAGTTTTGGCTTGCTCTAGCTCGTTTTGCAGTTCTGCAACTTCAGCAGGATCAACTTCTCCACTAGTTTGCAATGATAACTGCTCTATCAGCTGGTTTTGTTCGTTGATCTGGCGTTTATAATTGTTCAACATAGTGGCCATTTCAGATTCATTTTGACTGGCTGGTGCCATGGGCTCGCTGATCCACTCTTCCTTTTGTGCTCGAAGTGCAACCACCTCATTTTGTAGCTTTTGATTACTACTCTGTAAGTCTTCAAAAGAAGAGGTTTTTATTTCTAGCTCTGTTTTAGCAACATTAAGCTTTTTAGCCGTAACATCTAAATCCCCCTTTAATTTGCGGATAAGCTTATGAGAGCGGCTCAACTTTTTATTTAACTCATTAATAGACGCTTGTTCTTCTTTCGTTATATGGTCAGCAGTAGAAGAACGTATTTGAGCAAGTTGCTGCTCTAAACCAACCTGTACCTGTACTAACTCTGATAATGTTTTGCCATGCTGCTCAGAAAATTGACTAGCTCGTTGAACTGATTCTCGGCAAAGAGCAATAACGGCCTCATGGTCCTCGTTTGAACGCCCCTTTCCTGTTATTGACACAGCGAATTTCCTAAACTCGCGTAGGATCAATAACAGAATATAAAACCACGTAGCTAAAATAAGTAAGCCAAAGTTGAGCGCTACATATTGATAGGCCTCTAGAGGAAAAAGAGTATCCACACACATAACCTCTCTGTTATTAATGATATAAGTTTAGTTTTAATGAGAAATTCTGCCTATACTCATTAAAGTTAATTTTTTTAGGGTTAGATGTGAAAGTACTAATTGTCGATGATAGCTTAGCCACAAGAGAAATTATTAAACGAGCTCTAATGAACTATGAGTACCGTAAGCTTTTTATTCGATGTGTTGAGAGTGTTGAAAAGGCAAGAGCTGAGTTAGTCGATTGGCACCCTCACATTGTTCTCACTGATTGGTATATGCCAGAACAAACTGGCCTCGTTTTATTAGAAGAAATCCGCTTATTAAGACCTGAGCTTCCTGTCGGAATTATTTCTACAATTGATGAAAAAGAAAAGATAATTCAAGCAAGAACAGCTGGTTGTAACTTCTTTTTATCTAAGCCTTTTTCTGACGAACAATTACATACTCAACTGCAGCCTATTATTGAAAAGCTCGAACAAATTGAACTTGAGGTAGAGCAGTCGGTGCCTTTAAAAGAAGGCTTGCCACTGCCCAAAACCGAACAATTAGAAAAATTAATGCAAAAGAACATTAGCGAATGCCTTAGTTTGAACCCCATTCGAGCGCAATACTTCGATGAGTCCAAAGTTCCCAGCGTTATGGTTATTTATGCAGAGCGTGGAAGTCAGAAAATTAGAGTGATCGGAGTTTTAGATATTTACGCTGTATGTGTGTTAGCTAGTAGCTGTATGAATATAGAAAAAGAAGAAGCGCTTAAAGCAATACATGAAAACAACGTCCACCCTGATATTTTATCCGCCTGTAAAGAGGCATTAGAGAAAACAGCTTACGCATTTTTAGATAATCAGAGCCGCATGAGTTTATACGTAAGAAGTTGTAAAATCATCTCTCAACCACATCCACGCCTTGAGCAAATATTTAGCTACCCCTTAAATAGCCGCATAGACTTAAGTTGTGAACGCGAGGGCATGGCGCAAGGTAAAATGTTGATTGTGGGCGTTTGATATCATTGCTCCCACAATCAGCCATTACTTGGATTAAATATTATTAATATTTTCTAAGTAAGTGTCTGCTTGATTAAGTACAGCAGCCCTTTGCTCATCGGTTTTCTTAAGCCAGTTTTTAAATACCATGGCTGTACGCGGATTGTTGCCCAATTTTTCTTGGTTTCGATGCATAAAGTGCCAATACAGTGAATTTAATGGGCATGCGTTATTACCCACTGTTTCTGTTACTTTGTAAGCACAACTAGAGCAGTAGTCACTCATTTTTTTCACATAGTTTCCACTGGCCGCATAGGCTTTAGAGCCGACAATACCCCCATCAGCAAACTGGCTCATACCACGAGTGTTTGGCATTTCTACCCATTCGATAGCATCGATATACACGCCCAAATACCAGGCATCGACTTCATCGGGGTTAATACCAGCAATCAAACAGAAATTACCTGTGATCATTAACCGCTGAATATGATGCGCATAGGCGTAGTCAAGTGATTGGCTAATTGCATGGTGCTGGCAATTCATTTTGGTATTTGCATCCCAAAACCAACCAGGCAGCGCACGCGTTGTTTCTAAGTGATTCAATGTTGCGTAGTTAGGCATATTTGCCCAGTAAACGCCTCTGACGAACTCTCTCCAACCAAGTATTTGCCTGACAAAGCCTTCAATTTGTGCCAAATTAATTTTACCATTTGATTGTTGATAGTAATGGATCGCAGTATCAACAACTTGCTTAGGCGACAATATCTTACTGTTTAGTGCAAATGAAATGCGGCTATGGTACAAGCTCCAACCCAAGTCTTCTCCTAATCCTCTAAGCTGGCCCGTCATGGCATCTTGAAAGCGGCCAAAGTTAGGCAAACATACTTCACAAAAAAAGTTCAGAAGCTCAACAGACTGCTTGCGGTTTATGGGCCATAGTAAGGTGTTATCACCTTCACCTATAGTCTTTATATTGTGCCGTGCGATACGCTCATTTATCTCATTAACATCATTGGCAAATAACAGAGGTTGCGGCACATTACTTAAATCTTGTTTTTTAAGCTTTTCACGATTGTCTTTGTCGTAATTCCATTGCCCACCTTCAGGCTCGCCATTTTGCATTAAAATATCGAAACGTGCGCGCATCGTTCGGTAAAAGTGCTCTAACCTGTGTTTTTTGTTAGCTTTAAAGTATTGCCCTAGTTCTTGGTCACTGACATAAAAGTGCTCAGCTTCAAAGCCCATGTTTTGGATTTCTAGGCTTTGGCAAAACTCGCTGATTTGAGTACGAAGTCTCGCTTCATCAGCTAGCTGGTATTCAAATTGCTGAATACTGAACTTTTGAATTAAATGCAATAACAGCTCAGGCAAGCTTTTAAATTTTGCAGTGTCGTCCAAGGTTAGGTGCAAAACATGAAACCCTGCTTGCTTTAAGCCTGCTGCAAACCCTTGCATAGCAGCGAAAAACGCCTGTACTTTTTGAACGTGATGCACTGTGTAAGTGGCTTCTTGATGTAATTCGGCGATGACATACAATACCGAATCGTTTTTATCTTGATACCAACTGTGACTGGCATTGAGTTGATCACCTAAAACTAATCTGAGTGTTTGATACTGATTATTCATACCAACTCCTTATCTTGTTTGCCTTTATTGCCCGCACAGCGTTTAGAGCAATACTTCACATTTTCCCAATCTCGCTGCCACTTTTTACGCCATGTAAAAGGTCGCTCACACACTGGGCATAGTTTGGTAGGTAATTGGCTTTTCTTCATATTACTCTTCATTTTTTTCTAATCGGGTCTGACATGGCGGGCTAATAGATGACCGACTTGAGCACGAACTTCGGGGCGCTTGCGCCACTTCCACAATAAATCTTGGGCTGCTTTGTAGCTTTTTGATACATCAACAATGGGGTCAGGGTAATTTTTGCCAAGCTCAACGCCATACATAAGTTGCTCCATTGGCGAAAGCTGCCAAGGCTCATGTACGAGTGGCGCGGGAATATTGGCAAGCTCAGGCAACCAACGTTTTACGAACTCACCGTCTGGGTCTTTTTCAAGGCCTTGCTTTACTGGGCTATAAATACGTATGGTATTAAAACCCGTTACCCCAGCCTGCATCTGCATTTGGCTGTAATGAATACCCGGTTCAAAATCTAAGAAAAGACTGGCCAAATAAGGGGCACCATCGCGCCAATCCACTTCGAGATGATGGCATAAGAAACTTACTAACATCGCCCGCATTCTAAAGTTGATATACCCGGTTGCAATTAAACAGCGCATGCACGCATCAACCATGGGCACACCCGTTTTACCTTGTTGCCACGCAATAAGGCGCTCGGCTGCGAGTGCTTTATCTGCGCGCGGTAAATGTGTATAGCCCAAGTTAACTGGTTCAAATTCCATCGAACTTTGACTTTCGAATTTTTGGATAAAATGACAGTGCCAATGCAATCTAGAAGTAAAAGCAACTAGGCTTCTGCGCCAACCTTTTTTTTGCCAGTGTTGTAACACCGCCTGATACGCTTGCCTTAAACTGATATTTCCCCACGCTAAATAGGGAGAGAGCCTAGAACAATGAGTTTGGCTCAATATCGGGCTCGAAACACTGTAAGCATAAGCTTGGCCACGTGTATCAAAAAAGGAATCCAAAACCTCTTTGGCAGCTTTTTCACCACCTTGTTGGTATTCTCCTGCTTCTAAAAACCATTCTGGGTGCTCGTCAATTGCCGACTTTTTTACGCTGTCTGCAAATTCATTTTCAACACACCAATTAACTGCATCTAGGTCAACATCAGCAGTTGGGGCACGCATGACTTTTTGCCAATACTCGTCCCAGGTTTTACGATGTGTTAGCCCTCTAATTACGGCGCCATATGGGGTTTCATGCCAAGTAATGCCAGCATTTTCGCAGCAAGATGCAATAAATTTATCTCGCTCAAAAGTGTTGTTTAAGCCTATTTCTTGATAAGAGTAGAGTCCGGCAATGTTGTATTTATCATGCAACTCTGCAAAAGTGTTCTGCACGTCTTTAAAACTGATATAGAGCGCCCCTTCGGGTAGTCGCGCAGCTATGTCTTTTAAAGATGACAAGATAAACTGCCAGTGCCGGGGTTTATAATGCGGATCATCAAGCAGCATAGGCTCAAAGCAATACACCAACAAAACAGCATGACCTGACTGCGCTGCTTTAAGTAAAGGCTCGTGATCTGTGAGCCGTAAATCTCGTTTTAACCAAACGACTGAAATCGCCATAAACTATTGTGCACACGTATCAACTGGCCAGTCTGCGGCATCAACCGAGTCCAGCGGTTGAAAATCTTGCTTACCAAGCCAATGATTAATAAATACATCGTTGGGGTCGTATTGCGCTTTCTGTTTTTCGATATTGAAGTGACGACCACCTCGGGGATCTGCACCCACACCAGCAATGTACTGCCAATTGCCCCAGTTAGATGCCACATCATAATCGAGTAATTGTTGCTGAAAATAAGCCGCACCATAACGCCAATCAAGACAGAGCTCGTTTACTAAACAGCTAGCCACGATTTGTCTACCTCGGTTAGACATAAACCCAGTCTGATTAAGTTGCTTCATGCATGCATTGACCAGTGGGTATGGGGTTTCGCCTTCACACCATTTTTTAAATCGTTCAGGGAAAAAGCTCGTTAATGGCTTACTATTCGCTTGCCCTTTAAATGAAAACAGACTTTCACCTTGATACAGCGCTAACCATTGAAAATACTCGCGCCATAACAACTCAAATTTAATCCAATAAGTTGATTCATTCTTGGTCACACTAGATTCATATTGCTCAACCCCATGCCACACTTGACGAGGTGACAAACTGCCTTGCGCAAGATAAGGGCTAAATTTAGTAGACAGCTGCCAGCCATCGAGTTCGTTGCGAGTTTCTTTATAAGTACTTGGTGCAGTTGAATCGAAGTAACTTTTTAAGTGTGCTGAAGCTGCATGCTCACCACCTTGGAATAGTGATTCAGTAAAGTCTTCATCACTTAACCCTTCACTTTGTGAAATGTCACCAATCACCTGCTCTGTACTCATAAAATCTAATGCAGTTTTAGTCGCTGGCGGAAACAGCTCATTCAGTGTTAAGGGCTCGGCAATCTCAGAAGTTTTTTGTTTTTCGACAAAACGGCGATATTTTGAAAAGCTATCAAGGTAGGCCGGATGGCTTAAAATTTCCGTGTCATGCCAAAGAGTGTGTTGCCAAGCACCATGCAGCCTAACGGAGGTGTTCTGCTCAATCTCTTTAAGCCATTGCCTTTCATACACACCAACCTGATGCGCTACAGCTAAAGTATTGACTCGAAGCTTCTCACATAAATTGCTTATAGCAGTAACAGGGTTGCCTTTGAGAAGTATTAAGTTGTGCCCTCTGGCGGCTAGTTGAAGTGCCAAATTTGAGATTGCTTGCAAAGTAAAAACGAGACGCCGTTTGCCCATTGCTCGTTGCTGAAAGTTGTTCGCTTTGAAATCTGACTCATTAAGTACATAAACAAACGACATTTCATCTGAAAAATCACACACATTATTCAGCAATAGATTATCTTGTAACCTTAAATCGTGAGTGAACCAATATAACGTGTTTATCTTTAGCAAAGTATTTATCCAATAGAAATATGCACCTTGTTTAATTACGTTTAGTTCAACTCATAAGTTCACTATCAAAACGAAATTAGGACAAACAATGAAAACTACAATTAGCTGTGATGTGCATGATTACTTTGAGATTGTCTGTATGAGAAAAAGCCAGATCACCATCACACTGCACTCAGAAAAGACAATATCAGGCGAAGCGTCAGATATTATCTTAAATCAGGAAAAGCAGGAGTGCTTACAGATGAGGGAAAACAATGTGCTTCACCTGATCCCGCTGACTGAAATTAAACTCTTACATGCACACAATAACCCTATATCTGCACATAATTTTCAGGTTAAGATTACATAAAGGTTTTAGGTACTAAACTGAATTTTCAAATCTCCACAAGATACTCGGTTACTTAGGTGAGACGTTCACTATGAAGGAATACTATGTCATCTAGAGCAGTTATTATTAGTTTGTTTGCCTGTTGTATTTCTTTCGCAACAGGTTATTTTATCAAAGACAACCAACCCAAGTATGCAAATCAACCAACGGCCAAAGTAAAAGCGCAGGTAACTGAGCAAAGTGATACACAGCAGAAAGCTGGCTTTACAAAGTCCACGATACGTATTCCCAGTTCGTCATACTCAACAAACGAGCAGCACACTCTTGATGTATTAGAGGACTTTCTAAATAAATATCAAGACTCTAATTATTTGACTATTACAAATAAGTCACTGGCACCTCTATACCTTCAACTAGGTCAGTTAGATGCTTATCAATTACAGCAAAAAGCCCAAGACTTACTCAACCTTTTACCCAACGCGGCCGCGTTAAGAGTTCTTGGGGTTACACTTGAAGTGCTTGCTGAGCAAGCACCTATTGCAGCACTTGATATAGCATTAAATTTAAGTGTTTCAGAAGAATTTAAATGGAGCTATGCTTGGTCAGTTTTGTCAGTCTGGACTAGCAACTCACCGCTCGACGCCTATGATTGGTACATGGCTCAAGATTTTAGCCAATCAAACCTGAAAGGTTTTGGCACCGAAAACATGGTGTCTACTGCAGTACTTAGTGGCTTATATAGTTATGACAAAGCCTTAGCAATTTCAAAAATTACGGAGTTGTCACAACAGAATAAAGTGAGTGCGCCTTCATTATCTTTAATCTCAAGAAGCATTAATGACTCAGAAGAGTTTAGAAATTTGCTCAACGCCTTAGGCGCAGATAAAGAAAGTAAAATGGGGCGAACTGAAATTGCTGGAGAATGGTTTAGTAAAGTTCCTCATGATGCTGCTGCCTGGGTCAATATGCTTAGCGAAGAGCAAAAAACCGAACCGCTTTTAAGACACGCATTAAATCGTTGGGCAGAATCAAGTCCACTTGAAGCTTCAGATTGGTATATCAAGCAATTTAACGAGCAACAGCAATCAAAAGCAATTTCTGAAGCCGCAACCAGTTTTGCCGCACGTGATCCGCAAGCTGCATTGGACTGGGTTGATAGTTTAAATAGAAGTGATACTGACTTTGCAGTCGAAGAGTTATTACATAGGGCCAGCTACGAAAACCCAGATTTTGTACTTGAACACCTTGATAGAGTCAATGAAGAACAGCGTAAGATATCAGTATTACAATCCGCCATTTATGCTATTCATCAACAAGACCCAAGCAAGGCTAAAAGGATCGTAAACGCTTCGCCTTACAAAGATGAGCTAGAAGAATACCTTAACAGGATAAATGAGTATTAATGATGGTGTTCAGGTTAACGACTTTGAACTCATCTTGAGAAGCTTAGTTAACCGTATACACAGTCGCGTTGTTGAACCACGCATCAACTCGCGCTATCAACATAGGATTATCGCTGTGATTGGCGATAACCTGAGCCTTTTTAGCAAACTGTTCCGCTTTACTTTGCAATAACTGACTTCTTGCAATGTCGGCCCTAGCTAATAATACCCAAATCTGGTTTGCAGGTGCTTGTGAGTGAGTCGCGATTTCAAATGCTTGTTGTAAATATTGCTCTGCAAGCGCATTATTTTGCTGCGCATTTGACACCTTTGCTAGTTCAATTAGCGCGGCAGTTTGACCATAATCGCCTTGAAACTGCTTGTGATATTGCAGTGCTGCAGTGAGATGACGTGCAGATGCGCCAAACTCGCCTTGCAAACGCTTGATTTTGCCAAGCTCTTCATGAGAATACGCAATAAATAACTCATCGTTTTGCTGCTCAGCCAATTGTTTCGCTTGTTCAACATACTGCTCAGCACTGAGCAATTCGTTTTCTCTGTCGGTTTGCTGTGGCCAATTTATTTGCAAATATCCAATCATTAAATAAGCGCGCAATAACTCTCTACCTTGCTCTCCTTGAGTTTGAGCCAGATTAATACTGTCTTTAAGCAGCGCTATCGCCTCTGTAATTTGCCCTGAGTTTGCATAGCTCGCAGCCAAATAACGTTTGGCCGCCAATAAATCAGGCTCTGTACTTAACGCAGTTTGCAACAAGGGTTTTGCAGCAACGAAATCTTGCTCTAAATATTTTGCAACACCTCTAGCAAAGGCCTCATTACTAAATTGGCTGATGCTTTTATCATTACCTGAGGGCTGATATTCATCGAAGCGAATTGCTATTTTGCTCACTAATTGATTGAACGCGTCATCAACAGAGGATGCGAACTCAATACCTTGCTCCACACCAAATGGCGTTTGTAATTGATAATGCAGTTGAAAATCTTCAGGGAAGCCTGTTAAACGAGTGGCAACGATTAAATCAGCTTCTAACTTCTCTTGAATGGGATAAAGCGCCCCACTTTGATAAGCTCTTCGTAGCTCGGCGTTCAGCCTTTCTATCGCGAAAAGTACATGATCGCTGTCAATGACCGCTAATTGACTTGATTGACTTAAACCAAGCGTGAGTTGCTCTTGACCACGCAGTGGCACCCAATTGTGAACGCTGTCTTGCACATCATTCTTGACAGGTAAAAACGCCACTTTTAGAGGCGGCTCTGAACGAATAAATAAAAACACAAACACAATCATAAGCAACAGAAAAACGGCGATTGACGCGACAATCCACACTTTGCTTTTATCTATGACTGGCCGAGTTTTAATTTTAGCTTGTGAATTAATTGACTGAATTGGCTCTGACTGTATAGATTCAGGTAATAAAGGCGCAACCCACTGATAGCCTTTACGAGAATAGGTTTTTATTACATTGGCACCGAGTAAGTCTCGGATCTCTTTAATAGATTGTGTTAGAACTTGATCTTGGACAACAACATCATCCCAAACGGCGTTTATGACCGTCTGCTTACTGACAATATCGCTTTTATGTTCAATAAGGTAATTAAGGACTTGTAAGGTTTTTGCGCGAATAGAATGTTCAGAGTCAACGCTGCTAACTATCCCTGTTACTGTATCTAACACTTTGTCGTCTATCTGAAATCGCATGACATTCTATGGCATTATTTTTAGTTTTTCTATTTTAGTAGTCTGCTATATCAACTCAAAAGTAGCAAGTTTATGAGGTTGGGAAAGTATTCATAAACTTGCTAGTAAAGTTAACGCTAATATCAATCAATAATATCTTAGGTCGTCGACTTTGCCCCAAAACACGCGATACGAATAAGCGGTGTAGGCCAAGATTGTTGGCACCACAAGTAATGCTCCCCAGAGTAAAAAGGCCAATGATTCGGCCGCCGCCACTGCCTGCCAAATGGTAAGATGATTTGGCACTATGTCTGGGAAGAAACTAATTGCTAACCCTAAGAATGACAGAGTAAAAATAGTCACGCTCAAGATAAACGGATAATGCGCTTTATTATCTGGCTGGGTTGTTAGCTGCGATAGCTTCCGAGCGATTAATACAAAACAACTAAAACAGATAATCGGCAGAGGTAATAACAGCAACATGCTCGGCCAGCTAAACCACTTCAAGAAAATCTCTGGCGACAACCATAGATTTGCGCCTGACACTAGGGCAATACCTACGAAAGCAACATACACACAGCGCTTGCAGACTTTAATTGCGTATTGCTGCAACTCACCTTCGGTTTTCATCACCAACCAAGCTGCACCAATTAGAGTATAAGCCGCAGCTACACCGACAGCACTTAAAAGGGCAAAGCCATAAGACCAAGCAGATTCATCAAAACCCATTACATAGCGACCTAACATATAGCCCTGCGATGTCGCTGCCAGCAGTGACCCAAACTTAAAGGCCAAATCCCATGCACTCTTGTGATCGACAATGGCTTTAGCTCTGAAATCAAACGCAACGCCACGCAAAATCAAACCAATCAACATAAAAGTACAAGGTATATACAGCGCTTTTAGTACCAAACTATGCGCGGTTGGGAACGCAATCAGTAGTAAACCAATTGCTAAAACTAACCAGGTTTCATTAGCATCCCAAAATGGACCGATTGAAGCGATCATTTTATCAGCATCATGATCGTTGTTGGTGGGCAATAAAATACCCACTCCCAAGTCATAGCCGTCCAAAATGGCATATAACAGCACAGCTAACGCCATTAACGCTGCGTAAGTAATTGCTAAGGTATCTTGTTCAAACATGCGCAGACTCCTTGATTTCAATACTTGAACGTTTTTTGCCTACATGTTCTTGTAGCGATATTTCTTCAATGAACACCGCTTTTCTCGCCATTAAAAATACCGTGTGTAAGTAAGCAACCAATAAAAACGCATACACGGTTAGATACATGACCAAGCTAAACCCAACATTTGCTGGCGCAATGGTAGTTGCTGCTTGATCGACGGTTAAAACACCGCTAACAATAAACGGCTGACGGCCAATTTCAGTGACATACCAGCCAGCAAGCGTTGCCACCCAACCAGAGAAACTCATTGCTACTAAAGTTCGTAGTAACCAATTCGGTAAAGCGTTATTCTTATAAAGCTTAAACGCAGCAAACCAAGCAACTGCAATCATGAGCAAACCAAGCCCCACCATGACTCTAAAGCTAAAGAACACAGGTTTTACTGGCGGGTGCTCCCCCTTAAATTCATTTAAGCCTTTTATTTCACCATCGAGTTGATGAGTCAAAATTAAACTTGCTAAATTAGGCACTGCCAGTTCAAAATGATTTGTACGCTGCTCTTCGTCTGGAATAGCAAATAATAATAAAGGGGCGCCTTGTGTGGTTTCCCACACGCCTTCCATCGCAGCGACTTTTTGTGGTTGATGTTCAAACGTATTGAGGCCGTGTAAATCACCCACATAGGCTTGTAATGGTGCCAACACAGCTGCCACAACCAGCGCAACTTTAAGTGTGAGCCTCGGCGCTTTTTTATCATCACCTCGCAGCAATCGATAGCTACTGATCCCAGCGATTAAAAAGCTCGCAGTAAGACCTGATGCAATCAACTTGTGAGTAAAACGATAAGGAAAGGAAGGGTTAAAAATGATCGCCCACCAATCGGTCGGATAAGCAATGCCGTCTCGCATTTCAAAGCCAACAGGCGTTTGCATCCAAGAGTTAAGGCTTAAGATCCAAAATGCCGACAAGGTTGTGCCAATTGCCACAACAAAACACGCAATGGTATGGACACGTACTGGCACCTTATTGATACCAAACAACATGATTCCTAAAAAAGTCGCTTCTAAAAAGAACGCGGTTAGCACTTCGTAGCCCAGTAATGGCCCTGCAATATTGCCCACTTTTTCCATAAAGCCCGGCCAGTTCGTACCGAATTGAAACGACATGGTGATGCCACTGACAACACCTAATGCAAAAGTCAGCGCAAAAATTTTTACCCAAAAACGATAGGCTCGCATCCAAACCGCATCGCCCGTTTGTTCAAACCTGACTTTAAAGAATACGAGAAACCATCCTAACGCGATGGTTATAGTAGGAAATAAAATATGAAAACTGATATTTGCCGCAAACTGAATTCGCGACAGCATTAATGTATCTAACATGTTCCCCTCCGAACACGACCCAAACATGTCTTAATTGAAGTTACCAAAAACCAAAGCTTTTAAAGTTTCAGTAATTACTGAAACTTTAAAACATAATAAGCGTTAAATTAATCCAAATCAATTATTAATCGGCATTAATAATGTACTAATTGAGGTAGCACAGAAAATGTTGTTTTCATCACTCTTTCAAACTGCCAAAATAGAAAGAGAATAATAACAATCGTTTGGTACTTTGCCGTGAACCCAAGCTATATCTTATTGAACTGCCTTATTTTATTACTCTCTGCCTGTGTAGGTATCACACAAGCCGAAACATCGATGGCCACCAGCAAAACTATTTTCGTCTTAACAGACACTGATAAAGGAATTGATGGCTTAAACAACCCCCGCGACATTGCACTGAGTAAAGATAAAAAATGGTTATTTGTTGCCAGTGCCGATGACAATGCGCTCTCGGCATTTAAAATAAATGATGACTTTTCACTTACACACCAACAAACGATTAAGAGCAGTAAACAAGTAAAACTCGAAGGCGCATTATCTGTGGTCACAGATAGTCAAAGTCAAAATGTGTATGTATTGAGTTACTACCACAGTGCGTTATTACACTTCAGCTTTGATGAAGCATCCGGCTTAACTTTAAAACATACTCTTTCTGATAACTTGCCTTTTCAGCAAGTCTTTAAACAGCCTGACACGATCCAGCCAAAACAAGATACTATGGGAATTTTGGGGGGGTATGAACTGCATATTGATCACCTGACTAATCAACTCTTTATCGCTTCAACAGTGAGTCACGGAGTGAGTGTATTCGACATAGATCAAGATGGCACACCGACTTTAACGCAACGTATTAACACAATAAAAGATAACGCGCTTTCAGGCGCTGTGTCGGTGACTACCGATGACTCTGGTCAGTTTTTAGCTGTCGCTGGCATGAATGGAAAAGCAGTCTCAATTCACACCAAAAACGTAACAGGCTCTTTTGAATATACCCAAACGATTAAGCATCAATTTGAAATGCCAATTTCGGTCACTTTTGCACAAAATGGCCAGTATTTATTTGTTGTTGATGCTATGACCAGTGATATCGTTATATTTCAAAAGCACAATAACCAAGGTTATGAACTGATACAGGTAATGGGCAAAACAGAGCATGGCATTAGTGGCTTAAATAAGGTGATATTTTTTAAAGACGATAAATCAGTAATGACTTTTTCAGAACAAAGTCACCGTATTGATAAATTTGAATTAATAGACTCAGCCCTCAAGCATACAATTACTTTATCGGTGCCCTTTTTGCAATCTGCAACTTCACTTGAATTTTTAGACTCAAACCATGTTGTCTCAACATGGGCAAAGTCAGACGCACTCGCTGTTTTTAAAATTGCAGACACAAAAAAAGGCAACTAAGTTGCCTTTTTTTGTGTGCAGAAAGCTGAGATTAAAAGTTATAACGAATATTTAAACCAGTATTTTTGTAATCTTTCACATTTTTGTGCGAAAAATTAAATGTGAACTTCTCCGAGAAGTTGTAGTTTAATTGTATCTGGTAAAATGCATTATTTTCTGACTCAGAATCAAATTCTAGGCGCTCATAGCCAGCACCAATTAGCATGTCTAAAGCTTCATTGAACGCAAAGTGATAATTGGCTTCTAAACCATATGCAGTTGTGTCGTACGAACTTTTATCACTCCCCCCTCTGTAAGAATATTTATATTCTGTTTTTAATTTTCCATAGTAAGGTGATATTTCAATAATTTTATCTTCATCTAAATGCGTCAAAAAACCAAAGCCAGCGTAAAACTGACCATAGTCATAATCAGCATTACTAATTGATTCAGATGTTTGGATATAACGTGCTTTAAGTAAAAAGTTTTCTTCTACTTGCTTACTGAGCTTTAAACCCAAACCTTTTGGGCTAATTTCAGAATCATCAAGTGTTAATTTTGCATAACCCGCTTCAACATAATCAAAGTTAATGTTGCTTGCAAAAGCAGGTGATGAAATAAGTGAGGTTGCTAGAAGAATTGCGCGAATTTTCATTTTTTCCCTTATATTACTTTCCTAAAAATTCGTCGCAATTCTAATTAGTTATTCTGCTTAGTGTAAGCCTTTGATGTAATACATTGTAAACAGTTTAACGACAGGTAAAACTCATCACTAGTTCATAAGGCTGCCCCATTGAATCTTCTGCTATGCCGCCACCTATCGACATCGCTGCGCCTACATCATCAACAGAATTTTGACCCAATACCCACAGCACCGAACCTGCCGTTTCTACTGCGTTGGCGATATTTAAATTCCGTAAATATTCTGCTTCCGGCATGCTGCCAACATAAGTAATGTTTTCATTAAGTACATAGGCTTTCTTATCTTGCTCATCACAAAAGTGCTTAGATTGTTTTAATGCTTCATTACCGGCTTCAGATTTGGTTTGTGCCGTGAGCTTCACATAATGCTCGCCACTGTCTGAAGGACGCACGTTATTGTGGTGCGCACACGCGGTTAATAAAGTCGCTAAAGAAAGTGAGATGAGTGTTTTCGCTGCATTCATTGTAAGTGCCTAAGGTGTTTGTTTTGATGAGTCTAAGTTAGCGCGATTACCTGTGAGAGTCCGTCAAATGTCGTGAGAAGTTGTAGAAAAGTGTAAAAGTACTAAACGCTCAAATAAAAAATAAAACCATCCGATTTACGGTATTCATAAATAGTTTATGCAAAAAACTTCAATTATGCTTCCTGCTCGTTTTTATTTATTTCTTTGTTTAGATTCCCTTCTCATCTGCATTTTTTAATCGCACAGTCTAAATTTGCATTGTCCCTAATAATCCCTAGAATGCGCCGCTCAATTGACTGACAGGTTATTACGAGGTTTTCATGTCAAAGTCTTCTCTATTAACGCTTGGGTTTATGACCTTTGCGTTATTTTTAGGTGCGGGAAACGTTATTTTTCCGCCACAATTAGGTCAAGGCTCAGGTGAGTTTTTCTGGCCAGCAACTATCGGATTTTTGATCACCGCAGTGGGATTACCTGCCCTCACCCTAATTGCCATTGGCTACATGGGCGGTAGCGAAGCGCTAACCAATAAACTGCCACGCGCAGGCCATTTACTATTTTGGGGTGTATTGTTTCTATCAATTGGTCCGCTATTTTCATTACCAAGAACATTTAGCGTGTCATTTGAATTTATTGCCAAACCATTTTTCGCCGATTGGGCCTTATTACCTTTCACTTTAGTAATGGCTGCAACCACGCTATTCTTTGCGCTTAGCCCAGGCAAACTAATGGACAGGATCGGTAAAATCTTAACGCCGGTTTTATTACTGATGCTGTTATTTATCGCCATCAGTGCGTTTTTATACCCGCACGGGCAACTCGAAAACACCGCAGAGCAATACCAATCTTTCGCCATTGCCTCTGGTCTGTCAGAAGGTTATATGACCATGGACGTGTTAGGCGCTGTTGGCTTCGGCTGGTTAGTGATCAATGCGCTTAAAAGTGCGGCCCCTAATGCGCCTGTTGTGCCTAACCTAATCAAAATTGTGCTGATTTCTAGTGTTGCGATGTGTTTTGTTTATATTGCCATTGCTTTTGTAGGTGCAAATTACGGCATTGTTGAAAGTAATGGGGGTGCACTTTTATCAAATTACATGAATTGGATCTATGGTACGCCAGGCGTCTTATTAATGGGTGTAATTGTAACGCTTGCTTGTTTGACTACAGCCATAGGTTTGACCTGTGCTTGCGCTGAGTTTACTAGTCAAAACTTCAAAAGCATTAACTACAAAACCAGTACCATTACGATTGTCGCCATTACAACATTAGTCGCTAATCTGGGCTTAGACCTGTTGATTGCTATTACATTGCCACTCGTTGTTGTACTTCACCCTGTTGCTATCAGTATTATTTTATTGGGTCTGTTCTATTTAAAGCGTCCGTTCAACGGCTTGGTATACAGTTTAACCATTGCAGCTGCGATCACCGGTGGTGTCATTGATGCGCTCAAGATCCTTGGCAATATGCCTGAGCAACTGCATAACGTATTTGTAAATTACCTACCTTTATATCAATACAATGCTGGCTGGATTGTGCCGACTTTAGTCGTTTTTGCAGTCGCAAATATGCTGTTCCAAAGCAAACAAAATACTGCTCAAGCTGCTGCTTAACGTGCATAATAACTAATCTAAGGCCAACGATTTTCTATAAGTAATATAATTTTACAATTTATATTCGCAAAAGTTGGCCTTCTCATTTTTCATTCGGTTTTTCTCTATATAATGCCACCAGCAAAAACAGGGAAAAGAAATGAAGAAAATAAAACATACACTTAAAACGTGGGTAAAGCGTTCTCCCGTTGCCATCGCCCTTTCAAGTGCCTTTGTATTACCAAACACCTTTGCCGCCCAAATCGATGGGGTACTAGATGAAGTACAATGGCAAAACGCTCAGGTCATCAACTTAGACAAAACCACCAGCCCATTCACCCTTGCCCAAGCTGATAAACAAACTCAAGTTAAATACTTCTCTAGTGAAGAAGGTATACATGTTGCCGTTATTGCCACGCAAGCACTCAGTGAGCAAACCTCGATGCGTACCGCGCGTGACAGTGATTTAGAAAGTGACTTCATTGAACTTATTATCGACTTTGATAATGGTAAAAACACCGCATATGGCTTTGCGCTAGGAAATGGTGGTTCAATGCGTGACGGTATCTGGCAAAACAATAACCGTTTCAAAAGTGATTGGGATGGCACTTGGTTTGGTAAAACCACACAAAACGATACTGGCTGGGTTGCAGAATATTTAATTCCGTGGAATGTAGCACCAATGGCTAAAACTGACGGTGAAGAACGTCAAATGGGCGTCTACGTTCGACGTCATGATGTAAAGTCGAACCGAAGCTACAGCCATGCACCAACCTCATCGAGTCAACCTGACTTTTTACGCGAGTTCAGTCAAATTAAGGTAGCTAACCACGCCAGTTCATCTTTAGATATCTTCGCTTCGGCGACATACCAAAACGATATGCTTAACGATACCGATGACAGCAATATCGGCATTGATATATTCTGGCGTCCAGATGCCAGCCAACAATTGAGTGTGGCATTAAATCCTGATTTTGGTCAGGTCGAATCTGATGGCCTGGTGGTTAACTTCTCTCCATTCGAAACCTTCTTTGCTGAGCGTCGCCCTTTCTTCACTGAAAACCAAGCCTTATTCGATATTCAGGGTAATGCTGGTATGCGATTGGTCCATACTCGTCGAATTGGTGTTTATGGCGACATTGATGCCGCTGTTAAATATACGTCAAACGGCCAAAATAATGACTTTGGTGTGATGGCAGTATTTGAAGATGATGGCCACGACAATGAAAATGAGTCTAATAAGTTTGCCACAGCCCGAGCTCAACACCGTTTTGACGACTCACAACTAGGCTATCTTGTAACTTATGCAGACAAAGCCACACAAGGCCGTGAGTCACAGGTTCATAGCATCGATTACCGTACTGATGTATCTGATACACTGCAAATTCGCGCACAAGTAAACGGCAGTTTCGTTGACTCTGACAAAAACAAAGAGCAAGTCGACGGTTACGGTGCATGGCTAAACTTTGTTCATAAATTTAGTGATAACTGGCAACAACGCTTAAACTTCACGGTTTACGATGAAAAATTTCAAGTCAATGATTTAGGCTTTTTATCACGCTCAGACTTACAACGTGTTTGGTACAACAATGAACGTTACTTCACCGACTTTGACGAAAGCAGCAGTTTAAAGCAGCGCCGTGTTGAAGGTTATTTTATGCGAGATCACAACAGTGATGGCGATCATTTAAGAACCGAAATGGGGATCACTGGAACGGAAGAGTACAAAGACAGTGCTTTTTGGTTTTGGCGCTTTGACTATACGTCTTCTGGCCTAGATGACAGAACAACCCGTGGTAATGGCGATTTTAATTTAGGATCGGGTCGTGAGTTCTTTACCGAATATAATTTTGGTAGTCAGAACAAGTTCCGCCATCACGTCGCTTTTGGTCTACAGAGCTATGACCGAGAAGGCAATGGTGGCCGATTCCATTATCACCCAAGTTATTATTTCACAGACAGCTATCGCGTTTCTTGGAGCCTTTGGGCTGTTCAGCAAAATCAAAGTCTATTTTGGATAGATGATAAACTAGCGCGTTATGACTTTAAGCAACTTGAAAACAGTTTAGACTTTGACGCTACTATTGATGATAAACAAGAGCTTAGGGTTCGCTTCCAGTGGGTCAGTGTTACGGGTAAAAATGGTAATCAATTTGCTATAGATGGCTCTGGCGATTTATTCGATGCAAATACTCAAGTGAGTGACTTTTCTCGCTCTACCACTAGATTACAAATTCGTTACCGTTATGAAATTGCGCCCCTATCAAATATATACTTGGTTTATAGCCGAGGTGGGCAGTCAATCGACGACTTAGAGCAAAGTAACTTCTCGTTATTCAAAGAGGGCTGGGACAATCGTACCGGCGACAATTTTGTAGCTAAGGTTCGCTATCGTTTCTAAAAAGAATCGGCATACCCCAAACTTCTTCACCAATTAAGTATTTAGAAGTTTGGGGTTCGCTCTAGCAAAAGTAACTTTTGACATAGATTTTTGTCCTCTTTTTCATATATTATTTACTTTTTAGCAACAATGAAGATGCGAAATGGATTGATTAAAACCCGTTTTGCTTACCACTTTGCTTCTTAGCGCTAAATGCTCTGCCACACAAACTGTTGTTCAAAGAGTATGGCGTGACTATGGTTTATCGCTATCTTGATAAGTCAGGTAATTTTATCTGCGAGTTATCTAAAGATATGTCATCCTGCCCATAAGCTTATAGCGGTTAATATCCGAATATTCTTAGCAAAAAGGTAAGCGCTTGCATAAAACACCTTATCTTTTTTTTTCGTCTTATTTCATTCCTTAGGATTTAATTTCTGTCTATACTTAATTGATAATTATGCTTTTGATAAATGGGCTTTATATTGCGACTGAGTGTTTGCTTTTTACTATTATTATTCAGCCATAACTTGTTTGCTCAGTGTGCCAATGACAAAACCGTGTACATAGGCATCGGTGCTTCTTGGCCGCCTTATGTTATGTATCAACAAGATAGAGCCTTCGGCCTTGAAATTGATATAAGCAGGAAAGTCTTTCAAAAGGCTGGCTTTTGCATTGAGTTTGTCAGGTTACCAACCACCGACAGAGCCATAAAAGAACTCAGCGTTGGTTTAGTTGATGTATTACCCTCATCGAGTTTCAATCACGAACGAGACAAAATCGCTGCTTTTACAGCAGCGTACCGACGAGAGAGAATGCGATTATTTACTCACCTGCCTATCAAACCAATCAATAACTTAGCAACCCTGTTCGACCAGAAAATGTCATTTGTGATTAATCCAGGGGCATTTTACGGCGAAGAATTTAATGGGCACTTTAAAAAACCAGAAAATAAGCCACATTTTGCTTTTGTTAAGAGCATAAAACAACGCATGAGTATGGTACATTTAAAAAGAGTGGAGTTTTTGGTTGAAGATGAAATGGCAGCACTTTATTACTTCTCTACATACCAAGGCGGAAATATTCAACTTCATCCTTATGTGGTCAACGACAACCCCATTCATTTTATGCTCAATCGTGAGCGCTTTTCTAAGCAAGACATTATGAAAATAAATGATGCTATTGCATACCTAGAAAAAGATATTAGTTCAATAATTGAGCGTTACACGACATCTTCGTCTATAGTGAATTAAAGTCAGATCAAATGGTCATTTTTGTTGCGGTTTTGACTTTTTATGGCCTGAATTTCAGGCTAGTTGTAAATATGAATTTTCCTATTTCCTTTGCAAGATAAAAGGGGTAGCCAGAACTGCGCTAACCCCTTTGTTTCATGCGAATAAAAAGCTTCATGCGAATAAAAGCAGCTTGCCCATAAAACCAGCATGGGTAAAAGCCGCCTGTAGACTACTCTCTATTTTGCGTCGCCGGATAAAATACATAACTGCCAACCAGTGTTGCAGCCAATATAAATATCGCGCCGTCATGGACTTGGCTATTAAAGGTGTACCTAAATAATGCCAGCAAACCGAAATAAGCTATGGTCGAATATTGCAGCCAATGCCAGCCTCGATTCACCTTGGGATCTTTCTGAGATGCCATCAAATAACGACCGAGCCACAAGCCGATTTGCGATGACAAGAGCACTAATCCACCGACTACAAAAAACGATAGCCACACCAAGGACTCAGGCCAATTGATGATCTGCGCAGATTTCGCTGGTCCTGACCAAAGCGCATCCCAACTCACTGCAATGATCAACGCCCATGAAATCGCCTTATGCGTAAAGCTGGCCTCATCACCCTCATGATAGTCTTGCAACTCTTGATACAGAAAATAAGCAATAAACGCGAATGCAATTAAGCCAATTATAGGGCTAATGCTCGGTAGCCATTTCAAACCAAAATAACTCAGCATATAGCCAAACATCGGAAACAAAGTATGAGTTGCCGTTACACCCACCACCCAACGCACTTTCACACCCTTGTCGCTCAGTTGTTTACTATAAAGCGCTGTGACTATGGCAACATCTAGCCCAATAGCTAAGCCCATGAGCAAACAGGCAAAGAGAAATTCAAGCAGTAGCTCCACACCGTTACTCCTTTAAGGATTCGCTATTTTCAGCCTGCGCCCAATCAAGTCGAATATCAAAGCCATACCTGAAATCCTCTTCAAGTGGCGGCATATTATCTTCAACTTTTTCAAGAACATTTGTTGCTACACCCAATGTAGCATCTCGACCGAACAGATAACTTTGCTCTTTCATAATCGTAAAGTATGCTTTGTTCAAATCGAGCGCTCTGCGCTTTGAAGGCATGATGAGTTCATAGATATTAGGCAATGACTGCACCTGAACTTTTTTAACCGACCCATCTTGATTAAACCACTTTTGCAACATTTCTTTGTTTTGTCTGAACTCATCGCCCCCGCCTACTCTTTGTAGGTAGGTTAAAAACTCACCTTGCTGTTGACCCAATGTTGGCGTGTCTTTTTGTGTTTTCAGGTTGATGTAGCCCCACCCTTTCGCACCTTCAACTTTGCGAGCAAAAGAAAACGTTTGATCTATGGTTGTGCCCACTGTTTTATGACACCCATTACATGACTGTAATTCTTGATAATGTTGTTGACGCAATTGACCTTTTTCATCTTCAATGAAGCCGTTTATGGTCCAGCTAAAGCCGTTATCTATGCCTCTTTCGCGCAAGTTAATCGTGCGAGGGAGTTGTTCAAACTCTTTTTCCTTACCTTCTCTGTGATATGTAATCGCTACTTTGCGCTTATTCTTAAAGGCATGTTTTTTCATGTAGCGAACTTCTTTCATACGCTCTGCATTGTATGGATTGCCATTTTCGTCAACGCCAATGTAACGAACAGTATGTAAGAACTCGGTCCCCTGTGGATATAACATATCTGTTAAAGGTACTTTCTTAGCGTCACCAAGATAATGACCACGTTTTTGCATTGTCGTGATCACAGAAAGCTTGCCGTCACCATTTAAATCTTCCTGAAGCTTGTTTTCATCTAAATCAGGTACTGTGATGCTGTCTAATCGCTTCATCGACATTTCAAGCAAGCTTAAATTAGCAAAATACACGTCTAGGTTATCTTCACCTTTAAGCTGTCTAAACGACTTATCTAGTCGGATCATTACATCGCCTGTTGAGCCATTTGTTGGCCAAAAAGTACTTGGGAAAGGTTTGTAGTTAAACGCCACCCAATGGCTGCCATCTTTGGCCAAGCCATTTTCAAAAAACGCTTTTTTTGGCAGTGCAAGATTGTCTAATTTGATAGCTTCTATTTGTGGATGATTTTCGTGATCGTTAATAAAAGAATGATAATTGTCTTCTTTCACCCACTCACTGATAAAGCTATCTTTAATATCTTTTATCTTTAGGGAGCGGTCGACAAACAAGTTTGTCCAACTGTTTGTCATTCCCGCTTCTGAAAATTGATAGTCTCCCTGCAAGTCACCATCATTCAAGATATTGGGTCTTTTATCTGTGCTAGGATAGCTCTGATGACAGGCCATACAAGGGTTATGCTTGCCTTCGGTTTTGGTGTAACACTGAGGCGGGATCACTGACTCTGGATTATAAATCTCATTTTGTTTAATAAAATCGAGCGCCTTGAGCGTGTTAGTGTGTTTATACTCAGCCGCACTTTCATTGGCGTAACATGACGCTGAGAAAAGTGCAGTGGCTATAGATGATAGCCAAATTAATCTTGTTCGCATGATGATTACCACTGATGAAAAAAGCAGAGATCTAACGATCTCTGCAACAACTGGATTAGTTCTTAACTGGCTCGTACAGCCATAATGTGTTGTTCTCTTGGAAGCCATCTTCACCAATGATGATACGGCCATCATCCATAACAATGACATTGTCTGGCTGTGAAAGCTGGTTCACATCACATCTTGCCGCGCCATCTAACGAGCTACGATAAGTAGAACCCATAACAACCGGTTCAATACGGCTGATGTTATAACCTGCTTCTAGCTTGGCACGATAAACACCACCACAATCTTTCACACGATTTGATAATTGAATATCACCTTCGCCATCAATCATCGTTTTATCTAGGTCAGCAATTGCAATATAAACAAATGCTTCAGTAACTTCTTCATCAGCAATCGTATTCACACCTTCGATGGCCTCTCTAGCACGATCAGTATTAATCGAAATACCTTCCAGCTTACGCCATTCTGCCGTAGCACCTTTTGCCTTTGCCGCTTGACGAGACTCTAAGAATACAACTCGGTCATCCATTGGTGCACCCGCTGTAACCTTACCACCGCCGTTTTCAACAGTCGGATAAGTTGCATCACCTTTATCCCATGCTGCAACATCCGCTAATGTCATATAGCTAGTTTCACCTTCTACATAGTCTTCAGTACCAATACCGTCAAAGTCAGCAATCCAAGCTTCGATAGTGGCATTATCACCGCGACCAAGTTCAATCCACTCAACATCGAAGCCAGTGGTTGCAGGGTCGTTTTGACCAACGTCTTGCTTTAACTTAGCACCATATAAAGTACCAGCACTTAAGTCTTCTGGCGTATCAGCTACAAATTTAAACAGTACACCACCCGTATCATCTTGCGACATATACACGGTTTTACCGTCAGGCATTACTGTTGCATTTTCATGTTCAAAACGACCTAACGCATAATGCTTAACGACTTCAGGCTCAGCTTCTGTTGGCTTTTGTACTTCAGCGATATAACCATAACGATATGGGTTTGGTGCATCTGGTGCAGTTAGCTGCCACATATAACCCAAGATACTTGTGTCAATTGCTGACTGATTATTCCAACTTGCACTCGTTGTAGAGTCAACCGATGTGTTAACTATCCACTCTTCTGAAGTAAGCGGTGTATTCCATGGCGTCACAGAGCCAAAGCAGTTTGCCGCTGTACCGTGAACACCTTTAAAGTCAAGCATCATGGCATCGTCAACCGACCACATGCCTTTGTCATCTTTAGTTAATGCTAAACGGCTCATACCACCTGGGTACATTTCCCAGTTAGTGAACAGATAACCTTTACCCTCACCTGTTGGAATGAAACCATTAAAATCAGGCATATCGTTTTCAAGGATTAACTGATTATCTTGATGTGAATAGATATGGCCTAAACCTGATGGTAATTTGCCCGCAAAAGTATCGCCGGTTTGACCAAGAATTTGATACTGGCCATATGCTGACATCACTGTTTGACGCTCTTCTTCACTTGAAGGCACTGGAGAATCAATCAATGTTTTTGGTAATTTATTAAAGTTAACGCCAGCGAGCACACCCACTGTACCCGTGTGATATGTTTTGTCGTTTAAATCATCCTTCACAGCATTACTGTCAGATGGATGTTGCGCGTTGAAGAATAGGTCTCCTTCTTTTGTTAAGAAGATACCCGTTACTTCAGCACCAGTAGGCACTGTTGCTAAACGCGTTAATTTACCAGCTGTGCCATCAAGACCATTTTCGCCTGCTTCACCTTGTGCGCCAGTCTCACCTTGTGAACCAGTTTCACCTACTTCACCTTGCACACCTTGTTGACCCATTTCACCTTGAGGACCTTGCGCGCCCTGCGCACCGTCATCACCGTCGATACATCCTGATAATGCAACCAAAACACTAAGTGTGACGGCACTTAGCTTTAGACTATTAGTTTTCATTTTTTACCTTGCTACGTTGTTTGTTGGGTTTAAAACGCAGGCTAGGTTAAAGGCTCTATTTTAAAGTTAGGCTAAATATCAGTGACAGTTCAATGACTTAAATACGCAATTTCTATTACAACCGTCATCTTAGAAAAGTGTATTCCCTCATTTAAAAAACAACATAAAACAAATGAAAAACCAGATATTTACTGGCTTTTGCAGAATAGAAAAAGAGGCAATTCAGCCTCTTTTTCACACCTTTGCAAAATGACAGTTGTCTTTAAAAGGTCATACTAATACCAATTGATGGCAGTGGCATATCGGGAAATTGATAGTCTTTTTCAAACTCAGTGTAAGCCGCGTTATATTCGAGCTCCTGTACTGCTCTTGAGCCATATACGTTTAACACTTCAATATACAAGTTGGTGTCGAGACCAAACCACTCGGTTTTATAGTCAGCACGAATATCTAAACGATGATAGTTACCCCACTGCTCAGCGTTAAACTCGCCGTAGTTTGGTACATAGAATAACGGCTCATTTGTGGCGCTGTTTGGTGCAACATAAGGCGTTGCAGAGTTTACTTGCGTGTATCTTCGACCACTTTGGAAGCGCCACTTCGCGCCTATTTGCCAGTTTTCATCCCACTTGTAGTCAAGTACGATATTCGCCACCCAAGGCAAATCAAATTCAGAGTTAAATTTTTGCTGCGTCAGTGGGTTGTCTCGCTCAGTTTTACTGTAGGCAATGCTCGCCCAACCAAACCAATCATCTGAAAGCTGCTTATTCACCAAAAGCTCAATACCATAGGCTGTGCCATTGGCGACATCTTCAAATCGAGTAAAACCAGACACATCTTGGGCTAATGAGCGCTTTTGCGCATTCGGATTTGCGACTACAAGGTTATCAAGCTCTTTATAGAACAGCTCTGTTTTCATACTTAACCCGTCATCAAGGGTCGATTCAAGATTGAGCACAATATGGGTTGCCTCACTGGCTTCGAGTTCAGTATTACCATAGCCTTCAATAAGGTATTGATAATCATCAATCAATGTATGGTGTATGCCAGCGCTTAAATTCAGTTTATGTGCGTCATTTAAGCGATACCCCAAACGTGCACGTGGCTCCAGATAAGTTTGACTGTTGTTATTAGTGCCAAGTAGCGCAACACCCACTTGGTAGTCCCAATTTGCACTTAAGTCACCGTTCGCCGAAACATAAGCGTGATACTGCTCAAATTTTAATGTGCCTTCTTCGGCAAACATATCACTAAAATAACTCGGCGGGCACACTTCAAACTCTAAGTTACAAGGAAGTAGACGCCCACTACTGAGATAATCGACTTCTGTCGATTGCACCTTGGCGCCAAATAGCACGTCAACGTCTTCGCCTTGATACTGACTGTCTGCCTTTAAAATCACTTTGGTAATATCGGCATCCCAACGAAACACATCCCCTTCTCGCTCTTGTTGGTTTTGCGTCAGTAAATTTAAGCTGGTGGTGGTTTCGAAATCGCCATTAAAATTCTGCCAACTGATTGCTTGGCTATGAAAATACGTTTGATAACGTTCGCCCGATGCCAAATCTGGGTTTTTGCCTATGTCTCTGCCATCAGCATCGAAGGCTATTTCGATGTAATCTTTCGCACCACTGGCGGTAGCTCTGATCACATTGTTGTCGTCTAAATCCCAAATAAGCTTAGCTTGATAGTCTCGATTTCGAGGTGGCACCGCAAAAGAAAAGTCTTCGTCCTCAATAAAGTTATCGACATAGGTATGCACTAAGCTTTCTCTAAAAGACAAGTAAAAAGCCGCATTGTTTGCGATGGCTTGCTCATACAAAAAGCCACTTCTAAAGAAACTTAAATCTAAAACATTGGTTGGGTTATCTGCATCAGGATCTCTCAGCTCAGTTAAAATCACACCGCCATTTGCATTAGCGTATTGGCTCGACCATGCACCTGTTTTTAACTCAAAGCTTTCTATCAACAACGGGTTGTAGACGCTGATCCCATCATTGTGAAACACATAGCCCATCTCAAGTCCGTCAGTTAAGTATAAATTGTCACTCACAGAGCTACCGCGAATGGCCGGCTGAGCAACTGGACCACCTGTACTCGGCGTTGCTAATACCACACCCGGTAATGCTTCAAGGCCTTTTAATGGATCATTGCCCGTACCGGGTAGAGACAATAACTTACCAGAACTGATTTTTATGCCGTCAGGCTTAGAGGCCACCACAGTAATACTTTCTATATTTGCTTTGTCGTCGTCATTGTTATTTGGCGTATTAGCTAAAGCGTTTGTCGCGAAAGTTCCAACTAAAACAGCTAAGGTGGATTTAATAAAAGTCATTTTTGCATCCTCAATATGCGTTAATTTAATGACAGTAATTTACGCTGTTGTTGCTTTCTGGTTTAATTAAGCCATTGATTTATGTATGAATGGGCAGTTTTTTGTATGAATGGGCAATTTCCAATTGGTTCCATTAGCCCTTGGCGCTATTTTGCCAGTATTGGCTTTTTTCTAGCATGCCTTTTAAGTATCTCTGATGATGACAATGTCTTACCTTATTGGCTAAATTTCGTCGTTTGGCAGGTGCAAGTATTTTCTTGTTTGTCGTTTTTTATTGTCACACACACCTTAATGAAAGGCGTATTAGCAAGACAGAACGATATTGTAAAACTGGCCATCAGCTCAGTAATTGCGGTGACTGTCTATGTGCCATTTTCTTTGTTACGCGACGTATATATAGAGCAAGAAACGTCTTATACCCTATATGCGCTATTTGAAGAGTGGCAAAATATGGCGCCTGTAGCACTCATTTCATGGGTGGCGATAAACCTGCCTTGGTTAAGTGGCTTTCAGATCAAACGCACTGAAAACACAACTTCCTCGTCACAAGAACTCACCCAAACCATTGATAGTATTACTAATAAAAATAAAATCGAGACGATTGAGCCTGTAACTGTTAATCCTGAGCCTTTAGAGCCTTCAGTCGAGCAACAAGACAATCTATCTACCCAGCCGCATCATGACTTTTTGAAAATCGCAAAAATAGACAACATAGACTCACTCATTTGTCTAAAAGCAGAACTGCATTATTTGAAAGTCGTTACAGAGCAAGAACAGCATCTGATCTTATACAACTTAAAAGATGCCATTGAAGCACTCTCGAATATCGACCAAAAACTAAGTGAAGGGCAAACTCACCGAAGTTATTGGGTGAACCCCAATCACGCAGAAAAGTTACTCAGGAAGAATCGCGAAGGCGAACTGGTGTTATCGAATCAAGATAAGGTGCCAGTGAGTCGAGCGAATATGAAGAAAGTGAAGGAGTGGTTTGAGTAGCGCTCGTAAGGAGCGCCCTCAAAATTTAATAGAATCAAGGTTTTGGCAGAGTTAAGGCCTTTGATTATTTATGATACCTGCAATTCTACTATAGTTAAAAGTGCTAACCAAACATCAAGCAACCCATCATTTTTCATATGAAAATTAGGGCTTTATAAACTCAAAAATTGCTGCTGCAACTAAGCTTGCTACGACAGCTTGAATATTAACCCATAAAAAGGTGTTTCTTGCAGAAGAAAATAACTCTTTATTTTTATTTAAAACCTCTGAATATTCTTTATCATCACCTTTGGTTATATCAAAAACAACATCTTCGTGAGAAATGTTGCTTAGTCTAGAATAAATCTCTTTCCCCTTAGAATGCCCATAACTAAGAAAAAATGATAGCAGTAGCTTTGAAGCCACTATAATTGAGACATATACTGGAAACTGTTGCTGTTCAGGTACCAATTCAGCAGTAACAAATGCCATATAACATAAAATGAATACAACAGATGTAGGTGTTATATAATGAGCTAACTTAGCTACTTTTGACTTATGTTTTTTTAAAAATTTATATGTACCACTAATTAAATTCGGCTGTTTTTGACCAGAATGCCAATCTTCGACAACGCCTAGTAGGTCTTTACTTAACTTGTCATGTACATTGTCTGTTCTGCAGAAAACTGGACACATCAAGTCTTCGATCTTTTCAAGGCCATCCATGTCAGATGACGCTAACATTTGAAGAATATTTCCTGGTTTAATTCCTTTAGCAATCCTGATGAATAGAGAATTTTTAATGCTGCTTCCTTTATTAATATCCTCATACATAAAATGAACTCGGACTATTACTTCTTTTGTTTTATCTGGCTCTAGCCATTCATTAGTAGTAAATTCATCAAATGGTTTTTCGATAAAGTCCTTATCGAAGCCCACACTTATTGTAAAAGTAGCATCTGTTACATGAACTAAGGTTAATTGTTCTTTTAACTTTTTTACTAAACCATCAATATCTGATTTAGAAACGAGGACAGCTCCGTGTAAAGCCCTGGTTCGAGTTGTTGGCTCACCATGAAGCATGTAAAAAAAGTGCTTAAGTCGCTCATTATCAATTTGAAGAGAAAGTTCATTCTTCCCATTCACTTCATTAATACCGTCTTTTAATAGTAACTCTTGGCTCATCGTTTTCCTTAATTCAAAAATGTTAAATAATTACAACTTCAGAACGTTAAATACCCAATAATTGATAAATTTTACAGCTCCAAATCTTGAAATTAAATATCTACATTTATTTTTACTTTTGCTAAATAAACTTTAATCTAAAACTCTATAAAAATGTTAGACATTTCTTAACAAACTTTACACATGAAAGTTAAACTCTAACCAAGATTAGCCATGATAAAAGCATGAAGCTCCCACCTCATGCCTTTATCGCTTTAAATATTACTAAACACCAAACCCACCGCTAAGCATTACTCACTTTAGAAAGCCGCTTTCGCTTTTGCAGCATCACAAATGGGGTGATCACAGCCATCAAAATAAATGCATAGATCATGTGAGCGCCTATGCCGATGGCAAGTGCCACACAAAACCCTAGACCGAGTAAAATCATCGGGCGGTTTTTCACACTCAGTAATCGCCATGCCGCTAACATGGCCGCGGCGTAAATCACAACAAACACACCGTTCACCCAGTTAATTAAGTCTTCTAAGTCTTGTTGGCTATAAAATGTGACAATTAAAACGAGCGCAATTACGAGCATGAGCGTGGTGAGCGCGCTTAAAGGCACATTGAATTCATTACGTTTTGACAAATAGCTTGGTAATACGCCCTGCTCAGAAAAACTACAGATCAATCTTGCAAGGCTTGCGGTATATACGTTAACGGTTGCAAGTCCACCAGCGACGCCTAATACACCAATAATATAATGACCGTTGTGACCGAATAATTCACCAAAGAACGCATTGAACAGCCCAACCATGCTGAGTGATTCGTTGTTCGGATAGGCGATGACTAATAAGGTGCAGGCCACATACACAGCGCCAACTAATACTGTGCCGATGAGCATCGCTGGGATCATGTCTTTTTCTGGGTTTCTAAAGTCATCTGACAGGTGTGACATTGCCTCGACACCTAAGAAGCTCCAAAATGCGATACCCGCAGCGCCAAGCATGGCATAGGTATCGAATGAGCTGGTTTTAAAGCTGGCCGCAGTCGGGTTACTTTTACCAAATAGTAAGATCACCAAAGCTAAAATGATCAGCGTAAGCGCAAATTGTAATTTGGCCGACACTTGAATGCCGCGTAAATTTATTAGCCATAAAAACAATAAAGTAGAGAGCTGACCTAAAAGTAAAGCTTCCCCTTGCACTGGCACAATTTGCTGCACAAACATAAAGGTCATCACAATGGCAGCAGGCGCGCCAATTGGCACCACACACATAAACATTAAACCAATCACTCGACCTGCAATCTTGCCAAACGCTTTTTCGACAAAATAAGCTGGCCCTGCCGCATGGGCAAAACGTGCTGCCAATTTACCAAAAATCAGCGTAACCGGCACAATTGCCAGAGTTAATAATATCCAAGCATAGAGCGCACTAAACTCTGCTTGTGCCACAGTTAATTGTGGCAATATAAATACCCCTGTGCCCAACAAAGTGGTGGCCATCATGCCCGCCCCTTGCCAACGCCCTATGCCTTGTTTATCTGTTTTCATTTCTCGTTACCCCTTGTTATTATGGGGCTAGTATATAAATGTTGTTCATTGCATTCTGCGCAATATCACCCACTTTCAGCACATCAAACCGTCAAAATGACGGTTTTCCTGCAAAACACCTGCAATTTGATTATGATGTTCTTAATCGAATATTTTTACGTCAGTCACTGAGTACATGGTTTTCTTTAATAAAACTCAAATTAACTTCGTTGAGCTGAATAACATTTTCTAAAAGACCAGCATCGTTAGAACTTCGCCCAAACCAAGTGTTAAGCCTCTTTAGAGTATATGTCTGATATGAATAAATAGGTTTAATGAATGAGTAATTAAAAGAAAGTGTGATGTCTGTTTAATTTGAACTAGCTCCTTGTTGAGCTAGTTCACTGGATAGTTTATTCAATCCAAGCTGGAAATGGGTCCGGCAAGGATTTCCAAATATCTATGCCTAATTGCAATTCCTCATCGTTCAATAGGCACTCATCTAGTTTATTGATGAGCTCGACTTTATCTAAACCTTGACCAATGAAAACCAGCTCTTGGCGTCTATCGCCGAAGGGTTCAACCCATTGCGCTTCAATTGCAGAAACATATTCAGGATCTTCAGGCCACTCTTCACGAGGTACCGCAAACCAGAATAAACCTGCCTGACCATATCGAGCAATGCCGCCAGCTTGGCTCCAACTGCCAGCAATGTTAGGTCGGGTTGCTAACCAAAAAAAGCCTTTTGAGCGCAATAGTTTTCCTGCTTTGTCGTTTGCATGTAAAAAATCATAGAAACGCTTCGGATGAAATGGACGCCTACGACAATAACTAAAACTAGTTATACCGAATTCTTCTGTTTCAGGCACATGCTCACCACGCATTTCTTTGAGCCAGCCAGGAGCTTGCTGCGCTTTTTCAAAGCTAAAACTGTTAGTATTTAAAATTTGTTTTAATGGAATTTGGCCATGTGTGATTGGGATTTGAATTGCCTCTGTATTCAAACTACTTAAAATACTTTGTAATTGTTTGAGCTCCTCTGCACTCACCAAATCTGTTTTACTGATCACGAGCCTGTCTGCAAACTCTATCTGTTCAATCAGTAAATCAGCAACACTTCGTTCGTCTTCCTCGCCAAGGCTTTCACCAACTTCCTGCAAAGATTTTGCCTGATTGTAGTCCTTTAAAAAATTAACAGCATCGACGACCGTAACCATAGTATCTAACTTGGCGACGTTTGATAAACTTATGCCATCCTCGTCCTCGAAGGTAAACGTTTCGGCAACAGGTAAAGGCTCTGAAATACCTGTTGATTCGATAACAAGGTAATCATATTTATCAGATTTAGCTAAGCGAGTAACTTCCTCTAGTAAATCTTCTCGAAGAGTACAACAGATACACCCATTGCTCATTTCAACGAGCTTTTCTTCAGCTCGGTTTAAACTGACTTCGTTTTGTACCGTTGCCACATCAATGTTAACTTCACTCATATCATTTACTATCACAGCGACTCGTAAACCGTCACGATTGTTTAAGATATAATTGAGTAATGTGGTTTTGCCTGCACCAAGAAATCCTGATAAAACAGTTACAGGTAATAAGTTTGTTGAGTTTAACATTGTAATTTCGCCCCAAGTTACAAGTGTTTTAGTAGGTTAAGATTCTTCTCGAATCTTTGCATAAGTATGCTCTGTAAGCTCTTTTGTTTGTTTTACATCTGCACAATATTCTGCTGTCGGCCTTGCTAAGAGCCTTTCTATACCAATTGGCTCGCCACTTTCTTCACAATAGCCATATTCTCCCAGCCTAATGCGCTCTAAAGATTCTTGGATCTTAGGAAGTAAACGCTGCTCTCTATCTACAATCCGCATCAGAATGGCGCATTGTTCTTCCCAGGATGCCCTATCACTTATATCTGTCAGCTCAGGACGATTAAGTAATTGCTCCTTAGCTTCCCTAATGTGTTCTCGCGTTGTGTCATGAAGCTCAATTAAGTAATTTCGAAAGAATGAAAGCTGTTGCTCATTCATATAATCTGATTGAGGTGCCGCTTTTATCTCTTGTATTGATAAAGCACCATACACTTTATTTACATCTTGCATGTTAACCTCCCGACTTATTGTTATATTATAACACAACAAAGTGGGTGATCAGTTTGTTTGTTCACCGCCTATTTTTATCAAGCTCTTCAATGGGACTGATTGAGCTTTGCTATTTCTAGAAAGCCACTGTGCTTAAGATATAAATGAATGATTTAATTAAAAGAACTAAATTTATCTTTTTTGGGCTTTTACCCAAATTGCCAAGAAAACACTCGGTAGCAATTGTCGTGTCGACTTTAATGCTCGCTTGGTTGATTAATCTTGAGTCTATGAAAGATCACTTAGTCGCAGACAAACAAACAGATATTGATGAAGTCATAACAGCCAAAACTAACTTAATCTCAGATCTAGTTACTGATCTTGCTGAGCAAGGTGAAACTGCTTCTTTTAAAGTAAGTTCAGAGCCCGAATATCAACATGCTGAAGTGGTTATTTCTGTGGGTGATACACTGAGCGCTATATTTGAGCGCTTAAGCATTTCACAACACACACTTTATGAAATCCTGAGTGCTGATGAATCTATATTGGCACTAGAGACGCTCAAGCCAAATAATGTGCTTATTTTTAAGTATCTTACTAAAAATCATGAATTACAGGAGTTAGAGTTATTCGTTCATGCTGGTCATCGTATCATTTATCGTCGTGCTGAAGATGGTGGCATAGAGTATGAAACACTAATTCAAGATGGCGAGTGGCGCACAAGACTCGTTAGTGGTGAAGTAAATGGTAGTTTTTACCTCTCTGCACAAAAAGCCGGATTGACTGAAGCTGATGCAGCCCTAGTGACTAACATATTTAAGGAACAGATCAACTTTACTCGCGCTCTTCGCAAAGGCGATAAGTTTCAAATAATCAAAAATGAGCAATTTGTTGATGGCAATCCTACTGGACAAGCCCACATTGTCAGTGCAAGGTTCCAACAAAAGACCAATGAATATACTGCTTTTTTATTTGATGATGGGCGTTTTTATGACAAGCAGGGTCATAGTTTAACAAGAGCATTTAGAAGGTTGCCGCTACAAAAATCGTACAGAATAAGCTCTCATTTTAACCCCAGAAGAAAGCACCCTGTTACAGGTCGTATTAGGCCTCACAATGGGGTAGATTTTGCCACACCTACCGGTACTAAAATCATTTCTACAGGCGATGGAGTTGTAACTAGAGTAGGCAATCATAAATTTGCTGGAAAATATATAGATATTAAACATAGTAGCAGGTACAAAACACGATATTTGCATTTACATAAGGTCAATGTCCATAAGGGTCAGTCAATAAAACGTGGACAAATAATAGCGCTTTCAGGCAACACAGGCCGTTCAACAGGTCCACATCTGCACTTTGAACTGCACATGAATGGTAGACCTGTTGATCCATTGAAAGCCAAAATTCCACTAACCCGCTCATTAACCAAAAGCGACAAAACCGCGTTCTTAAAGCTGGTTTCTATGCGAACTAATATGCTAGATAGTTTACTTGATCCTGAAATAAACAAAGCGCACGAAACCATATTGGCAGATTGAAGTGCAAGGTGAACTTACTATTCATTCTAGCTCGATATCAGAAGACAACTTTTGATTTAAAGCTCATCCGATAAAGCGAGCTTATCAATCTCCATATGCTTTTTAATAAATCGGATCAAACGCTTGTCTTTGTTTGGATCTAGCGGTAAATAATGTCCGTCTAAATATTTGGCTAAAACTCTCTCAAGCAAATAACTATACGCCATTAAACCTTGCTTTGATGTGGGAGAATGTAACGCACTTGGGTCAACAAAATAACTCACCGCTTCATTTGCCTCTTGCAGTCTCAATACATAATCGTTGACATCATTAATGAAGATTTTTCTATCTCCGCGACCTGCCCATACAAATACAGGGCTTTGAATTTTGTCAGGGTGAGCGCTGGGGGAGTTTGCAGTAAGTTGTTCTTTAGCGGCTTTGTCATCCCAATCTAAGATCATTTGCCTAAAGTAATAATCACTGAATTGCCCTCGCACTTTTTCAGCAAAGCGATAATACAATCTCGCTGAACGGCCAATATCTAAACTCGGCGCGCCAGCAAACCCCACCTTGAACAGTTTGGCTTCAAAAGTCAGCGCCGTCAGGCTACTAAAACCACCAAAACTGTGGCCTATGATAGCGAGTTTGTCTTTATTGCCGATCCCTTGAGATAAAATGAAATGCATGCCATCAATGATGTCGTTGTGGGCAATACCAAGCCCGAATTGTTTATTTGCCCCTTTTTCATACTCTTTACCATAACCTGTTGAGGCTCTGAAGTTAGGTTCAAACACAATGTAGCCTCTATTCGCCAATAACTGTGTTTGCCTATCAAAGCCCCATTTTACCTGTGAGAAAGGACCGCCATGAGCTTTAACAACTAAAGGCGCATCAGATAACGAAACACCATTTGGCAGTGTTAAATAACCGTAAAGCTTAAACCCATCTCGACTTTGATATTGCACAGGCACTTTCTCAGATACCCAAGTATCTTTCATTTTCTCATCGTTTTGCGGTAATGCGTTTGTTTGTTCGTGTAAAATACGCTGCAAAGTGTGTTGCTTTGGCTGATAAATATAATGATGAGTTGTGGGGCTATTCGCTTCCAAAGTGATCAACCAAGGTTTGGTTTGATAGGCTTTAATACTCGCGGGTAACGCATAAGTGAATGCTTTGCCTTCGAGATATTCACGAATATGCGTTAAGTGTTTAGCCACAACAGGGTGGTGGCTCATTTGCTGAGTTTTGGCCCCTTGGTATAAATAGGAAGTTGGAATGAGTAAGCCATTCTCGTCTTCGCCCAATGTCGCTGACACCAAGTCGAAGGCTTGCTGTGGTTGCGCTGCAACATCTAGCAACGTCTGCGTTTTTAAATCAAACCAAGCCAGTCTTTTAAACTCTGCATCATGATTGGTTTGAAGCAGTAATTGTTGTGATTTGTCGTTAAAGCCCTGTATTTGGCATTTATCATCCCATTGACAGGTGAAGACCACTTTTAAAGACCCATCAGCCTGAACTTGATGAATAAAACGCTCTCCGCGATTGCCTTCAGCGGTATTCACTTGCTTGATAAAAGCTGCATTACCCGTTTTCGAATTTACTGACAGCTGTGAAAAAGGCATTGTTGTCTGCCATATCACACGCGCTTTACCAGCAGCTGCAACGCTCAATATTTCAAAGATGCGCTCGTTGGTACGCCACTTTTTAACTAAAAAGCTGGCAGGCTGACTTGGGTCTACGCCCAAAAATCGCTCTTTCTTTTTCCAATCAATTTTGGCCAATCTTTTTAGCTTGGCTTTGTGTGTTAATGGCAACACTGAAAGCTGCTCGCCGACTCTCACAAACAACGCTGAGCTGTCTTTTGAAATCTCAAATGATGGGCGCTTTCTAAGTGTAACTAGCTTAGTGATTTTATGGTCTGCAAGGGTATATTGATTAAGCGACCAGCGTTTTATACCCGCTTTTTCTTCACTGCTGAGATACAAAACATAATCGGCATTGGGTGATAGGGTCACTGCCTGTATACGCTCACTCTGTAAAAAGTGCACTGCCGGTAGAAGCGGCGCACGGTTTTTTTGTTGCACACGTTGTTTGACCTCACTGAGATCGGTTAAAAACTCAGCTTTGGCAGAGCTTGTGCACATTACCCATATAATCAGCGCGCAACGAAGCATACCACTGAAAATGTCAGTCATATTCATTATTCACTACCTGGTTGTTGATGCGCCGAAGCGCATCACATGGTTAATTTAGGATTGCGTTAGAAGAAGTTGATGAGACTTTGATTTTCGCGCCTCTTATGTTGCTAAGCCAAGGGGTTAACAACATAAAACAAGCCACGCCAATTAAGCTCATGAATAGAGCCATACCTACCCAGAACAGTTGTTGCTCTGTGCTTAATTGTGCTCGTCTTGCCAGCAGATAAACCAAAGCCATACTGAATAAAGTAAACCCTATGGCATATGCCATAACTTGCGCTGACCTTGTTCTCGAAATAGTGTCATTAAATACAGCGCCAATGCTTTGATCATTGCTGTTTAACGCCTCATTGGCCGCTTCGAATACGGTGGCAAAGAAAATCGGCGACTGCCAAAACGCTTGCTCAGACACAAACTTTGGTAAAGGTCGGTGTGCAATATACTGCTTTGAAGTCACTGGCGTCACTTCGCCTGCATAGTCAACAAACACCACAGACACACCTGGTTTTTGAAAACCAAAGTAAGAGCGACCATGAAACAGAAATAATGCTCCGTCAGGTAACATATAAAACTGCGTGTACATTCTGCCATAGGCTTGCTCAGGATACGCAATAGAGAAAAGCGGTGCACTGCTGGTATTCAAGGCAAAGAAATCACGCTTTTCGAATACCAACGCTCTTTGATTTGTGGCCATAGAGACAAGTTCACCATCGCGTTCAGTTTCAAAAGGCCCGTAAAAGTATTCACCGTCTTGCGTTTGAAACTTTATTTCCATGTACTGCTCTTCGAAGTCAAGCACGTACAGCGTATTAAGTGTTTGGATAAAACGACCTGCTATCAATCTTGGTGGGTGAGAAAATGCCTCTAGGTTTTGTATGTCATCAATTGATGTCACAACATGAAAGCCATTTTGATCTATTACATGTTTGAGGTTTTTGCTAAACAAGTCATAACCCAAAAACACTTGATATTGATGTGAAAACTGCCACTTAGTCAAGGTTTTCATGTCTATGTATCTTTGTTGCTGATCTTGATGCATCAACTGGTTCAAAGTATCGAATGAAGTTGGATGTGTGCTCATAAATAATGTGCTGACACCCTCTAAATTCGGCAGCAAATGGGCTCGCCACTGTGTTTCATCGGCTGGTAAAATTCTATTAATTACCGCTTTGGCATCTGGCCCCCACATTGAAGCGTAATACTCAGGTATGTCCGCTTTCTCAAAACGATCAGGATGGGTCGAAAATAGCGTAACTGGAATATGGTAAAACAGAGCCTGCGTCGACATTAAAATGGCACCCAAAGCAGGCCCCATGAGTATAGCTGCGATAAATTGGCGACTCATGCGAGTATCGTGTTGACTGACATTCAATTTGAAGGCTGATCTTGCTAAAAAATACACAAGAGCAACCATTACCAAGTCAACTAACAGTACAAGAAACGGCGAGTTTGGCGTGCTATTGAGCACAAAGAGCAGTATGCCAAGAATCAGTAATGCCCCCTTATTTGCCGAAAGCGCAATATATACACCGGTGAAATACGAAAATATCGCAATGAGTGCTATGTGGCCCACATACAGGTAATGCCTAAACTCAATGAGCTCAAGTGACGCACTATCTAACACAACAAGCATAAATAGTAATGGTACTACGAGAACCATCATCACAATGCTTAACCCTGATGCGAACAATGCTTTGAAAATGATTTGCTCAGCCAATGGGCGGTGCATCAGATACGCCCAATGGTTCTTCCTTTTATGTAATAAAAATTGCGTCACTGAAAAGATCAAAGGCAGTATTATCGCAAGGCCACTCAGCACAGTGCTGAACATGCCGCGGCCAGCCATAAGGTCGCCCTGACTCGATAAATAAGCCAGTAAAGCAAGAAATATAAATGCCGCCGTTTTGGCATACGCTTTATAGCGATTAAGCTCAGATAAGAATAGATCCCTCATGCGGCTGACTCCCTTTTAATTAACCCTTGTAATTTCGGCCATGGCATCAGTATCAAGAATGCAATCAGCGCAGTTGGGCCAGTAATGAGCGAAATCAGTAACCAAAACTTATGCGTTTTATCATCTAATTTGGCTTTTTTGCCAAGATAAAAGATTGAAGCAACAGTGAGTAAACAGCAAAAAACAATCAGTAATGAAAAATTTAAGTCGATCGGCCTCTGCCAAATAAAACCTTCACCTCTTGATGGCTCAGAATTAAACATCAATGTTGAATGCACTAAGTTATCTACAATATTCAGCACCAATGGAGAAAACATTAACTTCTGTTGATGCAGCCAATCTGGCAGCGCTGAAAGCTGCACTTCTTTGCTCACTAGTGTGATGTTGTCGCCCTCATGAGGCAGGTAAATTAATTGAGCGCCAGCTTTGAGTGCGGCAAATAAATTGCCGTCGTGCACCATGAGCACGTAACCGTCCATCACCTCTGCCATCACAAATTCAGGTGATACAGGGTGAGCAAAGTCTAGCGAAACTTGTTTGATTGGTGCTAGGCCGCCAAGACTGTCAACAAATTTCACCTTGTTGAATAGATAAACTCGCTGGTTTGAGCTCATAAAGATCACATCAAACATAGGTACTGGAGTCGAGGTGAAGTGCTCTTCTGAACCAGTTAATGCAAATTTCAAATCGATTCGCTTATTCTCAAAATCAACTTGATAGAGCTTGTTTTTGGTTTGCACATAGTGAGTGTTTGTTTGTACTGCCACAGCCACATCAGCAAATTTATTTGACTCTGTAAGCTGACTTGCCTGGTCTACAAATCCAGTGCGACCTAAAAAACCAACTCGTTCACCAGTTTGTCTATCAATGCCAACAAATAGCATGTCTGAATGAGAGAACACCCACTTTGTGGTATCTGTCTCTAGCGCAAACTGGCTATGTCGAGTATGTAAGTAAAAGCCATGTTTAGGTTGAGGTTTATAAAAATGTGCTCTCGATAGTGTGTTGGTTTTAGCAAGTTTAAGCTGCCTTTGTATCGTATCGCCAAGTGGCTGTTCGATATCTCTGGCAAGCCATTGCATTACCTCAAGGTCAGTGTGCTTTCGTAATAATTCATAATCAAATTGCCCTTGGGTTTCTAATTCGTGCAGCGGTTTCGCTAAGTCGTATTGCTGCGAAGTTAAGCTTAGAGGAATATGGTAATAAAAAGCTTTTAACGATATTAAACCCACGACCGCAACAGGCTGAATAAAAAGCACAGCAATGGCGATGAATCGCTTAGATGTTTGCTCTGCAGCAAGATTAACGCGAAAAGAGGCATATGCTAAATAACCGCTAAAAAATAAGAACATTGAATCTAACAGCAAGAAATACAGCACACTTTCTTGGCGCCTTAAAATCAAATAAGTGAGTGAGAACAATACGCCAATTGCGAGTTTATTGTTTGCCAACGCAATAAATTGGCCCAAGGTATAGCCACATAGCATGACCAAAAATGCATGCACGACATTAGTGTAATGTCTTGCTTCAACCACTTGCTGCGTCGTGATATCTGCAATCAACACATTCACTAAAAATGGCAAAATAAAGGCAATAAACAGCAGTAATGCACCGGCTAGACTTAGAGCAAAATAAATTCGCCCTTTAGATAAAGGTCGATGCATCAGATAGATCCAATGATTCTTTCTTCTATGTAAAGACACAGACACCAACCCAAATAACACCCCAACAGCAACACCACCTAAAATAATAAAAAGATGCAACTCAGATTGCGGCTCTACCACTGAGAAAAATTTGCTGAATGTGCTCCACAGCACCAATTGCAATAGGCATATACCCCAAGCAAAAAGTTGGTAGCGCTGATATTCACTTTTGAATAAATCAAACATCACGCTCTCCTACTGTGGTGCTCGGTGATTTTTTGCCAAGATAGAAGCGATGGCTTTATCTAAACTAACAGGGACTTGCGTGGCGGCTTCAATGCCAAGCGCATTAAGTTTTTCTAATGCCTCTGCGGCTTCTAAGTCAGCCAAAACTAAGTGAGTTTGTTCGTCTATAGTGCGAGCCGAGAGTACGTTACCCAATGTACTAAGTTGTGACTCACTCAAGGCCTCATCAAAGATCCAATACGTCACCATGTCACAGAATTTTTCGGGACATTCGTTATATTTCATCTCGCCATTTTCAATCACGATTAACTGCTCAGCGACACGCTCTATCTCTTCCATCTGATGCGAACAGTAAACTATGGTGGTGTCGATATCTGCTTGGGTGAACATCAAAGCTTCTAAAAACGCTTGCTTGGCAACGACGTCTAAACCCAGTGTTGGCTCATCTAAAATCAGCACTTCTGGCGCTTGCGCTAAGGCCATAGCGAGATTTAAACCCGCCCTTTCACCACGAGATAACGCTGATACTTTTTGTGACTGCTCAACGTTGAAATTACCGATCACACTGTCATAGAGATCTTGTCGCCAGTTCTTATAAAGATTTTTCTGCATGGCGGTCACTTCATGGACTTTCATCCAGGTTGGCAGAGTATGCTCTTCGTTCACATAGCCAATACGACCTCTGTGTTCAGGCTCTAAAGACTGACTGTTATGACCCAAGATAAAAGACTCACCCGAGGTCGGGGCATCGAGTCCTAGGAGTATTCTAAATAAAGTACTTTTGCCCGCACCATTGGCACCAATCACGGCATGAATGCCACCCTGTGCTATTTTCAAATTAAGAGATTGGATCGCGACTTTCTTGCCAAAACGCTTATGCAGTGCTCGGGTTTCGATAATGTAATTAGCCATAACTAACGCTCTTTATCCTGCTTATTAATCGTCTGTAATTGCCCTTGTACATGCTCAATGATCTCTCGGTGGCTAAAGCCTAAACTGATGATCTCATTTATGAAATCATCGGTAGCTTGCTCAAGCTGTTGCGTTCGCTCTTCCTCAGATAAAGTGCACTGCCGCTGAGTCACAAAAAGGCCTAACCCTTTCTTTGATTCAACTAAGCCAAGGTCAGTTAATTCGTTGTAGGCTTTGGCTACCGTATTTGCGTTAATGGTCAATTGCATTGCCAAGCCACGCACACTGGGTAACTTACTTCCTGTTGGTAATGTTCCGCTGGCAATCTCTTTTCGAATGCCATCGACAATTTGACGAAAAATCGGCCGAGCGTCCCCGGTTACAATTTGTATCGCCAGTGCAGTAGTTTTTGTCATTAGCTAATTATTCACTGTACTATCTGTAGTAGTACAGTAGATCGAGTGTACCACTTCGTCAATAGTACAGTTTGAGTTATTTTATTTATCTATATAAATCATATTGTTGGTTTTTATTTTTTGTTTAAAAATGATTTTAAAGGCAAGTAAGGAGGCATTTCTATGTATGAATGCATGGCTGTTTGACACTTAGAGGCTTTGGTGGTGTTACTTCTGTGCTTTAAAAGAAAACTTTACTGAACACGTATTTATTACATAACTTACTGATGACTTTAACGGCTTTTTTTTGAGAACACTTTACCCAAGCATATCATTTGATTAGGCTTGTCTAGTTCATTACTTTTTTATTATCGGCATGAAATACAGCTTTAGTAACTTCCAGTTTGACTGTGAGCAAAAGATATTAACCAGTGACGGGCAAATCGTCCCTTTAAATGATAAAGCCGCGAATATATTGGCTTTGTTTGTAATGAGCGATAGTAGGATCATTACTAAAGATGAAATATTAGAAACTGTCTGGGCTGACAGAGTGGTGACTGAACAAGTTGTGTTTCAGAACATCAGTCAGTTGCGAGGCCTATTCGGCATTAATGCGATTAAAACGTTTTCTAAAAAAGGCTACCAATGGCAACTGCCAGTTATAGAACTCACTGAGTTGGCTTCTCAACATGAACAAAAAATAACATCTAGTGAACAAAGCAACACAGATGTTGACAACCCCCCTCCTGGAAAAGAAAAAACACCGCCGTCGATAAAAAAAATTTCTTCAACTCATATATTTGCTTTGGTGAGTGTATTAATAATTACTACGTTATTGAGTTGGAGTATTTTTTTTAGTAAAACAACAGCAAACAAACAGCTTAAGCCATCGCTGGTTTTTCATTTAAATAGTGAGACAAAAAGCCGCAAAGTGATTGATGAACTCAGCCCTCAACATGTGTTTGATACTGGCATTATAAGCTGGCAGCTCATTAAGCAAGCTCCCTCTGATTTATTAATCGCAACACGACTCCACACCATTAAAAATGCAGTTGCTCTTCAATTTATCGTACAGGGGCAGAATCGTAGCTGGCAAGATCACATCGTGGCGGATAACCCTGATCAAGCACTTCACGCTTTTAACATACTTATTAATGAAATCTCAGATTCTCAATACTTTTCAATTGTCAGTGAGCATGGCGCTTTGGCTCAGTTGAACGTACTCAGCCATCAACTAGCTAATAACCTCTTGATACAGCGAAAGCGATTAAAAACCTTTATTGCAATTGAACAACTATCGCAAGCCAATGCCTTATTAACTGACCTAGAAAATAAGTCTGAATCAACTCTCGAGCAAGCCTTGCTTCTGCTTGCAAAAAACGAAATCGCTAACAAAGCAAAAAATTGGAAGTTAGCTAAGCGAAGCATTACACAAGCAATAGAACTCTTTGAGCACCATGGGCTTAACCACCTAATTGCAAGGGCATATATAAGTGCTTCTTGGGGCTATATAGTTGAACAAAACTTTCGTGAAGGTATGACGGTATTAAATACTGCTGTTATTAATGCCAGAAAAGCGGATCAGCCATTGTTGGAGTTTGAAGCGACGGCTATGCAAGCGTATTTTTCAGGCAAAGTAGGAGAAATAGAGCTTGCCTATGCACAACTAGACACAGCAAAGCAACTGATATCGCTTCATGATTTGGGTGATGAAAACCAAGCTTTGATATATTACTTCGCAGCTTGGATTGAACAAGATAAAACTAAAAAAGTGGCTGCTTATGAGTCGCTTTTAAATACGCCTTTTTCAGCCAAATATACAACTTATTATTACAGTAGTGCTAAATCGTTAAGAAGTATCTACCTACACCAGCAAGCATTTGATAAAGCTGAAGCAACCATTAAATCCTGGCAGTCAAAGTCTTTTCAATCTATCAGTAAGGCTTATATTAAGCTTGCACAGAAACAAGTGCCTATTGGGCTAGAGTTTGCTGAGCTTGCTTTTAATCAAGCTCAGCTTGATCACAGTCGTTATGTGGCATTAGATGCTGCACTGTTACTTATTCAGTTAAACAGTCACTTAAAACAAAGGGCGAAGGCTTATATTGTTCAACAAGCAACGCCACGCTGGTTAGACCAAAACCCATCGGGAAGAGATCTTATAAATAATTAGCCTATAACTTTAAGCCACTATTAAAGCGCTTTTATCCAGCGTTTAACTGGCTTGACCCATTCAGGAATAGGTCGATAAAAGGCACCATGTTCTAGCCCTGTATTTATCGCTATTTCTTCAAATGACTCCGCTTGAGTACTTTTAGTTTTAAGTGCCTTACAAGTGTTTGCTTTGTCAGTTTTCTCGTAAATAGACAAGACACGGCCATATACCTTTATGTCTGTGTGTTGTTTAAAAACAAGTCGACCACAGCCTGCAAGTAAAATCGTATTAACCCCTAAATCTGATACCTTGTCTGAAGTCAGACCTGTTATGAAAGCGCCCTTCGAAAAACCCATAATAGTGATATTTTTGGCATCTACACCTTGTGCTACCAAGCTTCTTATTTGTTTATTAAGCTCATAAGCATATTTATATGGGTCAGTGTTTTTTGACCTATGAAAAGCAATCAAATTGTAACTCTCATCAGCAAGTGCAGCCTTTATTGCAGGAAAATCATAAAGCCCCCAGCCATTTTTAGTATTGACAGGCTTGGGATTATCCCCTTCGACAATGTAACCATGAGAGTAAAATATATACTTTTCTTGAGGTTTTATCTGCGTTGGAAACTCAGAGTAAACTTCTCCGGCAAAACTATTAAAAGATAAAAGTAGAGCAGCACTTAAACTTATCAGCTTTTTCATTATGTGTATTATTAGTTGTGGATTGAATCGATGTTAAGCAATTCTAAACGGCTTTTAGCTTTGAGATAAGCACTTGTTATGTAACAAGGTATTACAGTTTTATGGTGATTAATGTGGATTTATAACACTCATTTATATAATAAAATGTGCGCTTACTTTTAAGGCCTGTTTACAAGCAACAAAACGCCAGTTAAAGATTGAAATCTAATGCATCTTCAAACATATATGAATAAAGCTACTTAGCTCATTTTGCTGCTTGTAACAGTTATGATTTATATTTTAATACTGTCTTCTATCTTAGTTAACTCTATGCCTCCCATAGACCAATAGTCCATGCCTGAGTGCAAAAAGCTTAATTGCAGATTAGACTCGCCTTTTTTCAAGTAAACTTGATTGCGATTAGGCGCTTCTTTATCACCATCGTAAACTATGTCACCAACGTGTTCATTGTTTTGCCAAACTTTATAAAACACGCCGTCATTGCTTGTTCTGCCGCGATAACTAAATTTATACCAGCCATCTTCTTTCACATTAACATTAAAAGTAGCGGATACTTCTTCTTGTGTGTAACCATGATTAATCTTAGTGATGTAGTAAAGTTCTGGTCGCGTTTCGTTCGCCGCACTAAACCCAAGTTTGGCATTAACAAGTTGGCTAACATGTTGTATATCTAGGTTTCCTGGAATATCGAGCGTTTTATGATTTGTTTGATAAGCTGCATGGCTTGGCAAGCTTCCCACAGTGTTGTTTTTAGCAACGACTCTCAAGCTACCGCCTTCATTAGGTAACGTTACCTTAACTTGATTATTGCTTGCCTGTACCGTGACTAATTTTTCATAGTATTTTTTAAAAAAACCGCCCATTAAATGTGAATGAGGTTTGGTTGAGAGATAAACGTCATAGTGCGTCACGCTTTTATCGTCTACTTTTTGCCAACTTAATTCATAGTTACCCTGATCTAATTTTTTAAGCTGTAAGCTGTTAGGTGTAGGCAAAAATGTGGGTCGTGAAGCTTTACGCGCTTGTTGAGCTTGGTTTAATTTACTTGCAAAAGCCAGTGTTGTGTTATTTGGCTTCACTGTTAAGTCGTCAGTAACTAACCGAAAACTAACACCCGCGAATGGCTTAGTTTTTGGAATACGGCCTCGATCACTGTGGTTTGCTGGTGGAGAGTGCCAGCTATAACCTCGGTGTGCAATGCGCTCACACTTGGTAACATCCATTTCTTCAGCAGTACGTTTTTTATATTCAGGGTAATAACAATTGGCTAATAAATTTGATGCATTACCTAACATATCATACAAACCAAATGGATTCGGGCGATACATGCCAACTAGAGTAATATAGGGTTCATTATCGTTACATTGAGCATGTTCTAAAAAACCAACATAACTTGCGCCCACTTGATTTGAAGCCCAATACTCACTCGATTCATCAGCAAAATTACCGTATTGACACGCTTGCGTCTGGTTGGTGTCATCGCCCCAAAAGTAATGGCTTGTTGTACCAGCGCGAGTGGCATATTCCCATTCCTGCTCTGTTGGTAACCTGAAAGTAATACCCGTTTTTTCACTCAGCCAATCTACATAGTCATAAGTAGCCTGTAACCCTGTGCAAGTGACAGGTTGGTATTCACTCATCACATAGCGATGACTTTGCCAGTTTTTATCTCCTTGGTCGTTTGGCCCCGATAACCAGTTTTCAGTTAGAGTATCACTGCAGTTTTGCGGCATTTGGTAATTTGTATCTTCAACAAACTGCCTAAACTCAGCCATAGTGACTTGATGCGTTGCCATCATAAATGGTTTTATGGCTACCTTATGAAGCGGTTGTGCACGTTTATCACCAAAAGCAGTGCCCATCATGAATTCGCCTCCGGGGATTTTTACCATGTTTGGTAAAGTGTGATCAGAGGCATTTACTACGCCTATAAAAGTTGCCCCGAGTAAAGCGATACTGGGCGTGAGCTGGCGAATATATGTTGTTTTTGAAGCTGTCATAATTACTTCCTTATTGAAATTTATAGACAGCTTATTTCGCCATTGAACTTTCTTCTTAATAAAAATCTACGGTTTTTCTTATTAAAACAATAAGCATATTTATCAGCATCTTGGGTAAATAAAAAAGTGTATTCGATAACTTTTTATTGCTAGTTTCTGCCAGTAAGAACTTATTTTTGAAGATACTCCTAACTTTACTGTGGGTTCGAAATTTAAAAATGCTAAGTTGATTGATTTGGGACATACATTTAGACAACAAAAAGAGCATAAATAACAGAAAATCAATAATATCCTGATCAGCAACTCATATTGTAGAAAACGTTAATGTAATAAGCACAGTATTAAGACTTTAATAAAAATACCTAAAGTGTAAAATTCTGCTGGTCCAGTTCTCACAAAGTGCTTTATGATGGATAAGTTCGACAAACAGATCATTGCTGAATTAAAAAAGAATGCGCGCCAAAGCGTCTCGGCCATTGCCGATACCGTGAGCCTTTCACGCTCAGCCGTAACCGAGAGAATTAAAAAGCTCGAGCAAAATGGCGTTATTCGAGGCTACCAAGTGTTACTAAGTGAGTCTCAAAAAATTGGTGTATCTGCTTATTTTGAAATTCAGCACCAATGTGCACGTTGCTCTGAAGTTGTGCCTTTGTTTCAGGCAATTCCAGAAGTGGTCACCTGCCGTGGGATCACGGGCGATATGGATTTATTGGTTTTTGTTCAAGCAGAATCAATGCAGCGCTTGCATGAAATTCGTGAACACCTCGACGCCCAGCCTGATTTTGTGAAGATAAAAACCCATGTAGTAATGAGTGAGTGGATTGATAACCGAGCAGGCTAACGCTCTAAAAAGTCACCAAGAATAAGCGCTCATATTAAACACCAATGGACTAAAACTTCTCATTTTTGCGCTACCTAGACTAAAGTTTAGTTAAATAGAAACAAAACTTGGTGATGCATTGTTTTTCATTTTACTACTGATTGAGCTAGTTCTACTCCTGCTGATCTTACTGCCTTTAGTGGCATTAAGTGGTGAGTATTACCTACTCGATTTACTAAGTAACTTTCAACTTCATTTTTTTATATTGGCGTTGTTTTTTAGCATTCCTTTGCTGCTAAAGTCTGTCAAAGTCGGTGCGATATCAGCCGTTCTCTCAATCGTACTTTTTGCCAGTAGCCACCTTTGGTGGTTTAGTAAGGCACAACCTTTAGAAACGGAATATTTAGACGCGTATCCCAAACTACATATCGTGCAAGCAAATTTAAGTTACTACAACCCAGTGCTACGAACTGCCGTTGAAGAACTGAACTCACTCGATGCCGACTTATATCTTTTTTACGAATTTAACCAAGAACAAAAGCCACTTTTTCTGGAAATCGCAGCTAAGCGTTATAAGTTTGGTGATGGGGATTATGATGGCTTTCCTGATGGAATGAGTTTAATTAGTAAATACCCACTTACAAATATAAAAAAACATAAAGTTTTACCACGAAAAGGGACGGTTATTACTTTGACTTTGCAATTACCAAAACAAAGGCTCGATCTCATTTTATTGCACCCCCCTTCACCACGTACCCCAGATAAATGGATAAAACGCAATGTGTTATTGGGCAGTGTTCAACCCTTGGTAGAGCTTGCGAAAAATAAACATATTCTGGTGGCTGGTGACTTTAATACCACACCTTGGTCAAATCACTTCCCACGTCATCATCAACTCACCCCGTGCTATCAACAAACAGGCATGTATGCATCTTGGCATGCTTCTAAATACCTACATCCTTATGGTTGGTTAACGGGTTTACCGATAGATCATTGTTTAACGAGTAACGGCGTTAAAGTCTCTCAATTCAAAACCCACTCACTACCGGGTAGCGATCACCTCGCATTAGATTACAAATTACTATTAATTGATTAGTGTTTGACCTTTTAAATCGCACACGATATAGTCTTGGGAGATTTAAAATAAAAAGGTGCTTAATTTATGTTTTATGATTTAAAAGCGACAAGCTTACAAGGCAAACCAATCAACTTCTCTGATTTTAAAGATAAAGTTGTATTGATCGTTAATACCGCAAGTGAATGTGGCTTTACTTATCAATATGAAGGCATGCAAAAGCTTCACGAGGAATACGCAGATAAAGGCCTTGTGATCATCGGTTTTCCTTGTAATCAATTTGGCAATCAAGAGCCTGGTGATGCCAGTACTATTCAACAAGGGTGTTTGATTAACTATGGCGTTGATTTTTTGATCAGTGAAAAAGTGGATGTAAATGGTGAAAATGCACACCCGGTATTTCAGTATTTAAAGTCTAAGAAAACAGGCTTTTTTGGCAAAAACATTAAATGGAATTTCACAAAGTTTTTGATCAATCGTCATGGTGAAGTTGAGAGCCGCTTTGCGCCAGTGACAAAACCGCAAGCAATTGCTAAGAAGATTGAAAAGCTACTTTAGAGAGTGCGCAAATGCAAAACGATGATTTACTAAAATTAGAAAATCAGTTGTGCTTTCCGCTTTATGCCGCATCAAGGCTGGTAACGCGTCTTTACCAGCCTTTGCTTGAAGCTCATGGTCTCACTTATCCGCAATATATTGTTTTGTTGATCCTTTGGGAGCAAGATGGCTTAACGGTAAGTGACATCGGTGATAAAGCCATGCTCAGCAGTAACACCTTAACGCCGCTACTAAAAAGAATGCAGAGTGCCGAATTAGTAGAAAGAGCGAGAAGCGAGTTTGATGAGCGTAAAGTGATAATAAAACTGACTGAAAAAGGGCACGTATTAAAAAGCGAAGTCGCTTGTATTCCTATGCAATTGCTTGAGAATAGCCAAATCGATATTGAAAAAGCTAAGCAACTAAAAAGCTTATTAGACGAGCTAATTGGTAAATTAGCATAGCCTTCAACCGATAAAAAGCGCCTTTATGAATCTAACTGTTAAACAAGTTTTCACTGATATTGAACATATTTATCTTAATTTGGCTCAGGCGTATGAGGCTGAATTTTCAAAAATAGTCGGAAAAGCACCCGATGAAGATGGCATTTTTCCATTAGACACACAATTAGATGAGTCCACTTTTGGCTTTATTTGTTATGTTGACAACGTACCTGCTGGCATTGCCGCAATATCGCAAAATAGTGAATATGAATTTGAGGTATGTGAGTTTTACATCGTGCCTTATTTCAGACAAAAGCAACTTGGCATGCAGTTTAGTCACAAATTATTTGATTTATTCAAGGGCCATTGGCAAATCAAGCAAATAGCAGGCGCAGATTATGCCACGCTATTCTGGCAAAAAACTTTGCGTTGTTATCAAGTAGATCAGTTTAGCGAAGATACCTTTTCAGACCCATATTGGGGGAAAGTCACTAGGCAAAAGTTCTCAAACCTGTAATGATAAGAAAAAACAAAGAGTAATATTATGAAGGATCATAACTTAATCTACTTATCTGTAACCATTATCTTATTTGCTTTTGTTGACTCTGTAGGCGCATTATTAGGCTTTTGGTCTATTGAAGGCGCTGAAAGAAATCAAATATTAATTTGTGAAAGTCTCATCCTATTCGCGTTATTATTAAATAGCTGGCTTATTTATCGAAAAACCATCGCTAACACTCAATCCCCAGCACACAAACAAATTGCTTTTCTCAGTTTTAGTAGCCTTTTCTTATGCTTATTAGGTGATATTACCAACTTCAATCTTCCTGAAACCTTTTATCGATATGAAAGCGCTATTAAGCATGACTATTTAGCCGAGTCTATTTACTTTTTCTTGCCGGGCTACACCCTGCTTTTGCTCGCTGGCATTCATGCAATCCAATTAAACACCAAAGATAAACGCTTTATCAGATACCCTGTGATCGCTGGCTGTGTGGTCGGTATGATCTCAATGGTTATGATGCACCTTCCTGATACTGACTTGTTTATCAGTATCAGCACTGGGATTTATGCCATGCTGGTTGCCGTTGTTGGTTTTTCTGGCCTTGCCTTTATCTTATCTTGCGGCGCTTTTAAAGCATCAAAAGGCGAGTTACTGGTTGGCACTGGCTTTATTCTGGCTGCTGTTGCCGATGCCATCATCGGCAACTTTTGGATTTACGGTAATCAAGGCGAAGGGTTTTATCCGCAAGTCAGGTACCTTAACTGGGTGGTTTATATTGCCTCTCAATGCATGGTGATCCATTTACCGCATCTACTTGTAATAAATTCTAAGTATTCGCATGATAAAAAACAGCAAGATTACAACCCTGTGACGTAACCGAGGCAAGAATGAAAGATCAATACCAAGCAAATAATATCTTTGCGAAGATTTTAAAAGGCCAAGCCCCTTGCATTAAATTATTTGAAGACGACTATACGCTTGCTTTTATGGATATCATGCCGCAAAAAGAAGGGCATGCTCTGGTTATTCCAAAACAAGCTGCTACCACGATTTACGATCTCACAGATCAAGCCGCGCTGGCCTGTATGAAAAAAGTACAGAAAGTAGGTAAGGCCGTTGAGCAAGCCTTAAACGTGCAAGGGACTTCGATTGTGCAACATAATGGCAATGCCGCAGGTCAAACTGTGCCGCACTTTCATTTTCATATTATTCCAGGATCATTACACGGTTTAAAAGCGCACGCCGAAGTGAAGGCTGAACCTGAGCACATAGAAAAAGTAGCGGAGAAAATAAAGGCATACATATAACATATGCCTATTATACAAAATTAATCTGAGTTTCGTTCATTCGGTAGATCAGATAAATACTCTACAAACTCCACTTCAAAACCGTCTGGGTCGATGAAATATAAATTTTTTCTAAATGGGTGCTCACTGCCTGTTTTATCAATCTCGAACCCCGCTGCTAACATTCTTTTTGCAAGCGCATCGATATTTTTAACGACATACGCAAAGTGCGCAAGACCCACTTGATGCCCTTCTAACTTACGGTTGTCACCTTCACCGTGGTCGCTCATGGCTAAATAATGGTAATCATCACCAAAGTGTACCCAAGTGCGCTGTTTGCCATACCACTCCCCCTCACCTTTGCTGCGAATAAACCAATGTGGAAATGCCGCTTGATAAAACTTTAATGAACGTTCGATATTGCTTACGACTAAATTTACATGCTCTAAATACATAATGCGCTCCTTACTTATTGGCCATGATTGCGTTAAAAAGTTGAGTGATTTTTTCGATTATTTTTGTCTGCTTCATTGTCTTCATCCTCTGATTACTTTCTTGTTTACTCATTTGATGAAGCAACTTTAAAAGCTCAAGCTAACTTGAGGTAAAGTGCAAATTTTCCGATTGGGGAGATTGATAAAATTGATGAATAGCAGAAGATAGTAGCTAAAAATGAACATTCAGTTCCGTAACTGTCGAGTAAAGGCCTGCCCCTATCTTTAATATTTCCCAGTTAAATAACTAAAGTCACATTAGGAACGTATTATGTTTAGAGAATTACATCACCAAGAAGCGCCACTTATAATTTGTAATGTATGGGATGCGGCGAGTGCAGTTATTGCTGAAAAACTTGGCTATAAGGCAATCGGCACATCAAGCGCTGCAATTGCGACGTCATTAGGAAAAACTGATGGTCAAAACATTTGTTTTGACACATTACTGGCGGTCGTTAAGCAAATATCAGAAGTGACCACATTACCGCTTAGTGCAGATATAGAAGCGGGTTATGCTGACACGCCACAAGAGATTGTCGATAACATTGCAAAACTGGCAAAGTTAGGAGTGGTGGGTATTAATATCGAAGACAGCCAATTAACAAATGGCCGCAGATCTTTAGTCAATAAACATGATTTCAGTGAGAGACTGTCACAAATTAAAGCATTATTGAATGGCAAAAACATTGAAATGTTTATAAACGCCCGCTCAGATACTTACATCCTTGATGCAGCCACAGCTTTACCTGAAACAATCGAGCGAATTAGTCTATACGAAGACGCAGGGGCGGATGGTATCTTCTTGCCTTGCTTAACTGCTCCTAGCGATATCAGCAAAATCGTTGCACACTGTTCTTTGCCACTCAATATCATGTGTATGCCAGAACTAGCCAGTTTTGACCAACTGCAACAACTCGGTGTGAAACGTATTTCAATGGGGAATTTCGTTTACGATAATCTGCTCGCCCACTTAGAAAATACCCTGTTGTCTATAAAGCAACAAGGTTCGTTTGAGCCATTGAGTCTAGATTAAAGGTCATAAATTTTGAGTCTCGTATCAGTAAAATGTCACTATTTTTCTGATACGTTTATCTCAACGCACTTTTAACTAAACTTTAACCGCTCATTTAGTCACTTTGACCTATTCGTGTATACTGCGCCGCTTGAAAAATAAGCCGCAACGGCTGTGCATTCACTAAGGAAAAGTAATGATTGATTTGAGTATTCTGCCGCTGTTTTTTATCGCCTCTATTATGCTTGTACTTTCACCGGGTCCTGACCTGTTACTGATTTCAACTTATGCATCTTCAAAAGGCTTTAAAGCGGGTTTCATGCTTGCGATTGGTATATTGTTAGCTGGACTAGTACAAACCTCGCTAGTCGCCTTTGGGCTAGGTCAACTCATGCAACAAATGCCACCAATTGCGATGGCGATAAAAGTCACCGGTGCACTCTATTTGGCTTGGTTAGGGGTTAACCTCATTAAAACTTGGTACGCTAATCAAACATCACCAAGTGACCCATTGCCCGTGCCTGAATTACAGCCTATGCAACTTATGAGTAAGGGATTGTTGAATAACTTATTGAACCCGAAAGCCTTATTATTTTTTAGCTTGTTTTTACCCCAATTTACCACTGCCAACTCAAGTTTGACGGGGCAAATTCTCATGCTCGGCACTTTGCTAAGTCTCATTGCTTTTGCTTTCAACACGTTATTCTCATTAGGATTTAGTAAAATTGGCGCTTACTTTGGAAATAAACTTCGCTTGGGTAAACATATAGATGGGTTACTCGGCGTCATATTTTTAGGGCTAGCGGCAAGGCTAGTGACACAAAAATAGTTCAGATAACCCTTACTCTTTTATTTATCGTCTCCGTTATCTTCTTTACGTTTTGGTTGTTCTTGCTTTGCTTTAGCCACGTTTTTAAATGCCGGTGGTGGAATTGGAAACAATGAAATCAGCGGCATGAGCGCCATAAATAAATAAGCGCCTTTAGGCATTTTCTTGGCCCATTTTGTCGCTCTTCTTCCCAAAAAAACAAACAGTAAAATAATTAAAGCACCTAACCAAATGGTTAAAAAATTCATTTTAACTTACCAATATTCTGACTAATACATAATCAACTTAATTGTGCTCTTCCTCCTTTAATTCAAGTTATTACATATAAATTTATGCCCTATAAGTAATTTCACTTTGACAACAAAGCCGAAAAGATCAAATATAAATAACAATCATTTTCAATTTCATTTTATATTTAACTTATGGATACCAATAACACGCTGATCCAACAGGCTATGCTCACTTGGCAAAATACAATATGCGAGGGTAACAGCGCATTCGAAAACAATCGCTACATTACTGCGGACAAATTATACCAAGATAGCTTAGAGCACTTAGCTGATATTGGTGGTTTCATAACTTCAAATACACCGCCACCTACATCTTGGGTGATTGATCAATTTGTTCCAGCACTCGTCGTGTCGTACTTGAATTTGGTCGACTCTTCTATGGCTCAAGGAAAACATGAAATTGCATGTGACTTCTTAGTTGAGGGCTATAACGTGGTGTGTGATTGTGGGCACTGTTTACTGAATGCAACCCAAGACGAAAACCACTATTTATTCTCAAAACATTTGTCTCAACTACAGCATCATTCATTTGCAATTAGAAAGCACCTTGCTCAATCACCAAATTTACTGAACAAACTTGAAAAAATCTCTGAACCATATTCCGTCACATCGCTGACTTATCACTAATTTTTATCTATCAAAACCGAAGGAGTGCTTAATGCCATTCTCACTACCAAAACTAAATTATCAATATGACGCATTAGAGCCACACATTGATACAAAAACCATGGAAATTCACCATACCTTGCATCATCAAACCTATGTAAATAAAGCCAACGAAGCGCTTGCAGGCACTGAGTTTTCTGAGAAAAGTGACGAGTGGTTATTAAGAAATATCCAAACCCTACCAAGCTCTCTTCAAGGTGCAGTGAGAGACCATGTTGGTGGGCATCATAATCACAGTCTATTTTGGGAAGTGATGTCTGAAAATGGCGGGCAGCTGCATGCAGGTAAATTAGCCGATGATATCAATGAAGCATTTGGTAGCTTTGATACTTTCAAAGAACTTTTCATCAAAGCCGCACTAACACGTTTCGGTAGCGGCTGGGCGTGGCTGGTTGTGAACGAGCAAGGTGAGCTACAAGTAACCAGTTCACTCAATCAAGACAGTCCATTAATGGATAATCTAGTGCCTATTTTAGGCTTAGATGTATGGGAACATGCATACTATTTGAAGTATCAAAATCGCCGCCCAGAGTATATTAATGCCTTTTTTAATGTCATTAATTGGGCCGATGTAGAGCGCAGATACTTAGCTGCGGTTTAATAAAAAACATAAATCAATATTTAAAGTGCTTCAAGTCATTCAACTTGAAGCACTCGCATATCACACCATTCTTTTTCGCAAATCAAATTTATCAACATCATTCAGACCAAAGTCTTCAAATTGCGTATTGATTTGATTACTAAAATTAAGTCGTTGGTTTTCTTCATCAGGCTTGTTATTGCCAGCCAGCAATTCGTCAATTTTTAGTTGTAGTTGCGCGCTTAAATCATCAGTCATATTTCTTAACTTCTCTTTATCAGAGCGATGCAATGCTGAGTCTTCATCTATATCTTGATCTGTCAACGATAGCATTTCCATGCGCACTTTTAGCTCTTTATACTCAAGATAATTTATACCTAAGTTATTGAAGATAAGTGCCTCATTAATTTCTGAAGGTAATATTTCTACATCAATTGGCATTTCCATTATCTCTATCATGGTTTCTTTATAAGTTTCGATAGAGCGCTCTCTGTCACTTAACGTATCATCAACTCTCTCAGAGGCCTTGTCTTTGGCTATGTTATAGAGTGCTTTGGATTGCTCTGAAAACGGAAGGCTTTTTGTTAGGAGACCAACGGCAGATTGCTGTTGATATTCTTCAGATTTATTTAAGTTGTTCAACTGAGTAGCAAACGAGGCGTGCTTATTTAAACTGTCTGTTTGTGTTGCTGAATGCGCTTTATTAAAGCTTTGATCAGTATATATGCTGCTATGAATTTTCATTGCTATCCCTAAACCTGAACGTAAAACTGAATTAACAGATGAGTATTCAGATAGAGTTAGCAAGCTTTGTACCATGCAAAATCATTAGTAAAACACTGAAAAACGAGCTCAAGTCTTCATGCAGGTGCAATAACTTTCCTGCTGAAAACTTTTATATTCTGTTTGTTGCCGTGACACTAAGTTCTATGCTTTTAAACTTTGAATTGTTTTACTTCTTGCTTTAATTGCTCAGCCATATCTGACAGCTCTTCCCCCGAAACTGAATTATTTTGGGCATTCATTGAGATTTCATTAATACTTAAGTTAAAACCTTCAATTGAATTAGACATTTCACTTGTTACACAAGTCTGCTCTTCAGTAGCCGTTGATACTTGAATATTCATAGATGCTATTTCACTTACTGAGCTGCTGATGGCCTGAATTTTTTGAGAGGAATACTCGGCCATTTCTACACTTTTCGATGCTCTATTTTCAGCATCTGACATAGCTGAGACAGCATTATTTGCCTGAGTTTGTAGTTTACTAATCATCTCTTTTATATTCTCAGTGGCCTTTTGAGTATTATGTGCCAACGTTCTCACCTCGTCCGCAACTACCGCAAAGCCTCGACCTGAATCTCCTGCTCTCGCAGCTTCAATCGCAGCATTTAGAGCTAGCAAGTTAGTTTGTTCAGCAACACCTTGGATCATCATTACTACTTGATTTATTTCTGTTGTTTGATTGTTCAGTTCATTAATTAACTGCGCATTATTAACCACTAACTCAGCAAGCTCATGAATTGCTCTTATACTTTCCTCAATGGTTTTTTGCCCTTCAATAGATAAATTTTCAGCGTCTTCAGCATTTGTTGCGGTACGAGATGCACTATCTGATACTTCAGCAATCGCAGAGCTCATTTCAGTAATTGCTTGAGCAATCATTGCTGTTTGTTGTTCTTGCTCTTGGGCTGAAGAAGCTATTTGACTGCCTGATCTTGCGACTTGAGAAGATAATCCTGATAAAGAATCAATGGCCGATGAGATTTTACTTAACATAGCATTAAATTTGTCCATCATCATATTAAAGTCTATAGCTATTTTACTAAACTCATCGTTGCCATTTTCTTCAACACGTAAGGTTAAATCTGTATCTCTGACAACTTGTTCTATCGTTTGGCCCATTTTTGATAAAGGCACATTGATACTTTTATAGATTAAGAAGCCTACTGATAACATTGCAACTACAATAACAACCGACAAAACAATAAGAGAAAATTCCACTTTCTCTGCTTCTTCATCCCCTTCTATTTTTAACAATTGAGCTTGCTTCACCTGATAGTTAATTAAATCGCCAAAACTTGCGCTGAGTGGATCAAAAGTGTTGTAAACTTCTTTCACAAATGATGAATAATCTTTTGAATTAAAAGTGTTCTCTCTAATCTCCGATAAATATATCGCAATCAATTGATCCACTTTTTCTCGTTGTTGTTCAGCTGAACTAATAAGCCTTTTCTCTTCTGCACTCGTCACATTTTTTAGATATAACTGCCAATTTTTTCGGGCTACCTCTTGTGCTTTTAAAATATCAGCTATGGCTTGTTCTTTAGATACAGTCCCACCTCTAAGCTTGTGGAATGTGTCGACGATAATGACAGCGTAGTCGTCAGAAACGACTTTGATTTCTTGCATTGGAATGACACGAAGGTCGTATAACTCATCTAAATCATGAACGATGATTTTGACTTCTTTTAAGGTAAAAATAGTCGCACCTACAAACAAGATAATAGGCATACAAGCGAGCAAAATAAGTCTAGATTGAACGGTTAATGTATTTATCATAGTCAATGAGCATGAATTTTTATTTTGACTAAGTATTGACCACAATCTAAGTAGATGCAAAAAAGGAGGTTATAAAACCTGATTTCTGTCCTTCAATTTAAATAATCTTTACTAGAATTAAAAAAACTGAGTGGAGAGATTAACGTGAAATCAATCATAATATTTATCACTGTTTTGTGTTTCTCATTTACTATCAGTGCTAAATTGCTAAATGTATATACTGAAGAATTTCCACCCTACCAAGTAAGATTATCTCCAAAAAATATCACTGGAATTTCTACCACATTGGTTAAGGGGCTTCTTGATGAAGTTAATATTCCATACAAAATTCACGTTTTACCTTGGTATCGTTCTTACCATAATGCATTAAAAGAAAAGAATGCACTGCTTTATTCTGTGGCTCGTACAAAAGAGCGTGAGGATATATTTAAATGGATTATGCCTTTATGCGATATAAATGTTTCTTTTTTTTGGAAAAAAGATAACAACAAGATTTCTATTTCTTCTGTAAAAGACGCAAAAAAATATGTTGTTTCCGTTGCCTCTGGTCAGCCTAGTGAGTTATACCTAAAGAAACATGGCTTTAGTACCGATGACAACTTAGTCATTCTAGCAAGCCATGAACAAGGGTTAGGTCTGCTATCCAAAGGACGAGTAGATGTAATTTTTGCAGCTGATCTATTTATTAAAAACCTTACTCAAGAAGAGTTTTTTAATAAATTAAAGCTAGAAAGTTTCACTATTAAAGCTTTGAGTAAAAAACTTTATCTAGCAGCAAATAAGTCTTCTGATCCAAATTTAATTCAATCTTTAAAGAGAACAGCAAAACTTCAAATGAATAAAAGCAAAAAGGACAAAGTTTGTAGTGATATTTCAGATTCGTAGTTTAAAATCTGAATCATTTGGAGGATTGCTATAACACTGCTTTTTTAAGCTAAGAATATTTGGATATGTTTTACTGAAGCAATTAAGCTTGCATCAAACTCATGTAAATCAGTTGATGACTTTTTACAGAATACATAAGTTGTCTAATTGTATTGTTAAATCAAGCATAAAAGAGGGAGCTATTGATTTTTGAGATGTCAGCAGCACTAATCAAATTATGAGCTAACCCAAATATGCAATCAACTGTTCAAAACACTCATTCATTAAAAACAAAATTTAGAACAATTTAAACGTATACTTGAATCAATTAAGAAGCATTGTTGGAAGAAGGCTACTCTTTAATATAAACGGCTTTAAAAGTATTACCGAAAGCAGCAAAAGGTAGAGATATACATTAATTTTATCGTAACACTGCTTCTTAGAAACAGTGTTACGGTCTTGCTACTTCATCTAATTAGTTTCTCAATTTATGTAAATTTTATACTGCGTTCTTAAGGTTTACACTACCTTGAAAATGATTGCCACTGAGCTTGTATCTCTTCAATTACTGAAGGGTCTTCAATTGTCGAAGGCACTTGAATTTGCTCACCATCAACCAACTGTCTTAAATTTTTACGCAGTAACTTACCAGAACGAGTTTTAGGTAAGCGCTCTACAACTTGAATGGTTTGTAAACAAGCAATGGCACCGATTTGAGCTCGAATAGAGGCACGAATTTCAGCGGCAATTTCGTCGTCTTGCTTAGTACAGCCTTCTTTTGTTACCACCATAGCAACGGGTACTTGCCCTTTTAAGTTATCTTTGCTGGCAAACACAGCACACTCGGCCACACTAGGATGCGCCGCAACCACTTCTTCTATTTCACCGGTTGATAAACGATGGCCCGCCACATTAATCACATCATCGGTTCGTCCCATGATAAACAAGTAACCATCTTCGTCGATAAAACCGCCATCACCTGATAAATAGTAGCCTTTATATTGAGACAAGTAACTTTGTTTAAAACGTTCGGCATTGCCCCAAATTGTGGTAAGACACCCAGGTGGTAGTGGTAATTTCACAGCAACCACACCTTGTTCATTCGCTTCACATTGACCGCCGTCGACATCAAGAATGTGAACCTGATAACCAGGTGTGGGTACCGTAGCACTGCCCGCTTTGGTTGGTAGTTGCTCAATACCCACTGGGTTACAAGCAATTGCCCACCCTGTTTCCGTTTGCCACCAGTGATCAATCACTGGGAGGCCTGTTTTATCTTGTAGCCACTCATAGGTTGCGGGGTCTAGTCGCTCGCCTGCTAAGAACAATCTTTCTAAACTAGATACATCATATTTTGCCAATAGCTCGGCTTCAGGATCTTGCTTCTTAATCGCTCTGAAAGCCGTTGGTGCACTAAACAACGCATTCACTTTATACTCTTCTACTACTCGCCAAAATGCACCAGCGTCTGGTGTAAATACAGGCTTACCTTCGTATAAAACCGTGGTGCAGCCATAAATTAACGGCCCATAAACAATATATGAGTGGCCGACGACCCAACCTATGTCCGAAGCTGCCCAAAATACTTGCCCAGGCTGCATGCCATACACGGTTTGCATACTGTAATTAAGTGCTACCGCATGACCACCCTGTTCACGTAAAACGCCTTTCGGAGTGCCTGTGGTGCCAGAAGTATAAAGAATATAAAGCGGGTGAGTTGCAGGGAGTGGTACGGCATCTGTTGGATGCGCTTTTTCAAGTACAGTTAGCCAATCTAAATCGCGCTTGGCTTGTAACTGCGCTTGGGCCTGTGGTCGTTGGAAAACCACGCAATGAGCCACTTTGTGATCTGCAAGCTCAAGTGCTTCGTCTAGCATTGGCTTGTATTCAATTATACGGCTAGGCTCAACACCGCATGATGCAGTAAGCACCAGTTTAGGTTTAGCATCATCAATGCGCATAGCAAGTTCTCGCGGGGCAAAGCCACCGAAAACCACTGAGTGAACGGCGCCTATTCGGGCACAGGCCAGCATAGCAATAGACGCCTCAGGGATCATTGGCATGTAAATCACAACGCGATCGCCCGCTTCTACCCCTAAATTTTTTAAGCCACCAGCAAACAAGCTGACCGCTTCATGAAGTTGATTATAGGTGTAAGTTCGCTTTTGCTCAGTGACAGGTGAGTCATAAATAAGCGCCAACTGCTCGCCTCGTCCCTGTTCAATATGATGATCGAGTGCCAAATAGCTGGTGTTCAGTTCACCATCTGCAAACCAATGGTCAAGTTGCTCATAACATTGGCTGACACCTTGAGTAGGCTGTGTGTGCCAGTTCAGATTTTGTGCTTGTTTAAGCCAAAATGCCTCTGGGTTCTGTTGAAAGTCTTGATAATAAGACTGATAGTTTATGTTTGTTGTTGTCATAATAGTGCCTTTAATTTCGCCAAGTAACCTTGGTTAATTTATGGTCTTTATACTCTCACGCTAGTTTACGCTGACGTTAAAGGACACTAGACTTTAGTCGATTTACCCTATTTAATCTTTGAATTGTTCAACACATGGATAATGTTCTCTGGAATATTTATGATAAATATCATCAAGATAGCCTCTTAGTTCTGAGACTGTGATTTAATCAAGAATAACAACATCGTATACTCAACTTCGTATGCCGGTTTGCGATTCTTTATTAAGTCACCACTGTTCAGATCCTCTTCGCAGCGACATTGGGATTGGTATCACAGTGCATTGAAGTGTTTTTGTTTCAACTTGGGAAAGTCGGTTCGATTTTTATATTTTAAATACAAGTTATTAAACACCGCCGTTTTCGAAAGTTTGTCTAATGCCATTAAAAATTGACGACCCGATTGCTGATCTGACACTTTACAGCAAGCCTGATAGACTTGGATCAGCTCAGCTATGGTTTTATATTTGGCTTGCTGCAATTTGAGTTGATATTGCGCTTCTAAAAAAAATGCCACACCACTCCAATACACACGCTGCTGAGCGTTGAGTTGCCACATATTGCTACTCACACTCGCTAAGCGCGCATCTTGAAGATGTGATAAACGATAGGTGTTAGATTGTCCGCGCTCAAGCCCAGCTCTTAGTCTCATCACCATATTGTCATAAGTAATAATGCCGCTGTCTTTCATGATTTGGTTTTGCAAAAAAGTCGCCAAGCCTTCACTCAACCAGAAGTCTTCGTAATTTAATAACGGGTGATATAAATGCGCTAACTCGTGATACAGCGTCCAGTCGTTTTTTAATTGTTTGAGACTCGCATAGCGACTAAATTGAAGCTCAACACCATCTTGCTCGCCGCGAATGACTTCGGCCCAAGGTACGGCTTCAAAAGCAAAATATTGCGGTTTCAAATATATTGGTACGTTTTTTTGTATTAAGGGCCCGAGTGTTTTTTGGGTTGCGTCTAAGCCATGATTTATCCAGTTTTTCACTTTAATTTGTTGCCCTTCGTTAAGACCTGACAAGCCAACGAAATCGGCTCTAGTATGAACGAACTGAACAGCCAAACTGAATTGAGAAAACACCAATATAAAAAATGCCAAGCCATAAAAAACTTTCAATCACCACCTCACAACGCCCGATTTCAATTATCAAAAAACAATACTCTATCAATGCAGTTTTAGATGACCTTTGAAAGCAGGTTTTACATTCAGTGCCGTTTTTGGCTAGTAGTCTGGCACTATCTACATATAATGACTGCAAGCATATTTAATTGGAGCGCTTATGCTCAATCTAGAAACCTGTCAAAAAGCCCGTTTTTCAAGAGATCCCCGCTTTGATGGCAAGTTCTTCATTGCAGTCAAAACTACAGGTATCTATTGCAGAACGATTTGCCCTGCATCGCCGCCAAAAGAAGAAAACGTAGAGTATTTTAAAAATGCAGTGCAGGCCGCTGAGGCAGGTTACCGTCCATGTTTACGTTGTCGGCCAGACAGCGCGCCAAGCTCAGCAGCCTGGCAAGGCAATGGCGCAACCTTAAATCGTGCTGTTCGCTTAATTGACGATGGTGCATTACAAACGGGTTCTATTGTTGAACTTGCTTCACGATTGGGCGTCAGCGATCGATATTTACGAAAACTATTTAAAGAACAAATGGGTGTCTCTCCAAAAGCCTATGCACTCTACCAGCAATGTTTGTTTGCCAAAAAATTATTACACCAAACCAGTTTACCCATTACTGAGATTGCGCTCGCCAGTGGCTTTGAGAGTATTCGCCGCTTTAATGATTGTTTCAAACAACAACTTAAACTTACCCCGACTCAAATGCGTAAACAGACGAGCAAAAATAATGCAAAACTGACTTTAAAGCTGTCGTATCGTCCACCATTTGATTGGCAAAAAATGCAGCGTTTTTTATCTGCCAGACTCATTCCTGGGCTTGAATGGATTGGCGAAAATTTTTATGGCCGCAGCTTTATTTATCTAGGTGTAAAAGGGCAATTTACTGCTCACCATCAAGCTGAAAAGCATCAATTTTTGGTCGAAATTAGCCTTGAAGACAATCGTGTTCTCAAACCTGTGGTCAGCAATATTCGCCGCGTGCTCGATTTAGACGCCGAGCTTGAACAAATCGAGCATGATCTCACTGACGCACTTGGCACAAATACGCTGATCAGCTCAGGGTTACGCTTACCCGGAATTTGGGATGTGTTTGAAGCGGGTATGCGCGCTATTTTAGGCCAGCAAATATCTGTTACTGCTGCCAAGAACTTAGTAATAAAACTGGTTGAAACCTTAGGTGAAAAACAAGCCAATGAGCAAGAGGCATATTGTGCAAATGTGCTGTACTTCCCGACGCCCGAAGCCATTGCGCAAAGCGACTTAGCATTTTTTAAAATGCCCGAAAGCCGAAAACAAACCATTACAAGATTTGCTCAATTTGCTCAAAACCAACCCGTTGAAGCGCAAAATCCAGATAACTGGTTGGCACTCAAAGGGATCGGCCCTTGGACAGCAAATTATGCCAAAATGCGCGGCTTAAGCGACCCAGATATATTCCTCGCGACCGATCTTGGGGTAATTAAAGCACTAAAAGCACACGCTGATTTTGACTCAGAAAAAGCCGCCCCTTGGCGCAGCTACCTTACTTTTCAACTATGGGACAAACTATGATGTATTGCGACTACTTCGAAAGCCCGCTTGGCACAATGGAAATAAAAGCAACCGATAAAGGAATTTGTCAGCTCATTTTCTGTGGCGAACATAAAGAGTCTGTTGTACCGTCAAAGCTCATCACCCTATGTATTGCGCAACTTGAAGAATATTTTGCAGGTTCTCGACGAAGCTTTGATCTCCCCCTGGACCCTGTGGGCACTGAGTTTCAAAAGTCAGTCTGGCAAGCGCTATGTGATATTCCATTTGGTCACACTCACTCTTACTTACAGCTCGCAGAGCAGCTTAACAATCCTAAAGCCGTGCGTGCCGTCGGTGGGGCAAACGGTAGAAACCCGATAACTCTAATTGTGCCCTGTCACCGAGTTATTGGCGCATCGGGCACATTAACCGGTTACGCAGGTGGTGTTGAGCGAAAACAATGGCTTCTAGCTCACGAAGGCGTGTCTGGGTTTGCCAAACCGCTCGTGCTAGATAAAGTCATTCATACTCGACAAGATAAGACGCAATTTTTGCGTTAATACTTATTAACCTGAGTTCTGGATAATAAATCTATCTCCAGCGGCTACTTTCAACGTTAACTGCGTTGAATTTACTTGCAATAGGCTAGCTATTGACGCGTAAATTCGCCTAGTTATCGATAAAAGTCTCCGGCTGCAGACTTAAAAAAGCACTTATCATTTCAATATCAAAACGTTAGTAAATCTCTTAAACAAAGCTCAGGTTCATTAGGGCGCTGGCTTTTTGAATCTTGTTTATCAAACAAACGTTTTAAAGGCGCCCAAGTAAATGCGATAAGCACAAAGCTGCACTCATTCAAATGTATTTTTAGCCGCTCGTATACTTAAATATTTGCCAATTTTTGTTTTTAAGTTCTTTATTAATATGAGTGACTAATTTGGGTAGAGACACATAATTTTTCATACTTGTTTGCTTAATCAGTGACTCTGTATCTCTTGCATCCTTCAGGGTCGGAATGGACATAATTACAATATATTCATTAATGGGATCTACATTTGGCAAATACTTTTTTAGTTGCACAAGTTCAAGCGATTTAAAATAATGATGAGATATAGGCTTATTACTTAAAATAGTCGGGATTTTGAGTACCGCACCATTATCTATTTCTTCAAGTTTAAGTAATCTATATTTTTCTTGGTCACTAACAAATTTCTCATTTTTTACATCGTAAATTAACACGTAAGGTACGGGCGTCCCCCCCATGCCAGCGAGTGATGAGTTATCATCTAGCTGATAAGTTTCAATCATCATTTTGTAATAAAGGGATTTAAATTGAAGTTTTTCCATTTCGACTATTTCAGTCGATATTGCTACTTTGCTTACGAGTAACAACATAATCGAAGTCATAAATTTAAACATACATTTTCCTTAAACTTTAGAAAGCCTGTTCCGATAACAGTGTTTTAATACTGTTTGTATTTAAAGATCTCAAAGCTAAAAAAGACGAGCTTAAAAGTGCGATTAACACTATAACAATGCTACTCACAACAGGTATTACAGCTGTAATTTCTAACTTTACCAATTGATTAAAATAACCTTCACTGAACGTCAATGTAGTGATAAAAAACATCATACTAACCAAGAGTATTACTAATTTTTTTAGTATCTCATCATGTAACAATTTTCCTTTGGTTTTGCCTATCGCCAATTTCAAGCCCAATACCCTCTGCTCTGCCAACAGCATGGTTTTTATTTGATATAAAATTCCGACAACTAAAATCACAAATATCAGGGTTGCAACTTGTAACGTTATTATCAGCAAACCTCGCCTACTTTTATTTAAGTCAAATAGTTGCTGTGAAATATCGCCAAGCGGCTTTACTTTCCCAAAACCTGCATCAATATCGAGATGAGATAGTATTTTTGAGCTACTGGCTAAGTCTGTGCTGTAGACATATAGAGGGGAATACAATTCAGTAGAAGGGTTGATCGATGAGTAGACCATAGGGATATCTGACAAGCTCTCACCTGCATGTGGTAGATTCTCCAAAACAGCAGCAATGGTGTAACTTGTTTCATCTTGTTCAAAACGTAGTTCTTTTCCAATTAGACTTTTATAGTCTCGGTTAGAAGTTAATGCCATTGCAAGCGCTTCGTTAATAACAACGCTACTCTGCGTAAGCTGGCCTTGATATAAAAACTTTGCTTCAACCGTTGAAAAGAAATTCTTTGCGACCTTTATATGATCTGTAAAATACACTTGATCACCATAACTATTGTTCAAGTGAATTTTATACTGGGGGAGACGAGGACTGATTAATGGGCTATCACTTAAAGTCATCCCTTCTTTATGGCCATTTAGCCAATCAACAGACAAGGCAAAAGACATATCATCATAGCGGTTAACCTCATAACCATTAACCGAAACAGACAGTTTATCACTCCACTGCATCTTTAATTCTTGATATCCACATGAAAGCGCAAAGTTCAATGCAAAAAGCGTAAGCACTATTTGTAGGCTTAACTGGATATTAATAAGGCTTTTTTGAGTTTTGCTCGCGCCTGCCTTAGCACGACTAAAGTGTGTGCTTTTTAATAAGTTAATCACAGGCAATAAAGATACAAAGAAAATAGTGCCGAGGCACCCAAGCAACACCAGAGTCCATAGAGACCAAGAGAACTGCCATTGGGCCGAGAAGTACTTTTTGAATATATCACTTGAATATAATTGCCATTGGATCAGTATTGCACTTAATATGGCTATCAATAAAACAGTAAATAGAAAGGGTAAACTTTCAACAAACAAATGCTTTAATTGCGCTTTAAAAGATGCGCCCAATGCAAACTTGAGTGAAAATTCACGGCTTCTTTTTAAAGCCAACGCTGCTACAACTGAGAAGTAGTTAGTAATGAGTACAAATGCAAACGCAATTAAAATAATGCTGAGAATAACAAGCTGTCTTAGTAGTTCACTTCTATGCAGCGGAGAAAGCTCCACCCCTTTTACTAATTCAATATTTGTTTTTAAGTTCAAACTAACTAATGAGTCTCCTGCTTCGTCTACTCTAGATTGAAGGTGCTGCTTTGCCTGTGAAACAGAAAAGTTCTCTGCCACTTCAATAAGCCCATAATATAGAGGCAACTCATTCATTAGCGCTTGCGTCTCAGTGGCATTATTCCCTTTAAAGAAAGGAATAACATCACCTAATCGTGACAAGGGCATATACAAGTCAATTTGATTACTTGAGAAGGTATTAAATTCTTGCGGAAGCCAATGCTCCAAAGTTTGTGACGAATTAGCTATTTCTACAACAATGTCTTTACTTATTTGAGAAATTTTTTGCTTTAATTGAGGAGTCGCAAATACTTGCTCTGAACGCCATAAGCTCTCGTCAGACTGGAGCATACGAAAAAAATTTACATCGTAAAATAAAATAGCGACTTTAGTTTCACGACCGTTTACGAGTAAAGGCCGATTTTGAATCACAAATTTTGAATAATGAGTTGCTTCTGGTAATTCCCTCGCCTCATCAATATGCGTACCTTTCGCAGAAATAAGTTTACCTTGTAATCCATAAGCAACCGTGTAAATAGGCTTGTTAGATTCAGACCAACTTGGTCTGTCTTTACTCAAACTCACACCAAGCTGAGCAACCGTTACAACCAAAGCACTAAAAATGCCCCATGCCAATACCAGAAAGCACCAACGTAAACGCTGACTTTGCCAATGTCGCCAACCGAGCTGAATATCATCCCACATGACTAAACTATCATCCCGTCTTTGATCTCAATAGTCCGATCACATTGTTGAGCGAGTGACTCATTATGTGTCACGATTAATACTGTAGAACCCGCCGCATTTAAGGTAAGTAATAGGTCTACAATTTGTGCTGCATTCTCAGAGTCTAGATTTCCCGTTGGTTCATCACATAAAAGCACATCAGGGTTACTCACTAATGCCCTTGCAATTGCAACTCTCTGCTGCTGACCACCTGAAAGTTGCTCTGGAAAATTATTTTGTTTATCTGATAAACCGACTCGCTCCAACTGTTTGAGTGCGATTGTTTTGTAATCTGTCTTTTTTACGTTTTTATTGTATTTGAGAGGTAGCTCTACATTTTTTAAAACAGAAAGCTCCGGTACCAGATTGAAATTTTGAAATACCCAACCAATATTTTGGTTGCGTAAAATACTCGTTTGATAATGCGATAAACTGCATACGTCGGTGTCGCAGAGTTCATAGCTCCCTGACGTCGCATTATCCAACAAACCTATAATTGAAAGCAGCGTTGATTTACCACTGCCTGATTTACCAATAACAGCGAGTAATTCTCCTCGCTCAATTTCTAAATTGATATTCTTTAAAACGGTTACTTTACCAGCTGGCCCATCAAAGCTTTTGTCTAGCTCTGCTAACTTGATTAACGTCTCACTCATTATAAGCTTCCTTTCCATTCTATTGGGTCAATCAACAAAACCTGATCACTCATAGCCAAACCTTCTAAAATTTGGATATGCTGTTCGCCAATCCAACCCACCGTAATTTGCTGTTGCTTTACCGTCTGCGAGTTTTTATCTTTTACAAGTACTGTATTCGGACCAACATAATTAATATGCCTTAGTTTTGTCAGAATCAGATTTTTATCTCGAGACCTGTAGTGGATATTTGCTGTAACACTCATATTCGACATCGAATGAACGGGTAATGTTTCAGTAAACGAAACTTCTACTTCAACTGTCGAGTTTTCAACATTAGGGGAAATACGTTCAATCACGCCCAACACATTTTGGCCCTTAATCTTAATATCAACCGATTGATTAAGTTCTAAGAGCGAAGCCTGAGAGGCCTGAACCCGAAGCAGCGCAAATAAGCTAGATGGATCTGCAATTTGCCCTATCATTGTATCTGCTTGAATATTGAGGCCTGCTTCTAAGTTGCTGTTGAGTTTGACAATTACCCCTTTCCGACCAGCTCGGATCTGTAAATTCTCTCTATCTCTTTCTAGCAACTCTAGCTGCTTATTAGCTCTTTGAAGCTCAAATTCATACGCATTCATCTCTGCCTTTTGCATCGTTTTAAGTGCATCTAATGCATACTTTTCTTGCTCTAAAAGCAGATTAGCTTTTTGCTGATTTAGCTTTGCTTGCTGTAAATCCAAAGATGAGACAATACTCAGCGCAGCCAGTTTGTTTTGCGCCTCTAGCTTATTTTGGGTAATTGTTAAATCATACTGTGCGATTAACACTTTAGATTCTTGCTTTTGTAAAGCTTGGCTTTGAGAGGCCCTAACTTTTTCTAACTCAGCTTGTTTGCCCTGAAGCAGCAATTTTTCTTGTTCAATTGAGCGATTTAATTTTGGATTAACTAACTCAATGATAAGATCACCTTGATTGACTTTATCACCTGGCCTTTTATGAATATTTTCCACAATACCATTTACTTGAGCCAAAATACTGTGTCTTATTTTTGGTTGTAAACTACCAAAGGCACTCACTGTGGTTTGTAAATAATCATATTGCGGAGAAACCGTTTCAAGCTCTACTGCCTTTGAAGATGTTTGAGTGAAAAAAACAACAACCATAAGCAAAATAATAAATAGTATTAAGCCTATAAACTTTAGTGGCTGACTTTTCCTATCGGCTGGGATCTGCATTTTACAACCTCAGTAAATTTAAGATTTTTTATCGAGTAATTGGTAACTATGCTCTGAAAAACCAACAACTAACTTGTCTTTGAATAGCAGTGTAGGCACTGTGTTTATTTCTAGCCCATTCAATTGTTGAAGCCATTTGGGATTTGCAGAAATGTTCCTAATTTCAACATTTAAATTATTATTATCTATGTACTCTTTGGCTATCTTACATGCAGGGCAACCCGTTGCGACATAGAGTACTGGGCTTTTACCTAGCAACGCTGAATAATCACCTTTAATGACACTGTCTTGCTTGTTTAAATAGCTTGATGCAAAACTTCCACCAAACCAACCTAACAAGGCGATTAGAGTCAGTATTGTGATCCACTTAAAAGAGCTAACTACTAAATTGCTCGACTTAAACATGATACTTCCTTAGTTTTCACGAGTTTTTACGGGGGATGAATAGACGTGCATGATGTTTTTAACAAAGGCTCAATACAACAGAGCCTTATTTCAATATCTAATTAATATTCATGACATTGAGTACTGTCACAACATTTAACTAGCTTAACTTCTTCACCAACTAACTTGTAAGTACACTTGATATTTTCAACTGCAGTTGCATGAAAAGACAATGAAGCAGAAAAAGCCAGGACGGCTAGAAAAGTAGATAATTTTAACATTTTTTGTCCTTGTCAAATTATATGTATAATCTCATTTGCGACCTTCCATAAGATAGCAACAAAATACTCACACAAAAAATTAACACTGTAAACATTCTAGTAATGACAAAAGTCGATCTACTTAGCTAAGAACAACGTAGTACAAATATATCAAGATAAGCACAAAACCATATGGATAAAAGTAAATCAGTTCCAACGTCTCGTTTTTCTCGGCTCAGCAAATTTGGCTTACTCGCCTCAAAAGTTGCCGGGAATGTACTAATAGATAGTGCAAAGTCTGTCGCCAAAGGTGAAAAACTTGATAAACAGTCGTTAATTTTATCTCCCAAAAATATTGAAAACTTAGCTGAGCAGCTCGCTCAACTTAGAGGCGCAGCCATGAAGTTGGGGCAGCTTTTATCTATGGACTCGGGTGAGGTTTTGCCTCCTGAATTAAGTAAATTATTGGCAAGGCTAAGATCTGAAGGTCATGCTATGCCCCATAAACAGCTAGTCGGCGTACTTAAATCACACTGGGGAGGTAACTGGCTCGACAAGTTTTCACACATTGAGCTCAAGCCATTTGCTGCCGCTTCAATTGGTCAAGTCCACAAAGCCACACTTGAAAATGGCGAAAAATTAGCGGTAAAAATTCAGTACCCCGGGATCGCAAAAAGCATAGAAAGCGATGTCGACAATCTTGCAAGCCTTCTAAAAATGAGTGGCTTGTTACCCAAGCATATCGACATGGCGCCGCTCATTTCTGAAGCAAAACAACAGCTTTTAGACGAATCTGACTATCTACTTGAAGCGCGTCATTTACAGTGCTACCAAGAGAACCTAAATAACTTTGATCAGTTTAAAATCCCCAGAGTGATTAATGATTTAACCACTGAGCATATACTCAGCATGGAGTTTGTTGAAGGTATCGATTTAGAAGCCTGTGTGTCTTTGCCACAAACCCAACGTGACGCCCTTGCAAGCGACTTAATTTATTTATTCTTCTTTGAGCTTTTAAAATTTAATACTGTGCAAACCGACCCAAATTTTGGCAATTATCTTTATCAGCCTGATACGGGAAAAATAGTATTATTGGACTTTGGTGCAACCCGAGAGCTCGCACAATCAGTATGTAATGGTTACTTTGCGCTATTTTCTGGCGCCATGTCTGAAAATAGAAATTTAGTGGCATCAGCTGCTGAGCAAATTGGCTACTTCAACTCTGAAATAGACTTGGAGTACAAACATAAAGTCGTAGATATTTTTATGCTTGCTTGCGAGCCGCTTAGACAAGATAAACCCTATAACTTTGCTGCAAGCCCACTCGCCAAACAAATTCGCGACAAAGGGCTTGAGATGAGTACCGATAAATCCAAATGGCACTCTCCGCCTATCGATGCACTATTTATACATCGTAAACTGGCAGGGCTTTACCTGATCGCCGCAAAGCTAAATGCCAAAGTAAATGTGCAACAGTTATATAAATCTTTCTTAAAGCAGGCAAAACTGGCTCAAAAATAACACAGGGTGTAGCATGGGGTAATCGCCTAAATAAAAAGGATTACCCCGTGAATTTAAATCAGGTCACATTGCCAGTTAAAAATATGCCCATCGCCGTAGCGTTTTATCAAACGCTTGGCTTTAAACTGATAGTTGATACACCACACTACGCACGATTTATGTGTCCTGAAGGGGAAGCTACATTTTCTCTTTCTCTAAACGAAAACGATTTTAATAGCGGCACCACCATTTATTTTGAGCACGAGCAACTCGATGAATGGGTTGCTAATCTGCAAGACAAAGGCATCGAGTTTGCGCAACTCCCCACAGATGAACGTTTTTTATGGCGTGAAACAGTGCTGTATGACCCATCAAACAATAAAATAAAACTCTATTGGGCTGGCGAGAATAGGTTAAATCCACCTTGGCGTGTTAACCCAGACTAGGGCTAACACGCTATTTTTAGAATTTTATGATAGTGTTCACTTAACTACCATTTCAAAATATTCTCTACCACTTTCAGTTTGTCGTTATACACTTTTATACCCAAACTATGTAACACAGCAACGACGCTAAAAGACGGAATATTAACCATGCGCTTGTGCTGACTAAACATCAGGCTGAATAAAAGCCCATATACTTTTGCAGTGTTAAATTGTTTTGGACGTTTGATCTGCCATTGATCTATGCCTTCTTTTGGCAAAGTACAAGGAATGTGATCAGGATAAGCCTGCCAAGGGGCACTTAGCGCTTCAGGAAACGCATACTGCAAAAAGTCATGATAAAAACGGTGTTTTCTCACCCGAGAAATAGGCTGAGATAACACATGACGCAACACTTTCCAAGAATAGAATGGCAGACAGAAATCCATTTGGTAATCGTCAACTTTATCGAATGGGATCGCCAGATGATGATGTTGATCATTCAACAGTAAGAATAAGTAATAGGCTTTATCTAATGGCACATCACCGAATTGCTTTAATGAGCGAATAATATTGGCTTTCAACGTTGCCTGCATGCCTTCAGCGCCGCGTATAATCGACTTAGGAATATACGCAAATTGCTGTGATAAATACGCATCAGCTAGATGCTCAACATCTTGAGTTAACGCCGCTTGATACACTTTTTCAGAATAATAAATCACACCTAAGCCAACACTCCCGCCATTACCTGACCATGAAAGTCCCGGACGAGTGACTCGGTAGTAATCTGGATGAGCACCGTTACGCCAATGCTTACCGAGCCTGTCTTCAACCGTTTTTGCTTGGGTATCTTTTACTTTGATCACATCAAGGTTGATGTTCTGACTATCAGCAAAAGCTTGTGCACAGTATAGATCTTGGGTTTTACCCTGAGAGAAGTTGAGCGCTGACATATCTAGATTGCGGCGCTTCAATAAACAAGCAATCAGTCTTGAATCTAAACCGCCTGAAAGCGTAGTGAGAACATGTTTATCATTACCTAAATATTTGTCGACATTGTTGTCTAGATCTTGTTTTAGCCCTTCTAATGCGCCTTCATAGTATTCACCCGCTTTAGCCAATGCACACCAGTCAAAGTATTGGGTTTTACGCACACCTAAACTCGACGCTTGCACACGATAACCCGGTTGAATACATGAAATCTCCTGATAATGAGTATGGTCAAATAGGTAATAACCTAATGTTGCATACTCCATCATGCCTTCTTCATTACAAGTCAGTGGTATGCCAAGCTCTTTTAACAAACTGAACTGGGTGCTAAAGATAAACGCCCCTTCATAATACATATAATAAAATGGACGAATACCTAGAGCGTCAGTCGCAATATCTAAGCAGTTTGATTGTTTGTTATAGCGGGCCATGCAAAATACCCCTTCACATGACTTCAACATATTATCGGTGTAGTTTTTATTTAGGGTATCTAAGTCTCTAACTCTATCAGAAGACATGAGCGGATGGCCAACAAGCGTTGCAATTTGCGAATCTGTTTGCAAAAAAGCACTTGGCCCGAAAGTTTGATAGTCGAGTGTCGCCATATACAAGGCGCGCTCTTGCACTGAATTAAACTGGCCGTCGACACGATTTTTTTCTTCCAACTTGAATTTTTCAACAATAAAATCATGCAGTTGAGTCAGCCCCGATGCACAATAAATTCCGAATAATTTAGCCATGAGGGTCACCTTGTTATCTATTAAGTTTATCTTTTAGTTATTAGATAAAACTCAAGCTTCGTACCAAGCTGATAAAAAATTTTAAAAACACCTTTACCTAAAGTTAGGTTGAGCTTTTAAGCTGCATGCCATTCAAACTAAAAGGAAGCTAACAATGTCAAATACCCTCATACTTTTCTCAAGCGCCAATCAAACTGGCAATACCTATCAACTGACTCAAGCTGTGCGATCCCAATTAGATGAAAATCATACCCGCTACTTTAATTTAGACGTTCATAGTTATGCCGATTACAACTATCACAACTTTTATAGTCGAGATGACTTTTACGACATTGCAGAAGCGCTATCGTGGGCAGATAACATCGTTTTTGCCTCTCCAGTTTACTGGCACGGTGTCACTTCGAATATGAAGCGTTTAATTGACCGCATCACAGAGTTAACAGAGAACCCAGAGATTAAACACATAGGCAAAGGGCTAAAAAATAAAAAGGGGTTTGTACTGACAACTTCTGCCTGCGATGAAGTCTGCCCTATTTTTGCTGGTTTCTTCGAGAAGGTATTCAGCTATTTCGATATTCACATGACAGAGCTTTTACATCTTGATTGCAGTAAAGCGTTTACCCTACCAAAGCAGCAGATCATAAATTTTGCACAGCAGTTAAGATAGTTTGTCCCTATTTTAATTTTAACAAGGAATACGAATGCACCAGCGTTTTGTGTCTTTACCACTCTCTTTATCTGCAACATTGGTAATTTCAATGACAGCCTTTGCCAAAATAAATACTTTTGAGTTATCCAGTAACGATGTCAAATCAGGAGAGACGCTTAGCTCAAAACATGTTTATAAAGGCTTTGGCTGTGATGGCGACAATCTCTCATCTCACCTTACTTGGTCTGGTGCACCCAAAAATACCAAAGCTTATGCTGTATTTGCTTATGACCCAGATGCCCCAACAGGAAGTGGCTGGTGGCACTGGTAACTTGTAAATCTACCTGCTAATACAACAGAGTTAAAAACTGGTGTGGGAAAATCTGGTAACACGCTGTTGCCTAAAGTCGCGATACAGATCAATAACGATTTTGGCAGTAATGACTTTGATGGCGCTTGCCCGCCAAAAGGGCATGGCCCACACCGTTACCAGATCACGGTTTTCGCTTTAGCTAAGCCGCTTAGTGTGTCTGAAAATACCAAAAGTGCCGTTGTTGGTTATATGGTAAATACGAATACGCTTACCAAAGCGAGTATTGAAGTAACCTATCAACGAGATTAATTAAAGCCCATTACTTTAATTTAAATAACGACTCTAAAGGCATATCAAAAAACTTAGCTATTTTTAAAGCAATCACCACTGATGGTGTAAAACGACCAGTCTCAATGGTACTAATTGTTTTACGAGAGACCCCCACCGCATCAGCCAACTGCTGCTGTGAGAGTTTGTTTAGCACTCGTATTGAATGAATTTCATTATCTAATTGTTCATTCATCTGATTTGTTTAGCTCATATAAAACAGGTAACGCATAGCATATAAACATCACCCCAATCACTAGCGTCGCCAGTGCCTTAGCAGATATGCTATCATCAGGAAAACTCTCTGAAATAAAAGAGGATATGTTTGAAAAAAGAAAAGGTGAAAGAGCAAAAATCACACTATGGAAAGACCACTTAAACCCTAATAGATTCAAATGGTTTAAGTATTCATCTTCAAAGCTGGCAGTCCAAAAATTACGCTTTTTGATGCTAGACATCGTTGTAACCACTTTGCACATTAAATAGATGAAATACACTGCCAAACCAAATTTTGCCATACCATAAACAAATGCTAAAGGCTTAAATGATTGAAAATCTAAAAATCACTCTAAGCTCGTGGAGCAAAAAAGTAGACCCATCACAAGCGCTAGGTAAGCATGCCAAGTAATATATTTAAGCTCTCTTTCTGAGTGAGAAACTGCAACCTTTTCCATATTCAACTCCTTGTTGATATCTATAAAACACTCAAAATGTAACCTTAAGGTACACATTGATACCTAAAGGTTTCAATAGTGAAGTATAAATTTGCATCTTTTGCTGGCAATCAAGTACCAATAAACATGTCATTTCAATAAAACATGACTGACTCATATACAAGATGCAATTTTGCCATAAGTTTGAAAAATAAATTATTTACCCTAGGTTTTACATAGTAATTTTTTAAAACTGATTAATACTTACAAGATAAGTAAGTTTGGATGTATAAAGATGTTCTTAAATCAACTTTCCGTCAAAGCAAGACTTGTTTTACTTGTTGCGCTCCCTTGTATCGCTTTCCTTTTACTTGCTGCTGTAACGCTGGTGCTTACTGGTAACTTAGTTGCCGGAATTCAAAGTATTAATAACGACAAAGTGGTGCCGCTCAAACAAATTAAAGTTGTGTCTGATAACTATGCAGTGAGTATCGTTGATAATTTGCATAAATATAATGCAGGTTTAATGTCTAAAGCCGAACTACTAAACGCTATAAACGATGCAGAGAACTTAGCCTCTTCACAATGGGCAGCTTATCTTAAAACTGAGCTTACACCTGAAGAATCAAGGCTAATAAGAAATAGTGAAGCTCTATTTGATAATGTAAAAACGAAAGTAGAACAGTATAAGTCTCTGCTTAGATCTGGCGATGCTTTAACAGAATCACCCTCACAATTTGTTAAAGTACTTTACGCTACATTTGATCCCTTTAGTTCAAGCTTAAATGCACTGATTGATCTTCAACTTGATACTTCACAACAATTTTCGGACCAAGCTGCTGCAGACTATCAAAAAGAAAAAATGATATTGGCTACGGTATGTATCATTCTTCTTGCAATCGTTATTTTCTTAGCGATTGCAATAAATCGTTCGATTACAATGCCACTCAATAACATAAACCAAATTATGGCAAACATTGCTGACAACACTGACTTAACCCTGCGTGTAGATGAAAATGGTGGTGATGAATTTTCTCAAACTGCATCAAGTGTAAACACTATGCTTGCTCATTTTAATGCGTTAATTACCGAGTTGCTGGACCTTGTAATTAATTTACGTTCACAAACGGAGGGCCTATCTGAAAATAGCCTGTCAATTGCCAACAGCACTGAGCAACAAGAGCAGCAGACAACCATGTTAGCAACGGCCATTACTCAAATGAGTTCAGCGATTAAAGGCGTTGCAGATACAGCAGTAACCACATCACACAAAGCCAATGAATCCGACACCCTTGCTCAAGCAGGATTAAAAAGTGTTCAGGATAATATCCAAGCGATTAATCAATTACATGAATTGCTCAACCAAACTAAAAGCGATATAGACTTATTAAGTGTTAAAACTAACGAAATTAATAGTGTCGTGCAGATCATTCAAAGTGTTGCCGAGCAAACCAACTTACTTGCATTAAATGCTGCAATTGAAGCAGCCCGAGCGGGAGAGTCAGGCCGCGGTTTTGCAGTTGTGGCAGATGAGGTAAGGCAGTTAGCCCACAATACGCAAAAAGCGACTGAGCAAATCAGCGAAATGATTGTATCACTGCAAGATGCGTCAAAGCGTACCGTAGATAGTATGGAGCAAGCAGCAAATCAAACAGAAAAGAGCGTCTCTATTGCTGCAGGCTCTGCTGATTCAATACAAAAAATAACTTCAGCTATTTCTGAAATTGCAGATCTAAACATTGTTATATCGACTTCTACCGAGGAGCAAACGACTGTTGCAAATGAAGTCGCCGAAAACATTAATCAAATCACAACCAGTATCAAGAGCGTGGCGAATAGTGCCTCTGAAAATGCACAAACCAGTCAAAACCTAAAAAACATCTCCAATGAATTAGAAAAAGATATCAGTAAATTTAAGGTTTAAACACTGATCTTTTTTTACTAGTTGGCTTGTAAGCGGCTATTTTCATTGCTGTTCATTCAGCATTGAAAATAGTCGGTTAGTCTCCAATTGATAGCCAATATCTGGCAATTATTTAAAATAGTTCATTATCAGAATCTTATTGGGTAAATAACGTGATTAAAGCCATTCTTGTGTTTGTTTCAGTTATCGTATTTGTGTTGGGTGCGATTTTTTTAAGTAATAATTTTAGCAACTTACAACATGGCAAAGCCTCTTTTGTATATGAAACTTCAAGTGTAGATAAGTCTATTGCAGAGCAAGTTCACCAATATTTGATTGATCAAAAAGTCTATGATGGCTTACAAGGTGAAGTTTTGCTTTTGAAGAAAAACAAAGCAGGGGTGTGGGTTGCTAAGTTTCCCGTTTATCAAGGTGGTGACGTTCCACCTGAAGTTTTAAAAGACCTACAAAGTCTCAGTTTAGGCATCAAGCAATCTGTTTTAAAAAATGAGCCGCTAGAAATACACATCACCAACAGTGGTTATCAATCAGTGCAATTTTTTAAGATCTAGCGCTTTATATTTAGCTCCTCAAGAGTATTTAAGTACTGTTACTTAAGACCTAGACCAACTCGAATCCCAATAATTTCAAAGGGGCTCGAGTTGTTACTTCACAGAAATAAACTTAAGCTTTTCTTCTAACTTCGCAATGAGTGAAACGTCATTTTGTGCATCATCATTTAAACCAGCAAGTAAGGTCATAAAATATACGTCCATTAATATATCGACATACGCCAATTTTTCATCATCTCCAAACGCCAATTGATGTTTAAAAGCATTCAACTGTGGGTCAAGTGACTGACTTTGCCATAAGATTTCTTTGAATAAGACTTTACTAAACTCTCGTTGAGACAAGTAAAACGGATACAGTGACGACGCAAAGTGCAACAGTCTATCAATGGGTGTTGTTGAAGTGTCTGACTTAGCCGTTTCAGTTAATAAGTTATTTAATTTGCTCTCTAAACCTGATTTGAGTAAATCAAGTTTATTTGGAAAGTGACTAAAAACGGTACCTGTCGCAACACCTGCCGCTGAAGAAATATCTCTAGTACTGGTGTTTTCATAGCCATTTTCAGTGAAAAGCTGCCATGCAGCCGATAAGATCCGCGATCTTGTTTGCTCTCGTTTTGACACCCTACCTCCTAAAATCACGCGATATTAAAACAAGTTAAAAAAAAAATGCCAAGTTCTTATTGAAAAATGAGCGCGCTCAATATTATTATGAGCGCGCTCACTTTTAACTTGGAGATTACAATGGACTTATTTTTTCGCATTATTGGGGCCTTAATTTTTTTACCTTTTATTGGCTTTTATAGTTATGTACTAGGGCCTATCCTGAAGCTCATTTTGTTACCTGGAGGACTATTATTACTGCTACTGATTTTAGGCAAAGAAGACGGAATCGAGCCTTTGTTCGAAGCTTTTAAAACTAAAACGGAGACATCAGAGGGTATTGAGGTGCCATAACATCAAGTTGCTTACACTTAACCTAAATCTTAATAATTTTTGCTATCAAAGGAACCGTAATAAAATGAAAATCACCTCGTCAGGGTCATTAATGCTAATAAGCGTTGCAGCACTTGCCTTTTTCACAGCCCTGTCTCATATGTCTTGTATTGTGTTAGGTCCAGAGTGTTATCGTGTACAAATGGCACCTGAAGCTCTCATTGAACTCTCTAAATCTGCACCTTGGCGTGCAGCCTTAGAAACAACTTTGGTATCACTGCTATTTGTTGCGACCGCCATTTTTTGTTTGTCTGGCGCTGGGGTGATCAGAAAAGTGCCAATGTTAAAACCAGCCATCATTACCATCTCTGTGATTTGTTCGCTTAGAGGGATCGCCACCTTGCCTTTGAGCCTGCTCTTTCCCGAACAGGTGACAGCATTTTCTATTATTGCTGGTATTTTATGGTTTTTAGCGGGCATATTTTGTATCACAGGCTATAGCCTTATAAACAAAGAAAGTACAAAAAGACAAAGTTAGCAAGGGCATATTACTACGCTCTAAAACATTTACTTTGTACAAAAAAAGCACTACTTTGTACCTAAAAAGAAAAAGGAATTATAATGAACAGAGCGATATTTACACTAGTAGTGGGCTTTACTCTTATTGGATGCGGATCTGATAAGACTCAATCTAACGATATCCCAATTGAACATTCTGATAAACTTGAAGCAGTCTCACCTCTGCCTAATGCACCTCAACTTAAACCAGACATTTTATACAATGAACAATTAAGATTAGACATAGAAGAGTTTGTCAAACTGGCTCATACTATTCAATACTTCTACCCTTCAGAAACAGCCAAAGACTCCAACTGGCCTTTGTTTATTGCTGAAAGTATTGTGGAGATAAGCCAAACTCCTCCGGCTGAGAGAGCTGAGAAAGGACTATTTTTACTTAGGCAAATTGCGCCGTATTTGGCAAGAAGTCAATCACAATTACCAGAAGTAGCAAATAACACTCTAGTCTCTACATGGGTGCAAAACGCTCCATTAAATCAAGACGTATATACACGTAGCCTTTTCACAAATGATTATGTTGATTTGAGAAACCGCAATTATTCTAGCAACGAGCGCATTGCAGAAATAGAATACTTTCAAGAACCTTTGTACTTTCCTTTGTATCTTCCTGCAAATTTAGAGTTGCAGGGGCAAACATTTCAACAACTTGGCCGCTGGCAGATCTCAGAAGAGTTCAAACACACTGAAATTTGTATGGCTTCAGTTTCTAGTATGTGGGCAGCTATCAATCATTTTTGGCCCTATTTCGATCAGGTTCCGGTAAATTGGCAAGCCAGTTTGCCAGCTTTACTACAGGCATGTGAAGAAGATGATTTCATTCAAAGAAGAGCAAAAATATATACCGAGTTCACCAAGCTAAAAGACAACCATATCGTTATTAATCTGCCTACTCCTGAGCAATATGTAAAAAATAAATATATCCCTTTTTTGTATGAGCTTATTGAAGGTAAAGCGATTGTCGTTCGAGCAGAAGAAAATCAGCAAACAGGCGTAGAAATTGGCGATGAAATTCTAGAAATTAATGACCAAAACATTCATGAGTACCTAGAAGGTAAAGCAGTTACTTCATTGAAGAGCGACCTGCATCGTAAAAAAGTCCCTGCTTACACAGATGTATTTACTGCATCACTTGATAGCACTGAGTATCAAATAAAAAAACCTGATGGTCAAAACCTCAGAGTTCTAGTAACGCCAAAACCTATCGAGGCGCTAACGACTTTTCATGGGTTAAGGTATGTGCCGAGGCGCGATGAAAAAATTGAAGCGCTTTCAGAAGGCTTTTATCGTCTAAATGTTTACAATATTTCTAGCAATGATACCACTGGCCTATTAGAACAATTACGAGGTGCCAAAGGCGTTGTGTTGGATATGAGAAATTACCCCACAGATTGGTACGGTTGGCAAACCGTTTTGAGTTGGTTTATAGAGCGAACAGCCACTAACGATACTATTTCTTACTCATGGCAAGGTGCTCCAAATCAAACAGATAGTAAACAACAGCAACTATCACAAACTATCCAACCTGCTGAAAATAAACTTAATATTCCCGTGGTGGCACTTTCTTCAAGGTATAGCCAGAGCTCAAATGAACATAGCTTAATTTTTGCAAGAAGTGGCGGGATCCCAATACTAGGGGAGCCGACATCAGGTATAAATGGCAACATAATTGAAATGGACTTATTCGGTGGGTTTAATCGTAACTCCTCACAAGGTGTCACTTTCATTTATACAAATATGAAAGCCAACCGATTAAACGGTGATGCACTTATTAATGCGGGTATTGAACCAGACATATTGGTACCAAGAACCATTCAGAGCCACCGCGAGCAGGTTGACAACCAATTGACTGCAGCCATTGAATATTTGCAGCAACAAATCGATAGATAACTGTTGTTCCTTTCTAACCCTTAAAGAGTTGAATTTTCATAAATAAAAAATAAGTACCCCATTAATAACCGCTTAAAACAAGCCTCCTACCGAAACTAACTTGCAGCTAAATTTCGCCTTACATACTATCAAATAAGATATTCAGTTTTAGAAGAAGTCGTCAGTATGTTTAAAAAACTTGCTTTAATGCTCGCTCTTTCAGGAGTGAGTGCTCAATTAGTAGCAACAGAAGCCGCTCAAGGGCGCGAAATAGACACCTTACCCGACGTATTGTCTTTCAAAGAGCGTGTTGCACCAATCAATGACATGGTAAAAGATAGACTCGACAATTTGCTGCCAAAGCTGATGCAAGAAACCGATCTTGATATGTGGCTGGTGATCAATCGCGAATACGGTGAAGACAAATTATTTTATACCTTGGTTCCACAACCCACTTTTGCTGCCCGACGCACCACACTGCTCGTTTTTTCAAAACAACCAGATGGCAGTGTCGAGCGGTTCAGTGTCAGCCGCTATCCAATCGGCGATTTATATCCAACTGTCTGGGAAGGCGGTAGCAAAGCGCAACAGTGGCAGCGTTTAGCTGAAGTCATTGCTGAGCGAGATCCGAAACGTATCGGTATTAATATCAGTGAAGACTGGGCGCTCGCTGACGGCTTAAGCGTTGGTTTACATAATAAACTACTTGATAATTTACCTAAAAAGTACCAAAAGCGTTTAGTCAGTGCAGAGGACTTAGTGATCCGTTGGCTTGAGACCCGCAGCGAAAAAGAACTTCAAGTTTACCCTACTGCAGTCACTCTGGCTCGCGGCGTTATTGCAGAAGCTTTTTCTAATAAAGTCATTACGCCTGGGGTGACGACCACCGATGATGTCGCTTGGTATTTACGAGAGCGCTTTGAAGCATTGCAACTCAGACCATGGTTCCAACCTTATGTGAATATTCAACGCCAAGGCGATAACGTTGACAAAGACGCCCCGTTTTTAGGCGAATATAACCGTGTAATCTTACCGGGAGATATCATTCACACCGATGTAGGTATTTGCTATTTGAACCAGTGTACCGACACGCAAGAGATGGGCTACGTCTTAAAACTCAACGAAACCGATGTGCCAGAAGGCTTAAAATCTGCAATGAAGTTGGGCAATCATTGGCAGGACATCCTTACTCGTAATTTCAAAACAGGTTTAACGGGGAATCAGGTCTTAGCCAACACCATTAAGCAAAGTGAAGCTGAGAACATCATCAGCAGCACTTACACTCACCCGCTGGGTTTTGTCGGCCACGCACCGGGCCCAACCATTGGCATGTGGGATAATCAAGGCCCGACCCCAGTTCAAGGTGATTGGAAATTATATCCAAATACGGTGTATGCCATTGAAGGTAATGTGAAAATGCAGCTACCTGAATGGGATAATCAATGGATCCAAATCAAGCTAGAACAAGATGCGGTATTTGATGGTAAGGCTGTCTGGTACTTGGCTGGTCGCCAAACCAAGTGGCATTTGATTAGATAACCATTCAATCTGTTGGTTTATTGAGAATAAATGTATAGAAGCTGACAACCTGTCAGATTCTATAAATGCCAGCAATTGATATCACCAACACAGATGTAACGAGAGTCGAATATCTATAAAACGCGATTTAGACAAAAAGCTTTCGAGATTCAAGCAAACAAATATAGACCTCAGCATTAATGCGAGGACTTCAAGGTGGTGTCCTAATTAAATCACAACAAAGTCTTGTTCATCTCTGAGAATGGCTTTTCGCTCATTACAACGTGAAGTGACATGATAAAGTGCGACTGAAAACCCCAAACATAATGGCCTACTAAAAACCTTTAAATAAAAAAATAAAAGGTTAACTTAATATAGTTAACCTTTCTGATGTTGCACGACGCAAGTCTTGACCCCGTTATTTTGTTTTATTTTCTATTCCATTTATCTTGGTCAATTGACTTATCCCAGTTTTTGGGGAGCTCTTTTATAGAATAAATCAAATAAGTCTTTATCGAAGCAAGAATTATAAGAATAATAAGAATTAAGCTCACTCCATTTACTATACCTACCAAGCCTACAATAAGATATGAAATAAACAAAAAGTACAATTCAAATTTACTTTTACATAAAAAAAATACCATTAGGCTAATAAAAATGATTGCAATGCACAGGTTTTGAATCAACTCATCGTTGGCGAGCTTAGCAACAATAATGTCATTAAACTTCTCATATTTTTGCTTTTCTTGAACATCATAATATCTTTTAGCTTCTTCAATACTTTTGAACAGTGGTTCAATAACATTTTTTTGATCCGAATCCTCTGTGCTATAGTGATCAGGTAATCTTCCCAAGTTGTTAAAAAAACATGTTACTAGTATTAAAGATATTAAAGAAAACCAATATATTAAGTTCTTCTTAACTGACAATAAAATACTTGTTCTTATTGTTTGCATATGAATACTCCACTGTATAATCATACTTCTGTAGCAAATGGGTCGCGTCTTGTTTTTTTGCAACAGCTCTACTGACTGTTGAATAATGTACCCCAAACCCAGCTGCTATCTCAGTCATTGTATTGCGACCATTTAAATAAGTACTCGTCATAGCTAACTTATCATCACGGTATTTATCCTTAAGAAAGCTGATTGACTGAATGTTTATTTGCTTTTTAGGCACTTCGCTAAGCATTATATTAACGTCATATTCGAGCATCGCTTGGTGGCGTTCAACAAAGTCCTCATCACCCATAAATACTTGTTTTTTTTGATTATGCCAAACAGCAACACCACGACCTTGAGCCACAAACTCCATATATTTTTTTATGACTTTTTTTCTATTTTTTGCAAACATTAACAATAAAGCATCGGTCTCCAACCAATCAGGTGAAGCTCGATTATATGGTTTCATGATAACTACTTCACTACCACTCCTATGGAGTGGTCAATCATACCCTTTGCCCGCACCGAGTTTAAAACAATATAACGATTAAGCTCCAATAAATAGTTGTCTTTATCAACCAAAATACTTTTATAACGACCTTGGAATAAGTGCCCTACACAACTGTGCTTGCGGTTAAGCTTTTGTGTGTAAACTCCATTCAGCTGCCGCATACCCTTTGATAAATTGGTATCAGGCGTTTCGATTAAAAGATGATAGTGATTATACATCAAGCAACAGGCATGAATTACCCAATTAAACCTGTCTCATACCGACGCTAAAACAGCCATAAAGATTGCAAAGTCTTGTTCATCTCTGAAAATGGCTTTTAGCTCATTACCACGTGAAGTGACATGATAAAGAGCACCAGAAAACTCCAAACGTAATGGCCTACTCATAACTTTTAAATAAACAAAAAGAAAAGGTTAACTATATTTAGTTAACCTTTCTGATGTTGCACGGTGCAAGACCTGACCCCGTTATTTCTTCCAAGACCTGACCCCGTTATTTCTTCCAAGACCTGACCCCGTTATTTTTTCCAAGACCTGACCCCGTTATTTCTTCGTATTTCTTCGTTATATCAATTTAAAATAAAGCGCTATAAGCGCTTTATTTTAGAAGCATTAGAAACAAACGGGGTCACCCATTATTTTTTTGCTTTCCTCTTATTATTACCATAGATGCCCCATACAAATCACTTAAAAACGCTTTATCGATAAAATTCTGATAAGACTGTGTTCCAATTAGCTTATCCCCAATTTTAATCCAATATTCCTTTGAATATTTTTCGTTTTTATCAGGAAATACATTTGTAGATTTAAAGTAAGCGATTAAATATGCTGCCTCAGCAGAACCATTTTGCATCGCTTCATATAAATTAAATAATGCGACCCGAATATTCTCGTTAACAATTTCACCTTTAAGAATCGCTAAAGCATATTGAATTCTATAACGATTCAAAGCTTTAGTATTTTTTACTCCTAGCTGGCGAAGTATAGACAAGCCTGCAAACAAATCTCTCACATTACTCGCTTCATTAGCTAAATAGTTCCCTGCTAACTCGGCTCCATAATCAGAGCCGAATGAAGCCGCTAGCAACCAAAACTCAATTGCCTCTGCTTTCTTTCCCTTCTTATACAAACAACTCCCCATTGAATTCAATTGACTATTAAATAGTTCATCAAATTCTGGTCTATTTATGTCTTGCTCTTTCTGATAAAGCGCACCCGCTTCCTCTAATTTTCTGCAAAACTCTTTAGAAGGAATATTTACATTTATATCAAAAGCTAAACTTATTGGTGTAAATAAAACAAATAGTAAGAGTAAAGTCTTCATTCAATTTCCTAAACTACTTTCGAGCAATAAACCTAAGAGCTTCTCTGAACATAATAAAACCTCTAGGAAGAAGATTAAAAGGGCGCACCTAATAATTTTATTATTAACTTAAGCTAAGATAGACAAAACCAAGTCTTTAGCTATGAGCGGGCTCATGATTCACTGAGTGATTTGACATCAATTGGTTATCTTAAGGCTGAGTAAGATTCTACAAAATAGCTGTACTAAATTGGGTGGAGTTACAAATGAATTGTTCAAATTTAAGGTAGGTATCTTTTTTATTTTCTTTTAATTCCTCAGAACTTTATATATCTTCCCGTTAAAATCATACCAACAATAAAGCCCCCAAAAAGCAGAACTTTGATAATTAAAGGAATAGAGTCAATTGCCTCCTTACCGAGTAAAAACATTATCAGAAAAGATATAAATGAACCTAAAGTCATAAATACCCCAATAGTTTGTTTTTTCATAGTGCTTTAATCTCCACAAACAACAATGGTTACACAATGTTATATATCAGTAGACAATTCAATCGGTTGACATGCCAGCCTTACACCCTAGCTTCAGAACGGCTGGTTTTCAACGGCTCACCAACCACATTGCCAGCACCCAAAATACAAACAAAATAACCAAGGCCCAGCCCAGTACGGATGCAATAGTTATATTGCACATACATGAAGAAAATTAAAAGGATCCACTCATAATTTCACTTACCAATAACCATTTTCTTTTAAATACTTAATAAAAGACGTTGAATAATCATGACCTCTTTTAGAGGCCATAATCAAGTAACCGAGGAGACGTCTCTATTTCATGCTAAAAAAGGGGCGTTTTGCCCCTTTGATATGTTAACTAATTTTTTAATCACAATCAGAATAAATATCGAACCTTAAACGTCACACTGTCTTCAATCGGGTTTGTCCAAAGCGAGCTTGTGCGATTGCCATAACTGTTTTGACCAATTGAACCACGCTCATAAGTGGCGCTATCGACGCTGCCTCTGCGGTAAACAAAAAACACATCTGAAAATGGTCCCATACGATAACGCAATTTAAACTGGGCAGTTAAGCGGTTATCTTCAAAGCTGGTGTCAAGAACTTGCTTGAGCAGCTCGCCTTGCTCTTGTACTGCAAAAACTTGCTGAGTTTTAGCATCTAAAAAAGCGACTTGTATTGAACTAGACCACTCTAATTTCTCAGTGATCAGGCCATTTACGATGATATTTGAAGCAAAGTAATCTCTGTCGTATTCGCTGATCACATTTTGCTGATTTGCCACCAGCCAACCTTCACCGGTTCTTAAATAGTTATTCCACTTTAAGCTCCAATTGGCATGTGGCATCCAAGTTAAGTCCACCGCATATTGAGTTGATGTTGAGTCGAACCCTTCTTTGTCATATTCAAAGCTAGCTGCCCAACTGAAGTCTCCTACATATGGGCTTTGGTAAAATAGCCTGACACCTTGTGACGAGGGCTGGGTAAATGCGGTAGTGTTAAAGCCGATATTATCTTGCTTGCCTTGAGTTAAGTAATCAAAGGTTAAGTTAAACTGTGCCCCTGTCGTTAACATAAATTGGCTAGAATATGTTTGCCAAGCGGGTAAACTTTGTGACGCGCCATTACTTTCATGACTGAGCTTTACCACATGCTTCACACGTGTAACCCAATCATTCGAGTAATTCACCGAATGTTCAAACTCAGACTGAGCATATTGCCAATCGCTTCTAACCAAATACCCCATATCTCGATTGTCGAACTGGTCGTTTAGTTTTAAGTAACGATTCGTAATTTTTGTATTGGGTGAAAACTGATAGCCTAAGTTTAAGCTCAGGCCGTTTCCTGTTTGTGTGGTATTTATTTCAGCATCTGTATCAATTTGGCTAAGCAGTAACGCTCCTTGTAATGACCAAGTTGCACTTTGATACTGGCTATCCCAAGCCAATGTACTGGCGCTTCTATCTAGGTATGGGCGCTTAACATGGGTGGTTAACAAGCCGGTTTGCCAATTATTTTGGCGATATTTCGCCCTTGCCGCATAAAATGATTTGCCTGCATCACTGTCTAAATTCGACTCTTCAACAGCAAATGCACCTAGTTGCAATTGCTCTCCTTGATGTACAAATCGTACTGCGGCATCTATTGGCGTAATATGCTCACTACCATCATCACTGCCCGCACCAATTCGGCGAGTATGTATCAGCTTGGTATTTTGCTCTGCTTGAACGTTAAATACGCTGATATCTTGGGTGAAAAACGGGCGTTTATCGGTTCTCAGTGTTTCAACTGCACTGTAGTTAATATTTACGTCGTCACTGTCAACTTGACCGAAATCTGGATTCACTGACACGCTCAGCTTCTGATGGTGCGCAGGTTTATAAATTAAGTCAAAACCCACATCAGTTTGCCCTTTATCACCTTGTCGGTCTGATAAATCGTTTTGCTGGGTAATATAAGGGATAAACGCCAGCTGCTGCTGATTAGGGATCTCAGCAGATACCTTCGGCATCGCTAAATAAAAGTCACTGTTACCAATGGTTTGTTTTTGACTCGCATAAATAAAATTATTAGCAATATCATAGAGCTGAATAGAAACACCAATCTCTGATTGACCATTTTCATCCGCTGAATGGTGGAAGGATACAGTGTGCCAAGGAATAAACACTTCTGTTGACCAGTAATCGTCATGCTCAAAGTACTGGCTTTGCCAGTCTCCGTCCCAATCATAGTCAGTTGTTAGTTGCGGCGTAAGTACCGCGTCTTGCGTGCCGCCACCAAGGGTTGTTGCAAATAAATAACCACTACTGCCATCACCGCCAAAGTCGAGATAAATACGATTAAACTCGCCTTGCATAAAGTTATCTTTGATATTGAATTGTTTTTTACGCGTCTCGGCACTTTGATAATTAATAATGCCAACATAAATGCCTTTTTCATCGCTGTAGACTTTGGCATTAACTTGTTTGTTTGTTTTTTCGAGTGTGGCAGGCACAACTTTATAAAAAGTATTAAATGCTTTTGCTTGCTGCCACTGTGGCTCATCTAACTTGCCATCAAGTAAGATTGTCTGAGCCAACACTGATGACGCTATTGGGAATGAGGCCAATGCTATCGCTTTTGCTATGTGTGAAATTTTCATAACGACTTCCAACTGAATTTCAATGCGCTCATTGCAACAAAACTTGCACTGAAAAAACCTGAAATTTTTCTGAATAACACTCATGAAAGCCTTATAAACATTGACTTTTATCTTATAAAAGATAACGTTCGCCTATTCGACTAATTTAACAACTGCGGTAAGCGTTTTATGCCATCTTCGTCACAGGGACATCAGTTTGACACTTGGGTGTTTTACCCAGAAACAGATGAATTGGTCTGTAGTAAAACCCAACATACACAAAAGCTAGAGCCGCAAGTTGCCCGATTACTCGAACTATTTATAAAACAACAAAGCACAACCTTATCGCAGGGGCTTTTAAACGACGAGCTCTGGCCTGACACCATAGTTGAAGCGAATAGTCTTTATCAGTTATTGGCAAAGCTACGTAAGGTATTAAAAGATACCCCTAGAACGCCTAAGTATATAAAAACAATACCTAAAAAAGGCTATGTATTCATTGCAGAAGTGAGGTTGCTAGCTGCTGAGACTTTGCCAGAGCTCAAAGACATTGAGTTGGTAAAACCTGCAAACAATTCAGCTTTTTTGAATTTAACCATACTTACAAAAAAGCCTCTTTACTTAGCGTTATTCACCTTAGTTTTGATTACTTGCTTTAGCGCCATTGCTTTTTTTAACCAGAAACCTCAGGCACTTACCCAACCAGAATATAAGGTAGAAGACATCAGTTATGAGTTGGGGTTAGAGTTTGATATCGCTGCACATTTCGAACAAGATTTAATTGCTTATGTTAGCCAATTTAATCAGCTTGTCATTGCGAATAAGTTAGGCAACCATCTCTACGAACATAGCTTTGACACTCGGATCGCGCACCCAAGTTGGCACCCCCAAAAAGACTTAGTGGCATTTTGGCAGTACCTTGAAGATAAATGTGTTTTAAAAATTATTAGCAGTAATGGCAAACAGTTACATGAAACTGAAGCGATTTCATGTGACCGTATTGAAGCCCCAATTTGGCAATCAGATGACGAATTAACTCTAGTCGTTCATCGTTGGGATGACAGTGAAGGTTTTTTGTATCGCATAAGCACCCGTCAATTTGTGAAGATACCCGTGCCACTGAGCAAGGGCGAAAAACTAATAAAAGCAGTCAAGGCATGGGAAGACCAAACCTTTTATCTCGTTAAACAAGTTAACCATCATTCAAAGTTAATTACTTTAGACGGCCACATTCATCTCTCTTGGCCTTATCCAGTTTGGCTTGTCACTTTTGATGCGAAACAACAGACCATCATTACAAATGATGAAAGTAAGTATCATAACCTCATCGCGACACACTGGGATAAACAACAGTATAGTGTGATGCGCTCGACTCAAGGGATCTTCTCTACCCTTTCGATAGATAAGCATGGCGATATCTTTACGGCCGCTGAGAGTTGGCAGGTTAATATAAGAGATAATGATGATTTACCGATTTTTTCAAGCTCAAGTATTGATTACCTGCCAGTCAGTAACTTACTTGGAGAGACTGCATTTATGTCTCGTCGCACTGGTGTATGTGAGGTTTATTTACATGCGGATGATAAAATACGACAGCTCTCATTTCACCAAGGTCATGAATACGTTGGTATTCTAAATTGGTCGCCTGATAATAGTTTGCTTTTATCCAACCGCGATAACAATATTGTTTTATATGATAGAAACCGCACGACAAAACAATTTTCATCTAACCTGCCCCTCACCTTAAAAAATGCGGGCTGGATAAACAACGAACAAGTTTGGAGTTCTGATGGTGAAAATATTTACACTTATGATCTCTCAGGTCGCGTTATTGGCAAAACACAACTTAAAAACGATTTTATTGGCTTTCATCATCAAACGCAGCAATGGCTAATATTAAAAGAGCAACAGTTACTGACCACCACAACTATAGATAACTTAAACAATACCTATATATTAACAACACTGTCTAAGCAACAAGCTAATCATTTTCGAGATGTAAGGTTTAAAAATCAATCAATTTATTGGCTCAGCCAATGGTCAAAACAAGATTACATCTGGCAACTTGATATGCAAAACCCAAGTACACCTGAATTGAAGAAATCGGGGTCACTGATTTGGCATTATGATATTAAACCAGATGGCAGCTTACTGATTGCTAAAATGGAAAGCATTGAAGGCGACATTAAAAAATTCGCAATAAAAAAACAATAAAGGCGCGACTCAACTAAACTTAAAAAACACCTTAATTAAACTGAATAAACCATGTTCAGACAACTGTTTGTTTTTGCATTATATCTATTTAGCACGTATGCCTTGAGTTGCGAGCTTGTGGTGCGCGTTGAAGATTACGCAGCGCAGTCTCATCGTGATGAAAATAAGAAGTGGCAAGGCATTGACATCAAGCTGACTAAAGCTTTGCTCAATCAAGCAGGCTGTGGTTATCGTTTTGTGCCAGTTCCCTGGGGGCGAGCTTTAAAAATGCTTGAAGTGGGTGAGCTCGATGTGATGTTGAGTGTCAGTAAAACAACTGAACGCGCTAATTTCACGCACTTTATCGGCCCTCAACGCATTGAAAAAATAAAAATAGTGAGCAAGGAAAATCCTGCTATTGTAGTGTCTTCATTTAAAGACATTTTAAAAATTCCACTTCCGCATGGCATTCAAGAAGGTGCTTATTATGGTGAATCGTTTAATGCATTCACAAAAATGCTCACTCCTGCCGACAGATACTTTTTCAAAGTGGCTAATAATGACACAAAACTTTCTTTGCTGATCAAAAACAGGATCTTCGGTTTTTTAGAAGAACAATTAAACATAGAGTACGAAATTAGACATGAACTAACCCCAAAAGATATCTTTATTCACCCCGTTATCGTTAATCAAGCTCCTGTATATTTTGCTTCTAGCAAAGAGTCTGTCTCTAATGAGCAACTCAAAGCGATTGAACGTGCGTTCAATCACCTAACTTTTTCTGGTGTGTTTGATCAAATCTTATTAACCGCACAAAACTGATCCAAAGAGATAAAACTAACCTTTCAAAACGTTCTGAAATTAAGAGCAAACCTCTGCTTTTTAATCACAAAAAATTGCATAAAAGACTTTTTATATGATGAAAAAGGACTACCCTTAATGTTAGTGCTAATTTTAAATTATCATTTCAAAAAGGAGTGCTTTGACATGGGGATTTACAATACGTTGGAATATGCCGATTCAAATAATGAAGTCAAAGCGATTTATGACGATATTTTTGAACACTTAGGCAATGAAGGGTTAGTCGATTACTTTAAGGTGCTTGGTAATTACAACCCACATATTTTACAGACTACCTGGGCGCTATTCAAAAACGTACTCCTCACTGGAGAGTTACCCAGAGCACTCAAGGAGCTGGTATTTATCGCTATTTCTAACGAACGTGATTGTGCCTACTGTACCTCTATTCATTGTGCTATGTGTCGATATCTAAATATTGATGATGAAACCATCAACCAAGTTTTACAAAAATCTTCTGAGCTAAAACCTAAACGAGTAAAGGTATCGATAGACTTTGCCGTTAAGATGGCAACAAATAGCGCAATGGTTACTGAACAAGATCATCAAAGTTTGTTGGACAGTGGGTTAACTAAAAACCAAGTATTTGAACTTATGTCTCTCGCCAGCGTGGTGAATTACTCAAACACATTGGCTCAAGGCATGATGCTGGTCGTTGACGAAGAGTTCGCTAACTTACTTAAAGATAACGTTGTAATGTAATTATGAATGGCAGTGTAATTGACTCTTACCAACTATCTTCCCTAATTGAGCTTACAAGTAATCTAGCCGATGACAGTATGCATGCTGAACTCTCGTCTCAAAAGATCTTGCTCAACGCCGTTAACAAGCTGCTTTGGACATTAAACTTTGATTATTGTCTTATGATAGACAATGAAAAACACATAGACTGCCTGCATGGAGAAGAAAATAGGCATCTAAAAGAGACCATTGAGTCACTATCAATCAAAGAGCTTAAAAACAACACTGTAGTGCTCATAAACCACATTCAATACTACCTCATTTACCAAGTGCTGCCACTCGAACAAAATAAATCAAATACTTTAGTGTTTCTGCAGCAGGCTCAGGCTTTTAACTCATCTTCACTTATTATCATTGAGCTGTTTAGTGCGGCAGTTAAACGTTTACTCATCACAAAAGCTGAGGAACATAAAAGACTAAAACTAAAAAACGAAGCGCAGGTGTTATTACGTTCAAATCAGCTTAAATCGGAGTTTTTGGCTAATATGTCACATGAACTTAAAACACCGATGAATGGCATTTTGAATCTTGTTCAATTACTACAAAACACACAACTAGAACCTAATCAACTTGAAATGTTAAATACGATTCATGAAAGCACAGAGGATTTACTTGGTGTCGTTACTGATGTTTTGGAGTACAGCAAGTTAGAGGCAAATAATATTAAGCTAATTTCAAGCCCTTTTTCACTTAAAAAGTTCATCGAAAATATTACTGATGAGACGGATCGCGAAGTACGCAAAAAAGGACTTACACTTGTCAAATATAAGCAAACACATTTGCCAAATCAGTTAATTGGTGACGTGTTAAGAATAAAACAGCTACTACATAACTTGCTAAACAATGCTATCAAATTTACAAAAAGTGGGAATGTGTCCTTTTCTGTATCAGGTCAATCACTAGAAGCCAATGAGTATCAGCTGACAATTGAAGTTGAAGATACAGGCATAGGTATGTCTAAAGATGCACAGACTTGGTTGTTTGAACCTTTTATTCAAGGTGATGGCTCTACAACGAGAGAATATGGTGGCACTGGGTTAGGCCTCGCTATATCTTCGAAATTAGTTAAAGCAATGAATGGTAAGATTAAGGTTTATAGTGAGCTGGGGAAAGGATCTAAGTTTACTGTTACCCTTCCCTTAAAAAAGGTTGCTAAAGAAAAAACCATTGACGCATCTATTCCGGTCGTTGAAAACGCACCAAATTCTTCAGAATTACAGCCCCATATAATTTTAATTGTAGAAGACAACTTGATAAATCAGAAGGTTGCTGGAATGCTGTTGGAGAAACTGGGTTATAAGTACGACATAGCTGAAAATGGAAAAGTTGCATTAGAAAAGCTAGAACAAAAATATTACACTTTTGTTTTTATGGATATACAAATGCCTGTAATGAACGGCCATGATGCAACGAAGGAAATTATAGCGAGATATAAAAACCAAAGACCAAATATAGTTGCAATGACAGCAAACACATTTGAAGAAGACAAAGAAAAGTGTTTTGCCAGTGGTATGGACGACTTCATCGCAAAACCAATTTCAGAGCAGGAAATGGTTAGAGTGTTGAGTAAGTTCACCGTTAATTAACTCTTTTCCTGTTATTTTCTAATGAGTAAGCTAGCTTCAACACCAACTTTGTTATCAAACCTTTGACCTTTTAAAAAAGCGCCCTCATATTTCACATGAGAGGCGCTTTATACTTTGTATGCATTTATTTAACTTCAGTTATAACAGTATCAATTAAATGTACCACACCATTTGTAGTATAAATATCTGTTGTTTTAACATTCGCTCCTTCAATTTGTAGGCCTGATGTTGGCAATTTCACTGCCCACCATACATTGTTTAGTGCATCGCCCTTCATGTCTCCCGAAGCTTCATCTTGGATAAATGTGTACAAAGGACGTCCAAGATAAGCGACTTGCATTGAGCCATCACCTCGTTCAACCAGCGAAAGGCCTGGCATGTTCTTTATGCCATCTGCAGTTGCAGTTACTGGCGGCCAGTTTGTTGCGCATGTATCGACGCACTGGCTCGATGCATTTTCTAAATCATTGTCGAATACATACACTGTCATGTCAGAAGTTGTTGAACCAGCCCCTGTCACCAATGTACCTGTTGCTTTGCTGTATGTGACCACGTCACTGTCTGTGTTTGACACGCCAGCAAAATTAACCAAGTTTACTGATAACTTATTGCCTTGCAGAGTTTCTACCTCAGCACCATTAGCAGCGAAAGCATTTAAGCTGTCCACTGAAGAAGCTAAAACATGCTGCTTAAGCACAGCACCTAGTGCATCTTTATCAGCAAGTAATGCATTTAGCGTATCAGCTGGTAATTTTTTAAACGCATCATTCGTAGGTGCGAACACTGTAAAGTTAGCTTCAGGGTTACTGAGCGCATCGACCAAATCAGCAGCGCTTAATGCAGTAACAAGCGTTGATAAACTATCAGTATCGGAGGCTGTTTGCACCACATTTTTGCTTGGCTCATCCGCTGTTTTAGGCGGAATGATCACCTTGTCTAAAACATGAATAATACCGTTATCAGCCATCACGTTTGCTGCTGATATCGCTGAGTCGTTTATGAACAATGTTGAACCAGTTGTCGATAGAGCAGAATTGGCATCGTTACCCATTTTAACTAAGCTTTCTTCACTATTCGCAATAGATACTGCCGCATCAGACATAACTTTTTGGTCTACTATTAAATGGTAAAGTAAAATATCTTTAAGCGTTTCGGTGTCAGATTGCAATGCGGTCAATGTATCTTGACCTAATGCAGCAAACGCAGCATCAGTAGGTGCAAAAACAGTAAAAGTTTTAGTTGGATCTGACACTTCACTGTCTAGTCCTGTAGCAGCAAGTAAAGACAACAACGTATCAAAACTACCGTTTTCAGTCGCCACATCTGCAATTGTGCCATAGCTCTGAGGAAGTGTTATATCACCAACAATTACACTGTCAATAACGTGTATAGTGCCGTTTGTAGTTACTATATCTTTGGTAATGATTTTGGCACCGCCAAACATTAATGTGTCAGTCTCTTTGTTAATAGAGATGCCTAACTCGTTTTCTAATACCGTCTTCACAGATTTGCCATTTAAGGACATGGCAGTGACCGAATCTGCGTTTATCGGTAAAACATGTTGTTTTAAAATATCTGAAAGTGCATCAGGGTTAGCCAATAAAGTGTTTACTAATTTATCACCGATAGCTGCGAATGCCGTATCTGTTGGTGCAAATACAGTAAAAGACCCTGACTCATCAGATAACACACTGTCTAAACCAGTACGCTCTAAAGCAGTGATTAAAGTAGTGAATTCACCATTAGCCTTTGCTGTATCAACAATATTTGCACCGGATTCAGTAGGCGCAGGTGGCATTAATACAGCGTCAATCACATGTATAACACCGTTGTCGGCCATTACATCTGTATTAGTTACTGTGCTTGTGTTTATTAAAAGATCATCACCTGAAAGTGAAAGTGCTATATTCGCGCCGTTTACTGTTACGACGGTGCTACCCGTTGCAGATAGCGCATCTTCGGCAACAACTTTACTTCCCAGCACATGGTAAGTAAGAATGCTACTAAGCTTGTCTGGGTCCTGTGCTAATGCATCTAACGTTTCTTGGCCCAGCGCTGCGAAGGCATCGTCAGTCGGTGCAAAAACGGTGAACATGTTATCTGCGTTGTCAAGCGTGTCATCTAGGTTAGTTGCCTCAAGCAATGAAACTAACGTTTCGAAATCACCGCTTGCCGCAGCTACGTCATATACAGTATTTGGCTCTGGTACTGGGGGCTGTATTTCTATTTTATTGTCATCGTCATTACAGCCTGCTAACAACAATGAAAGACTCAATGCTGCTCCAAGTTTGATTAATTTAACCACCTCTACATTCCTCTTGTGTTTAAAGTTCATACAGAGTTACGGAGAGTGATTTCTAAACGATCAAAATATTATTAAAAAAAAATTTAATAAAAATAACACAAATTTAATTTGAGGCACTTTAGTGATTTTGAGGGAATATAAAAGAAGATAAGCGTCATTAGTGAGATTTAGACGCTTTTATATGTCAAAATAAATTAGGTGTTAAAATTAATAAAGCTTGTTATCACCTAGTGGTACTTCGAGTTCGTTGTTAATTTTACTCGGCCCACCAACCATTTCATCGTACGCACTTAGCTGGCGCATAACCTGTAACTCAGCATTAACATTTTTTAATTTCTTTTGCAAAGCGACGAAGTTATGACTTTTCAAACGCTGTCCTTTTTCGTCTGTCACCATGTATTCTTTACCATCAATGACTACACTTACGTTATATAAAGCCAAATCTAATGAATGATAAATAATTTTATCGACATAGAAATACTTTTCTAATTTACTAAGCTTCAAAGTAATAACCTCAATTCGCTCAAACTGTGAATTAATCAAAAAGTGATTACGCTCTGAACAACCACAAGGTTCACTATTAATTCTCAAAAGACAAAGAATAGACTTTTAACGTATTTACATGCTCACTTGTCTATTGTTTTAGTACTTTTGTTAGTGAATTGTTACTATATAACATAGATATAATCAATAAATAAGACTCAAAAAAAAAGGAAAACAACAATGCCATCAGCCAAATATACGCTCTGTGCATTAGCTGTTTTAACTGCTCAAGCACATGCCTCTAAAAGTGAAGAGTGGTTTCTACACAGCAGCATTTCTCCAAACGGTAAGCAAATAGCTTTCTCTTATAAGGGTGACATTTATACCGTTCCAGCCAAAGGCGGTACTGCTCGCCCTTTAACTCTGCATAGTGATTGGGATGGTCACCCTGTTTGGTCTAATGATGGCAAGCATATCGCCTTTGCAAGCGACAGAAACGGTAATTTAGATGTGTATCTTATGCCATCATCGGGCGGTAAAGCTAAACGTCTGACTTACCATTCAGCCAATGATGTGCCTCAAGATTTTGCCAAAAATGACAAAGCAGTACTATTCACATCAGCACGCCAAGATTCTAAAGACTCTACGATTTATCCTACTGCACGCTTAACTGAAAGCTATACGGTGTCATTAAACGGCGGCACACCTAAGATGCTATCAACTATTCCAGCATCAGAATTAAAGTTTTCTCCTGATGGCAAAAAAGCACTTTATCGTGATGAAAAAGCTTACGAAAACGAATTTAGAAAGCATGATGATTCTGCGTTTGCCCGTGATGTTTGGCTACAAGATCTAGTGTCAGGTGAACATATCCAACTGACAACATTTGCAGGGGGGGATCACAACCCTGTTTGGGCTGATAACAATACTTATTATTATACTTCTGAAGAAAAGTCGGGCGCATTTAACGTATGGCGCGCCGATTTAGATGGCGATAACAAAAAGCAAATTACAGACTTTGAGCAATTTCCTGTTCGCAGCTTATCTATCAGTGACAATGGCATACTTGCATTTGTGCACCATGGCAGTATTTACACGTCAAAAGGTGGCAAACCTAAACATGTGAAAATCAATATCGCTAATGACGTGCAAGAAGACGATATGATGCCAACCATGCTAGGTGGCAAAATAACCGAATATTCTGTCTCGCCAGATGGTAAAGAAGTGGCGTTTGTGGCGCGTGGAGAAGTGTTTGTTGCTAGCACAGAGTTCGGTACGACACGCGCAATCACCAATACGCCGCAGCAAGAGCGCTCGGTGTCATTCCATAAAGATGGCAGAACACTGTTATATGCTGCAGAACGAGGCAACAGCTGGGGGCTATATGAAACGTCGATTGCCGATGAGTCAGAGCCTTATTTCTTTGCGGCGACACAATTAGAAGAAGCAGTAGTTCATCAAGTAGACACGGATAGCTTCCAACCTCTTTACTCACCAGATGGTAAAAAAATTGCGTTTTTATCTGCTCGAGATGAAATTCAAGTTATCGATCGCGAATCTAAGAAAGTAAATATTGCATTGGGTAAGGAACATAACTACTCATATGCAGATGGCGATATCACCTTTGCATGGGCACCAGATAGTTATTGGATGACAGCGGATTTCGCGCCAAGAAGCCGATTGTTTGTGACAAATATCGGCGTTTTCCCATCAGATGGTTCACAACAACCTCGCGATATAAGCTTGTCAGGTTATAACGACTCCTCACCTTCTTGGCATACCGATGGTGAAGCTGTGCTTTGGGCCAGCGCCCGTTATGGCCAACGTGATCACGGTAGTTGGGGCAGAGAATTCGACGTTATGGCCGCTTTCTTAACGCAAGACAGTTATGACCGTTTTAGATTCTCCAAAGAAGAATATGCACTGCATAAAGAGCTTGAGAAAGAGGCCTCAAAAGCAGCGACGCTAGACAATAAGAGCACTGAGGAAAAAGCTGAAAAGCTTGAGATTGAATGGGATAACATCGAACAACGCACAGCGCGCCTGACTGTTCATGCATCAGATCTTGGTCAAGCATATTTAACAAAAGACACAAAAGCACTTTACTACTTTGCGCGCTTTGAAAAAGGCTATGACTTATGGCGTCATTCAATTCGTGATAGAAAAACAGAGTTGGTTGCAAAACTAAATGCACGCAGAGTAAGTATGACGTTTAGCGAAGATGAAAAGAACATTGTAATTCTTGCCGATGGCTCGCTACGTCAAGGTAAAGTAGGCAACAAAATTGCGCTTAAGCCAATTTCAACCAAGCCTGTGATGCAACTACAAGCTGCTAAAGAGCGTGAGTTTATGTTCGATCACAGCTGGCGCATCATTGATGATAAATTCTATCGTGATGATTATCATGGTATCGACTGGGAACAAGTTGGCCAATCGTACCGTGCAAAAGTGTCATCGATAGGCCATGGTCGTGATTTCGCGAATCTATTTGCTGAAATGACTGGTGAGCTAAATGCCTCTCATATTGGTTCATCTTATCGCCCAGCACGAAAGCCAACGGATGATGCTACTGGCCGTTTGGGTTTGTTTTTCAGTGATATAAACCCATTTATGGTTGAAGAAGTGCTGGCTAAAGGTCCATTTGATAAAGCCAGCAGCAAAGTAAAACCTGGAGTAACACTTACAGCTGTAAACGGCGTTGATTTAAGCGAGTCACAAAACTTATTCAAGCTGTTAAACCACACTGCAGGTCAACGTGTACGCTTCACATTTACAGATCCTAATGGTGCGCTTTTTGATGAAGTCATCAAGCCAACAAATAGCCGTACTATTAATAATTTACTCTATGATCGTTGGGTGCTATCTAGAGAAGCGCTGGTAGAAGAACTATCTGACGGCCAACTTGGCTATGTGCATGTGCGTGCCATGAACGACCCTAGCTTTAGAGCCGTGTACTCTCGCTTGTTAGGCAAACACTTTGATAAGAAAGCCATTGTTGTTGACACTCGCTTTAATAGCGGTGGATGGTTACACAACGATCTTGCAAAACTACTGAGTGGCGAAGAGTACTTCACCATGCATGTTCGCGGTCGTCAGTATCACGGCGATCCGCTAGATCAATGGAACAAGCCATCTGTGCTGCTTATCAACGAAGGTAACTACAGTGATGCCCACGCATTCTCTTACACTTACGATCAATTAGATTTAGGTGAAATGGTGGGTATGCCGGTACCAGGTACAATGACAGCAGTTTGGTGGGAAATTGGGATTTCAGGCAACTTCCGAGCGGGTGTGCCACAAGTGGGCATTAAAAACACCAAAGGTGAATACCTAGAAAACAACCAAACTATGCCAGATCACCTTGTTAAGAACGATCCTGAATCTGTTGAGAAAGGTCGTGATAAACAAATTGAAAAAGCTGTAGAAGTTTTACTTAAGAAGGTAGATTAACAAAACTTTATACAGGCCTTGGACATCACTGTTTAAGGCCTTTTCTTTAAATAAACAATCCATTTAATGCTCATGCTTACTACTTTGCAAACCCACCACTTAAATGAATGAAAGTAGGACCTCACTAAATTTATTCATAATTGATTCAGCTTTAACCCTTTACTAATGTATGTTTAGTTAGCCTGAACTCAGATTAGTTACTTGATTAAATTTTTTTAATTCAAGAATCTGGAGCTTCTTTACTGCAATAATAACAATTTAAGCAAAGGCTTCTTTTCAACTATACATCAATTCAGGAAAACACATGCTTAGGACTGCTGTATTTATTACCACTTTATTTATCCCTCTTTCGTTCGCGAAACAAAATCCATTCAGCGAAACGCTCGCTTGTTATGCCTCTGATTCAAATCCCGGAATAGTTGTCAGATTAGAACAATCTGGAAAGATGATTTACAGCGGTGTAGCTGGTCTTGCAAATTTATAAAACAAACAACAACTCAAACTTGATGACGCTTTTCAAATTGGCTCAGTATCAAAACAATTTACAGCTGCAACCATTTTACAGCTTGCTGAACGCGATAAATTAAAGTTGTCGAGTACACTGGGAGATTTCATTGAAGGTCTGCCAAAAGACTATGCACAAGTCACCATTGAACATGTGCTTAGCCATACCTCGGGTTTGCCAAACTATAACAATGACCCGAGGATCAGAAATATATGACATAAGGAGAAAAGACTTGATGTCATCATCAAAGAGATCACAGAACAGTCTGTGATAGCCGGATCGGGCGAGGTGTTTAACTACTCCAACACTGGGTATGTATTGCTCGGCAAAGTCATAGAAGTGGTATCGGGCTTGCCTTATGCCGACTATTTAAAAGCAAATATTTTTAACCCCTTACAAATGAATCACTCATATGTTACTAAGCAAGGTGAAGGTAGAACTGGCACGACAGGTTATACAAGCCACAATGACTCACCTATCACAGTAGACAGGAGTTGGATTCATGCCTCAGGCGCAATTACATCGACCCTTGAAGATATGAGTCGTTGGCATCAAGGGCTGATGAATGGAAAAGTCATCTATAAACATAGTTATCAAAAAATGATAACTCCAACTGTTTTAAATAATTGAGAAACTTCGCCTTACGGATTTGGCCTCTATAACTACCCCATTAGCGCAAAAGTGACCGTTAACCACGAAGGCTGGATCCCAGGATTTATGACTTGGTCTATTTACCTGCCAGAGAGTGACCTCTATGCAGTAGCATTTAGCAATAATGATGCTAAGCATCCGGGGCCGTTAGTGCTAGATATGATTGCAAAGCATTTAAAATTATCACCCGCGCCAATCGCTGACATTAATACCAGTTTCGCTGAAAACTTAATTGGAAAATATCAATTCACTGACCAGCGCGTCATGACTATTTCACAAGAAAATAAGCTGGTATTTGCGCAAATAAACGACGAACCTAAGCGACGCCTAACATTAAGAGCGGGAAATTCATTTTCATTTGAATGTACCTAAAACTACTATATACTGAGCAAAAAAAATAATGAAGTATTGCTGACACCAGTTAGTCTTTATCGAGGCGAAGGTGAGCCTTTGCGCAAAATGCTATAACAATACCAAGTAAGGAAAGCCATGAATAAAAATATAGTTATAAATTACATGATGATCTGTATGACTACAGGTATGCTAGTTTTTGGTTTTGAAATCTATACGCAAGATGTTTCTTTAACTGCAAAAAATGCTTTGGTCTATGGTTTTTCAGCTGTGCTTGGTACTGTTTTGGCTGGCTTATATTTTAGTTTAGTCGGCCATAAATTTTACAAACATCAATTTTTAGCAACCTTGTTCCCATGTGTGCTATTTGCATTGATTGCAACAAAACTTGGTTCAGCAATCACAATGCCAATTCATGAGCTTACAATTATTGTCAGTTCGCTATTGATTATTTCTAGTTCATTTGAGAAACGGAAGAATTAGTTCGAACAAGCAGAAAACATGAGAAGGTGACCTACACCTTCTCAATACTCAACAATACTTCACCCACTTTAAAACCAAACTTAATTATCTCTGTACGGTTAATCAAGCGGTTTTCATCAACCAAATACATCCAATCATCAAGGGTAACCACTAAAGGGTCGCCTTTGTATTGAATTTCTAAGTCATATCGCCAGTACAAAGCATTACCGCGGGCCTGCCCGTTTGCTTGACCAATTACATCATTCGCAGTACCCGTATATTCACCGTCAGCGGTTTTTGTTATTAGCCAAGTGCGCGTGTCTTTTTCACCATCATCATAAACAAACCACTCATCTAGCTTACCTATTAGCTGACCGTTTTCTTTCTGCCAAGTGCCTATCAATTTCACGGTAAAACTACGCTGAAATGCACCACTTCTATCAAGCACCACACCATGAGCTTTGAGTTCGCCCTGAAAAAATTCCTCTAATTTTAGTTCTGGTGTTTTACCAGCGTAATCATCGATATGGTTGCTTGAACATCCAACTAAAAACATGAATCCTAAAATGAGTGTTAGCACTCTAATCATTTTTTCTCTCCAATAAGTTGTGCGCGCAGTTTTGGCTCCGAAGTTTTTTTACTGAGCCAAATCGCGAGAAAAGCTTTGCCAAATTGCGGATCAGTCATACTGCCTATTTTGCTCGTAGCATCATAAAAAGCTGACGAGCCATCGGAGTGAACACGAATCGTCAGTTGGCTATTTTCTTTGATATCAGGCCAGATCTTCTCAAGTTGCGTTGCCCATTTTGGAATAGATTCATTTTCATAGCCAATGTGAACCCATTGATCTAACGTAGCTTCTATCAAGTCTTTCTTGTCTATGTCTCTGAGGTAAGTAATTTTCAGCGCGATTGGGGTGGCATCAGCTTGATAACTGGGAGCTTGTCCGAACAGTTCTGCTTTATACAGATCCCAAAACATCACCGACATTTGACCCTCACCGTATTTTGTGAGGTCTTGTACTGGTGAGGCAAAGCCATAAAAAGAAAAGAAAAAACAAATTAAAAAAATCACACGCATGACGTGATCCTGTTGATTTAGCTTAACTTGTAATACGGTCTGTTATTTAAATAGATCAGCAATGGCATAATTAACGCCCAACCAAGAGCATAAATAAATAAAAATTGTGTCTGCACAACGCCCATACCCAGCGCACCAAATTTAACGGCAGCAAAGTAACTCAGCGGGCCAAAAATGCCACCGATAAAGGCGTTAATAAACACATTGAGTTTATTCATCCACTCAAAAGAATAATTGAGACTAAACACAAACATCAGCCAAAGCAAACATAGCCAAGCCGGAAAAAAGCTCTCACTGAAGGTTAAAATACCCAACTTGAACATCAAAAAATCAAACGCAATGCCAACAGAGGCAATCGGCAGCAGCTTAAAATCTCGGGATCGATGCTTAAATACTGCGAAGTGCAGAGCAATTAAGGGCAATAAAAGCCAGCTTGCATATTCGGTCAACAAAGCACAGGTAAACCATACAAGCTGGAATAGGAAGAAGTTAATAACGGCAAATTTGTTCATCGGTATCGTTTCGATAATTAGGCTTACGAAGCACTAAATGATGAGTGCTTATCACACGCTCTAAAAACGCGCCTTCACAGTACGCCAAATAGAAATGCCATAATCGTTTAAACTGCTCGTCGAAGCCAAACTCGGTAAGCGCTTGCCAATTTGTATCAAAGCCTTTACGCCAATCAGCCAGTGTTCTTGCATAGTGCAAACCAATATCTTGTATATTATCGAGCATCATATTGGTTTGCTCGGCGACATGTTTGCTCATGATCGCAATCGATGGTAAACACCCTCCTGGGAAGATATAGCGCTGAATAAAGTCAACGTTAGTACGGTAATGATCGTAACGAGAATCTAAAATGGTAATGGCTTGAACAAGCATTAAGCCGTCGTCTTTAAGCAAACTATTACACTTAGCGAAAAACTCCGCCATAAATTCATGACCAACGGCTTCAATCATTTCAATTGAAACTAACTTATCGTACTTACCTTCGAGTAAGCGGTAGTCTTTTTTAAGCAAAGTGATCTTATCTTCAAGTCCCTTTGCTTTCACTTTATCAACTGCAAATTCGTATTGCGCATCTGAAATTGTGGTTGTTGTCACCTGACAACCATAGTTTTCGGCAGCAAAAATTGCCAAGCCACCCCAACCAGTGCCAATTTCGATTAAATGGTCTGTCGGCTTTAAATCGAGCTTGTCGCAAATAGTTTTAAGTTTGTTGAGTTGCGCTTCATGCAGCTCGGTTGCCATGTCGCTATAAATCGCACTTGAGTACATCATGGTGCTATCTAAAAAGCGGGTATACAACTCATTGCCCAAGTCGTAATGCGCCAAGATGTTATTTTTTGATCCGCTTTGGGTATTGGCATTTTTACGATGAAAAATCTTATTTTTCAATTGGGTAAACCACGCGCCCTGCTTCTCTATTTCATCAAGCTGTTCTTGGCAACGAGCAAATACTTGGATAACTTCAGTTAAGTTTGGCGTAGTCCATTTTTTTGCGATGTAGGCTTCCGCAGCTGCAATGCTGCCCCCTTTGACGAAGTCGACATACATAGACGCATCTTGCACGATTATCTTGCCACATAGCTTAGCGTCCACATTACCCAAACGAGTTATTTGCCCTGCTTCTTCAATTTCTAAACTGGCTTTTTCTAACTGATCGAGCAAAGAAATGACTAGGTTACGACATTTATTTTCAAACCAAGAAAGTTGCTCTAGATTTGTTGTTGCGGTGACATTGGTAGATGACTGTTCCATTATTAACCTCTAGTCTCAGGGTGCGCAATAAACGGGATACGTTTGGCAAACAATTTAGCAGCTTGCCAATAAATGCCTGCAACCACTTTAATTGGCATTAACGGCGCCGACAGCCACGCTTTAAACAAACTGCTTTTTGTTATTTCACACTTTTTCATGGCAAGCGTAGCATCAAATTGCTTATGGTCTTTATGGTTTTCAATATGAACCAAGACCTGCTCTGCTGGCGGCTTAACCCGCCAATGGTATTGCATGTCTAAGTCCATGAAAGGCGAGACATGAAAGTCTTTTTGAGTTTTCATATCGCCTTGTAAATCGACCAAATAGTAATGCCGCTCAAGCCAAGGCGTGTTACTTACCTCAACCAACATGTAGCGACATTCACCGTCATTTTGATAACAAAAATAAAAGTTTGCTGGGCTAAAATAAAAACCGAAACATCGGCACTGGCCCATTAACGTGACTTTTTCGCCATCCCATTTCCCACCCAGTTGGGAAACTTTACTTGCTATACGTTGTTTTAAATTGCCCGGTTCATTTTTTACATAATCAGCTTGAAAAAAACTCATAGGCGCAAATTTTTTCAAACTAAATACTGAATGAGTTGCTGCTAACGCTTCAACTTCATCTAAGTCTAGCGCGAGTTGCGTCATAGTGTAGTTAAACTCATGACTTTTCGGACTAAAACGTCTGTGTCTGACTTGGCCCTGATAAATCGCGCTATTCATAACTACAGCTCACACCCAAATCGTTTACATACATCTAGTGCTGAACGCACGCCATCTTCGTGAAAGCCGTTATACCAGTATGCACCACAGAAGTGGGTGCGATTTTTGCCGCAGATGTCAGAGCGACGCTGTTGCGCCGCCATACTTTGCTTGTTAAACACCGGATGGTGATAGGTGAATTCTCTTAATATTTTAGACTTATCTATGATGGCTGTTTGATTCAATGTCACACAGAAGGTGGTATCACTTTGCAAACCCTGCAATATATTCATATTGTAGGTCACCGCGGCTGGGCGCATATTAGTATTGTCTAAACGGTAGTTCCAGCTAGCCCAAGCAAGTGGACGCTTTGGCAGCATATTGGTATCGGTATGAAGCACCACTTGGTTTTCACTGTAAGGTATAGCGCCAAGTACTTGCTGCTCTTGTTCGTTCGCATCTGCCAATAATGCAAGAGCTTGATCTGAATGGCATGCAAACACCACTTCATCAAATAACTCTTCAGTGCCATCGGCAAGCTTTACAACTACATGATCGTCGTTACGCGTTACAGAACTTATATTACTATTGAGACAAATCTTGTCTGAAAATTCACGCGTTAAAGGCTTTACATATTCACGAGAGCCCCCCTTTATCACATGCCACTGTGGGCGGTCACTGATATTTAACAAACCATGGTTATAGAAAAACTGCACAAAGAAACGCAGTTCAAAGTCGCGCATCTCTTGCAAGCTGGTTGACCAAATAGCTGCGCCCATTGGCAAAATATAGTGTTGGCTGAAGTAGTCTGTAAAATGCTGCTCGTCTAAAAAATCGCCCAACGTTAAATGAGGGGCAATTTGTTGAGCATGTAACGCTTTACAGGCCTTGTTAAAACGCAATATTTCTATAATTAGCCCCCAAAATTTGGGGTTCAAAATGTTGCGGCGCTGCGCAAATAACGAATTTAAGTTATTGCCATTGTACTCTAAGCCCGATTGAACGTTGTGCACACTAAAACTCATTTCAGTGTCTTTATAGTCAACGCCAATTTGGCTAAGCAATTTTAAAAAATTTGGATAGGTTTTGTTATTACAAACAATAAAACCTGTATCGATAGCATACTCTTTACCATCGACTTCAACATCAACGGTTGCTGTGTGGCCGCCAATATAATTGTTCTTTTCAAATAACTTGATGTCGTATTTTTTTGATAACAAGTAAGCGCAGGTTAAACCAGAAATACCACTACCTATGATGGCAACTTTCTTCATGTTTTTATCATCCTTTTAGCGAGCGGACGCCAGAGACTAAAGGGTAAAAGAGATAAGACTTTAAGCGTCCACGTAAAGCCTTTAGGAAAATGAATATCGAATGTACTTTTGCTCATGCCTTTGAAGATGGCTTTAGCAGCGTCATCAGCTTCAATAATGCCAGGCATATCGAAGTCGTTTTTGTCTGTAAGTGGTGTTTTTACAAACCCAGGATGAATCACACTGATGCCAATCTCTTGTGGCTCTAGGTCTATACTGAGGGTTTTAGCTAGGTATGTAATACCCGCTTTTGACGCACCATAAGCTTCTGCGCGCGTTAGTGGCACATAGGCGGCACTTGAGCTCATTAGGCCAACCTGACCACCAAACTTAATTTGCTTTAACCAAGCTTCTAAGCAATAACCTACGGCAATTAAATTAGTTTGAATAACTCTTTCAAATAATGCGCCATCGAACTGTTTAGGATTGTCTATGTACTCGCAAGTGCCTGCATTGAGAATTAAATGGTCAATGGCTAAGTCTTTTGGTAAGGCATTTTCTAAGGCGATTTTGTCATTTAAGTCAAAAATACAAGGTGTGATGTTTGCTGATTTCTCACTTAACGTATCTAACTTTGCTTGATTTCTTCCACACGCATATACCGCGAAACCTTGCTGTGCATATTCAAATGCTAAAGCTTCGCCAATGCCCGAAGAAGCGCCTGTAATGACAACTACTTTAGATTCGATACTCATGCTGCCGTCCTGCGCTTGATTAAGTTAATCACAGTGCCAAACACCGGCAGATGCTGATAGATCATTTCACCTGCATCAAAATAATCGCGGTGGTAAACAACCTTACCATTTTCAAATTCAAGGTAAGTGTTACCGTTCACTTTCAGCGGTTGCCCCTGTTTTATTTTTTTATGTGAAAAAGTCATCACCCAATACACGCTGGCCTTGTTGTCTTGCTCAAATGAAGTGAGAATATCGAATTGGCCTTGGTTAAGATTTTCATACATGTTAGCAAAATAGTCGGTAAGCACAGGTAAACCTTCTATTCTGTGAAGCGGATCTTCAAATACAATATTGTCACAGTAGACTTCACCGAGTAGTTCAAGATTCGACTTGTCTAGTTGGTTATACAGCTTCAAAAAATCTGATATCAAGGCATTATTCGACATTCTTAAGATAACTCACTCTTGTAATATTCTAGTGCCTGATTTCTTGCTTCTTTTAAATCAACAACCGCAACGGGATACACATCACTTTGACCTGTTGCAGCCAAGTAAGCTTGCGGTGCGTGAATATGTTTAGTCGGCACATTTTCTAATTCTGGTAGATACTTACGGATAAAATCTCCGTTGGGATCAAACTTCTCACTCTGGGTAAGTGGGTTAAAGATCCTAAAATATGGCTGTGCATCACACCCTGTGCCCGCCGCCCATTGCCAACCGCCATTATTAGCAGCCAAATCACCATCGATAAGATGAAGCATGAAAAATGCTTCACCTTTGCGCCAATCCACCAGCAAATGCTTAGTTAAAAAGCTAGCGACTATCATACGTAAACGATTATGCATCCAACCGGTTTGTTTAAGCTGTTTCATTGCAGCATCAACAATTGGGAATCCAGTTTGGGCGTTGCACCAAAGTTCAAATTTTGCTTGATGTTCTGGCCATTTGAAGGCGTGGAACTTCTCTTGAAAATCTTTGTTTTTACTTAAACTTGGGAAAGCATCTAAAAGGTGGCGATAAAACTCTCGCCAGATCAACTCATTCAACCAGCTAAATTGTGGCGCTTTCATATCTTCGAGCACATTTGGCATATGATTAATCAGCTCAATGAAAACTCGTTTTGGACTAATAGCACCGATGGCTAGGTAAGGCGATAAACCACTGGTTGCTTTTAAATCAGGCCTGTCTCTGTAGAGCTCATAGTCATCGTGCTTTTCAGCTAAAAAGCGCGGCAATACTTGTCTGAGTGTCGTGTCTGCCAACGGCCATTTAGACGACTCAACTTTTGGGTAATCGAAACTAAACTTGTGCTGATCAAACTCAACATCAACTGCAGCTAGATTGCCTAAATAGCTTTGATCAAACCCACTTTGCTTAACCGCTTGCAACCAGGCTTTTTTGAACGGCGTGTAGACCTTAAACATCTCGCCCTGCTTGTTGCGCACAGACCCTTTTGGCAACATCACATCGGCTTCGAATAGGCTAAACTCGATATGAGCTGCTACTTGCTTATCTCTGTCTACCTCGTCTATCTCTAACTGGCTATTTGCGAACACTCGCGTGATTTGATGTTCAGAGCAAAAATTCAATAATTGCTCGATTTGACTATTAAAATCACTGCCGTTTATCACAGTCAGCTCAATACCTTGAGCGTTAAGCTGTTGCTCAAACCATGCCAAGTGACGCGCCATAAAATCGATCTGAATAGGCGCAACATTATGGCGCTGCCAAGTGAGAGGAGTAGAAATGAAAATTGCCTGTTTGCATCCTTGCGATAAGGCTTGAATTAATGCGGGATTGTCGTCGAGTCTAAAGTCTTTCCTTATCCAATAAAGGGCACTCATTATAGGCTATACCTTAGTTTTAAATCTGCTGGGTATGGGTTTAAGTACGCTTGCTTTGCCAGATACTCGTTCGGGTAATCACGTAAATAATGATTAATCAAGGTCAAAGGTACAAGTAGTGGAACTAGGCCTTGACGATACGCCATGACTTGCTCCGTTAACTCTTCTTTCTTTGTTTTGTCGAGTACTTTTTTAAAATACCCCTGTAAGTGCTGCAAGGTATTCGTATGGTTACGACGTGAAGCTGGCTTTTTCAAAGCTGACATCAACAAAGAAATGTATTGCTCGGCAAGTTCTTCCAAAGGCGCTTTCGATTGCCCTAGCATGTTGCCGATTTGGCGGTACATTTCAAGATTATGACTCATCACCAAATACTTATTTTGGCTGTGGAACTCGATCAATTTGTGTTTGGTTAAACCTGACGCCACCAGCTCTTGCCATTTCTTGTAAGTGAATACGCGCATCACAAAATTTTCACGTAACACGGCATCATTTAAGCGGCCATTTTCCTCACAAGGTAAGTTTGGGTGTGCGTCTAGGATTTGTTTAGCGAACAAGCCGACACCGTTGTGCTCACAGCCTTTACCATGCTCATAATAAACCTTTACACGTTCCATGCCACAGCTAGGGCTGCCTTTCATGAATACAAAACCACTCAAATGGTCGATGCGAGACGCCACTTTTTGACCAAACTCAGTCATTTTCTCAGTGACATCCACTGAGCCATCAGGTCGCGAGACCGCAATTACGTCATCATATTTAATCTGTCGAATAGTCGGTCTTGGAATAGGCAAACCGACCGCCACTTCAGGGCAGAACTTTTCATACTCAACATGTTTGCCTAGCTGATTCATACAGAAATCAGATTTTTTATGACTCTTGTCAAAACGAACCTGATCGCCCGTAAGACAAGCGCTGATTCCAACTTTGATTGGTGAAGAAAATTCGGAGTTAAACTCATTCATAACTGTCTCCTAGTAAATAAACTTACCAATTGGATTAAGCAGTTTGCTAAGTCCTTGAGTAAAGTGAAGCGAGTCACTAGATACAGTTAAGCACAAACACCCTTCTTTAGTAAAAGGCGTATGCGTGTTTTTACCATCGAGCCAAATGAAATCACCACGATTGTAAGTGCCCATTTCATCTTCGAAGCTACCATCAACAAGCAAGGTAATCTCAAAGCCGTTATGTGTATGATTAGGCACAGAGCCTTCAGCGTCTATGTGTAACAAACTCATACGTAAATCGCCGTCTTCCAGCTCGATGCGTGACCGTGACAATTTACCTAAGTTCATCCAGTTAGAACGCTCTAAGTTACATAGAACCTGAGGTAGGCAATATGGCGTATCTGCTACTTTAACTTCTTGAGGCTCAGGTTCAACAAATTCATCGATACTGGAGTCTTCTGTTACGTCATCAATAAAAGCATCAAAGTCGAACTGTATTTCTGATTCATCAAAAGCAAACGCATCTTTGTCGAAGCACTTATCGGCTGCTTTTGCTGTCAACTCTGTGATTTGTTGCTGACATTTAGGACACATTTCTAAGTGCGCAGCAATCATGACGCTAACTGAAGCAGGTAATTCTCCAGCCACATAGCTTTCGAGCAGTTCTAATTTAGGGTGGTGCTTAATCATAGTCTGCTCCTATGTGTTGTTTGAGTTTAGTCAGTGCGAGTCTTAAACGTGATTTAACAGTACCAAGTGGAATGTTAAGCTGCTTTGATAATTGCTCTTGAGAAAGCTCTTGAAAATAAACGCCGTGAACAACTTGCTTCTGATTTTCGGGCAACTTGTTAAGGTATTGCGCTAGTTGCTTGTCCATCAAGTGATCGGCAAACATATGGTCATCACTATTTTGCGCTTCAGCTAAGGGCCAGATCTCTTCACTGATGGTGTCTTCTTGATTAGATTGAATTTTACGTAGCATGTCGAAACTGATGTTACGCATAACCGTGTAAATCCAAGTTGTCGCTGCACCTTTCTCAACATTGTAAAGATGTGCTTTTCGCCACACATTGGTCATAGTTTCTTGTAATAGCTCGTTCGCCATTATAGGGTTATTGAATTGTTTGCGCCCAAAACCAATAATTTTTGGAGAAAACCATTTGAATAAGTTAGCAAAGGCACGTCTATCACGCTCTTGCGCCACGCTGATTAACCAAGATGACAAGGTTTTGCCATCCACTTCAGCAGGCATAGTTTGAGAATTTGTTGTTGTGCTCATCGAAGGATGGGGATTCCTGTTTTCTGTGCTCACCATGACTAAACCCATTAATTGCATTTCGTATTACATACGTTAAGAAATAGATTTGGATCACTTAGATTAGATAGTTTTATTAATTGTAGGACACTCTACAAATTTAACCTAACATTATGGTGTGTAAGAAGTTTTGAGCTTTATCAAAACTGTATTGATCAACAAACACTTCCTTTTGCTCCATAGATAATGGAAGCAATTCTAAATAACGCGCACAGACCCAGTTTGGATTATCAAATTGCGGCGATGGGTAAAGGCTTTGAATGTCTGGGTGTAAAGAGAATATCTCTTCTAGTTTATCGGCTAACGCAATGTGATTTTCACTTAAACTTACTTGCTCCCAATGCGGGATGGGAGCACATTTAGCAAAACGTAAATTGTCTTCGTCGAAAAAAATATCACTGAGCTTTACAAGCGATTTTGCTTTTACATCAATGTGTAGCATACCTTTTTCTTCAAAGAAATCGACTATATCAACCCAAGCCGCCCATTCAGACACTTCAAACTCTGCATCTGGCTTGTAAATGGTGAGTGCAAAGCCTTGCTCTTTAGTTGCAATAGATACCAGTTTTTTATATCTCGGCTCGAAAATACGAAGGCGTGTTACTCCTTCAGGAAGCAAAAATACAGGAAGCGGAAAAACAGGTAATTGCATAAATAAGACCTAAAAACTCTACATGGCATTCTTTACGTCACAGCGTATAAAAAAGATCGATTAAGTTTTCACATCTTTTTATTTGTTCGGTTGTTTTGCGTTTTAATCAGTTCGAATCTGTAAATAAAAATTATATCAGATACCGATAAGGGATTATGCATGTCAATCCATCAACTCATCTATCTCAGCAAAGCGAGTCGACAGCTAGACAGCGTAGACTTTTTAAAACTTTTAAAAGTAGCGCGCGAGAATAATATCAATCTTCGTGTAACGGGCAGTCTGTTTTATAACGGCGGCTGGTTTGTACAAGTTTTAGAAGGTGACTTACCCATTATTCAAGACTTGTATAGAAAAATTGAAAATGACGACCGGTATATGCAAGCCAAGGTACTTTATCTCGAACCCGCCACCAGTCGTACTTTTTCTCGTTGGACCATGAATATGATCAACCTTGATGAGGAACATGACAGTAAATATCACGTTTTACGGGATTTGCTCGATGCAGCTGTCAGAGGCAGGTTTAAGTGCTCCAGTGAAGCTATTGAAAGTCTTTTCTGACGATAATCTTTTTGGTATCCGTTAGTATCTATATGTCAAACCAACACTGAGCAATTGCGCCTGTTTTATCTTCGCGGTTGCTTAGAGTTAGTTTTGCACCTTGTTGCTCTATCATGTTTCTACACAAATTAAGTCCTATCCCTTTACCTTGCGCTTTGGTGGTGTAAAACGGCACAAACAAATTATCAGTATTTTGAATGCCCGACCCCGAATCTTTTACTTCAATCACAATTTGCTTGCCTTGCTCATAAGCATTTAACTCAATAAGTTGTTGCGATTTACTCGCTTCAATGGCGTTTTTCACTAAATTAACCAAGACTTGTTCAAGCAATACTTTATCTGCAAATACAAAAAGCGTATCGCATTTAATCTTAATAGGATAATCAAACAAATTACCCACTGACTGAAATAACGGTGCGAGCTCGCATTGCACAATATGAACATCGAATTGTTTGCTCAAATTCGCATAGCGATTTACAAATTGCATTAAGCCGTCACTGCGCTCAACAATAACTTGTAAAGCAGGGTCTAATTTAGCAAAGTCATCATTGCCTTTAAGCATATCTTGTAATGTTTGCGCTAACGACTTAATGGGTGACAACGAATTATTGATTTCATGGCTCAATACGCGGGTCATTTTCTGCCAAGCTAATTGCTCTGTGTGATACACAACCTGCTCAATATTAGTTAGTACCAACAATTCATAGCTTTGCTCTTGCATGGTGAATTGGCTATGACGTAACTGCCATTTTGCAATAAGGGACTCATCACTTAATTGCCATTTATTTGCGGATAACATGAAGCCCAAATCATCGGCGTTTGTATGCCTGAGAGTCTGCCACGGTTGCTTGCGCCAATTAGAAAAAGCTTCATTGGCATGGTGTAATTTATGCTCTTTATTTAAAACCACAATAGGAGTTGCAAGCTGCTCAATAAGTCTAAGTACTAATACTGCTTGTTGATCATATTGCGATTTTCTGTTTTGCAGTTCTGCCGTCATGGTGGTGATTTCATCTGCCAACAACTTCACAGCACCTTGATTAAACTTTGGATTGGCGCGCAATGAATAGTCTTCATTTCTTATCGCTTCAAGGACAGCTGAAAAACGGTAATAAGGGTTGAGCAAAGCACGCCTTACATACCAACATAGTAGCGCAAACGGGCAAATTAATAATACCAATACAGTGCAAACCACTAAGGTACTGGCTGAGCTATACCAAAGAATAAACCCCGCCAGACCGGACAAAACAAGTATGCAACTGCCAATAAACAATGTCAGTATGCTTTCGATGGAGCGTAACTCTAGTCGCTCTGTGATTTTGTTTATGAGTTTGAACATGTGCTGGCTCATTATTTTTTGTTTAGTAATTTACTTAGTCGACATACCAAACTTTTCTAACCGGCGGTAAATGGCACTTTTACTTATACCGAGTAATTCGCCTGCTTGTTCTACATTATTATGAGTTTGCGCCAGTGCCATTTTGAGAAGCTTTTTCTCAGCATCTTCGAGGGTCATTAAGGGAATGTCATCTTTTGAAGATGCATTCTTTGATGAATTGTTTAGCACTTTAAACTCAAGGTCTTGCACATCTATGCCGTCACCTTCAGCCATTAAAACTGCTCTTGCCATCATATGACTGAGCTCTCGTACGTTACCCGGCCATGCATAATCAAGCAAAGCCTGTTCGGCTAATTTGCTCAACGGTAACGGAGTTAGTTGATATTGTTTGGCATGTAATTCAATAAAGTGCTTTGCCAACACAATGATGTCTTCGGGACGCTTATTTAGAGGAGGAATGGTGAGCTCGATGGTGTTCAATCTAAAATATAAATCGTTTCTAAATTCACCACTTGCAAGCATGGCCTCAAAGTCGGCATTAGATGCCGCGATAATGCGACAACTCGCCTGTTGGGTCAGCGTATCACCGACTCGTTCAAACTGTTTTGACTCAAGCACCCGCAGCAGTTTAGCTTGTTGATTCGCCCCCATTGTCGCAACTTCATCTAAAAATAAAGTACCATTATTGGCTAGCTCAAAGCGCCCTGCTCTGTCTTGTTTAGCATCGGTAAATGCCCCTTTTTTATGTCCAAACAGCTCGCTTTCAAACAAGCTTTCAGGAATGGCACCCATGTTAACAGAAACAAACTCACCATTGCGCGCTGAATGAGTGTGCACATACTCTGCGATACAGCTTTTACCTGTGCCATTTTCACCTCGCAAAAATATGGTTGCATCGGTTTTAGCGACACGCTCTAACTGCGCTTTTAACTTTTGCATCTGTGGGCTGTGCCACAAAATAGATTTTGTATTGTTGTCTGATGAACTATCTCTTTTACTTCGTTGAACCAATGACTCATTTTGAGTAATCGTTTCTTGACGATCAATTTGTGCTAAAGCAAGATGTTTTTTGACCATCATCACAACAGCATGATTATCCCAAGGCTTAGCGAAGAAATCTTTCGCACCCAATTGCATAGCTTCTACTGCTAAAGAGACACTCGACCAAGCAGTCATAGCGATAATTGGCGGCGAAGGGATTGTTTGCTGTGCACGAAGAAATGCCAAGCCCTCTTCACCTGATGTGGTATCGAACTCAAAGTTCATATCGAGTAAGATTAAATCTATATTTTTCTTTTCTAGTAAGCTGCTTGCAGCAATAGGGCTCTCAGCTTCAAACACGTCATAGCCATGATTACACAATAAAAAACGTAAGCTCAGCCGAATATCAGCCCTGTCTTCAACAATTAAAATTTGTGATGTTGGTGCATGGCTTTCCATATTACTCCTTGTTTTTGCTGTTAAAAATAGATTACTAATTTAAGATAAGCTTAACCTAGACTCCATTCTTAAGACTAGGTGTAAGGCCTAAATAATAGCATTATATAAAGCAGCTTATTCGTTACGAAGCGCCTTCAAGGGATCTGCACTCACCATTGAACGTACCGGTAAGTAACAAGCCAATGTTGAAATACCAACAATAATTGGTATGGCAAATAAAAGTACTGTTATCTCACCTGTTATGTGCATAGATAAAAACCGAGTACCGACTAAATATCCAATATACGAAAGCACACTTCCAATTAAGATACCAAGTAACACCGGTTGCATACTTTGCATTAGTACCATTCTTATAACGTGCCCCGTATGTGCCCCTAAGGACAAGTGAATACCCAACTCATATCTGCGCATTTGAACACTGTAACTCAACACACCATATATACCGGCGGCAGCTAGGATTAAGGCTAGGGCTATCAAACTTATCGTCAAAATAGCAACGAGCTTCGGTGCTCGTAAGCGAACCGTCAACATATGTTCGAGGGTTTGATAATACGAAACACTCAGTCGTGGATTAACCCCTTTTAATACTTCGACTAACTGTACTTTAGATAATTGCCCAGTATGTTTAATCGTCATAGCTAGCCTTGAGCCGGCTTCAAATGGTAAGTAATAACGCTCTTCAAAATATCTATCCCTATCACTTTCATACACATAGATATTATCAACTACACCAACAACTGTAAGGGGCTCATTTGGTGCTGCTTGTAATGTTTGACCAATTGCAGACTCGGATTTAAACAAACGTTCAGCGAGTGCTTTGCTAATGATTATTTCTTGAGGCACATTTTGAGCATCTTGAAAACGACTAAATGTTCGACCTTCCAACATCGGTATACCCAATAAATCAAAATTATTCTCATCAACAAAGCCAACACTAATAATACCTAACATCTCATTATTATGATCGTAAAGGTAGTTTTCCCACCCCATTTGCAATGGAGAAACCATTGTCAATGAGACTTTTTCAATCTGTGGTAATGATTTAAACTGGCTTTTGACTTGTTGAGCAACATCAAAGTAGCCTTCATTCAAATCGCCTGTATCAACCCGCAAATAGCTTACATTCGTTGCATCAAAGCCAACATCTTTAAAAAGTTTATTAATTGCGGGAGATAATACGGTCGTAGCCCCCATTAATAATGCCGTGGCTAATCCTACTTGCAAAGCGATTAAAATATTTCTGGTTAAACTAGATATCTGTGTACCAGTTCCTTTACCACTACTTTGTAAAGTTTGATTAAGCTGTTTATAAGAAACTTGCTGACTAGCGAGCTTAGCCATCACAACGCTGATTAGTATACTTACAGCAAAACTTGCTGAAATCGTGACAGGATCAAGCATCATAGTATGCATTCTTGGAAACATATATTGTAAATCGCTGGCTAACCACACCATAGACCAACCCGCGATGAGCAAGCCAAATACACAGGCAAACAAACAGAGCAGTAATGCTTCGCTGAACATGCCTAAAAAGATATGCTGCGTTTTTGCACCTAACGCAGCTTGAATCGACATCACTCGTCTTTTTTGCACTGCACGAGATAAAAATAAATTACAAATATTTGTGACCGCAATAAAAAGTAATGTGATTACACCAGCCAGTAGTAGCAATGCCATTTCACCACTATCAGCGACAATCTTTTCTTTTATAGGTACAAAATGCGCACCAATCGCAGTGTTAACTGCAACATCATCACGACTTTGATATAATTGATTAATCTGCTCACCTAACGCTGAGTTTGCTTGGTCAATTGATACGCCATTTTTAAGAATGGCAATGCCATTTATAGCACCGGTTATGCTGCCCCAATTAGTTAAACGACTAATTTCTTGATCAAAACTAAACCATGCATCCATCGAAAAGTTACCAAATACCTCGGGCGCATGAAAATGACTCGCTGTCACACCGATAATCTGATACTTATCATTACCAAGGGTTGTGTAAGTACCTATCACTTGTGGATCTGCGCCATAGTGCTTCTGCCAAGCTTCAAAGCTCAATACTAAGACTCTTTGCTTATCATTAATGGTTTCTTGTTGATTAAAAGCACGACCTAAATGCATAGGCACGTCCAGCATCGTAAAATACTCAGGTGTTACACGAACACCATCAAGATAAGGTGTATCGGGCAGATCTCTTAGTTTTGCACTATACAAACTCATAAGAGCCATTTGCTCGATATATTGCTCGTCTTTATAAATATGATACTGCGCCGATAAAATCTGAAAGCCGTATTGCGTCTCGCCATTGATTGTTTCGCTTTGGTCGGTAACGACGAGCTTATCAGCATTCGGGTATGGCAAGGGTTTAGTCAGTACCAAATAATTGATATTCAGCACCACCGCAAGTGCAGCTAATGTCACTGCAAGGGTAGAGATAACCGTTAGGCTAAACCCCGGTAATCGCAATAAACTGCTGACTGCGAGTTTAAATTCTTCTTTGATGATACTCATACCGCCAGCTCCATTTTAAACTCATCGGCCATCACGCCATCAAGTAGGTGCAGTTTGCGTTTTGCCATATCTGCATATCTTGGGTCGTGGGTTACCATACAAATGGTGGTGCCTTGTCGGTTTAATTCAGCTAGCATCATCATGACCGCATCACCGTTTTTAGAATCTAGGTTACCGGTTGGTTCATCAACGAGTAAAATTGCCGGGTCGTTTACTAAGGCTCTGGCAATCGCAACACGCTGCTGTTGACCGCCTGACAACTGATTCGGTTTATGACCAGCTCGATGCGTCATTTCAACTTTAGCCAAGCAAGCGTTCACTTTTTGTTTAATTTCTTCTTGCGATAAAGGCTGTTCACGATAGCGTAATGGCAGTGCTATGTTGTCGAAAACTGATAATTCATCAATTAAATTAAACGACTGAAATACAAAGCCAATATGCTCATTTCGCATACTCGCTCTTTGATTAACACTTAGGTTACTGACATCGTGCCCGGCTAACATATATTCACCGTCTGACGCAGTATCTAATAATCCCAATATCGATAATAGAGTAGATTTACCACAGCCAGACGGGCCTGAAATCGATACGTAATCACCTTCATTGATTTCTAGGTCAACGCCACGTAATGCATGGGTTTCCATCTCGCTGGTAACAAACTTTTTCGTGATATTGGTTAGCTTTATTTTGTTATTACTCATGATCTTTCCTTTTTATATCGCGATTGCCTGACTTACTTCACAATGGCAATGTGGGTATGGGCTTGCCAGCGAGTCATATCGTTAAGGATAAACTGCTCATGTGCTTGTGCGCCAGCAAGTATTTGAATTTGCTCGTCTGTTGCCGCACCAAACTGAATTGGAGTAGCGATGGCTGAGCCTTTATCGGTTAACTTAAATAAGATGGAATTTGAAAAAGCTTTTACGTTGACAGGTTTTTTAATAAACAGAGCGTTTTCTAATTGACCCACAGCAATTGTGCCTTCGATGTTTAACTCTGGCCGTGCATTGTCGGTTAACGCGCCTTTTAGTGCCACTTCAACCTGAATATTGCCGTTGTTGATCACCGGATCAATACGTATCACTTCCCCTGAGATCTCACCACGACGAGTATTGATGCTTACCGCTTGCGCCAGTTGAATAGACTGCATTTTTGACTGTGGCACGTTCAGCAAAGCATAAAGGTCGGTGGTACTGCCCACTAGAGCCAATTGTTCCCCTAAATTCACCGCTTGCCCGAGCTCCACACTTAGTGATTGCACCACACCATGAATACCCGCTTTAACAGTTAGGCTGTCGAGTTGTTGTTGTACTAAATCTAATGCTTCTTGTTGTGCCAAAATATTAGAATCGGCAATTTTTAAATTGGCTGCGTGCAGGGCTTCAAGCTGGGTAATGCGAGCAGTTTCAATCTCTAAACGTCGAGTTAACTGTCTGACTTGTAATTTAGTACGTTGATAGTCGATATTAGAGACAATACCTTTGCTGACCAATTGACTCTGTGCATTCGCTTCGAGTTCGGCACTTTCGAGATCTGCTTGGATGCGAGCTAATTCTGCTTGTTGAGCAAGTAATTCGCGTTTTTGGTTAATACCCGTTTGAATACGCTGGTTTTGACTGTCGATGTAAGCACGCTTTGCATCGCGCACCGATTGGGTAATATTCGGATCTGAAAGCTTTAAAATAACACTATCGGGAGTTACCTCAGCACCCGGTTTTAAAATAATTTCATCAACCGTTGCCTGACTTTTGGCAGTGAGTAAACGCGGCTTTTTCGACTTTAAACGGCCAAAACCTGACACTTCTAAATTTAATGAACCTTGCTCGACCTTCGCCGACCAAATCTCGTTTGCTTTAATTTGCTGTGCATGACTTGGTTGCAAAAATAGCCAAACACAGGCCGCCAGTAGCAAGCACACAAACGCTAAAATGCTTAGATGCCGTTTGGTGTTTTTTTTGGGCTTTACGACCACATCCATAACTCGATCTCATACTGTTTTTAATCTTTAGTACAGTAGTTAAATCAAGTGCCATGCCAAAACATAAGAGCATGAAAAATATAGATTTTAAGAAACCATTATGCAAATATAGAAATATTATTTTCGAAACCGAAAAACAATTTATCGAAATCGAAACGGACTCGATAAAATTTCATAGTGTTCAGACCCTAATGGAAGAAAATGAGAGAAAAGAACGAATCAGCAAGAACTTTATACCAATACGCAGTGATACTTAATCATTTTTAGGGATTTAAACTGACGCTAGCATCGTTAAAAACTTCTCATTTAGAACAACTAAATCGCAAAATTTTAGCCTTGCCTACATGGATGTAGGTACCTCAGCGATAGCAGGATGCGTGAGCGGTGCTATCGATAAGTTTTCCTTGCCTCAAAATAGATCACTTAATTAAGAAAATTGGTATTGTTCGCTAAAAAATGCCATAAAAGAGTTGAATATGTCAGCTATTTTTAATGGATAACAGCCGACATATTCACCAAACAATGTACCTAAAACAACACTCCTTCGGATTTACAACCCTTTATATTCTTTCCTTCGAGATTCTAATATTTGATACTTACAGAGCACTTGGTTATGACAGTCAGTCTCTGGCACACTGTAATACCACTTTTTGAAAATTGGTTGATACTTATCAATTACTTCTTGTTAAAGAGTTAACGGTAGCTCAGGTAGGTATACGTCTCTTGTTTTATCTATTTGACTATGTATTGCCCTACCTAGCACATAGCGTACCCTGCGATAATTGTAATCCGCTGATTTGTATTCTCTGGAATCCGGCTGAAATTGCATTCGATTAACTTTGTGGACTTCTGCACGCTCTGCTATCACTTGCATCATGTCTTCAAATGGCTTAACTGTAATTGTGAGCTTGTGAGGGTCATCAGCGTCAATTGGGCCCAAACCTACACTTAAAGTTTGTATATGATAATTTGGATGACGGACTACAAAGTGAACCATAGCGTATGCATTAGGTTGTAATAAGTCTAAACGCTCTCTTGGTAATGTGACGACTTTACCGGCATATGCCAACTTTAAATAATCATATCCCCTTTCATGACCACTTCCACCATGTCCACCTGGTTCAGCGTATCCAGTATCAATTAAAAAGGGGAACTGAGGAATTGAACCATCTTCCGTCTTAATGGTTATTTCAACAGGTCCACGGTAACCATGGGCCTCGTCAAATAAAAAAGTGCAGCCCGTTAAGGACACCGAAATAAACAACAAAGCAAGCGCAAAAACTCGCTTTGATGAAAGAAAAACAAACTCTCTAAACTACAAAACAATCCCTTTTTATTAGATTTATTATTAATACTTGAATGTTAACTTGCATCAAGACACTTTCAAACAGCACTTTTCAAAAAATGGTAAACGCTGTAAAACTTAACCAATAAATTTATATCTGAGATTCAAGATTTAATCGAACTTGGAGTGAAAAAATCGGTAACATAACCAATATGTTGCTGTAATGAGTCTATTTTAAAGTCGCTTCAATGGTGAACTTGAATATGATTTAAAATGTTCTAGAGCTTAGGAGTTAAGAGCGAGTGCGAAGATAAACTTAGCAACCAAAGCTCAAATTAGATATTCACCATTCGTTTTTCTGATGAACAAAATAAAGACGCGTTTTTTAATAACGATGAACACCAACTAGCAAAACAGCAGTTTTTGAAACTTCTGTCAATCAGGTTGCTAGCTACACAAAATAGCTAGCAATCCGACTGTATGCCTCGAGCTAAGCTATTTTGCTTGTCGTAATTTGACAGCTTCTAGACTATTTTGAATAGCCGATTCTAGCAACAACGCATCACTGCCAGGCCCTACAGTGAGTAACTTCGCCCCGGTGGTGGGTTTGCCGCGGTAAGGCCTGACATAAATTTCACCATCCGGACAGCGTTCAAAATAAGTATAACCGGGCTCTGTGCCTAAAACTGTACAACCCTTAATTCGGATCACGCTGCTTGGGATCGCATCACAGATTTCTTTGATACAAATAGGATCTGGTAAGTTAGGTAAATCAACTGAACATGAAGACCAATGTGACTTATGATGCGCAAGCTTTTCTGCACTATTACTCGATGGTAACAGCTCAGGAAGTTTATTAATTTCTAGTTCTTCACAAAGCATGATCTCTGCAGTGGGATTAATCGCTCGAATATCGCTTTTAACTTGAGCCAAACGTGCTTCACTTACAGAGTCAGTGTGCGACAGTGTGATCAACGACGAGATTTGTATTTGATTCGCTTCAAGTTCATTATGGACATCTCGCAATTGCCAATTTTTAACATCAACTACAGAAATTTGCACAGGAGGCATAAAACGCGCTTCGATGCCCACACCAAGAAATCCCATTAAGGCACACGCATCAGTTGTGCCATTCGCTTCTATGAGTGTAATACCATTTATTCGCTCAGGAATTCGGTTAACCGACTCTCTCAGCTCGCCAATACCACTGCAACAAATACAGCTGCCATTCAGTGCTTTTAAACTTTTCTCATCAAGCATATCCAAAAACTGCTGAGCATCTAAATTGGCATTTTCATAATCATTTAAAACCACAAAAGGTGACCAATTCGCTTTGCCGTATTCAGTGACCAAACGTTTTAATAACGTGGTTTTTCCAGCTCCAAGAAAACCAACGACAACAATAATAGGTTCCACTTTCTATCCTCTCATTTGTAAGTCAACTCGACTTTAAACACGACTCTAATTACGTGATACTATCACAAAGCAGTTCTAGATTACCCTTTTCATTTAATTCTCATAAATTCCCTCTTAATTGCCACAATTTAAAAGAAGATAAACCTTGTAAATCCATATTCCCTCCATAATCAATTCATAATTACTTGATAAAAAATACTTTCTGCAATAAAGCAGAGTCATAACAACAATAAAAATTAGATGCGTCATGATCGGCTCCTACAGGATGTTGAGCCGATTATTTTTTATCACTATGTCCTGCTCACGTTCTTTTCACCTTCATTAAACTTTATAGCTTTCATAAACATAGTACTCTCAGTTAATATGCCAGTGAAATTTATACCACCCCCTATTAATCAAGTGATTTTATTTAAGGCGAGGTATTAATGTGACTACAAGGAATATCAATGCGTCAAAGTTTAAGAAATAAAATCATCTCTGTGTGTGAACAAAAGATAGCGAAAAAGGGAGAGATTGTCGGTGTGTCGTTTTACGCTTTTTTCGCTAATAAAAACGACGAACCAGAGCAACTGATGGAAGCCGCCACTTGGTGGATACAAACGCATCAATTAGATCACTTCGAAAAAGCTGTCAAAGTTAAAGAAATGGTTGAGCAAGGGCTGTAAATAAATGGAAATGAATAAAACCACTTTTAGACTTTTTATTACACTGAGCCTCCTCTCGGTACTAATTGCAATAAGCTACTCGGCTGTTAAAGACTACCAATACCCAGATTTGATTCAACAATTCTTAGATACGTCAGAAAACGTACTTACATGGCTTGACTGGATCTCTTTGGTTGCCACTCTTATTGCCTTTTGTGCAAACATTTCATTATTATTTTTTTCCAACATTGGGCGTTTTATTTATGTAATCTGTATTCCCTTTACACTCATTGTACCTGGATTAAGCAACGAAACGGTTATTACTAATCAGATAGAAGATCTGCTTTTTGGTATAGATACATTAATGACTGGGTTTATCATTGCCTTGTGTTATTTTTCAAGTGCTTCCGATTATTTTCAGCAAGCAAAGTAATAAATACTCTTAGTACAGCTGTTATAGCAAAAAAGCAGGCTTTCGCCTGCTTTTATCAAGTTAAAAATGCGGGTTATCTCCCTCTTTATTGAAGTTCAACCCAAAATACACCGACGTCTTTTTTCACGACCTTGACTTCGCTGCCTTTGCACAGAGGTTGTTTACTCTTAACTAACCACTCTATGCCTGAATAAGCATATCTATAACCGTTATGCTCATCTATGTCATGTTCTAAGGTGAAAGTAAGCTCAGCAAAATCACTGTGCACATCAGTTGACTCACGACTTTCTTGTAACCTTTTAAGCGGCTTCCAAAGTAGTGCTGCCAAGCCTGCAGTAATGATGGCATTTACCCAAAGGGCGGTGATCCAACTTGCATCGAGTAACCCAGCATACATCAAGGCACCACTGAACACCAATGAAAGGCCGATAAAGAACAGCACAAAAGTGGCAAAGCCAAGCACTGCCACTTCAACAATCAGTGCTATGACACCCAATATAAGGAGTGTTTGCGCAATATTGTCTGTCAAAAATTCCATAGGCTAGCCTTTTTGTTTTTGATTTAACGAGTTGATAATCGACATACCTTGTGCAACCAAAGAGCTTGCATCAGTGCCACTATCTGGTAAAAGCACAACCGATGACTCCTTAGCAATCGCTTCTTTGGCACCGATCGCCTTGGTTGCTAAGTCGAGCTGAATGGCTTTTTGACCTTGCTCTGTGTTCGCAGCTTCACCGACTTTACGAAGTGCATCCGCTTGCGCTTCAGCGACGGCTAAAATTGCTTTTGCTTCACCTTCGGCTTGTAAAATTTGCTCAGCTTTATCTGCTTCAGCTGCAAGAACTTGTGCTTGCTTTTTACCTTCGGCAACATTAATGGCCGCTTGTCTATCACCTTCAGATTCTAGAATTTGCGCTCGTTTCACACGTTCTGCTTTCATTTGAGCTTCCATCGCTTCCATTACAGAATTAGGTGGCACAATGTCTTTAATTTCATAACGTAAAACCTGAATACCCCATGGCTCTGATGCTGAGTTAATCGCAGCAACAATGTTAGTATTCAGTAAATCACGTTCTTCAAAAGTTTTGTCTAGCTCCATTTTACCCAGCTCACTACGCATTGTAGTTTGCGCTAATTGGGTAACCGCAAAAATATAGTCATCAACGCCGTAAGTCGCTTTATATGGATCTAACACTCTGAAATATAAAACACCATCAACAATTAACGAGATGTTATCTTTGGTAATGGCTGACTGAGAAGGTACATCGACCGCTTGCTCTTTTAAGCTTCTATCCGCAGCGACACGATCAATGAAAGGGACAATAAAGTTTAAACCCGCTTCTTTGGTTGATTGATATTTACCAAAACGCTCAACCATCCAAGCACGGTTTTGTGGTACAAATTTGATGCTACTCTTTAAGACGATAATCACAAAAAGTAGTAGAAAGAATTCGACTTGAAATACAAATTCTACAATTTGGCTAACTGGATCCATGTTTTCTCCTTTTTATTATTCAATGTTCAGATTATCACCTAGTTTCTAAATTCTCCACTTTAATCTTATTTAGCTATGCCCTGATGACTCTTTGTGGAAAGGCGCTATTAAGCGCATTATTTCAGCATTTAATTTGCCAACTTCTATTGGTTTACTCACATAACCACTCATACCAGCTTGTAGGCACTTTTCTTTGTCTCCGTTCATTGCGTTCGCGGTTAAAGCAATAATTGGAATAGATTTAAATTTGTTATATTTAGGGTTTTCTCGGATCTCTTTTGTTGCTTGATAACCATCAATAATGGGCATTTGGCAATCCATTAAAATCAGATCAAAGTTACCACTTTCCGAATTTTCAAGAATAGTTAGAGCTTCTTGCCCTGAATTCGCTATTTCGAATTCTATTTGCCAATTACTCAACATTTTCGTAGCAACGACTTGATTGACCTTGTTGTCTTCGGCAAGCAATATTTTTAATCCTGCCAAGCGTTTTGCTCTACCTTCATTTTCAACCACCAATGTTGTCGTTGGTATTTGCTCAACTTTCTTTGTAAATAGCTGCATTAAGTCATAACAAGTAAAAGGATGGTAGAAAACCGCACACCCTGATCCTTTAACCAGTTGGCTATTTGGTAATTTACTATTCACATCACAAATTATACTTACTTGCTGAGCTTGTCTTTGAGCACTTTCAAGTAAATATGTACTTTCTAACCCCGTATCAGAGCAATTCACTAAGTCTAAAATGATTAAGTCATAGCGTGATTGGGAAATAAATTTTGAATCCAAAATATCTAACTTTAAGCCTCGCGATTCAAATTGACTTAACAGAATTGATGAAAATGTTGTATTGGGGCTAAATAACCCGATTAAATTCGCTACATTTAACGACTGTTCTTCCGCAATAATGCTTTCATCAAGTCCAGCTTGGATTGAAAACGCAAATTCAGTGCCTTTATCTGGCGAGCTATTTCTTAGTTCAACATCCCCTCCCATTAAATTACATAGTCTTTTTACTATCACTAAACCAAGCCCTGTACCGCCATAAAGCCTTGTGGTCGAAGCATCACACTGACTAAATGCATTGAACAGTTTTAATTGAGCTTGACTGTCGATTCCGATGCCTGTGTCAATGACTTTACCGTTTATTAAAACCCGACCATCATGTTGCAATTGAGAGCTCAAGATCAACTTTACATGTCCCTGATGAGTAAACTTAATTGCGTTACTCAATAAGTTATTGAGTATTTGCCGAACTCTGACTGGATCTAATAGTAAATTATGATGTGTGACTTGGTGACAATCGACAAATAACATAACCGATTTGTTACTCAGCGCTATAGCAAATGATTTGGCGACACTGTCTAATAACGCAAGTAGCTCAACAGGTTCATTATTGATTTCTAGCTTACCTGATTCAATTTTTGAAAAGTCTAAAATATCATTAATCACACCAAGCAGTGAGTTTGCACTTGCATAAGCGAGTTCAGTATATTGATCTTGTTGTTTTGACAATGTGGTATTTTGCAAAAGCTCCAAACACCCTATCACCCCATTTATGGGCGTTCTGATCTCATGACTCATGTTTGCCAAGAATTCAGATTTAAGTTTTGAATGTTTCTCCGCTCGTGCTTTTTCAATTTTCAATGCTTCATTGGCGGTGATAAGCTGTTTTTGAACTGATTTATTTTTGTTATTTCTTATTTCACCCGTCATTATCGCAAAGGCGAAATTAAACAATAGCTGACTCATAAACAAAGCAATAATAAACCACTGGGCTTTTATAGAGTCATCTTGCTGAAGATTAGTCACCCCTTGCCAATTCATATCGATGATCTTATTGAATGACACTGCAAATAAAATCACGACACTAAGTAGTATCAAAAAGCTGGAGACCTTAAAACGTCCTTGGCTATAACGATATGAACACCATAAAACCCAACTCAGAAAAATCAAAACAGTCGTTACTCCAAGCGTAAATCTAAGTGGGTAACTGGGGTAAATAAAGGTCAAAAAAAGATGCAGTACGACGTAACAAGTTATAAAGGTTGCGAGTTCAACTTTTGGAACATTTTGCTCACAAGCTCGGTAAGTACCTTGTAAAATAAACAAAAATGACGTTTGTACCACAAAATTAGGGAGCACATATTTAAGGGTTTCTGGTAAAACACTTTGGCTGTTAAATAACAATAAGCCTGTCATCAGGAAACAAGATGATATGGCCCAATAACGCACCGCTATGATATCTCTGTTTGCCAGCCACAGAAAAATCAAAGAAACAGCAGAAGTAAATACACCGACACCACTCATTAATAATAACGTGACAGTTGATAATTGCATGGCATCTCTTGGTAGGTGACAAAATAAAATGATAACCCACTTCAAAGTGGTAAATATGTGTGTTTTTAGCCACACAGTTAATATAAAAAACTAGTCGCCAACCACCAAAATGTAAAGCTAAACACATGCAATAAAACCCTTAGCAGAGTTGAACTTATCTTTTATATTGAAGGGGCTTTGCTTTGATGGGGTCCTTAAATGGCTGCGCAAATATGCCTGAATATCTAGATATTATTCTTCTCACCAGCTTAGCCGGATTATGCACCCCTATTGGCGGTTTAATTGCCAGTATTGAATCTATTCGCCCTTATTGGCTAGAAAAAGAGCTTAGACATTTTCTTATCGCATTTGGCGGTGGCATTTTATTGGGTGCAGTAACAACCGTATTAGTGCCTGAAGGCATGCATAATTTACCAAATCAGTTCATTGCAATTGCGATTTTGTTATTAGGGGCACTGAGTTTTTTCTTTATAGAGCGACAACTGGGACTCAAACGCCGTAAATCGCCTCAATTAATGGGTATGACATTAGATTTTGTGCCCGAAGCAATTGCATTAGGTGGTCTAGTCGCCACTGGCTCATCTTCTGCCCTAATGCTCGCTCTGCTTATAGGTTTACAAAATTTACCTGAGGGTTTTAATGCTTTTCGCGAATTAAAAGAACAAAATAAGAGTACTAAAACCACTTTGATGATTATGTTCTTATTGGTGCCATTAGGCCCCTTAGCTGGATTGTTTGGTTATTACGTGTTGGCAGGACATCAAGCCATGTTAGGCGATATCATGCTCTTTGCATCTGGCGGGATTTTATACTTGATTTCCAAGATATTGCCCCGCAGTCTAAGCTCAAGAAACATTGGGGACCACCACTTGGAGCTGTGTTTGGCTATGGCTTGGTACTATTCAGTAATATGCTGATCGGTCATGGCTGAACAGTCTTGCTTAATTATGCCCGTTGCAATCTAACTCAACAATCTATCATGAAGAAAATTAGTCACCTGTGCCACCACTAAAACAAACAACATATCACTGAATATATACAAGACAATCGGGCTATCTGCACCTGATACCCCACGACGAAATTACCCAGTAAAATCACATAAAAAGCTTCACATTAAAAAATGGCCGTAGAATAAATAACATTCAATGGACTTTTCTCTCAAAGGCCTTGTGATGAGGTCTGTTCTATTAAAACGATTTATCTAGTGACTTTCAATTCACCATCGATATGAATATCTCTTTGTGGGAAGGCAATCACGATATCAGCGTCTTTAAATGCTTTATCTAAGGCAAAACGAATATCACTCGAAACTAGTCTCAGCCCCCCTTCTACAGTTGAGTTGATCCAAAAATAAGACTCAAAGACCAATGCATTATCACCAAAATCTATGAAAAAAACCGAAGGCTCGGGATCATCCAACACTTTGTCATGGGCTTTCGTAGCAGCTAACATTAGCTTCGCGACTAGCTCACAATCAGAACCATAAGCCACGCCTACTCTCACCGTACCACGCACTAATCTGTCTCTTAACGTCCAGTTTACCACCGTGTTTTCGAGCAGTTTGCTGTTTGGGATAAGCATATACACACCATCAACACGGCGAATTCGCGTTGAGCGGGTATTTATTTCTTCAACTATGCCCTTAACACCCTCAACCTCTAAGAAGTCGCCAATTCGAATGGGTTTTTCACCAATTAAAATCCAGCCACTGATGAAGTTATTAATGATATTTTGCGCACCAAAACCAAAACCGATGGCAATCGCCCCTGATAAAAACGCAAATGCGGTGATAGGTACATTAAGCATTGATAGGGTTGTCAAGAAGATAATCGCCATAGACACAATGACGATGATTTTTCGTGTTAGTTGAATAATATTAGGGTCACGCTTTTTTTGACTTAAGCGCTTTTCAACAGATTTAACTATAGTTCGTACTAACCAAAAGCATACTGTTAACCATAAAGGAATAACCAGGACTTCACCTACAGTGAGAGGATCATCATTGAATATAAAAATTGCATGATTCAAAAACGCACTTAATTTCAAGAGCATGGCTTATCCTTTTTCGAGTCAGTATCACTTATTGACTATTCTGCCTTGATTAATAGCCATAGAGGTATACCGGATTAATCGTCTTTATACTGTGTAATTAAACTGTTTGGCATATAGCTTGAAATAATTATAGTTAAATATAGTTAACTCAAAAATAAACCAATGAAATAATTGGTTTTTTAATTACAGAGCTAATTATCGGGATAAAAAAAACACTAAAATAGTGCACAATTGCACCATAATGAGGCAACTATGAATTACACTGAAGTTAATTTTGATGGGTTAGTTGGACCAACACATAATTATGCAGGGCTGTCATATGGCAATGTGGCATCAAAATCGAATGCCAATAAAGTCGCAAACCCAAAAAAAGCCGCACTCCAGGGTTTAGAGAAAATGCATATGCTTAGCCAGATGGGTTTACCTCAAGGCGTTTTAGCACCCAATGCTCGACCTGATTTGATCACATTAAGAAGCCTAGGCTTTTCAGGCTCAGATGCCAATGTCATCTCTCAGGCTTCAAAATCAGCACCGCAATTTTTAAAAGCATGCTATTCGGCATCTTCTATGTGGACAGCCAATGCGGCAACCGTGTCACCGAGTGCAGACAGTGGCGACGGAAAAGTGCATTTCACCCCAGCGAATTTGAACAATAAAATTCACCGCGCTATTGAAGCAAAAACCACCAGCAAAATTTTAAAAGCCACTTTTGCAGATGAATCTGTGTTTACGCATCATGCACCTTTACCACAACACCCCCTGTTTGGAGATGAAGGCGCCGCAAACTACACCCGTTTAGCCGATAGTTATGGTCATTCAGGGTTGGCGCTTTTTGTATATGGCGAAGATATGAATAGCAAAGTAAAACCACAGGTTTTCCCAGCAAGGCAAACTCGTCAAGCCAGTGAAGCAATTGCCCGAAGTCATCAACTAGATCCAGCGCAAACGCTCTACATTCAGCAGAACCCTGCAGTGATAGATCAAGGTGTATTCCACAATGACGTGATCGCCATTGGCAATGAGAATGTATTTTTATTTCATGAACAAGCATTCTATCAACAGAAAAAAGTCATTGCGCAAATCAGACAAAATTACACAGGCTCACGCCCGCTACATTTAATCGAAGTCTCTGACGCTGATTTGAGTGTTGATGAAGCTGTTCAAAGCTATATCTTCAACAGCCAACTAGTAAGCTTGCCAAATGGCGGAATGGCATTAATTGCTCCGAGCGAATGCCAAACAATCGATACTGTAGAGTGCTATTTGGCGGCACTTTGCCAAGCCAGCAACCCTATCAACGAAGTCATTTATATGGACTTAAAACAAAGTATGCAAAATGGCGGAGGGCCGGCTTGTCTGAGGTTAAGAGTTGCATTATCACAGCAAGAATTAGACGCAGTTAACCCAAATTGTTTAATGACCGATACGTTATACGACAGATTAACCCAGTGGGTAAATAAACATTATCGTGACCGCTTGGTAGAAGCTGACTTGGCTGATCCAAGTTTAATGCAGGAGTCTCAACAAGCGTTAGATGAGCTTACACAAATTATGAACTTAGGCTCAGTATACGAATTCCAGCAGTAGTTTAATTAATTTAAAAGCCAGAAACGGTTCTGGCTTTTACACTTCTAAGCTAATTGTGTTTTTGCTGATAAACGCTTCTTTGGCCTTCTTCTTTTTAGCCACAAATAACAGCCTGTAACAGCAAAGATAAGCGGCGTTAAACCAATTACACACCAAAAAATACGACTTGGTAAACCTGCAAAATAGCCAAAGTGAAGTTTTCGAAAACTATCGATCGCCACCAAGAAGAACGGCGCTTCTCGAATATCATAATTCGACATTCGCTCACCTGTTTGCTTATTAAAGCTGACCGTAGAGGCATATTCGCTGGTGACAAAACTGGTGTTGCTTACTTCTCCAAAGAATGTGATTTGAAGTTCAGGCTCATATGGAAAAAGTAAATAAGTTGGCCTAAACCCACTCATTTGCTGAGTTGATTCAGCCACCATTTTATCGAGTGAAAGCTGGTGATTGTAGAGTCTTTCAGTGATCACATATTGATGTTCTTCACCATGCTCAAGCTCATGATGAATAATCTCAGAAATATTCCAATATACCCCTGTGAAACCAATCACCAATAAAACAGGCGCTGACCAAATGCCAACTAACTTATGAATATCGCTAAATAATGCAATGCGTTTCACCTTTAATCTCAGAGTAAAAAACTTTTTCCAAAACTGGCGATAAATAATTAGCCCGGAAATGCCCATAAAGAGCAAAATGAGTGATGCGACACCTGTGATCCATAGCCCGGTATCACCAATCAAAAACTTATAGTGCAAATCAAGCAGCCAGTCTGTTAGGTAATGATTGACCGCAACAGGCTCAGAGCGCACAACTCCTTGGTATTGATCAAGATAGACTTTAAACCATTCACTCGTACCGTGCTTGAGCACATATACACGATCTGCTGTTATACCATCATCAAAAACTTCCCAACTGCCAATTTCATAGCCTTGAAGCTGGTTGTTGAGCTCAGCTCTTAACTCGTCATAACTTAGTCTGTTCCCTGTTTCGCCCGCAACAACTGCAAGTTCTGGCATTAACCAATGATCGAGTTCTTCTTTAAAAACTAAAATACTGCCTGTTAAAGAAATAATGATAAGTGGAATGGCGACGACTAATCCTAGATAGCGATGCCATAAATGGAGTGTTTTTTTCATTTTTGATTGCCCCTCATATGGTTATAAACCACAAAAGGCCGCATAAGCGGCCTTAAACTTTTTAAAAACTTACAATGACCAATTTAGAGTCAATGCATAGTTACGAGGTGCACCATAGAAGCCTTGTGCCCAATACAGTGAGTTAATGTACTTCTCATCAAATACATTATTGGCATTGAAGGTCAGGTTAACTTGCTCGTTGATGTCGTAGCTTGCCATAAAATTCACAATCGCATAGGCGTCTTGCTTAGTGACAACTAAAGGTTGAGGGCTTTGTATGCGGCTGATCTCATCTTGCCAGCGCATGTTCATACCAAAGCTTAACCCTTCAATGGCTTCAACGTCATGTTTCACTGCTAGCTTAAATACTTGTTTTGGTGTGTAATCTTTTACAAGTTGCGCTTCAACGTTGCCTGCATTGATAGTGTCTGACACATCAATATCTGTATTGCTATAACCTACGTGCGCACTGAAACCATAGCCCAATTCACCACTTAACTCGATTTCATAGCCCTTAGATTGTATCCCTGGTGCCGCCTTGTGTATTGGATTATCTGGTGTCGAGTTTGCCACATCTGCAACAGCGATGTTCACTTGCTCTGCATTGAATAGCGCTACATTTAGCATCAACCTCGAGTCGAATAGTTCTGCTTTTACACCCAATTCTTGTGTATCACCAATAATTGGTGCTAACTGAGAACCACTAGCGTTAGTCTCGGTTTGAGGCGCGAAAGTATCTGTGTCTGAGATGTATAGATTAATATCGTCATTGACTGAATACACTAGACCAATATGCGGAGTTGTATCACTCTCTTTGCGACCTTTATTATTGCCATATGATACCCCTTGTGTTTCCCAATTTGTGTATCTAAGACCAGCGAGTAATTTTAAATCATCAGTAAGAGAAAAACGCGCAGATAGATATTGAGAACTTTGTTCACTGTGTACATCAGAACCTGGGGCTGCTGGGTTTATATCAACCAAAGTTGGCACCGGCGCAACACCATTCCACTCATTCATGTTAGGCATTGGCGGGAAACCATTACCGGTTTGATAATCATATAAAGAGCGATCAAAGTAATACATATCAGCTTCGCTGGCACCAAAAGCCACAATATGCTCTTGACCAAACAGCTCAAAGCTACCGCGCGCATACACATCGAATAAGTTTAATCTGTCGCGTAGTTGATAATCGCTGGCATAACCTGTTAGACCTAAGCCTGTTTCTGCATCTGGCGTGCCATACACATAAAATAGATTTGAGTCTTGCTCGTTTTGTGTATGTGCGTAGCGTGCAATGACACTCCACTCATCACCAATATATTGCTCAAGTTCAACAAATGCTTGTTTTGAGGTGTTGTTCCAATATGCCCAATCTGCTGCTGTTGAAGTAGAAACATCATAGTTTGTTGGCTGACCTTTGTTATCAAATAACGCTAATGCGCCCCAAAGAGGGCTGTCAGCATCATTGCTCTGATACGTTAAACTGGTCGTTAATGTCGTTGTGTCTGTTAAAGCAAATTCAGTAATGCCATAAAATACTTCACGATCTACCGCATAGCGGTCTAGGTAAGAGTCACGCTTTTGTTTTACCACAACTGCGCGGCTAGAAACCATATCATTAAAGCTGCCAGACACATCAGCTTCAACACGTTTATTTGACCATGAGCCTGCTGTTACTGACACATCAGCACGTAAATCGGCTGTTGGGCGTTTACGAATAAAGTTAACTGTGGCTGACGGGTTACCTGCGCCTGTCATCATGCCGTTTGCACCCATCACAACTTCAATGCGCTGATAAATCGCAGTATCTAACGTGCCCTGAAGTGAGCCTCGCTCTTGCGGTAAGCCTAAGCCATCTACCTGAAAGTTCACTATATCGAAGCCACGTGCTTTGTAATAAGTGCGGTCTGTTTCTATCTTCTCAACTGAGACACCCGGTGTCGTTTCTAGTACTTGATTCACATCGTCTAATGAAAAGTCGTCCATCAGCGCACGCGTCACCACTCGCACAGATTGCGGTGTTTCTTTAATTGAAATACCGAGCTTTGTGGCTGTTTCTGCTTCAACTGCCAAATAATTACTGTGCTTGTCACCTAATACTTGAATTTTCTCAATGTCTTTTTTGCCATCATCCGCAAAAGCATGACCAGAAAGAATTGCTGAAGTAGCAACGAATAGAGCGCTTAACTTAAATACACGACTTGTCATAAGAGAGCCTAAATTGGTTATTATTGAATCGCGATGCAATATAATGCAAATGAGATTGATTTGCAAAATCAATTGCAAAAATAAAAACTATTTATGCTCTGAAGAAGTCTGAGGTGCAATGAAAAAAGACAATTGATATAGTAATCAGCTACCTAGGAGAGTAATGACCTTGCATGCTGTGGGGGTTACTCTAGAGACTTAATCCGAAATAAAGCGCTTACTAGCCTTTATTGCCAAAAATACATTGTCTAAGGAAGAGAATGAGTAGGCTGATCGTTTTTAATTTTGATGGCACAGGTAATGAGCCTGAAGATGCAAAACAATATGATGAACAAAAAGATGCCAGCATCAGTAATATCTTAAAGCTGCACTTTTTAATGGGTGGTAACCTACACCGTGATGGTGAGCACTATGGTCTGTCAAATCGCAACAACATCGCACATTGCTTTTACTATCAAGGGGTAGGTACGTATGGCGGCTGGTTTAACCGCTTTATTAATCAAGGCTTAGCGTTTAATTCATGGGATGTGTCATACATTCTCAATAAAGCGAGAAATGACTTTTTAAACCACTATCGAACGGGTGACATCGTATTAATCACTGGGTTCTCTCGCGGTGCGGCTTTAGCAAGGCGATTTGTCTCTTTGATTGAGCATGCCATTAGCAATGACAACATGCCCCCTTTCATATTCTTATGTGTATTTGATACCGTTGCCAGCATCGGTCTACCCGATTTAAGCACTCGCAAACGCCCTAAATTCTCAGTCGTTTTTGAGCATGGTCGCACCATTTCAAACCTAGTCAAACACGCCACTCATTTAGTCAGCCTTGATGAAAAGCGTAAAGCCTTTCAGCCAACCTTGATGAACCATGATCCAAATAGGATCACAGAAATTTGGTTTGCTGGTGCTCATTCAGATGTTGGGGGCGGATATAAAATGGATGGCCTCGCTGATGTCGCACTTGGTTATGCCATTAATTGGCTCAAACATATGCAACAGTCGCATGGCTTACCGCACTTTACTTTAGACATCACAGATAGCGATTGTCTCAAACAAGCTTGCCCCGATGCACTTCAAGGCACCATCAGTCACGACGATTTATCTCTATCTCCCAATGAGTTAGGCCTCAACCATCAACAAACCCGTACTTTCTTTATTGATTGGCTAACCTTAGATGACCGAATTTGTTGTGTGATGAAAGACAATAAAATCGACCCTAGCTTAACGCCTGTGGTGCACCACAGTGTCGCGAAAAGGGCAAGTTTAGATAATAGCTATCAACCTAACTCACTTCAGCAAACCGAACACCATTTATGGCATGATTTTGCTCGACCTTTGCAGACATTTTCATGTGTCACTGAACACTGTGAACAGAAAAAGCAAGATTATGCTGAATTAGATGAGCACTAAACTTTGCACAAAGTGGTCAGATGAGTTATAAAAATGCTTAGCGCGTTGGGGAGTATCTTAATGAAAATTCATCAAATAGAAGGTTATATACAAACAATTTATCTTGTTGAATATCACGATAAACTCATGTTACTTGATGGTTGCTGTCGTGCAGATCATGACATTGTACTGAGCTTTATAACGCAAACACTCAATCGTGCCATTGGTGACTTAAAAGTCATTCTCGTGACTCATATGCACCCTGATCATGCCGGTGGCGCACATAAACTTGCTAAAACCACAGGGGCAAAAATTGCTGCATGTAATGCACCGGGGCAATGGTATCGCGGCCTAGATGGCATGTTAATGCATTGGACTGATATGTTACTCGCGCTTTATGTTGCCGGTCGAAAAGGGAAGAAAAAACAAAATCTGTTTTACCCAAGAAAGTTGCGTGCTGACCATTTTCTCGCAGACGGCATGACCATACCAGGGTTTGATGACTGGCAGATCATGCACATTCCTGGTCACACCGACCGCGACATTGCCGCTTATCATATTCCATCAGAGCGTGTTTATGTGGCTGATTTAATGGTTAAAGTTAAAGGTAAATTAATACCACCATTTCCACTGTTTTATCCGCGACGTTACCGCAACTCGTTGCTGGCAATTAAATTACTTCAGCCCAAGTCTGTTATTTTGGCTCACGACGGCGAGTTAAACTTTGCTGATATAGACTTCGACAGTTTGATAGAGTCAGCGCCCACCACCCCAATGACCCATTGGCGCTCTGTAAAATATAAGTTTAAAAAAGCACTTAACATCCATTAGCACTGGGTTTAAACGATTCGGATTTTTCGACATACATTCTGGCAGTTTGGATATATCAGCAAATTTGCTCACTGGTTAAGCTATCAGCAACTTGAACACTTGGAGCAAATCTGATGGCTTTATTCACTTCTCTCAAAACAGCAATAGCCGTGGCTTTAATCGGTATTTCATCAATCGCCCATGCAGGTCACGATACTGAAACAGATCAAAATGGCGTTATTTTAGCGGGCCACGATGTAATTGGTTACTTCACAGATGGTAAACCTGTGCTTGGTAGCGCAAAGTTTACCGCCGTATATAACGACGCAATTTACCGTTTCGCATCAGCTGAAAATAGAGACTTATTTAATAAAAACCCAGCTAAGTACGCCCCTCAATATGGCGGCTTCTGCGCATACGGTATGACATTTGGTAAAAAATTCGACATCGACGGTAAGGCATTTGAAGTCGTTGATGGCAAGCTATATGTAAACAAAAACTTAGACGTTTATAAGGCTTGGGCTGAAAACGTACCTAAGCACATTCTTGAAGCTAATTCAGAATGGCCCGAGGTAGAAGAGGTCGACCCTAACAAACTTTAACCGCTAGGCGGCTAGGTTTGTTTGTCAGGCTTAGGGCGTGTTGACCTTTGGTGTGTGTTTTTGCAGCTGTGAGTTGGATATTTAGGCCAGGCAGAGGCTGCGTAGCATAGTTATTTTATGTTAGTTAGCCGATAACGCTGAATAAATGTTCAACTCGCGCTGCTCGAAGAGTTCAACCAAAGGCTTCCACTACTTTGTCATTCACCACTTACATAACCCATTATGCGGGGCAACCTTTGCTGCGCAGCTCATTTCGCGTATCGAAAGCCTTTGATTTGAAAAAAATTCATACCTCAGAGATAAACACGCCCTTATCTCAGGAACTTAGCCTGACTTTTTTGTCTATTTGATTAGTTTTAGATTCACTTACTAATCAAAAAGCGAAGACATTTTTAATAATTAAAAATTGAGCCTGTGAAATTTCGATGTTAGCATCAGGCAAGATTTTTTTGAAAACATTCGCCTAATGCGTAAATTAACTCTTCTTATAATGATGCTTTGCATTCTGAGTACTCAGGTATTCGGAAGTATTGCGCATGGAGAAGAGCACCATACTCAAGGCGATGTTCACCAATTACTTCATGAAATAGGTCAGCCGCATAGTCATGATCATGACAACGAAAGCGAGTTTGAAATTTCATTTACTAAAGACGCCGTAAAACACATTAATCAAGACTTACATTGCTGTGCAACGGTTGCTCTAGATGCTTTCCCTTATTCCAAAGCCGAAATAAAACCAATGGGCTCAATTGTATCAATTAATAATAATTGGTCACCGCCCTTTATAAAACACACCACACCTCCCCCTCGGGCTTAATTCAAATTAACGTTTCGTAGTCGGTGACCGTTGTCGCTCGGCTAGTGTTTTTGTTTTTTTGGATTAACTATGTCTAATACATTTTTTGCACTGTATAAAAAGCAGTTTAGTGCACGTTTTATCTTAGCTTTATTGCTTTTATCGTTTGTTTTTATCACCAAAGCGGTAGCGTCTCCTGGTGCCCATGGTCCAAATGGTGAGCATTTAGATACTCGAACTAAAGCCGCGGCTTCGACCAATCCGAAGTTTGAAAGTTTCACCGAAACCTTCGAATTGGCTGGCGAGCTACTTGAAAACCAACTGGTTATTTACCTCCATGATTTTAAAACCAACACCCCAATTGCTGATGCATCTATCGATTTAGAGCTTGGTGAAATGTCCGCAAGTGCTGAATTTTCAGCGCAGTTACAAGCCTATATTGTGACCGATCAAACCCTGCTTACTCAACTAAAGCAAGCGGGGTTACATGAAATCGTCATGACCATTTTAACAAAAGAAAATGGCGATTTATTGGTGACAAATTTAGAAAACCATCAAACTGTTGAATCAACTGATATTCATAAAAATGCTGAGCATGACGACCATCACCATGACTTCCCATGGTTGATTGTGTTGCTGTGTATTGGGGTTTTTGTGGTGGGTTTGTTTGTTGGTCGCTTGTCTAAGGAGCGTAAATAATGAAGTTAAAAAACGCGGTATTGTTATCACTGAGTTTATGCTCGCTGAGTTTATTTGCCTCGCCTGGTGCACATGGCCCTAACGGTGAACACTTAGACCAAAAGTCTAACAAAGTTGAGGGTGCACTCGGCAAACAAGCAGATGGCTCGGTCATTATGCCGATGAAGCACCAAGCTTTACTCAATATCCGTACTCAGTTTGTTACTGAGTCAGAAGTAAAAAAACATGTTCGTTTAGATGCCATTGTAAAACCACACCCAGATGGTTATGCAAAAATTCAATCAAGTAGTGACGGTCGATTAGATGCGCCTGAAACTGGTATTTATCCAACGGGTGCAAAAGTGAACGCAGGCGATGTGCTTGGCTTAATTCGTTATCAAGACACCGCCTATGAACTTGCCAGTCAAACCAGTGAATTAATTGCGATCCGCAATCGCATTGAGCAAACCAATCGCGATGTTGCGCGTTTAAAGAAGCTGGGAGATTTAGCCTCAAAACAAGCGTTAGAGAAGCTAGAAACTGAGCTTTTAAGCTTAAAACAACAGGCTCAAGCGCTGCAAAAAGGTCTTGAGAAACCAGAGGTGTTAATTGCACCTATCTCGGGTGTGCTCATTAACCACACGGTTTCACGCGGGCAATGGGTCGAAGCAGGTGAAGCTTTGTTTGAGATAATTGCACCAAACCAATTTGTCATTGAAGCAAGCACCAGTGATTTAGCGCTTACTAAGCAATTAACCTCAGCAAAAGTGATTGAGCAGCCAGCAATCTCACTTAACTATTTGGGCTTTTCACCCGAGCTTGTGAATGGCTTAGTGCATGTTAATTTTGAGTTGGCACAGGAACAATCTGAAAAAAGCTTATTTATCAATCAAAACATTAGCTTACAAGCGCCTGTTAATGAAAAGCAACAAGGCATTGTGATCCCTGCGGATGCCGTTGTATTGAGTCAAAATAATTTGCCGCAAGTGTGGATAAAACTCTCGGCAGAGCGTTTTTTACCTCAACTAATTCGCTATCAACATCTTGAACCTGGACTTGTGTTAGTCACTGAAGGACTCGGTGCTGATAATCGCGTTGTGGTTACAGGTGCATCACTGTTAAACCAAGTGAGATAGGCAATATAAATGTTTAATTTACTAGTAAAAAGCAGCTTAAAAAACCGCTTGGTTGTGCTCTTGCTTGCCTTTGTCATGATGGCTTACGGAGTGTTGCAAGGGCAAAAGCTGCCTGTGGATGTGTTTCCAAACCTTAATAAACCGATTGTTACTGTGTTAACTGAAGCAGGTGGTATGGCACCTGAAGAAGTTGAGCAACTAGTGACCTTTCCCCTTGAAAATTTACTCAATGGGGTGACTGGTGTTACCCGTATTCGCTCAACCTCAGGCATTGGTTTATCCATTGTTTACATTGAGTTTGAATGGGATACCGATATTTACCGTAATCGTCAGTTGGTCTCTGAGCGATTAGATTTGGCATCAGAGCAACTACCGACCGGCAATACGTCTGTAATTGGGCCAGTGTCGTCGATTATGGGTGAGGTGATGTTGATTGCACTGCCTATTGATGCTGAAGGTGATACCGATGCAATGGCCGCCCGTGAATACGCCGATTTTGTTTTACGCCCACGCTTATTAGCTATTCCTGGTGTATCACAAGTGATCCCAATCGGTGGTGAAGTGCGTCAACTGCGTGTTGCGCCCGACACAATGCGCATGCGTCAATTAAATGTGGATTTAACATCACTGCAAGCATCGCTAAATGACTTTGCTGCTAATTTCGGTGGTGGCTTTGTTGATTTAAACAATCAAGAGTATTTAATTCGTCATCAAGGCCGTACGCTAGATGTGGAACACCTGAAAAAATTAGCGGTTGGCTGGCATGGTGGTCGTCCTGTACTGCTCTCGCAGGTTGCCTCTGTGAGTTATGCCGCAGCTGAAAAACGCGGCGATGGCGGCTTTAATGGCAAGCCAGCCGTAGTGATTAATGTGCAGAAACAACCCAATGCTGACACAGTGCAATTAACCACGCAAATTGAATCAGCTTTAACTGAGCTCAATGCAGGTTTACCAAAAGGCATTGCTCAGCCACAAGTATTGTTTCGCCAAGCAGATTTTATTAAATCATCCATTGATAATGTGACAGAAGCGCTGCGAGACGGTGCCATTATGGTGACTATCGTGCTGTTTTTGTTTTTACTTTCTGCAAAAACAACGCTTATTTCACTGTTTGCTATTCCACTTTCTTTGGCTGTTACGGTGTTGATTTTTCAATGGCTTGGTCAAAGCATTAACGTTATGACTCTAGGCGGTCTTGCAATTGCCATTGGTGAATTAGTGGATGACTCGGTAGTAGACGTTGAAAATATTCTCAGGCGTTTAAAACAAAACGCGCAATCGCAATCACCAAAATCTGTCTTTGATGTGGTGTGGCAAGCCAGTGTAGAAGTGCGCTCAGGCATTGTTTACGCGACCGCGATTGTTATCTTGGTATTTTTACCACTGTTTGCGCTACCAGGCATTGAAGGCCGATTATTCTCGCCGTTAGGGCTTGCCTATATTGTTGCGATCCTAGGCTCACTATTGGTGTCGATGACGGTGACCCCTGTGCTGTGTTACTACTTATTACCGAATGCCAAAGTGATCCACCAATGCGATAGTTGGTTGGTAGTAAAATTAAAGCACTTACAAAGCCTTTGGATTAATTGGGCGCTGCCTAAGTCAAAACAGCTGATTACGGTAACAGGTGTTGTAGCACTGCTTTCGGCGGCAAGTATTTCGCAATTTCCTCGTGCATTTTTACCTGCATTTAATGAAGGCTCACTGGTGCTTGGTATTATTTTTGAGCCAGGTACGTCACTTGAAGAGTCAAATAAAATGGGGCATTTAGCAGAGTCATTATTGCTGTCAGTGCCGGAAGTTACGCAAGTGGGAAGACGCACAGGGCGCGCTGAATTAGATGAACATGCTGAAGGCGTTCACTCGTCAGAGGTAGATGTCGACTTAATCCCGTCAGAACGAAGCCGCGATGAAGTGCTTGCTAAAATTCGTGACAAATTGTCTGTTTTACCTGGGCAAGTTGCTATCGGTCAGCCAATTTCCCATAGACTCGACCACTTATTATCGGGTGTGCGTGCGCAGCTTGCGATTAAGTTGTTTGGTGATGATTTAGAGGGCTTACGCATCAGTGCTGAAAGTCTTCGTAAAAAGCTTGAAAGCGTTCCTGGCCTTGTCGATATCAATATTGAAAAACAAGTGCTTATTCCGCAGTTGAGTGTGCGTTTAAGGTATCAAGACTTAGCTAAATATGGTTTAACGCCAGGCTCTGCGCTGCGTCAATTAAACATGCTTACTGAAGGCACCAGTGTGACCGATGTGATTGATGGGATAAAACGCTTTGAGTTGGTACTTCGCTTAGAAGATGAAAATCGAACGCCTGCAGCCATTGCAAAGACCTTAATTGATTCACCAGCGGGGGCAATTCCGGTTTCCTATATTGCTGATATTCAATTGCTTGATGGCCCTAATCAGGTGCTTCGTGAAAATGGACGCCGCCGTTTAGTGTTATATGCCAACAGTGAGAATGTCGATGTAAAAACGCTGCTTGCAGATATTCGCGAAATCGTGGCTGCACATGAGTTACCCGATGACAGTTTTATTAGTCTAGAAGGGCAATTTTTAGCGCAAGAACAAGCCATGCGTTTGCTCATTGTGCTGTCAGTTTTGTCATTTGCGTTAATCTTCTTGGTACTTTACCTGCGCTATCAATCCATGGTGTTTGCAACCATTATTATGTGTAGTTTACCTATGACCTTAATTGGTGCCGTGATTGCGATGTGGTTAACCCATACTTCACTGTCGGTCGCCTCTGTGGTTGGGTTTATTACCTTAACGGGCATTGCTGCACGAAATGGCATTTTAAAAATTAGCCATTATCTAAACTTAATTCGCTTTGAGGGCGAAGTATTCGATAAGGCCTTGATAATTCGCGGTGCAAAAGAGCGTTTATCACCCGTACTGATGACTTCGATGGTAACAGCGTTCGCGTTAATACCTTTGTTATGGGCGGCTGATCAACCTGGTAAAGAGATATTGCATCCTGTTGCAATTGTTATCTTTTCAGGCCTTATGAGCTCGACCTTGTTAGATACCTTGTTAACCCCTTTGCTGTACTGGAAATTTGGTAAAAAATCGACAGAAAAATGGCTGAGCAGCAACTCAAAAGAGCTCATTTAATAACCTACTTCCCTTTGCGCATATGTGAAGGGAGCAACCTTTTTAATATCAACATAAAGAGAAAAAAAACATGAAAAACACATTTATTACATTAATTTTTGTAACGCTTAGCGCCCTGTTCTTCGCACCAAATGCATCAGCACATGGTGATACAAAACCCCTTCATGGTGGCGTAGTGAAAGTTGAGCACGAAATGGTGTTTGAACTTGTTCGCGAAGAGTCAGGTGCAAGCTTATACCTTCGTGACCATGGTAAGCCTTACCCAACGGAAAAAGTAACAGGTGACATTACAGTGCTTGCAAAAGGTAAGAAGTCAGATGTTGAACTTACTTCGGCTGGCGGTAACAAAATGTCAGCTAATATTGTTATTCCTGAGGGTTCAAAAGTATTAGTTAAAGTAAAAGAAGATGGTCACCACAGTGTGACTGTTCGCTTTACTTTCTAAACAGTAATTTGAATACCTTAGCTTAGGCTAGGGTATTCATTTTTGGTATTTTAAGATTGCGTTATTACTGATTGTAAAAACCATTAAACTTGTCTTTTTCATCTAAAGCTTTCCTCGATTTATTTCATTCAACAATACAAAGCTAAATACCATGATTGGTAAGTTTGTGGTCACTGGATTAAAAGCTTCAATTAACAATTGCGGTTGAAGCATAGCAACTGAAAGTAATAAAAAAGCCAATGCGAGTATATTCAGGATATTCATAAGCTTAGTTTTATAAAAAACGAAAAATAGCAAACCAAATATCACTTCGCCAATACCCGCCGCCTTAGTTATTAAATAAGAAATATCATCTGAAAAACCTATGCTGCCCGTCATGAGCTGTTCGAGTGGCGCAACATGCACAAGCTTTGGAAAAATACCGTGATACAACCACACAAAAGTAATCATGTAACGGGCCATTTGAACTGTTGTCATGCTAAATCCTATTAGACTCACTTCTTACCGCACCCGGTGCTTCACCTTGGTGTTGTTTAAATGCTTTACGAAAAGCCGCTTCTGATTCATAGCCACTGAGCTCTGCTATGTCGGCAACGCTTTTCTCAGTATTCACAAGCAAACGATATGCCTCAACCATTCGCCATTTAACTAAATACTTCATCGGGCTTAAGCCAACCAGACTTGTAAACTTGTCAGAAAAGTTCGAGCGACTCATCAGCGCTTCGTCGGCCAATGCTTGTAACTGCCAATTGCGTTGTGGGTTTTGGTGAATGGCATTCAATGCCTTGCCTATTCGCGTATCAAACATCGCAGCTAATAGCCCTGAATTTAATACATTTGTTTCAACTTGTTGTCGTAAAACTTCAATAAAAAGCAGATAAGCCAATTGATCAACCACGGTATAGCACCCTACCCTAGACTGCTTTAACTCGTTGATCATCATTTCAATCAGCCTGCGAGTTTTAGCATCATCAGCATTTGTACTTGCTTGAAGATGGATCACCTCGGGCATTGCATCTAATAGCGGGTTCATCTGAGCATGCTTAAATTCAAAAAAGCCACAGACCATATTGGTTACTGCGCCATCATTACTCATTGGGGCGTTTATTAACTGTTCATCAGGCTTATCTGCAGAGTTGGCAATGATATGTTGATGATCGTGCGGAAAAATCACCAAGTCCCATTTCTGTAGTTGCGTAACCTCACCATTAATATGCAACCAAGCCTCACCATCACCAATTAAATGAAATGGAATACGACGACTGCCTGATGTATCAACGGCCCACGTGCCACAAAAATCGCCGTTCACATACACCTCAGCGTTAAGTGACAAGCGCTTCAACAGCACACTCAAAGGATCGGGGTCATTTAAGTATATATTTGGACTTTCTGACATGGTTTACGAATATTAAGACATAGTGCAATGAATGGGCTCTATTTAAACTTGCTTGCACAAATTAAGCAAACCGGATCTAAATATGGCCAACATCACATTGTTTCACAAAGACTACTGTCCTTATTGCAAAGCAGCCAAAGCGTTACTAGCCAAATTAAACTGGCAGTACAAAGAAATTGAAGTATCGGATGACCAAGATGCATTTAACAATATGGTTGAGCTGAGCGGCGGGCGAAGAACCGTGCCGCAGATATTCATTAATGACCAGCACATAGGTGGATTTGATGACTTTCAAGCTTATGTGAAAAAGTTCGGCAAACTAAAACGTGCTTAAAATCATGGGCGAACTCTGACTCGCCCGTTTTTTATTGGTCGCGTTATTAAAGATTTAATTACGCACTTTTCGGTGAAGCCAGTGAGTAAACGTATGCCTCAACTTGCTCGCCGCTCTCAAGGGTTGCATTCACAATAACGCGTTCGTATTGTTCCCACTCAAACTCATCAAGCATTGCCCAGTGTTCTTTCAAGGCATAAGAACAGAATAACAGCCCCGAGACTTCACCAGCTGAATCATCTAGTTAAATTGCAGGAAAACCGAGTTCAGCTCCCCACCCTGTTTGATGCAGTTCTCCTTTGACAGTCGCAGGCAACCATTCACCTTCGACTTCCTGCAAAATATGCTCATTTGGCTTGCCCGGTGCGAGCGTCCCATATACAAACAACCTTTCCACTTTATCATCCCGTTTTTTTATAAGAGTTAAAACATGTAAGAAAGGTGATTTACAGAACAGCTTTTTGTGCGGTTTCTCACAAAAATTAATACTGCGAAATAGGTACACTTTTCTGGTACAGTGCTGATAAATAAAAATAATGAATCTCAGGACACGCTATGGAAGCACACATCTTAATAGGCATTATTGCAGTCGTGGCATTGCTAATTACAGCTTTCAAATTTAAATCAAAACAATTAGCTAAAAGAACAGCCCACATAAAAAACTTTAAGGTACCCGCAAAGGTTTTGCAGACGGTTAAAAGCCGATACCCGCATCTGTCTGACGAACAGTTAAAAACAGTAGAAAGGGGCTTGAGAGAATGGTTCCATGTAAATTTATTAGCCAAAGGTAAGCCCGTTTCAATGCCTTCGCAGGTTGTTGATGTGGCATGGCATGAACTCATTTTATTTACCAAGTTCTATCAGGACTTTTGCCAAAAAGCGTTTGGCCGTTTTTTACACCACCATCCAGCCGAAGCCATGTCTTCTCCGAAATCAGCTCAACAAGGCATAAAAACCGCTTGGAAACTAGCATGTGCGAAAGAAAGAACTTCTCCTCTAAAACCGACCCGATTACCGCTTTTATTCGCAATAGATGCCTTACTTGATATCGAAGATGGATTTAAGTACCAACTTAATTGCCAAGGGGTCGATAAAGAGGGTTATTGTGCGACACATATAGGTTGCTCTGCTTCATGTGGCTCAAGCTCTGCCGATAGTGGTGGTGATTCTGGGGGCTGCTCTGGGGGCTGCTCTGGGGGTGGCTGCGGGGGAGGAAGTTAATAAAAGCCACTAAAAATCGCTCAAAATGCGCTAAATAACGCAAATTTGAAATTAATTAAATCGATTGCCTGTCTTGCAAAGTATTAGCTTATTCGAATAAATAATTAAGTCACCGTCAGGTAATCGATATGACAACACATGCTTACGTTTATAGCGCTGCAGTCGCGCTTATTTTTTCAGGCCAAATTATTGCTGCTCCAGAAAAACCTGTTTCCGCAAATGAATTTATTCAATTATTTGAAAAGTTGAACGGTAAACATCTAGGCGTTCGCAAAGCTCATGCCTCTGGTGTATGTGCCGTCGGAGAATTTCAACCCAATACGCAATCTAACTTATTCAAAAGTGCACCTCTTTTAAGTAGCGGTACACTCCCCGTCAAACTCAGGTTTTCAATGGGTGGTGGTAACCCAATCGCAGACGAACGCACAACGGGTACGCGTGGTATGGGCATGCAAATTAGCTTACCGGGTGGCGCTCGACACATCTTTACGGGCAATAACTTCCCGGTTTTTGCAGGCAAAGATCCCGAGACCTTCTTTGGCTTTTTATCAACCTTATTGCCCGATGAAAATGGTAAGCGCGATCCAAAGAAAACCCAAGAATACATTAAGAATAACCCGAGCGTGCAAGGCAATGTGGCATGGAATGCACAAGCCAAAACGCCCGCTTCGTTCGCTAACACCGAGTTTTTTGGTTTACATACTTTCTTTTACGGTAATGGCGCTGAGCAAGTAAAATTCCGCTGGCAGCTTACGCCAGACTTAGGTGTAAAAACACTATCAAAAGAACAAGCCCAGCAGCTTAAGCCCGCTTTCTTAGCTGATAAGCTCGCCAATCAACTTACTCAGGGTACCGTATCTTTTACCCTTAATGCAGTGATTGGTGAAAAGCAAGATGCAGTAATTGACCCTTCTGTTCAATGGCCAGCAGGCAGAGCACAAGTCGCACTTGGTAAAGTAGTTCTTAAACAATCAGGCGGAGATGCTTGTACGCCAATCAACTTTGACCCCAATGTGATTTCTCAAGGGTTTACGGCCAGTGAGGACCCTGTTCTGAAAATGCGCTCTATGGCTTATGCCATTTCATTTGGTAAACGTTTAAGCGGCCAGTAATCCCCTTTTGCTTGAGCCTAAAAAGCAGTGTGATGTTTTCCGGGCTCATCAGCTAACACTCTGAAAAATGATACCAATCGGTAACAACACTTAATCATTTTTAGATATTCATCTTTCGCCTTAGTCATTCTAAAGAGCAGCTTCGAAACAAACACAAATAAAAATCCTTCTCATTTAAAATTTCACATGTATAATTGCGCGAGATAAAATAGTCGTCAGCCCGTTGTATTTAATAATGAAACTTTCAAATTTACTTGGCACTGTCAGACAATGGCACTGGATCACATCCGCATTATGCCTGGTCGGTATGCTGTTATTTGCAGTAACGGGGATCACTCTCAATCATGCCGCAGATATAAAAGCCACGCCAGTGATAACCACGCTAGAAGTCGAGCTGAGTGAAGGCATTAAACAGACACTTAACAATCGCGATAGCGGCCCACTTCCACAAGCCGTTAGACAGTTTTTGATAAATGAGCACAATATTGCCACACCAAAAACAGATGCTGAGTGGGATGACTACGAGGTGTATTTAGGTATGCCCAAACCTGGTGGAGATGCTTGGTTAAGTATCGAGCTTGATAGCGGGTTGCTTGTGTATGAAAACACCGACCGCGGTGTGATCTCATATCTTAACGATTTGCACAAAGGCCGCAATACCAGCACAGCATGGCGCTGGTTTATCGACTTTTTTTCTGTGCTTTGCATTGTATTTTCAATCAGTGGTTTTTGGTTACTTATTCGCTATGCAAATCAACGCCCTAGCACTTGGCCCTTGGTCGTTGCAGGTGCGGTTTTCCCTGTCATTATTTTAATTCTCAGTGCGCATTAAGGAGCGTTTGATGAAACATTATATTGCCCCACTTTTACTTGTTGCGGCCGCGGCTCCGAGCTTCGCCTCAGATCTCAGCGTCTCTGTTGAGCTGCCAAGATTACAAGTTGCCGAATATCACAAGCCTTATGTCGCTGTTTGGATTGAAAATGACAGCAACAAAGTTGTCAGTAATTTAGCTGTGTGGTACGACGTTGATATGCGCAATAACGAGGGCGAAAAATGGCTTAAAGATATGCGACAGTGGTGGCGTAGAACGGGCCGTAACCTTGACTTACCTGTTGATGGCATGAGCGGCGCAACGCGCGGGCCTGGCACACACCAAATGCGTTTTTCTTTAGAGCAAGCTCAACTTCAAAACCTCCCAGCAGGTAATTATCGCCTGCGTGTTGAAGCCGCGCGTGAAGTGGGTGGTCGCGAGCTGATTAATCTGCCTTTTACTTGGCCGCAAACTAAAACAACCACATTTAAACAAGCCGGTAACTCTGAGCTCGGCGCTATTTCATTCACGATTAACCCATAGGAAACACCATGAAAGTAACCCTTCTTAAATCGCTATTATTGGCGGGCCTTGCTGCAAGTTGCTTTAACGTCAACGCCCACCGAGCTTGGATCGTACCACAAGAAACACAGCTTTCGGGTGAAAACCGCTGGGTAAGTTTTGATGCCGCCGTTTCAAACGATATTTTCGTTTCAAATTATAATGCAGGTCGATTTACTGGAGTGAAAGTAAATAAACCTGATGGTTCAGCAACCCAAGTTGAAAACATGCACAAAGGCAAATACCGTCATGTGTTTGACTTGGCATTAAACCAGCAGGGCACATATAAAATTTTCATGGAAACAAGTGGCTTGTATGCCCAATGGAAAGAAAATGGCAAACCAAAATGGTACCCGGGTCGTGGTGAAGCTTTCTCTATGGCTGAGTTTAAAAAACGCGTACCTAAAAAAGCTGACGACTTAAATATTAGCCAATACGCTCGTCGTATGGAAACTTTCGTTACCTTAGGCGCACCAACCAATAAAACCCTAGAGCCAACGAATAAAGGTTTAGAGCTCGTTGCTATTACACACCCAAATGAACTTTATGCAGGCGAGCAAGCACAGTTTAAATTCTTAATCGACGGCAAACCTGCAGTTGGCGCTGAAATTACTGCAATTCAAGAAGGGACTCGTTTTCGTAATGCGCAAGAAGAAATTAAGGTAAAAAGTAACAGTGAAGGCATAGTGACACTAAAATGGAATGGTGCTGGTCGCTACTTCTTAGAAGCTGAGTATGAAGACAGCCAAGCCAAAGCCCCTGCGATGGTAAGAAATGGCACTTACATTGCCGTTTTAGAAGTGCTACCTGACTAAAATGCTAAGCGCATCTCCCTTTGTACAAGCCGGCCTGCTTTTGGTCGGCTATTTATTCTTTACGCTGTTTTGCTATCGCAAAGTCATTGTTGCCAAGTGGCAAAATCATAAAGAGCGCCGCGCAAAAACGCTCATTGCCTATGCAAGTGAGAGCGGCTCTGGTGAGCAACTAGCCCGTGAATTACATGTAAAACTAAAAGATCAGGGCGACCCTGCACTGTGTATTTCGCTTAACCAAGTGACCGAGCAACAATTAAAACAAGCCGACACCCTATTAATTATCGCCAGTACTTATGGTGAAGGCGAAGCCCCTGATAATGGTAGGCATTTTCTGGGCAAATTAGATACATTAAAAAGCACACTTGCTCATCTAAATTACGCAGTTCTTGCGCTTGGAGACAAAGCATATAACCAATATTGTCAATTTGGCCTAACGCTCAATCAAGCACTACAAAGCAAACACTGTAAACCCTTGTTTAAACCAATTTTAGTCGACAAGCTTGATAAAAACAGTATTAATGAATGGTACTCACACTTATTAAACAAAGGTTTGCTAGCAGAAGCTGTGCCTCGCTCAACGCTGTCGTCTACTCAGCTACCTATTCAGCAGCTCAAACTTACTGGCCGTCAGCAAGTAAATATCAATAGCCCAGGCGCCCCTTTATTTGAAATAAATCTCGCTGTGCCCAATGATTTAACATGGCAAGCCGGTGACATTGCTCGCTTACACATTAAAGATACCGTTCGCGAGTACAGTATTGCCAGTGTGCCACAAGAGCAAAGTTTAAAGCTGCTGGTGAGAGAACAAAAACATCCAACAGGTGAGCTTGGCCTCGGCTCTGGTTGGCTATGCCATCAAGCAGATTTAGACAGTACGCAAGCATTCTCAATCAGGGCGAACCCTAAATTTAATCCATTAGACGAGCATAAAAAGCTCATCTTGATCGGAAATGGCAGCGGCTTAGCTGGGCTTAGAGGCCATTTAAAACATCGAGAACTAAAGCAACATCATGAAAACTGGCTGCTTTACGGCGAACGTTGCGCAGAGCATGATTTACCTTGGCACCTAGAACTCACCGAATGGTTTAATGCCAAGCACTTAACTGAAATCGACCTCGCTTTTTCTAGGCAGACCGCTGATAACAAAATAAAAGTAGGTCGATGTCATTCTGGCTATGTACAAGATGCCTTGTTAGCGCAACAGGCAAAACTAAAAGACTGGGTCAACAACGGAGCGGCGATTTTTATCTGTGGCAGCTTACAAGGTATGGCAAGAGACGTTGAAAGCATGTTGCTTGATATATTAGGTCAACCTGTATTATCAAGGCTAGAAAGACAAGGCCTTTATCGTAAAGATGTATATTAAAAATAATACCAACCTAATCAGCATTAACATCATGAAAGCTTTGCGGCTCACCCTAAGCTTTCAAACATCCCAGCTCCAACTATTTAACCTGAGCCCTAGATAATTTATTTAATTCGACATCAATACGTTAGAAGCACTGTTGACCACAGCTCAGATTATTTCAACCAAAAACAAGAAACTAACTATTCTGTAAACAACATCAAAAAAAACTGACTTATACAATGTTTCGACTGGTTATGTCGGTCAAGATAACTCAGCATTTGCAGGTAATCCAGGCCTGATACTAATACCAACAACGAAATTGCACTAAACCAACTAAAACCACAATTCTATTTCGCGATAATATTCAAAGCCAACATCATTTTAAGCTCATTCCCCTAATAATTTGTCTATTTTTTCATCCGAATAAGATGCAATCTAAACTTCAGCCACGTATATTCGTCGTTCAGATTTTTATTCGATATAGTAAAACAATGCGCAATTTAATATTTTCGGCTTTCGCGTTATCGGCGAGCCTCTCTACAAACGTTTTTGCACACACAGCCCCCATAAAACTTAACTTCCTCGACGAATACATAATCCCTGCAGAGCTAAGCGTTGATGGTGATAAAGTCGGTGGCTTATCTAGTATTGAGTTCGTAAACGGCAAGTACTTAATGATTGCTGATGATTATGAAAAGCCACGCTATTTTCAGGCCAAAATCAGTATCGAAGGTACTGAGGTAGAAAACACGAAAATCAGCAATATCACGTTTGAAAAATCATTTCCCCTGATGGGAAATAAGTCGAACAAGCGAGTTGTCGACCCTGAAAGTTTAATTCCTGCACCTAAGCAAAACAGTATCGTTTGGACCAGTGAAGGCAGTGTGAAATACAACAAACCGCCTGCTATTTTTATGCAATCACTCACAGGTGACATAGACCAAACTCAAACTACTTTTACGCTACCTAGCATGTTTAACATCGGTAAAAACATCGGCCCACGTCATAACGCGGTGTTTGAAGGTGTGACACTCGATATGTCGGGTAAAGGTATTTGGGTGTCGATGGAAGGCGCACTAAAACAAGATGGTGAAGAAGCTACCTTAAAACACGGCAGCATGGTCCGTATTTCACACTTTGAATTTGTCAGCAAGCAAATGCAAAAACAGTTCGCCTATTACGTTGAACCACTGGTAGACCGCAAAGGTGCTAAACCCGATGCATTTCGCACCACGGGTTTAGTTGAGATCTTACAAATCAACGAACAGCAATTTTTAACCATGGAACGCGCTTACACATCTGGGTTAAAAGACGGTGGCAACAATGTGAGTATTTACTTAATCGATATACAAGACGCAACGGACACATCGAACATTGCTTCTTTAAAAAACCAGTCGTTTAAAGCCGCGAAGAAAACCTTGGTGTTAGATTTAGCGACTATTACCGACAAGTTAGGGTCGAAGCAGATTGATAACTTGGAGGGTTTGACGTTTGGCCCGACTTTAGCGAATGGTAATCGTAGTTTACTGATGGTGGCGGATAATAATTATAATGTGCATGGCCCGCAATTGAATCAGGTGTTGTTGTTTGAGGTAATGGATTAACGTGCAAAATACACGTTGCGAAGCAAGGTTACTTTTGCGCAAGGTGAAATGAGCAGTTTTAGCTGTAGCTGCGTAATACTTTTCCTGTAGCAGAGGCTTTACGCCGCTACCGAAATGCAAATTCTAGAATTTTGGTGACAGATATTGTAGCTTTTAGCCTATTCACAAATCCAACAGACAACGCCCTTTCCCTTTTATCACACCCTGAAAACAATAAATTGATGAGTAATGTGCTCGCATGGATGCGAGCCAAGCCATGCTTGTACATGGACGTACCTTCATGGCGTTTACGTTCATATCAATTTATTGTTTGAGGGATCTAGTGTGATGAAGGGCGCTGGGTGAGTCCAGAGAGGGGCCAGCGTCAGCCCCTCTTTGGTTGCTGTCGCCAACGCGACAAAAAGTCAAATTGAAGATAAATGATGAGCAATGCATAGATTCTGAAACAAGTTCAGAATGACGAAAAACAGTTAGAAATCGCGTCATAAAACCGCTGCTATCGAAAGGCAAATTCTAGAATTTTTGGTGGCAGATATTGCATACTGTGACCTTCTCTCAAAACCAACAGACAACGCCCTTTCCCCTTCTATCTCGCCTGAAAATAAGTAATTGATGAGTAATGTCAGCGCATGGATGCGCTGCAAGGCTGATTTAGTTCATGGATGGACTATTCAGCCGTTTACGTTCATATCAATTGCTTGTTTAAAGAAACAGCGAGATAGAGGGGCGCCGAGGGAGTCCAGAGGGCGGTCGGCGGCAGCCGCCCTTTGGTTGTCGTCGCCAACGCGACAAAGAGTTAAATTGAAGGCTGATTTCAAACCTGTCGCGCTAAAGCACGAACTACACAAATACTGATTGAGTATTCCACATCAATAGTTAAGATTGCTCATTTCACCTTGCGCAAAAGTAACCTTGCTTCGCAACGTATATTTTGCAAGGTAAATCGCGGCATAAAGCCGCTGCTACCGAGGTTGTAGTTAATCATTGCCATGCATTGTTATTTTTGCACTTATTAAATCTTTCTTCTAAATCCCCTACCTCACAAAACCCCAACGCTAAAGCAAACGCTTCATTATTATCATTCACATAAAACAACGCCGGAAAACCACTCACTCTAAGCTGTTGCACCAAACCCAAATGCTGCTGTAACTGATTTTCAGTTTCAGCCGATAACAACACTTTTTCAAACTCAGCGCTATCCAAACCTATACTTACCGCGCATTCAACGAGCGTTTGTTGTAAAGATGGGTTTTGCGCTTTTTGGTAATACGCAGATTGAATGGCTTTAACCATATGCTTTGCACTGTTGGGGTTTAAGGTTTCTGCTGCTATCACGGCGCGACAGGCTGGGTAGGTCGAGCGATATGGAGTATTTAACTGCCAATAATCATGATTAAAACTCACTTGCGTGCGTTGTTCTATTTGCTGCCAATAGCCAGCGATTGCGTTGCGCAGACTTTCATCCATTGGTTGGTCATTATCTGGGGCAAGACCGCCCATGATCCAATCAACTTGAATCTCTGAGTGTTGTTGTAAAAATGCTGCAAGCTCAGGCGCAAAGCCATAGCACCATGCACACATAGGATCGACTACATAAATAAAGCGCATACTGTTTTCTATATTCATTTGAATACATAACAGTCTACGCAGTTTGAAAATAAAAAAGCACCCAAAATGGGTGCTTTTTCTTACTTAAAACGTCTAATGAACAATAAGCCTGCTAAAAAAGACAACCAAACAGGAAAGCTTCCGCCTGAGTCAGAAGTGCTCGTTTCTGGTGTCGGTGATGTAGGTGAAGGCGTTGTTGATGAGCTTTCAGCAAAGTTTGCTGTCACTTTTGCACTAGACCCCTTATTAAACCCGCAACCTTTGTATGAATTCATCGGATAATACTCAAACTTATTATTATTAAATTCTCCCGTGGCAACATCATTTAACCCGTCTGCATCAAAGTCAGCAATTGCCACAGCAGTTAAACCATCTCTACCAACCGCTATTTCTTGTACTGCTGAGTACTCATTTTTATCTTCAGCAAAGATGACTCTTAAGCTAAAAGGTCCATAATGCGCAGTTACAATATCTTGTAAGCCATCTTTGTCTAAGTCAGCAAACCCAGCACCGTAAGGCGCGTTGCTAGTATCAACGACTTTCATTGCAAAATTATTCGACTCAGAGTAAGTCACCACTTCTTTACTTGCTATATCAGCAGAGACAATATTCAACTTCTCTTCATCGTCTAAGTAAGTGTCTAACGTAATCCCTGCTCTATCAGACAATATTTTTAGTTCTTGGAATTGCCCATCTTCTCTTGTATAAATTGCGGTTTTGCCGTTAGTAATACTTTCTACCAATCTAAATAAGTTTCCGCTGGTGTCAGCCGAAAAGCTCGAAATAACTAATTGAGGGTGTTCTGAGCTTTTCGATTTGAAAGCGCTAAAAGAATACGTTTTCACACCTGGTATTTTAATATCTTCAAAATGTGCCAATTTGCCATTGCCGTCATTAAGGTAAACTTTAATTGTTGACGTAGCATAGTCACTTACTAACAAATCTTCATAACCATCGTTATTCCAATCTATGCTATCTAAAGCCGCAGGATAAACTAAGTTTGTGATGACGTTTTCTGTCTCAAACTCCCCATTACCAAGATTGACTGACTGAGTTACGCCACCAGAAAATAAGCTAATTCCAAATAAGTCAGGCTGTCCATCATTGTTAATATCTAGCACCTGTAACGTTTTAGCTCCACCTCCTGGATTACTGATACGCTTTGCTGTTTTGACAAAACTCGCTCCTTTTCCGTAATCACACATTTGCCCTGACCAGTTGTTAAAGCGATCTTCGCTTTCTGAGCTAGGTTCAAGCAGAACATTTGCATCAGTCGTATTAACGGTGCAATTCTCAGAACACGACGCTTCGCCGTAAGTAATCGTGCCGTTATTTTTTATAGTTAGTTCAATTTCATCAGCAAAAGTAAAATTACTCGCTGATAACAAAGCAGCTATTATTGATAATTTAGTTTTCATTTTTAGACCTATATTTATGAGTAGTTTTGGTCAGAATGAAAACTAAAAGCCTTAATTGCAATGAGGAGTTTATAAAGTTAATATTAAGTAACTATATTTAAATAATTCATAATGTTATGAACCGTTCATTCAAGATTTACGACTATTATATTGACCCTGCAACGAGTTCGGTAAAGTTATTTAATAAAGAATTTAGGCTTGAACCTAAGATAATGAACGTTTTGTGCCTACTCGCTCAAGAGTCAGGTAAGGTTTATAGTAAAACAGAAATCTTAGAACATGTCTGGCCAAACCAAGTCGTAGATCCTGAATTAGTTACTCGAGCAATTTTTGAACTTAGAAAGATATTTTGCGATGACCCCAAGCAACCAAAATATATAAAAACTATCCCTCGAAAAGGGTATATGCTACTTCCTCAAGTGGAGTACGGTTCACATTCAGCAACTCAGTCTAAATTACCTCTCAAACCATTTCATTTTGCTTTTTTGCTTATCGGTTTTAGCCTTATTCTTGCCGCTGCATATATCACTAAAAATGAAGAGCACTTAAAAAATTATGAAGAAAAACTCACTTACTCTAGAAGTGACAACATATATGAACTAATTCAAGAGCCGAACAATCAATTCACTGCCTTCATCGCTGGAGAGCCTCAGAATAAACATATATACAAAAAAGACACTTTGTCAGGTCAAGTGACACAACTTACCCATGATGCGGGTAGTTATCATGGGTTAGACTTTTTGAATAATAAATTAACTTCTGTTCGGTGTAGTGAAGAGTGTGAACTTATCCAGTTTGCCAATAAGCAGTGGCTACCACTGAAAAAGTTTAAATACCCTGTATCAGATTTTGCTGTCAGCCCTGATAATTCATATCTAGCTTTAACGACCCTAGTCAAAGGCTCTAAGCAAATTGTCATCACCAAGGTCGATAGTAACGACAATGAATTTGAGTTTACAGGTTTAGGGTTAAATGCTTGGCAACCTACGTTTTTAAATAATAAGACATTAATTTATATAGCAAATAATGAACAAAATAAGTTAATGCTAGTTTCTTTCAATGTAAGTACCCATAAAAAAACGTCTTTAGATTTGCCTCTAACTAGAATGTCAGCTTTAGCGCATATCGAAAACAGTCAAATTGCCATCACAGGTAAAAATAACAAGCAAAATGGTGTTTGGTTATATAATTTAGAAACGCATAAGTTTAATTTATTAAAAAGCCTAAAGCCTGCTGATACAATTCGAGATATGTCCGTGGGTTTAAACAGTATAATTTTAAACATACAGAGTCGCCGTATTGATATTTGGTCACAAGGTCCGAAAACGCTAAATGTAACGCATCCCAGTATTGATTTTAATGCAGCCATTGGCCCTCATTCGAACAATTTATATTTTTCGTCAAATCGGACAGGAAATTACGAGTTATGGGTGTCAAATGCATCGGAAAGCAAAAGACTCTCTAACGTTGAAGCTGATTTAATAGATAAAGTATTCCCTTCTCATTCTGAAAATTTTATCGCATTCACTATGCTGTCTCAGCAGCGAAAGTTTCTCGCTCTCTATTCAAAGATCGATTCAAAATTAACTTTAAAAATTGAGCTCCCTCACGCTTCTAACTTGTTAGGTTGGTCTGAGTTTGATGACGAACTATTTTTTAGCAAAAAGTCTTCTGACTCATATGACCTTCTTAGCTTTAAACTGTCGGAACAGAAGCTCAAAACCGTTGCATTAGACGCTGGATACATTGCAACAAGAGGTCAAAAAGGCTTGTTTTACTATGACCTAAGCTCCAGAACTTTGATGCTTTATAGCGTGAATGGACAAAAAAGTGACCTCATTCATCTTTCTGACTTAAATTTAGAGAGACTTCCTAGCTGTCTACAATTAGATAAAGATAATTTATTTTATTGTGAACGAAAGAAAGACAAACAAGTGGTATATAGCATGAACATTTCTACCAAAGAGAAAACGCTTCTTGGCGAGGTACCCAGAAACGCATTTGTGTCAGATATATTCGAATCGACGATTGTCTATGACAAAGAAACTCAAGGTAATTCGAGCTTATCCGAAATTAAGCTGCTATAAGCTTTAACAAAAGTATTAAATCACTTTCTCAAAGTGTATCTTGTTGTCGAGCGACGTATCACCGGGCTCAATATCAATGATGTGGTAGTTGTTCTTCACTAACATGGCGAGCATGGCTCGAAAGCGGTTCATAGTTTTCACTTGCACCGCTTGATAGTTGTGCGCTTTTAACCAAGCTTCTTGTTCGTTTAGCATTTTCTGTGCGAGACCATACCCTCTATGCTCAGGCATAACTGCACCTAACCAGCTATAAAAAACCATGTCACTCAGCGCATAGCCCAATTTATATCCCACAGGTTGCTCGTTGTGATAAGCCACCAGCAGTAAATAGGTTTTATCTGCTAGCCTTTGCTTTATGACTTCTAGCGTTTTTGGTGTGCCAAACTCAGGGATATTGGTTTCGATAGCCAATATATCACTGAGTTGACCTTGTTTAATTGCGTACATATTTGCTCTTCGATTAAAGCCACAATCTTTAATTCTTATCTTTCGATTTATCGTCTGATTTTGACGATGTTTCTGGGCGCTCAATTTTGCCACTTTTTAAAAGCGCTTGATATAAGTCTTCTAATGGCTCTGGAATATCATCATGATATTCAGGCTTCTCTTTAAGTAGCTTAATTAATGCGCTTTGGGCGCCTGCTTCATCTTTGTTTTCTAGCCTTGCCACAATATCTTTAAACACGGCATTTGGCTTGGCGTTTGGCTTGGCGTTTGGCTCAGACAAATTAATGCCATACATAACTGGTGAGACAGCCTGAACAGCTCGCGCTTTCTGCTCTGGCGCTGCGCGTTCAAGTCTCGAACCTGTGACTTCTATTCGTTCCATTTGCACGTCTTCAGCTTGTATGTCTACTCGCTCAATTTGTGGGGCACTTTCTGGTGCTTGCTTCGCTTTTGAAATTGTAGGCACTTCAGCTGATTCAACTGATACTAACATGGGATCTTGGTAATACTGCCAAGGCGCTAACACGGCAACGGCGACGATGGCGGCTGCGAGCCCTGAATATTGCCACCACCTGTTTGAGGTTTTCGTCGCTTGTTGCGCTCGCGATTTACTCTCTAAAGCTTTGTTACCAAATACTTTTTGATCAAAAACTTTATTTTCATCATTAACGGCATCTGCTGCACACGCCAAAATAGCATCATCGATATGTTTAGGCGGCATTGCGTCGTTATTTTGCTGATAAAGCTTGATGAGATCGTCATCACTAAATTGCTTACTCATGCTTGTCGTGCGCCTCCGGTTTCTGATGAGTCTACTTTGCGATGCAAACAATCTCTTAACTGTGACATGGCATAGCGCAATCGCGTTTTCACGGTTTCGGGTTTTGCCTCAACAATTTCGCATACTTGGCTTGCGCTAAATCCTGCTTCATGGCGCAACAAAAATGCGTCTCTTTGCTGTGGTACCAGTAACTCTACACAGTGCTTAATCGCCCGTTGCAAGAAGTCATTATGTAACTCACTTTCGTGATTGTCTTGGTTTGAACTAAGCACTTCAGGTGACGCACTATCGTTATTATTAGGCGCCTCATCAACCAGTGCTAGATGCTCACCGCGCGCAGTGTGTTTTCTGTGTTCATCAATCAACAGATTATGGGCGATGCGATATAGCCAAGTGCTGAACTTAGCCTCAACCGTATAACTGGCCCGATTATCGATGACTCTAAGCCAAACTTCTTGAAATAGCTCTTCGGCTTTAACCTGATGCTTTGCACCTAATTGACGACACACATAACGATATATTGGCCCTTTGTGTCGGCCGTACAACTCGGCAAAGGCGGCTTGGCAGCCTTTGCCATAGCTAAGCATCAGCGCTTCGTCCGTGTCTGATTGTAATTGCGCGATTTGAGTCATAAATATTAGAATTTCTATGTATTATAATGCACTTGCCAATTCGACCAAGTTAACAAATTCACCGCGATAGTTAAACGGATCATCCCCTCTATTTGCCCGCGCAATACTGGCAATATCTTGGTAGTTCATGTCACCAAGGTACTGGCTTTGTTTTAGCTTTTGAGCAAATGCAGCCACTGAGGTTGCAAATTTAAAGTCGGAGCTTGCGCTATCAAAGTCGGGTAACACTTGCTGTTTACTGACCACTTGGCTGATCAGTTTACTCTCGGTGTCGCCTGGTAATTTATAACGAATTTTCACCTGAAGTAATTCATCACTGGTACTGACCATTTTCTTTTGCTGATAGCGCAGTTCATCCACTTGCCCTTTATTACCTGCTAAGGTCAGTTCGTACAATGCCGTAACAGTATGTCCGACCCCAATTTCACCGGCATCGACTTTATCGTTATTAAAGTCTTCGTCTTTTAATAAACGGTTTTGATAACCGATCAGACGATATTCTTTAACCTCAGCGGGGTTAAACTCGAGCTGAATTTTCACGTCGTTGGCGATACTTTGCAGTGTGCCACTCATTTGTCTTAACAGGACTTTTTGTGCTTCATGTAGGGTATCAATATAAGCGTGATTACCATCACCTATGTTGGCTAACTGCTCCATCATGGCGTCGTTGTAATTGCCTCGTCCAAAACCTAATGTGGTTAACGAAATACCTTGCTTGCGCTGCTCTGCGATCAAGTCTTTTAACGCATCGATGCTTGTGGTGCCAACATTAAAGTCACCATCAGTGGCTAAAATCACCCGGTTCACTCCGCCCTTTATAAAGGCCTTTTTCGCTTCTTGATAAGCCATTTTGATACCGCTCTCACCATAGGTGCCGCCCCCTGCTTTGAGCTCTTTTAAGGCATTTATGATGGTTTGCTTTTCTTTGCCTTTAGTTGGACTTAACACCACCTGCACATTACCGGCGTAAGTCACTAAACTCACGGTATCACGGGCTGATAGCTGCTTTACCATCATAGTCAGGCTTTGCACCAATAAAGGCAGTTTATTTTTGTCGTGCATCGACCCCGATACATCGACCAAAAACACCAGATTCGAAGGTTTTCTTTCACTTGCCGGTAAGTCATAACCTTGCAGGCCGATACGCAAAATATGGCGTTCATCATTCCAAGGTGCTGGGGCCAACTCTGTAAAAGTCGCAAACGGCTGCGATTTGTCTTCTGGCAAGCTGTAGTTGTAGTCAAAGTAATTAATAAAGGCTTCTTCACGTACAGCATCGGTCGGTGGCAATTGCCCCATACTTAAATAGCTGCGAATATTGGTGTAGCTGCCCGTGTCTACATCCACTGAAAAGGTCGATAAAGGCGTTATTGCGGCTTGAAATACCCCATTGCTCTCGCTCGGTAGGTAATTATCACGCTCCTCAGGATGAGCAAAAAACTCAGGGGATGGCGGCGCAATTCTTTTGCGCATTTCAGGCGCTGCAATCAATGCTTGTGGTTGACTAAGCTGCATATATTCAACGGCTCTAGCATTTGTAAGGTCATCGGCTTGCACCTCTGTGATCTGACTCCCCGTCACCATAATTTTTTCTATCGCTTCAGGAGCTGATTTACGCTCTTGCTGCGATTGTTCTTGGTTTTTTTGCGCCGTTTGTTCACTCTTGCTGTCTTGATTCGAGCAACCAGTAATAAATAAAGAACTAAACAAAGCGCCAAGGGTTAAAGCAATTAAGGTCTTGTTGGTTTTCATATTCGGTCTCTTTTTATAGAAGGTTTACTGCTATAAACGGACGACTATGAATTAGGGGGTGAAATATTTTTAAAGTTTTTTTACCCCAGTTATTTTTGTTTTGATTAAGCCTATAAAAACAGGACTTTAACTTGCTCTACAAACCATCTATTGGCCTGATTACTGGCTTTTAGTGGATGCCAATAAAGCTGTAAATGATAGTCCGGCACCGTGATTGGTGGTGGTAATCTTGTTAGTTTTTGCCCTTGTTGTACTTGTTTGGCAACTTGAGTCGGCAAGGTTAATAAATACTCGCTGCCAGCCACTAGGTGCGGAGCTACAAGTACACTGGTTTGCTGACACGCAATATGACGCGTATGACCCAAATTCGCTAATACTTGGTCGACAATACCTTGTGACTCTCCCCACGGTGCGATGCGTATATGCTGTTCCTGTAAAAATTGCTCAAGAGACAATGCACTTTTTATTCTCGGGTGCGTTTTACACACTAAGGTACTGTAACTGTCACTGAACCAAGCAAGCTGCTCAACACCGGCTTGCGGGTGTTCGTCATGCTCAAAGCCTAATACGAAATCTAAGTTTCGTTGCTCCAACTGCTCTTTAATAGGTAAAGGACTGGCTGGCAAGATCTCAATCTGAATATGCGGCGCTTGTTTGGAAAAGTGCCGAGTTAATTTAGGCAAAAAACAAAACTCAGTGTAATCGGTCGCGGCGATACGGAATGTTTTCTCACTATGACTTGCGTCGAACCCGCTTGCTTGACCTAGTCCTAGCTCTAGTAACGGCAAGGCTTGCTTTACATACTGGGCTAATTGCTCAGCGCTTTCAGTCGCCTGCATTTGATTATTCACTCGAATAAATAAAGGATCGTCTAGACGCTTTCTCAGCCTAGCTAAGCCGTGACTAAACGCAGACTGACTTAAATATAACGACTCAGCGGCCTTTGAGACCGACCGATAATGATAAAGCTTATCGAACAGCAGTAATAAATTGAGGTCAAACTGTTTGAGATCCATAAACCTGCACCATATTCATTTAACTATGAACATTATGCACTGGTTTCATTATTCCGTTCGGTTAATATATTAAAAAAGTAGATACCGAGCGAATACGCTCTAAGAGGAAGCGCTATGTCACAACTTACCATTCGACCCGCAGAAGTCACCGACATCGACACCATTTTATATTTCATTAAAGAGCTCGCCATTTATGAAAAAGCAGAGCATGAAGTGTTAGCCACACCTGAAACCATTAAGTCGAGCATGTTCGCAGAGCACAGTGGTGTGCATGGTTTAATTTGTGAATTAGACGGTGAAGCCATTGGTTTCTCAGTGTATTTCTATAACTACTCAACTTGGCTAGCAAAGCCTGGGCTTTATCTTGAAGATTTATACGTGTCACCAGAGCACAGAGGCAAAGGGGCTGGTATTGCACTACTCAAACGTTTAGCACAAATCGCCGTTGAAAAAGGCTGTGGCAGATTTGAATGGAGCTGTTTAGATTGGAATACGCCATCACGCGAGTTCTACGAATCATTAGGCGCAGAGCCACAACATGAGTGGATTGGCTATCGCATGAGTGGCGAAACACTGGTGAATTTTGCAGAAAAGTAACCACTTCCAAAGTGTGGCGGATATCTTCAATTAATCCTTTTCTTATTTGATTACGCTTTTAATATCAAAACTGATAATTAAGCGATCAAAATGAAAAATACCGCCCTACCCTTAGCCGCTTTGCTCTTCGCTCTGTCGGCTAATGCAACAACCCAACTGACTTCACATATAGCTAATAACAGCAAATCTTATCGTGTACACGGCAATAACACCTTGATGTACGACACTCAGGTTTCATGGCATCAAACTGGCCTTGACCTTCAAGTCCTGCAAGGCCATGCCTCACAGTTAGGACGCTTGAGCATCACACACAGCAAAGTGATTGCTTTTGACAGTAATAACAAAATGCTTTGGCAAGACAAGCGAAGTAATCTTCCAATTTGTATTCCTGAATTATTTCCTGAGTTTGCGAAGGCGTACTTCAAAGAGCTCAAAGCGGGGAAAAGCATAAAGTGTCATGGCCCAATCATAAAGGCAAAAAAGCTTGCGCCATTTGAGTTTGAACTCATCGCCGAGACATCCAATTCGTTAATCATTGAAGTAGGTCCGGGCTCCATAGGCATGATGTTTTTTATGGACCCTATTACGATGACGTTAAACAAAGACGCAACCCACTTGCAGGATTTTAGCGGCATTTTACCTGCACCTGAAAGGCTTTTGGGCAAGATGGCCTACTTAGAAGTGAAAGAGCTTAGCCAAGCAGATTACCCCATAGCCACAATTGATAAAGCTGTATTCGCTGGTTCAAAACTTAATACCAATTCTCTTAATTAAGTGATCTATTTTGAGACAATGTAAACTTGTCGATAGCAAGGCGAAATTTTTGCTGTTTAGTTGTTCTAAATAAGAAAATTTTAACGTAGCTAGCGTCAGTTTAAATCTCTCAAAATGATTAAGTATTATTGAAGATTGGTATTAATGAGTCGTTGTACTCAATTTAAGAATAGGATGGCTTGTGTCGGCAACTGTGTTTACCGGCACCTCATTACTTTGCAAATAATTAAACGGGCAAGGTAAAAGCCATCTCAAGATATGCCTTAGGTGTCATGCCGTTACATTGAGAAAAGATACGAGTGAAATGGGCTTGATCGCTAAAACCACATAAGAAGCCAATTTCAGCCAAACTCATTTGTTTTTGCATGAGTAGTTTGGATGCATATTTCACCCTTTCCTGTTGCAATAATTGCGCAAACTTCAGGTTTTCTTGCTGCAAGTGCCGTTGTAAGCTGCGCGCTGAAACACAAAGCTGCATGGCGACTTTATCAATAGTAGTTTCAACAAATCCTGTTGCGATAATCGCTTGTTCGACTTTGCTCTGCCAACTGGCTAATAAAGCTTGTTCGTCTTCATTTGCAAATAGAGGCAGACTATTTTGTTTATGGCGAGCACAAGGCTCATAACGGATCACCCAACTAGAACAAGCTTGTATCGACTCGCACAAAGTTGTCTGTGTCTCAAAATCAAACAATAAAGTTTCGCTGTCAGCCTGACCAGACAAGGTTATTTTGCTGGCGCCACAGTAAGATAACAGTGCACATAACACACTCATCACGGCTAAATCTTCGACCAAACTTGGCAGCTCCTCGCCTCTTGAAAGGTGCTTTATATTAATTTGACCTTGGCTGAAATCGCTTTCAGTGTAATGCAAAGCATGCACATAGCGCTCAAGTCGATGCCATTTAGATAATAAACTTTGTGGCTCTGAGCCGACTAACAAAGCCATACTCAGCGGTGTATGTAAAAGTTGAGACACACCTTGCCCCAACTTTAAAATATTCTCGATTCCATACTTATCAACAAAAGCCTGTAGTAAAGCTCGTTTAGAAGTAATAGGTACTTTGCTTTGGTTTACCGCTTTGACAGAAGGTTCAATGGCAAACCCGTTCAGTTTTGCACCTGCACGTAATATATCCATCATAGCTTGGCTTGCAAAAGCCGCATTTTTGCTCGCAGATGCACTCATTTTAAAACTCCTAGCGCGTTAAGATAGGTTGTAGTTTTTTACCAAGCCAAGGTAATGACATCAACCAATTTGGCGCGCTTGTGACGATAAACACCACCAATGAGAACCAAAGTAATTTACCTAAAAAGACCGTTATCATGATGGCCAAACCTGACAGCCCTGACAAAATACTTAATACCACTAAACTTCGTGGCGGTGTTGGAAACACAGACATGGCAAACAAGGCCAGCAAGCCATAATCGTTTATCCAGGCTTTTAGCTGTAACCACTTTGCATAAAAATCTGATTGCTCGCTTGGAATAGATGCCTGAATAAAGCTCTCGAGCAACAAGCTTAAACCAATCAAGATGCCACTACCTATAACTGCTGCCATTGCAAATAGCAAAGCGATAAACACCCGTTGTTGAGGTTGCAACCAAGCGAGCAAAATCACTGAGGTTTGCGTCGGTAACGCAGGTATAAAAAAGTCGCCAATCGAGAGGCCTGCAAGCATAGGCACTGCTTTAGGTTTACTGCCATTTCGTTTTAGCCAAGACAGCACCTTGGTTGCGATACTTTGATTATTCTTACGCATAATTACGCCCTCAACATGACACTTTCAGCAAGGTTGGGAAACAAGCGTCTCAGGCGCATCAACCATTTGGTTTTACCCACTCTGATTTCTTTTTCGTGACGTTCAATACCCATCATTATTTCTTGTGCAGCTTGCTCTGGAGAGATTTTCCCCCTACCACGCCCTCTTGTCATATCTGTATCGACCAAAGGTAAAATAGCCTCACAAACGCGGACTTGCTGATTGTTTTGAGTGATCTGAGCTCGTAAAGACTTACTAAAAACCCGTAAGCCCGCTTTATTAGCACAATACACCGCCGAGCTTTGTTTTGGTGCAATGGCCAAGCCTGATGTGACAAATACCCAAGTCCCCTGAGCACTTTGTACATTTTTAAATAGTAAACGTGTCAGCAACATGGGCGAGGTAAGATTAATCATCGTTTCTTGTTGCTCTGTTACTTCATACAGGGCGCTCGATACATAGTTTCTGGGTTGTTGCACCCCAGCATTGTGAATAACAAGGTCTAATTTCTTAGCCTCGAGCTTATTTGCCAGTGTTTCAACATCACTGAGCACTGATAAATCACAGACCAACCAATGTACTTGAGGGTTAAGCTTGCGGGCTTGGCCAACTGAATTTGGATTACTTCCAGTGGCAATAACTTGATAGTTTTTTTGTAAATACTGCTCAACAAGTTGCGCGCCGATCCCTCGAGTGCCGCCTGTGATTAAAATCGTTTTCGTCATGTTCATGTCCTTATAGCTTTACCAATGCACTGAGATCTAGTTCTTGCTCGAGCTCGACGTTAGCAAGGTACTCTTTATATTTTCCGTTGTGTTTTTTGTCTCTAGGTTCAATTAAACCGTTGATTTTTCTGAGTACTGGTTTGTCTTTATCAAAATAAAATCGAGTTGAACCAAACACTAATCGCCAAAACCAAGAAGCAGGCGTGACTTTGACAACAAGCTGATCGTTTTCAATCCTGGCTTGCACTTTTATTTTGGTGTGTGCCTGAACTTTGAGTACCACATAATCAAAGTAAAACACCTCACCAGCTTTGAGTGCATCCCAGCGCTTAGCCACCTCAAAAGGGATGCTTAACAACGATGCAGGCTCGTACGTAAAGCGATTAGTTTTGGTTTTACGTTGTAAATTTGTTTTCGGACTGCTTAATACAAACTCCCCCTCTCCTGATTTATGAAAGAGCAGCCCTGTTTCATTTAAACTCGGTTGTGCCATCTCAAGACGCTGTAACCCATTTGCGACAGACCAAGCTAGAGTCTCGGTTGCGACTGGGTCTTGCCCGACAGCAAACCATTTACGGCAAATGTGTAATACGGACTGGTTGTCGACACTCAACGACATAGTCATAGAAAAAGTCGGTCTTGGGTTTTGCAGCGTTAAGTCGTAACTTTTTGCAGAGGCAAACAAGTTATTTACGGTCAGTAAGCTCATAATTTCGTTTCCTGAGTAATAATTACTGAGCCAGTGTAGGAATTTGCAAAGCGGATGAATTGAATATTTACGCCAAATTGAGATTTGTAGATGCGTTTTAGAACCAAAGAGAAAGCGCGGGATAAAGCCGAGCCTACAAGTTGAGTTCGAGTAGTTTGCAGTGTTGTAGGCACGATTTTATATCGCACAAAATAGTGTTTGAATCACAACCGATAAAACATGAACCCTAAATTAAATTTAAGGTAACAGATTCTGGGATGCCGAGACAATGCTCTATATCTTTTGCCTCGTATTATCAGCGTCACAGCGAACAGCAACCCTAAAAACCATAATCAATTGATTAAATTAAATAAACTAAAAAACTAACTTTGCAATGATCACTTGGCTTTATCAGTGAAACATGGAATCATTACACTCAACATATTATAAAATAACACTGCTAATTTATGGACAAGCCTACTATACAACTGATTGACAATATTGGCTTATGGCAAAATGCCACTTTGGAAGCGCAACAGGCAGCCATCGCATCACTTTTAAACACCACCAACCTTACAGAACATTTTGAATTTATTGCCATTGAGCCTTTTAGTTGTGCCAACCTTACTTTCAATATTGCTCGTTTTAAACACATTAAGACCAATATGGTGTTTCATTTAATCCCAGGTTGTGAGGAATATAAAGTTGGGCTATCTCCTGAGCGTTATCAAATGGTTGTTGATGAGTTTGGGCGTTCGTGTATGCCTTTAGATGAAAATGATTATGAACAGAGCTACCCCATTAAGCTCGCCCCTTTTTTTATGGCTGAGTTTGTCATCACTCAAGCACAATGGGAGAGTGTAGGCGGACGAAAAGCCCATCGTGATAATGCGCCTTCTGCTGGTATCGACGTCATATCAAAAGAAGAAGTAGCAATGCTCTTTAAGCCATTTAACTTACGCCTTCCCTGTGAGATGGAATGGGAATATGCCTGTAAAGCTGGCTCTAATTCGATTTATTACTGGGGAGATGAACCAGACCTAAGTAAAGCTTGGGTGAGTGAAAATGTTCCATTTAAGGCAGATGATTATCGGAATTTAACATTTGAAGAGCAAAAACCAGCCAATGCATTTGGTCTAGTGGGCATGATTGGTAATTTTGCCGAGTGGGTCGAGGATGATGCCTATGAATACAACACAGGGGTACCCTCACAAATACCTCACAGAACTGGCTTGCAGTCTCCCGACGGTATTTTGCGCGGCGGATGGTTAGGGTATGATTGGAACCTTAATCGCTCAACATTACGAATTCCTTGTAGTACAAGCGCTGCTGATACTGGGATAGGTGCCCGTTTAGCGGTGAGCTTACATGATCTCATTCATGACGAGCAGTCGTGATGTACTGGCTGCGTTTACTCCTCGTTGGGTGTTTAACCTTACTGATATCAGGGTGTGTTAATCGTTATTTTGCAGCAAGTTGCGATAAACAAGCGCAAACAGCCAATCAAACACGCTCATTTACTATGTTGTGCCGTTCTGAGCGCCCCGATTTACTCAACATTGGCAGTGAGTACGATGCAAAACAATTTTGCCAAGGTGCAGTGAAAATGCGGGTCCTTGAAGAAGGCACCCGTATAAAAACCATCAACACACCTGTCGCGGGTCAAAGCTTAGCCTTATCAAGGCTCGAACATTGGCAAAAAATACACGTTGAGTGCTTAACTCAAAATATACCTTAATACTCCCCCAGACAAGGCCTATAGTTGCCATTGGTTGTATATCCACATGGGGGGTAAGTAATCATTTTTATGTTTTAAGGTCCAACCGTGTTTATCAAAAGCCAAACTGGCTGCGCCGAGCAGCTCAGGCGGATAGTCTTCAAATCCATAATGGGTTACTGAGTTGACACGTTGGGCCATCTTTTTATGGGTTTGGGTGGCCGTTATCATGGCTTGTTCGAAGCCTTTTTCATCTCCGATGGCAATGTAGAAATACGGCATGTATGGGTCGATGTAAAACGCATCTATGGCATCTCTTCGCGGAAAGGCATTGACAAAATTACGCCATAAGCGCTCATGAGGGGCGGTGTCATCCAACATGCCTTTGAGATAGTCAACCTTTAAACGCGTAAAGATTTTGGAACTATCGTCTTTATCAACTATGGCTTTTTCACTGGTGTGTTGAAGTAATAAAGCCACCATGTCGTGGTCACGAAAGCTCAAAGCCTGGGTTAAACTCTCGAGCCACCTGCGAAGCGGGATAAAAGTGTTATATTGCAATGGGCCTGCAAACTCACTGACCTCAACTTCAACGGGGTTAGGGCTGGCCATATAAGCTTTGGCTTTTGCATCGGTGGCATTTTTACTTAGCCGTAACATGGTCAGTGCATAGTCTAAATCACTGTCTGCTTGTGTCTCTTTATAGACTGCAAAGCTTCTAGTAAACGCTATTCGCGCTTCTTCTTCGACACGACCGATTAGCCTTGAAAGTTGATTATCGAGCGGCGGAGCATTTTTAATTAAATTTACTTTACGTTGGTACTTATCTCTTGCCAATTTACGTAATGTGATGATTTTTTTTCAGGATCTTTTTGGTATTTAGCATGGGTTTTTATGTGTTTCATGGCGTTTTTCTTCTATGCATGATTTAGTTAATCTTATAACGCCCACTGGTTATAAATCTACGCTTTATCAGTAATATATATGGCCGAGGAAGGTCGCGCATGAGCCGCCTTCTAACAAACAAAGAAATTAGTCCTAAACATCTAAATCTCTTTGGGTTGAAGCTTCATGGGTGCATATTTTCATTAGCACTGACACCATTTGGCTAAAGTTATCAATGCGACAAATGAGAGATTTTAAGACTAAGGTTAAAACGCTACTCTTTGTAAGAAAAGTATTGTGTTGTATTACGTCCCTGTAGCTTGGATCCGGTTCGGCCATCCTGGGCCTCACGCTCGGCGCTAGCCTTGCTAAAAAATTAAAAGAGTAGGCAGTATTCGAGCCGTATTACTTCCCTGTAGCATTGCCCTTCGGGTATCCATACCCTCACTTCCTCGCGCTGCGGAACTACGTTCCGGACACTCGTCAACCTTGCGCAAAAGTAATCTTGCTGCGCAACAAAAACTAGTCAGAGCGGTTAAACTTGCTCATTTCACCTTGCGCAAAAGTAATCTCGCTTACAGAGTACTTCTCCACAGTGTATAAAACGGCTTACTTCACCTTGCGCAGAAATAACCTTGCTGCGCAACGTGTATTCTGCACTTAGAACCCAAACGGGATGTTGAACGCGAAGAACGCGATTAATAAGCCAGTCCAGCACACTAAGAAGGTCAGTGAGTAAGGGATCATCATAGTGATCACATCACCGAAACTGAGATTTTTATTGTACTTACGCATAAACGCTAAAATAACACCGGCATACGTCATCATCGGAGTGATGATATTTGTTGATGAGTCTGCAACTCGATATGCAGCGGCGACAAGTTCTGGCGTCATGGCTGGGTTGACTGCATACAGCATAGGTACGAATATTGGCCCCAATAGCATCCACTTTGATGTTAAACCACCAACGAATAGGTTAATCAACGCTGTGGTTAATACAAAGCCGATGATCAACATAATTGGTGAATCTTGTAGGCCCATTGCAGATAAACCACTTGCGCCTAGATAAGTGATGTATGTACCTAAGCCTGAGTAACCTAAAATGCCTAAGAAGTTATAACAGAAGAAGGTAAGCACTAAGATGTAACCCATGGTATTCATTTGCGCTACCATGGCTTTGACTACGTCCATCAGGCTTTTAAATTTACCTGTTGCGACACCAAAAGCAGCACCTACTGAGGTAAAAATAAAGGTGATCAACAAAATTACATTATTTAGGTAGGGCGTCACGGTTTTACCCGCTTCATTTTCGTATGGAGCTAGCGGTCCTAGCGCCAACAAAACGACTAAACCAATTGAAGCAAGCAAACCCCAGAATGCGGCGCGAAGACCTTTTTTCTCGTCTTCAGTCACTGAGAAATCAGACAAGTCCATACCTTCAGGCAGATCATAAGGCATGTCTTTAAACTTAGGTTCGATGAACTTTTTGGTTACCCAAGCACCTAAACCCACCAGCATAAAGGTCGAGACAAAAATAAAGTAGTAATGCATGGTTGCTGGTGTTAGCGCACTGCCATCTGCCGCTTGGAAAGGTATGCCTTGAGATTCAGCAAAAATTTGTGCATTCAAACCAATGATCACATCCACTGGCGTTGCAGGAATTAAGTTGGCACTGAACCCTGCTGATACACCGGCAAATGCAGCCGCCATACCTATCATCGGGTTTTTACCAAGGCCGGCATACAAGAGACCAGCCAAAGGAATAAGAATAAGGTAACCCGCATCGGTTGCGATTGAGCTCATGATCCCTAAAAAGATAAGCGCTGGCGCTAAAAATTTCTCATTTAAACGCGTACCAATTTTCTTGATAAGGGCATTGAATAAGCCTGAGCTTTCGGCCACCCCAACACCTAGCATCACGATTAAGATGACCCCTAATACGCCACCACCAAAACCGAGCCAGTTATTCAGCAGAGCATTATCAAATACCCAACGAACATGTTCGGCTTCGGTCATATTTTTGATGGTATGGGTTATGGCGCTGCCATCGGCGCTTTGTGTTTCGAACGTTAAACCGCCTATTAATGCGGTTAAGGCAAATACGAATACCAAAAACCACATAAAAATAATGATGGGATCGGGTATTTTTTTACCTGCCTTTTCAATAAATGCAACGATACCGCCGCTGCTCGGCTGAGCTACTTCACTTGTCGACACTTTTTTACTTCCTATTTTGTTATTTTAATTATGCTCTTTGTTCAGCATTAACCCACTTAGAGCACTAATAGCGCAAATAGTTTAATGATTTTGTCACAAATCAGAAACAAACAAGATAAAACCACATAATAGCGAGATAATGTAACAATTAAAAGCTCATTTACTTGTAAATTGACTTGCAACTTTGCAAAGAAAAGCGGCTATTTCCTGCGAAGTAGCCGCTTTAATTTACAATTTACGTAAAGTTAGATTTATGGTTTTACCGCTGGGGTTGAGTACTTAGGCGGCTTAATATTAAGTGGCGACTTGCCTTCAAGCTCTTTCATTAGCTCTGATACTGCGCGCTCTAGCTGAGGGTCTTTACCTTGCGAAAGCGAACGTGCATCTTGATACACCTTAATATCAGGCGCGATCCCCTTGTTTTCACCTACCCATTCATTGTTGATAGGGTCAAACACGGCATTATCTGGTGCTGTCAGTGCGCCACCATCAACCAGTGGATAATGCACCGATGATTTCACTACCCCACCCCAGGTTGTTGCACCAATCAGCTTGCCCACTTTTTGCTGTCTAAACGCCCATGGGAAGTAGTCACCACCCGAACCAGCTAGCTCGTTGATAAGCAGAGCTTTTGGCCCTTTTATACCCGCAGGTAATAGCATAGGTTTGCCGTTTGGTACTTCATTGGTGATCGCAGCACGCAGCTTGCGATTCATTAAATCAACCATGTAGTCATCTAATAAACCACCACCATTAAAGCGCTCATCGATCACCGCGCCCATTTTGTCTTGTTGCGCAAAGAAGTAACGGTTAAATGACGTAAAACCAGGTGTTGAAGTATTTGGCACCCACACATAAGCAAGCTTGCCGTCTGACAACTTATCAACTAAGCGACGGTTGTCTTCAACCCAAGCACGCTGACGAAGGCCATACTCACTTGAAATCGGCTCAACAATCACTTGATGCGCCCCTTCATAGTCTGGCTTGTCGTTTACTTTCAAGGTCGTTTGTTTACCCGCGGTGCCGTCTAATAGCGCATAAGGGTTATCGTTTGCTGTAAGCGGCTGGCCATTAATCGAAACGATATATTGCTGCTCTGCTACTTTTAGATTTGGCTGATCTAATGGACCTTTTAGTTTCGGGTTCCAGCTTTCTGAGGTATAAATTCGGTCGATTTTCCAATAACCGTTATCTTGAACTAAGTCTGCACCCAATAGGCCCGCTCGACGTTTTTCAACATCTGGCATATCACCACCGAATACAAAGCTGTGACCAACAGACAGCTCACCGTTAACCATATCAAGTAAGTAATTTAAGTCCGAGCGGTGTTTAACATGCTCAACCAAAGGCTCATAACGTGAAAACACTTCATCCCAATCACGACCATGCATATCAGGGTCGTAGAAGTAGTCACGTTGATAACGCCATGCTTCAACAAACATTTGACGCCATTCTGCTTGACGGTCTAAACGCGTTTCTAAATCAACTTTAAGTGGCTTACCCAGTTTTACAGATGGTTTAGTTGCATCGACCACATGCCAACTGCGGCCTTTTTTCACTATGAGCTTTTTGGTATCAGCAGAAATGTTCACATCACTGATACCGCTTACATATGGCTTTGCCTTACGCTTTTTAACACTGTATTTATGTAGTGAGAAAGACCAACCTTTGTCGGCACGTTTAGCAAAGAACACACTGCCTTTTGGACCATGTATCACACCGCTGTAACGGCCTTCAGGCATAGGTAGTGGCATAATGCGACGTTCAATGTTATCAAAGTCTATGCTAACAACGACGCCATCTTTCTTTTTGTCTTTGCCTTCTTTTTTATTAGACGCATCTTTTGGCTTATCTGAAGACTCAGCTTTTGCCGCTTTATCAGCCTTTTTATCTGTATCTGTATCTGCTTTACCTTCGTCAGGCTTAGCTTCTTTTTTCACCTTTTCTTCATCGCTTCGCAGTGCAAAAGGTGAATCTAGATCTTTGGCAAGATTGATAATGTAAGGCGCATACTCATGATCTGCCGACATTGAGCTTGTATTTGCCCAACCACTGTCTAGACCATAGTCAGTACTGGCTAAGAAAAATAAATGTTTACCACTTTGATCCCATGCAGGCGAAACTGAATTAGCCATGCGGTTTGTTATGGCACGGCTTTGCCCTTCTTCTAAAGACCAAACTTTGATTTGTTTAAAGCCATTATCAGCTTGCTTGGCATACGCTAACCATTTTGAGTCGGGTGCCCAAGTTAAACCTGTGCGACCACGTTCTAAATTGTTACCGCCGACATCAATGGTTTTAATCGTCTCAGATTCTAAATCGACTAAACGGTAACGCACATCGTCATCAACAAAGGCAATATACTTACCATCCGGTGACCACTGTGGTTCCCAGGCCATTTTCGACTCACCAATCGAAATGGTTTTACGCTCACCCATACCATCTTGGTTTTGTAACACTAATTTATAACCTTGCTCACCTTCATCAGAGAACCAAGCAATTTTATCGCCTTTTGGTGACCAAATTGGCGCTCTATCGGCTGAACTATGATCTTTGGTTAAATTACGCGTTGAGCCATGCTCGACAGGCACTGTGAATATTTCGCCACGCGATTCGAATAACGCGCGTTTGCCAGAAGGCGATAAAGAGGCATTTTTAGCGCTGCTAGCAACGTTTTGCCACTTAGTTTCTGCCCATGGGAAGTCGGCTTGTATGTTAATGTCGAGCTTTTTAGCACGTTTGCGCTTTACATTATAAGTATACAAATAGCCGTCTTTTTCAAATGCTAATTGCTTACCATTGCTGGCAAGTTGCTTAATGTCACCACCTTTAAATTTAGTGATTTGTTTGGTTTTGTTGCTTTTTGGGTCATATTCCCAAATATTCGATATCCAATCTCTATCTGACAAATAATACACTTTGCCTTTAAGCCACACCGGCTCAATATCTGTTGACGTATCGAAGTGAGGTAGTTGGGTTTCTTCTTGTGTTTCTAAATCAAGTAGCACAAGTGGGGTATTCTGGCCGCCTTTGTAGTTACGCCACTCGCTATCCCAGCGACTCATACGGTCAATAATGAGTTTGTCACCGTCTTTTGAAAATGCGCCATTGAAGCCCCATTGATGCGTAACAAGCTCTGGTGCTCCGCCATCGACAGACACGGTCCATAAACGCTCATAGCGCTTTGGTGCGGTACCACGAGAAGAAGCAAATAACACCTTTTTGCCATCTGGCGTCCAGCCTCTTACATACGCATTGTTTGCATGCCAAGTGAGACGTTTTGGCTCTCCCCCCGCAACAGGCACAATATAGACAGATTGCTGGCCGTTTCGATTAGAGCTAAATGCAATAGTCTCACCATCAGGTGATAAATGTGGTTCAGTTTCAACTGCTTGCGTACTTGTAATTCGCTTAAGGTTTTCACCTTTGAGGTCTGACACCCAGACATCTCCACCATAAACAAACCCGATATGAGAATCGCTAAGCGTCGGTTGTCTTAAAAGTCGAGTCTCATCAGCCGCATTGGCTGAAAAAGCACTGATCACGCCCAGTGCAACGGCTGAAATAATATTCTTCATTGTTATATTTCTCTATTTTCCTTATTGCTTGTCACCTAACAAGAGTAAAAAATGATAACTTTTAGACTGTTAGCTACATTTTGATGCTAACACAAAAACCCATATCAGGAACAACCTCTATCAAAAGCCAGATTATTAAACAGGCGCAAATTTATAATTGAAAGGAAGCAATTGTAATAAATTGCTTCCTTAAGACCTTAGCCCACCTAAAATTCTAAGATTTCAGGTATCAAAATCGGTTAGCCTTTCTGTGCAGAAAACTGCTCCCAAGGGCCTGTAATAGCGAGGGTTTTGGTCGGTGAGTAAAGATTTACAAATAGTGTTTTTCCATCGTGAGAGAAACACGCACCTGCAGGCTCTGTTTGAATGTGAAGTTTTGCAAACGGATATACTGCACCTTTTGGTGTCACGCCTCTTAAAAAGTTTCGGGTTACATCGGTGTATTGATCTTCACACACCAATAAATGGCCTTGTGGAGTCACCGTTAAGTTGTCACCAAAGTTATACTGACTACCATCAGTACTCTCAACAAATAGCTGTAATAAACCTGGGTGCTGAGATTCTTGCGCTGTGCCCTCAAAGGCTGATGGCTGATAACGCATTACTTGGCCAAATTGTTTTTGCCCTCCATTGGTACAGCAGAAATACAATTCATTAGTGCCAAAATGAATACCTTCACCACGCGCAAACAGCGCTGCGCCCGCTTCATAACCTTGCGCGCGTAAATCATCATTGGGACTTTCAGGGTTTGAAAGCGTGATCCATTCAACCTCTAACCAATCACCCAATGCCATGCTGTTTTCAGCCCAGTTTCGAGTATCAAACTGTGGCTTTTGCTTAACGACAAGGGCTTGTAATGTTCCCCCTTCACTTAACTGGCCTTTTACCTTTGGAATAAAGCGATAAAGTAGACTATCACCCCTGTCTTCAGTCAGATAAATAATGCCGGTTCTTGGGTCGACAGCTGCCGCTTCATGGTTGAAGCGACCCATAGCGACTAATGGTTTTGGCTCTACTAACCCATTCGCCTCTGCGGGTACTTCAAAAATATAACCATGGTCTTTTGAGATGTTGCCATCGGGACGATCGACTGACTCTTCACACGTTAGCCAGGTGCCCCAAGGCGTTGTACCGCCCGCACAATTTCTGATTGTACCTATCAGGCTCATGTACTGTTTTTCTAATGTTTGCGTTTTTAGGTTGTAAACCAGTGTTGAGGTGCCGCCTGGTAAAGCTGTACCAGATTTTAAATTGTCGTAACTTTTATTTGATTTAAAAGACTGCCATGGCATAGCTGACTTTTTTATGTGCTTTTGAGCCAGCTCGTGATTACGAACCAAAGCCACACGATCTTCATCTAATTTGATACACCCCATACCATCTGCATTGTCTGGTACTGGCATACCATCATCCATTTTATCGCCGAGTTGTGAGATCACTCGATAACTAAACCCTGGCGGCAAGTCTAGGATATTATTTTTGTCGGAAACTAAATCGCCATACCCTGATGACAGCGGCATGTCAGCCAAAGCCACACTATTGCCTTCTTTGCTGCGACAGCCCATCATATTGACGGTTAACCCCGAAAAAGCCAATGCCGCAGCACTGAATGTAAATTGTCTACGTGAGACCATTACTTCCCCCAAAATTTAAATTCGTACAATTACTCTAACCGATTTTGTGATAATGTAACAAAAGCATTCTATTATCAACATTGTTTTTATCTCTTATTAGCCTAGATTAAAGGCGTTATATGCAAAGCATATGAAAAGGTCGAATTTTATTTTGATATCGTCAGGTTAGATTTTATGGATGAGGTATGAACATTGAGATAGAATTGCGCGGTCTGTGCTGCTTTCGTTGTGATCCACAATGAAACAACGTTTTTTATTCGTGCTTAATACATTGAGGCCATCATGTTTACTGATACGCTTTTAACGATCCTCGTTATCTACTCTTTTGCTTTTTTCATTACTGGTATTTTAATGATTATTTTAGAACCTAAAGGTGATGAAAATCGCTACCAACAGAAGGTAACTGAATACACTATGTTGGCGATTGGATCGGTAGCTACTCTGTCATTTTCAATTTTTGGCCTGACAAGCCTTTAAATAAGTAAAAGTCTAGATGGGTTAGGGCGTGCTGAAATTACATAACCTGAGCTTTAGTTGCTCAAAGTTATCAATAATATACACGCCCTAATTTGTTATGCGCATTCAAGTTTCATCTCAACCAATGAAGGTGTAAAACCTAGCTTTTGATAAGCATTAATTGCAGCTTGATTTCCAGCGTACACATCTAAGTAAAATATATCTACACCATGTGCTCGCCCCCAGCCCATTAGCGCATCCATAACAAGCCGGTTTAACCCTCGACCACGAAAATCTGGTGCAACATACATAAAGCCAAGATAGCCATGTTGTTCATGAGACAGAGATTGCTTACTTGCTCTGAGCTGAATGTAGCCAGTCGCAATGATTTGGTCTTTTTCCTCGAGCACCAATACTTGGCTGTTTGTTTCACTTATGAGCGCAGGTAAGTCGTAATATGTCGCGTCATTCGCTTTAATATGGCTGTTGTAAGCTCTTTCTGCTTCAACGACGGCTTGCTCTAAATATAATAAATCGTTTATATCATCCTGAGTCGCGATTCTTAAATGCATCTATTTACTTCTTATTATTAATTTTTAATTTTTAATTTTTAATTAAATTGAGCCAAAAAGGCATTAAATTGGCTGTAATCGCCAATGTTCTTATCTATCCACTGATCATCATGGTATGTATTTAAGTACCTTTCTCCACTGTCGCACAAAAGCGTCACGATTGCACCTGACTGCCCCTGCTGCTGCATTTCTAAGACTTTATTTAACACGCCAAACATATTGGTGCCTGATGAAGGCCCTACACGCTTACCAAGTTTTTTACTGAGCCAATGCATGGTGGCAATACTGGCGGCATCTGGCACTTTTTGCATCTCATCTACTACTCCAGCAATAAAAGAAGGTTCAACTCGCGGCCTGCCTATGCCTTCAATACGACTGCCTCGACTGAGCGTAATGCTGTTGTCACGAGTCTGAAAGTAGTCATAAAACACAGAGTGTTCAGGGTCTACAACCAACAAGTTTGTATCGTATTTTTGAAAACGTAAATATCGGCCCAGCGTCGCTGAAGTACCACCAGTACCAGGGCTCATCACTATCCAACTTGGTATAGGATGAGGCTCATCTTGCATTTGCTTAAAGATACTTTCAGCAATGTTGTTATTACCGCGCCAATCAGTCGCACGCTCGGCATAAGTAAATTGATCCATATAATGGCCATTTAATTCATTGGCTAAACGCTGAGACTCGCTGTAAATTTGGTCTGTTTGTTCAACTAAATGACAGCGGCCACCATAGAATTCAATCTGTTTGATTTTTTCTTCTGCCGTAGACTTTGGTACCACAGCAATAAAGTCAAGACCAAGTAACTTTGCAAAGTAAGCTTCTGAAACAGCAGTGCTACCGGATGAAGACTCTATGACAGGAGTATTTTCAGTGATATGACCGTTACATAAAGCATACAAAAAAAGTGAACGTGCAAGACGATGCTTAAGAGAACCTGTCGGATGTGTGCTTTCATCTTTTAGGTAAATTAATACATCAGGATGAGACGCTAAATCTAAACGAATTAAATGTGTATCGGCAGAGCGCGTGTAATCTGCTTCAATGGTTTTAATTGCCCAATTAACCCAAGATCTGTGCATGCGATTTTACCTTAAATTCTTCCCTTATTTGCTTTAAGTCCACCCTTTAGGAACATACTATCACACAAAAGTGGTGCTTTCGCCAAGCACCACTTTTAGAAAAACCTTAACAAAATATTACTGTTCTTCGAGTAGCCCCCGAGTTGGTGACTTTAACTGCCTAAGAGACATAAAAATACCTGTGATTGCGATGATTATTGCCATCATTAGAGCCTGCGTTAACACGGCAAAAAAGTTTGCTTGATAAGGCATAGCCAACTCATACTTATAAAAACTAGCAATAGACAAGTAAACACACAAGGTGGCTACTAATGCAGGTAACAAAGTAATAATTGTCCATTCATAAAATATCAGTAATTTTTGCTTTATTTTATCTATACCAAATACAGTCAATAAACCGTTGCGCGCTTTATCTTGCTTTTGGTGCACTGAAATTGCAGCTGCTAAAAGTAAGTTGGTAAGAAGTGCGATGAATGCACTGTAGATCACCACTATCATAATTAAAAAGTTCATGTAAAAACGTATATCAGCCAGCATAGCATCCACCGACATTATGCGCATGCTTGGGTGTGCTTGCCAAACTTGGCCAAGATTTGCCAACGCTTTATCACTCAGTTGTGCATCTCCCATATAAAATGTCTCAACGTTTGCGACTGCATCATTACTCTGTCTCACAAACCAGAATGTTGTGTTACTGCCACCCGAAACAAAGTCGTGTTTCGCGGCAACATGCAACTCTATAGTTTGCTCTCCCATGCGCATTTTCAGTACATCACCCAATTTAAATTGCATATCTTCAAACACTTCACTTTCAATAGAGACCGGCCACTGATTTGCTTTAAGAACTTGATCACTTTGCCAACTGCCCAATACAACTTCATTATTGCTTGGCACTTGCGCTTGCCAGTGCAGACGAATGGGTCGCTCTAAACGCGCTGATGATTCACTGGGTTGCAGCCCTGTTTCGTTAAGCTTTACTTGATTGATATGCGTTAGCTGCGCGTATTGAAAAGGCGCAATATAGTTAATTTGCCCTTTGTATTGGGTTAAAAACTGCGCTAAGGCCTGTTGCTCAGTCTTCGTTACTTGGCTTATCACCACATTGCCTTGGTCTTTAAAGGTAAGTTGCTCCAATACATTGGTGACATCTTGCGTTATGCGCAGTGATAATAGCAGCAAGGTCAGACTCAAACCTAAGGCAATGATCTGCGCACCTTTTACATATATACGTTGTTGCATAAGGTATAGGGCAAAACCAAATAGCTGAGCACGCTTTGATAGCCCCCATTTGCCCAAGCCAAGTACACACCAAGTCAACAAAACTAAACCGAATAGGCAAGCCGCCAGTGTGCCGACGACCATGACGGTTAAAGTCCAATTATCTGAGTACCATACAATCAGTGCAATAATAGCGACGAGGGGCATCATACTCGTGAGCCATTGCTTACGCTCTGGAGCTTGATAACTCATCAATAAGCGCTTAACTGGTGTGGTTAATACTGAATACCAAGCAGGCAAAGTGAGTGCAATATAAAGACTGAGTGCTATAGCTATCACCTCTAACAGCGCCGTCCATTGCCAATCAAGGGCTATCACAATTTGGTAGTTTTCTAACCATTGCACCGCAAAATAAGTGGTCGCTGTAGCCATTAAAACACTTGGCACTAAAGTAATAACAGTCGTAAATAAACACCCAAAAATAACCAACCATTTACTGGCCTGTTTTGCTAAACCATTGGCCATACAAATAGCGCTAAAGGTTTGTAATGGCTTAATGACGTTTTGATTGCTTAGAGCCAAAATGATACTCGCCAAAATCACCAACAACACAGACACTAAGCCCATAAACTTTTCGACTCGCTGCCAGCTTTTAGCTAAAGGGTGATTACCTAATGTTTGACTGATGAGCGTCGCGCCATCAATGTCATCGCTGGCCGAAACTAGGCTTTGTAATTGTGTTTCATCATGTGCCATTAAGTATCGATAAGATTTGGCTTCTAATGTGTTGGCTTCTGTTAACTTTTTAATAGATGCTAAATGCACCATGGCACGCATATCACTGTTATGTCCCTCACTCAATCTGTCAGGCTCTGAGATTAAATAATGAGTGAACATAAAGGTTTGCCCAGCGACTTTAATTTCATCATTGACCTTTAGTGATAAAGCTGCGGCTAAGCGTGACTCTAGCCAAATCTCACCTTGGTTCGGCCCTTTTGTATACTCTGTTGTAGTTAATCCTTGCTCCTCACTCACACCAAGCGTGCCAAGTACTGGATAATTATCATCAACTGCTTTTAATCTGACTAATTGGGCCAAATGTTTATCTGCAACTTGATGAGTCAGCGTGACATTATAGGTTTGGGTTTCACTAAACTCGTGGCTATGTTGAATAAATGCCGAACGCTGAGCTTGGTTTAAAGGTTGAAATGTTTGTACAACAGAGTCAGCACCCAGCAGTTGCTGCAAGTTCTGTTTTAAATACCCTTGTACACCATTGCCAAGCAGTGTGGTGAAGCTCAGATAGAAGAATAAGATGAACAGTGTGAGTAACTGAACTAGATTGACGCGTGAGCGAGTTTGCTGCCAATGAAATTGCCAAGACAGTGCCCATAATGACTTAATAGAATAGTCATTGTCTGACGCTGGCGTGCGTTTATCTATGAGATTTGAAAGTGCATTTACGAGCATAACTGCAACCTCCCATGCTCTAGTTTATAAACTGTGTCGAGCTGTTCAGCTAAGGCTTGATTATGAGTAATTAACACTAAAGTCGCGTTGGTTTCGCGACAACATTTCAACATTAATTGACTGATATGCTCTGCGGTTTGCTCATCAAGATTACCCGTTGGTTCATCGGCAAAAATAAGCGCAGGCTCAGAGACAAAAGCCCTCGCGATGGCAACACGCTGCTGTTCACCACCACTGAGCTTACTGACCGAAAAGTCTGCACGCTCAGCAAGACCAACTTTAGACAACCAATTGCGCGCTTTTTCAAATGCCTGTTTATCGCCTTTTAATTTCAATGGCAGTGCGACATTATTCAATGCATCTAACTCAGGAATTAGATGGAATTGTTGGAACACAAAGCCACTATGCTGATTTATCTCGCCCGAATTAAGTGCTACCTGCTGCTTGATAAAAGCCAATTCACCACTTTGCAGCGGCTCAAGACCTGCCAGAATACTCAACAAAGTCGTTTTACCACTGCCTGACGCGCCCACGATGGCAACTTGTTCAGTTGCTTTAATTTGCAATGATGCGTTTTCAAGTAATGCTAAGTTTAAGTCCTTATTAACAGGAATATGGTGTGTCAGGTTCGTTAAATTGATTGCGATGCCCATAGTGAACTCCGTTTATTTTTATGTCTGGGCTTAGTATTTATGATTGGCTGTGAAAGGAATGTGAAGAAACATTTTCACATCTTTGCTTACAATTTTGATTAACAAGAATGCGCAGATTACTTTTCATATTCGTTGTTTTAAATTAAGTTACCTATTCAGAAACAAGGGTTTGGATGTTTAAAGTATGTTTAAAAAAATAAAATCAAATAAAAAATCTTGGCTATTAGGCACCGCTTTATTCGCTGCAATGGGGTTTTCAGGTTTTAAAGCCTATCAATATAACAAATACTATATATCTGACTTTGAAGACCGCGTGATAGAGTCTCAGGTGCTCAATGAATCTCGAAAAATATTTATCCGCTTGCCCGAAAATTATTCTGCCGATAAACAATATCCCCTCATTATTCGCTCTGACGGCAACTTTAACCTAGCCCGTTGGGACGCTGTACTCGACGAGTTTGCAGAGCAAAAAACTTATCCCGAAGCAATTTTGGTGTCTATTCCGAATCAGTTTTGGACCAATACCCGTAACCGAGATTTAGTGCCGCCCTATGCGCGTCGAGATGTAAATATCGAGCCCCGTCCTGCTAGCGATAACGACCCTGAGATATTTGGCAAAGCTGACTTGTTCTTGTCATTTATAGAGACCGAAGTACTGCCCTATATGCATAAACATTATTCTCTCAGTGGCGAGCGCATTTTAAGTGGTTACTCTGCTGGTGGTAGTTTTGTTATTTATACTATGGTCACCAAACCTGACTTATTTAACGGTTACTTTGCTTTTAGCCCTGCTGCTTGGTATGACGATTCAGTGGTAGTTGAGCAATTTCGACAAGACATTCAGCAACTGGCTGGGAAGCCTAAACTCTTTTATTTAAGCCTAGGGGCTGAAGAACCCAGCATCATCACAGGATCTTTTAATGGCTTAATTGAAGTCTTAGAGCAAGGTGCGCCTGAAAACCTTACTTGGCAGTACAGCTTTAGCCAAGGTGCAGGCCATGGCGAGAACCCGGTGGTATCGGTGCCAAAAGCGCTTACAGCCTACCAAGATTTCAGAGCTAAACATTTATAAGCCGTTTATTTAGTATATAGGAGCAAGTATGTACGCCGTTATTTTTAAGGCCATCGCCAATCAACAAGACTCAGACTATTCGAAAATGGTTAGCGTGATGCGAGAACTTGCTTTTGAAAAATATAACTGCCAAGACTTTTTAGCAGTGCAAGAGGACGGCCAAGAAGTCGCGATTTCTCATACCAATTATCTTAATTAAGCGAACTATTTTAAGGCAAGGAAAACTGGTCGATAACGAGGCGAAAATTTTGCGATTTAGTTGTTCTAAATAAGAAATTTTCAACGAAGTTAGCGTCAGTTTTAGTCCCTTAAAATGATTGAGTATTATTGAGTATTGGTATTCTTGACTAAACGAAGATGACATAAGACGCTGGCACCAAGACAGCCAACATGCCGTTGCGCAGCAGTTAGGTCGAGATAAATGGTATAAGTCGTATGTCATCGAAGTTGTTGAGGTTAAAAGACGTTATAGCTTTGACTAAAGCTATAAACTTATTATCAAATGGGAATATCACAGAGCAAACAAGCTTTGTGGTATTTCCACCCTTGATGTAAATACACGCCTTTATCGATCAAGTACTCTGCTTGGGCTTGAGTCTCAACTCCTTCTGCCACCACATCAATTTTAAAGGTTTTTGCAAGCTCAATGAGGGCATCTAACATAGTCGCAAGTTGTGATTCAGTGCCAATGGCCGCCACATAGCTTTGGTCAATTTTTATGATATCTAGCGGTAGCGACTTTAAATACTGTAAGCCAGCATAGCCCGTCCCAAAGTCATCTATCGCCAACAAAATACCTTCGGCTTTAAAGTCTTGAATAGTTTGCATAATTTGCAGATTATCAAACTCTAACAGCTCATTTTCGGTCAGTTCTAGTACTAAAAAAGGAATAAGCTGATTTAACTCTAAAATAAGAGCTTTAAAATGCACGTCTTTTAAATGCTCGCCAGTGATATTGATATTCACCTTTTTAATTTTATGCTGTTGAGTGAGCACTTCGGCGTCAAGTATCAGTGTTTTTATGATTTCATAGGTCATTTCTTTAAGTAAGTTGTTGGCTTCAATATCTGCCAAAAACAAGTTGGGGGTTAACATGCCCTCAACCGGATCATTTAAGCGTACTAAGGTTTCTGCACCGATAAAACCCCGGGCTCTGGTATCCCAAATGAACTGATAGAAATTAGTAACTTGCCCTTGTGAAATGACATCTTTGAGCTGACTTTTACGGCTTTGATAATATTTTTGATAGTTTTTAACCAATAAAAACAACAGTAAAAATGTCACCCCATAAATGACTAAGCTGATCGTTGATGGCTGATAGACTTTTTTATAGAGCGCATCTTCATTGATGGCTAACAACAGCGACAAGGATGACAAATTCTCAAGGGGAGAACCCACCAACACGTGCGACTTACCATCATCAAATAGGCTACTTTCGAGCGTAATTGGCTTATTTATAGGAAATAGCTGATTGTCTACGGGCAAGCTGTAATCACCAACTTTAAAAATCGGCACTCCCGATTTTGAGTCAGCAATCACAATGTAATTATAAGGTCTGTCTAAGTCATCTAGGTGGCGATTTAATATGGATTGCGGTAACAGTGCGTTTATCTCATAGCCGTCGGTACGGGTTTTCGCGATAACCAGTGCAGCTTCGCCAATAAAGCTAGTGTGAATTGGCCCAAAGAAACGTAACTCTGCCGAACGAGCTGGCTTTGGCCCCGCGGTTTTAAGAGGGGTATCAAGTTTGCTCCAACTAGTACAAATTAATTCACCGCTTGGGTTCACTATGCCCATTTCGGCAATGTTGGGAATTTTAAAGTGCGCGCGGCGTAGCTCATATAAGGTTTGCTCAGTGCAAGCCGCATCTAAGTCATCGTGCTCTGTAAAGAAGTGATTTAGTAGCTCGAGCTGCTGGTTTAAATCTCGCAATAGCCAATTAAAGTCAGACTGTACCTGAGTGAGCAAAGCTTGCTTTTTATTGGCTGTTTCTCTTGGGTAAAGTAGAGCGATGACGATCAGCATCCCTGCCAGCGCAATACTGAATGCTTTGAATTTATATCTGAATTTCGGCACTTTTCCCTAACCTGACTTTGCCGCCACCTAAGCAAGCTTATTGATAGTTTGCTTCAACGTTTAAGGCTCTGACATTACTACAGATTTATTTCAGATATATTACATTTAGGTGCAGACCTTCTTTGTTAGAGGATCAAAGTCATAAAACATGAATGCGGGTCAACCTCATAATCTCCAAATGGTCCGCATGGTTCAAAACCATTTTGGCTATACAATTTACGAGCGGGTGCAAAGAAATCCATGGTGCCGGTTTCTAGGCTGAGACGTTTTACACCATTGAGCTTGGCATACTTAATAACATGCTCGAGCAATTGACGACCCACTCCTGTGCCTCTTGCTTGGTTGCTGGTGCGCATTGATTTTATTTCACAGTGATAAGGTGATAAATATTTAATTGCGACACACCCTACGGCTTCATCACCGCGCCATGCACTCCAAAATTTAATGGTCTCACTTTGTAGTGCATTAATATTAAGTGTATGCACACACTCTTCTGGTGAGGTTGCATACATATCAATAATATGCTCTTTCAAAAGCTTGATAACTTGTCGCTCATCAAGCCCACCTATGCGTATTTGAGCCGGTAAAAAATGCAGAGAAGCTGTGTTTTGGTAACATAATGCCGCTGTCATAATAAAGTCACTTTTAAAATTATCCGACAACTCATAAGCAACTCCTAGACCATATTTTTCGCTCTGATTTTATTGAGAAAAATTCACTGCCATTTTTGTATTGCACCAATTTAGTGTTTTTAACTGGCTATAACAGTGCAATGGCTTTCAAAACCTTCATATAAGCTCTTTTCAGCTTGTCTGATCCTTTTGCTTTTTATATCACCTCACCTTTATCGTGACATCAGCAATCATAAAGGGACACTCTCATGAATAAATTATCTCTCGGCATAGGCGCCATACTCTCTGTTTTTTTACTCGGCTGCCAAGCTACCAATTCAGCCAAACTGGATGAAACACAATGGCGTTATGCAACCGATCCGCACGGTAGCCAAGCTATTTTGAATGGCCCTTTAGTTAATTCGGAGCGTGTAGAAATTGCATTTAAACGAGTTCCTCGAGTAGATAAGCTAAACAACTCTTGGGTTGAGCTCATTTACGACCTCCCAAGTAAGCAGTTGCCTGAGCTGGCTAGTATTACTCTGACCTATCAAAGTGATAAAGACATGGTCATCAAGTTATCGCAAAAAGACTATGGGGGAGAAGGTGATAAAACATATGCGCATTACCAAACTGTTTTACCTGCAGCCAGTACTTGGACGACTCAAACGGTCACCCTAAATGATTTTCAACGACCGAGCTGGACACCCGCTTCTTCAATCGATAAAGGCATTATTACAGAGCATGTCTCTGCGCTGTATTTTGTCCCAGATTTGATCGATGCTAAAGGTGGTGAAGCTTACATTAAAATACAAAGTGTGAGTGTTAAATAATACCTCAGGCAGTCTACTTCCACATTCTATTCAAAGTTTGGTGATAATTTATTAAAAAACGCGAATTAGGGTAAGAATGTGGAAGACCAAAAAAACTATTTAAGCCGAGGTACCTGGCTACTCGTTTTCTCAATCATCTTTGGTTATGCAGCTGATTATTGGTTCAATGTCACCTTAAGTCAGCACTTAGAAGCACATCAATATGGTGACTATAAAGTCGCATACAGTATCACTATGCTTGCATCAGTATTAGTTTTACTTGGTGGTGACAGACTTGCCCCTCGAATTTTATCTAAGCATATCGCTAATAAAGATAACTCAGCGGTATCAGCGTATTTAGCTTGCTATATAAAACGTGCGTTTATCATTTCAATTTTTATTATCTCACTGATTTGGTTTTTAAGTTATTTCCACGTTATTCATTTCGATGCTGATGGTCACCATGCCCTATCTTTAATGATTGTAGCAGTCCCCATAATTGCGCTGGGTGCTCTACTAAGCCGAGTACTGCAAAGCGCCAAACTACTGGCTTTTTCTAATTTACCATGGCGTGTTGCTCTCCCTCTTTTAAAAACATGCGCAGTACTAGCGTTAGCGTACTTTTATATTGAGCTCAGTGTTGAGCTTGTCATTTTTGCGGGGTTCATGATCGTGATTGTCATTGTGGTATGGCAAATATGGTTATTATTTCAAAAGAATATCATTACTCTTACGCCTTTTGAGTCCGCCACTCCTGACAAGGCACTGCTTAAACAATCAATTCCTATGATGTTAGCTATGCTGGTGGCACTGATGTTAAATCAAACTGATTTATTAATGCTTGAATGGTTGGCAAATGAGCACGATGTTGGGCATTTTTCTGCAGCCAATACCCTTGCGCATATCATTCCTGTGACGCAGGTTACAATTGCGAGTTTATTTCTGCCACTTATTGGCAGGCAACTTGATAATAGTCCAGATTTAGCTAACAAACTTTTTGGTAAAGCAAGGTTTATTACTCTAGTCATGACCACTGTAGTCGGTTCATTACTTTGGTTTATCTCTGATGACTTATTGAAGCTGTTCGGTACAGACTATTCTGATGCGAAAAATGCTCTACTGATTTTAATTCCAAGTTATGCGATAACGGCTGTTGCGGCGATCACTGCCACTTGGCTGCAATATACTGGGCAAGGTAAGCAAGTTGTGGGGTTTGGTGTGATTGCCGTTGCGATTAATGTGATTGCCAATATGTTATTTATTCCTAAATTTGGTTTAACTGGTGCTGCGCTTGCAACGGCTCTCTCATTATCGACATGGAGCTTGGCTGTTCTTTTATATTACCGTTTAGATAGTAACGATTTGCTCAGTTCCGTTGAGAGCTAAAACAACGAGAGCACGGCTTTAATCCGTGCTCTCAAACCTTTTTGGAGCTTCGCTACTTTTTCTCGTCGGACTCTATGACATCATCAAGTACCGACCAGCGGGTTTCTTTTGACTTGGTTCCTTGCCCTAAAATCCAATAATTGTAGGCATTATCAATGCTGCCATTGATTTGTTGAATAGCCAACCAAGCATCGACATAACTCAATAAATCTAAATTGCGTTTTGCAACAGCGAAACCAACCGGGTACTTTTGCATGTCGCCTTCAGGCACAACTACACCATATTCAGGGTAGAACATACTCCATGCAAACCCAGCTTCTGCACTAATGACTAAACCATCGAATTGCTCTGGCGATTTAAAGTAATCTTGCAAAGTGGTCAGCTGTTTAAACTGAATTGAGCTGGTACGCTGGCTCACCTGCTTTAATAAAGGGCCGTATTCCATGTGTGCAAAGCTTAAATCTCCAGAATTTCTAATTTGCTCAATGCTTGTAAAACGCGCGAGTTCATAGTCTTTGGCTAAAATTGCCAATTGCAGTTCTAACACCTTATGGCTGAAACGCACTTTTGTTAAGTCGGCGACATTTATCTCGAGGCCCGACATCGCAATATCGAAATATCCTTTATTAAGGTATTCGCTCAATTGGTATTTCTTAAATGGAATAAATTCGACTTCAACATCTAAGTCACTGGCTAATTTATGGGCCAGGCTAATGTCAAAGCCTACAAGTTCATTTTTCTGATTGAAATAACTAAACGGTACGTTATCGACTACATAGCCAATACGTAGTAAGTTGCGCCTCTTAATAACGTCAATATTAGTTAAAGACAATTCACCGCTTTGATAAGCTTTTGGTACGTGGTTCAACACATGTGCTGGTACTTTATCTGACACCACCATGTTCGCTATGACTTCATTCGCTGCTTTGCTGCTCGCAGCCAGTTGAGTATTAAGGGTAAAACTGACAACCATAAAAGCAGGCAATAATGCGCAGGGTAAAATCACATAATATGCCGATCTTAAACGTTTAAAATGCAACTGCTTACGGCAATAAAATATACTCAACAGCACAAAGGCAAAGATATACACCACCGTTGTTGGCGAGACAACTTTGGCACTCAATACAGACATTGAAAGATAGAGTTGGTAGCTGTCAGCGGGGATCCGCAAGCTGTCTAATAAAAACGGGATCGCAATATGTACGTTTGCAAAATAGCTCAACATAGCCGAGAGCGTCACATTGGGAATATCGCTAAAACTAACGGGATTGCCCGTTAACCAAGCCGCGAACATAACAAATATCAGGGTCGTTAATTTACCTAAACTCGGGAAAGTATATGCAATTGGTACCAAAACCTCGGCAATATGATCTGACTGTTCATCATTGCGGCCGATTTTACGCATGTGGGCTTTAATCCCTTCGGTGATCACTGGCAGCACAATAAATACATTGCCTGTACTAAAAGCCGTTATCCAGGCATTACGCATCACATAAATTAAATCTCTGTATTTTATTGGCGTTGCAGCCGCCACTAACATTGGCAATAACACCAGCATTAAATATAAGCCTAAGCACAGTACCAACACCCAATATACTTGCAAGTTATGTAATTGCTCAACGCTTAATGTACCTGCTGTACTGGCACTCATTGCAAAAATACCGATAGGGAAAATAGCGATGACTTTTTTAGAGATCACGGTCAGCCCTTGACCTACAACTTCAAGAAAGTCTAAGACTTGGCTTTTTCGTTTGTTAGCAATCAGTGACATACCTAAAGCAATACAGAAAATCACAATAGCCGGTACATTACCTTCAGCTAAGGAGGCAAAAGGGTTATCTGGAATATACTGTGCAACAAAGTCAATCGATGTCGCCGGAGAGATCAGAGCAGGAGAGAAAAACGTACCTGCATCGTGCTTTGGTAAAGTTAAGGTAAAGCACCATATAGCGGCTAGACCAACGATCCACAAAGTCACCATCACAGTCGCCGCTTTTACTAAAATGCTTTTTACTTGTTCAGGATTAAATTTGCCAAGGCCTACTATCAGGCTCACAACAATGTAAGGAAATATGGTTATTTGCATCAACTTCACGAAGCCGGTACCAATGGGTTGCAAAAATGCCACCCGCTCACCAAATATCAAACCGGTTGCGACCCCCAGCAATAATGCCCATAACATCCAGTTTCGATTGCCTAAAAATGCCAATATGGATTTCACGCTATCACTCACACCTTATTTTTATCTATTAATCATAGTCGTTGTTGAAAAAGTGCGGGGATTATAAAACCTTAACCTGACCTGTATCTGAATATCCCGATAAAAAGCCGACATAAACTCTGTCCTTACCCAACAACTCTGTGTGCACTCAGTTATTTGATGCTTTCGGTCACTCATTACAAGCCAAGTTGAACCCTCAAAAAGCTAATACTTTTGTATGTACACCAACATAATATTAAAAAATTTCATCTGCAATATTTTTTATTTCAATAAACGCAATAACCTTGCTAATTAACGAAATAACAGAATTGATTCATTTAAAATCATACACTTAAAAACAAGCCTAATTTAGACTCAGGAAACCTTGCAGCCATCTATATTTCTAAATTGAAGGAATTTTAAAAACTTAATATTAAAACATTATTAACATTAAATTTACCTATTAAGTTTTCTAAGCTAGTTTTACCGCCGGTACTTAGTACCAATAAAAATACAAAGTTGAAGGAAACTATAAAATGAAATTAAAAATGTTACTGCCAATTCTTGGCGTTGCTTCTGCCTCTGCATTGGCGCAAGCACCATTAACCGAAGCGCAAATGATGAAATACACTTCAAAAGCGCAAAAAACCACAATTGGTAAAGCCTCTAAACTGAATTTGCCGCTTAGCAGTCAGTTTGCAACGGCAAGCATGAACGGTCAGTCTGTGATCACACAAACTGTTTCGCATCCCAATGCAAGCTATATCAAACTCCACTTCAAAAATATCAAACTGCAAAATGGTGGTAAGTTGGTGGTTCGCTCAGAAGATGGCAGCGAGCGCTACGAGTACACAGAATTTAATATGAATGCAGCGACGACTGCGCAAGGTGATGATGGCGTGTCTTCTTTCTACGCTATGTCTGTCTCTGCGGACAAAGTCGTTGTTGAATATACGCCTGGAAACAATGTGGGTAATGCGCTTTTGGCACAGAGTGAAATGAATACATTAAATGCTGAGATAGACAGCTACTATCATGGCACTGAAAATGAACTCGTTCAGCCAGCTGAGACTGACACGGGCATATACTCAACCTGTGGTGCAATGGAGCGAAAAGATGTGCAATGCTGGGCGAATTCAAACCCAACTGAGTTTGAGCGTTCTCGCCCTGTAGCTCGACTGCTTATGAACGGCGCAGGCTTATGTACAGGTTGGCGTGTAGGTAGTGACAACCGCATGTTTACCAACAACCACTGTGTAGATTCAAGTGCAGAGCTTGCAAACACAGAAGTTTGGTTCAATTATCAGCATACTTCATGTAATGGTTCAACATTAGAAACCGTTGTAAAAGTAACAGGTAAAGATCTCCTTAAAACTGACTACACACTAGACTACACCCTATTTACTATCAATGATTTCGCGAAAGCGGCACCATTTGGTTACTTTGGTCTTGATGTGCGTGATGCTACACAGGGCGAGCGAATTTACATCCCTCAACATGGTTCAGGTAACCCTAAAGAGTTATCAATTGAGTCAGATCGTGATGCGACAGGCTTATGTTCAGTCAATGATGCAAACGCAACGGGTCGTGGAACGGGCACAGATTTAGGTTACTACTGTGACACCATTGGTGGTTCATCAGGTTCTCCTGTTTTAGCAGCTCAAACAAATAAAGTAATTGCCCTTCACCATTTAGGTGGTTGTACCAACAAAGGCGCTAAAATCAGCCTGATCTGGCCACAAGTATCGAGTCACTTCAACGGACAGATCCCGAATGGCGATAATGGTACAGGCCCTGTTGATCCGGTCGATCCACCAAGCAATGAACTTCAAGATGGTGTTGCAGTATCACTCTCTGGCGCGACTAATTCAGAGCAATTCTTTACTTTTGATGTACCAGCAAACAAAGCAGAAGTATCGTTTAACATGACTGGGGGCTCTGGTGATGCTGATTTATACATCCAACAAGGTACTAAACCTTCGAAGTCGTCTTATAGCTGTCGCCCATATAAAAATGGTAACGAAGAAACGTGTACTGTAAATAACCCAACTGCGGGTACTTGGCATGTCATGGTTCATGGTTATCGAGCTTTCTCTGGTGTATCGTTGAAAGCTCAGACTGCTGATGGCACAAGTTGTGGTGAAAGCTGTTTGCAAAATGGTGTGCCTAAAACCAACCTGTCTGGCGCTTCTAACTCTCAAGTAGTTTACACCATTGATGTTCCTGCGGGCGTAACGCTTAATGTAAATACCTCAGGTGGCACAGGTGATGCAGATCTGTATGTTAGAAAAGGTCAAGCACCGACAACTTCGACCTATGACTGTCGTCCTTACCGTAACGGAAATACCGAAAGCTGTAGCTTAAATTCGGGTACCGGTGGCACTTACTACATTATGTTACGTGGTTACAACGCTTACAGTGGTTTAACGCTGACTGCCAGCCACTAATTTCTAAAGAAGTTCATTTTCTTACTAAAAAGCCTCAGTCATGACTGAGGCTTTTTTATTTATGACTGAAGCATAACTAGCTTTGTATTGTTCTTCATAGCCACTATCAGTACATACTTCAGTCCCCAAAATCTCCAGCATGACCAGGGAACACCACTGGGCTTTCAAACCCGTCTTTGCTAACACTGGCAACACCAAAGAAGTAATTATCAATCACCACATTTTTCAGCGTATAGCTGTCGACTTTGCCGACAAACCTACTGTATTGCCACTGTGGTGCGTCAGTCAGTCGCCAATAGATTTTATAACCTGCTAGCTGTGGGTTTTCTTTTTTGTCTGCAAGTTGCCACGACAGTGAAGTGTCTGGTGAAACAGCCCCCTTGATACTGACTTTTGCTGGTGGCGTCGGTGCCCATGCCATACCTGCAAGTGAAACAGCGTTGAGCGCAGTCAACTTGGCAGCATAATCAAAGTTTACTCCATCAATGGTGTCGCCATAGACAATGCCGTTTTCGGTGCGTAAATCTTGATGTTGTCGGTTATAGTTTTCGTTGGTTTCCATGATGCGCACACCCGGAAAACCTAAATCATTAAATGGCCGATGATGTCCGCCACGGCGGAATCTATCTAAACGATACACCACCATGGTATCCAGATTTGGAATATAAAGGTCGGCCATCCAATCTATGTAACGAGCCAGATTGCGACTTGGCGAATCAACTTCACCACCACGAAAACGTCGGTTGCGAATGTCGTCTTCATTTTCTGTTTGTCGGGTGCCTTCAGCAAATATGCGTGCTGTGGTGTTATTAATCACCCCGTTCACACCTTCGATATTGCCGATCATGTCATTGTTCAGCACAGCTTTTAATCGCCAGCCATCTGCCTTTGCTTGCTTTGCCATGATCTTGCCACCGAACAAGCCTTGCTCTTCACCCGCCAGTGCGGCATAGACAATACTGCCATTAAACTTGTATTTGCTCAGTACGCGCGCGGCCTCTAGCGTGCCAGCCAAACCCGATGCATTGTCGTTTGCACCCGGTGCATCATCGGTGAAGTTCATCACGTCAGTAATACGCGAATCAATGTCACCTGACATCATCACATAACGGTTGGGGTCTGTTTGCCCTCGTTGTATGGCAATCACACTCACAACTTCAGTTGAGTTAGGTATGCGCTTTTCACCGCTAATAACATCTGATTGGTAATACACTTCTAAGCAGCCACCACAGGCTTTGGAAATAACTTCAAACTCAGCCTTTATCCAGCGCCTAGCAGCGCCAATGCCGCGAGTGTCAGACTTTGTCTCTGATAATGTATGGCGTGTACCAAAGCTGACAAGCTTTTTGATATCTTTTTTAATATTGGCAGCCGATACAGCTTTATTGATGTCATGAAGTTTTTGTTGATCGATGTAATCTATTTGCGTGTTTGCATTCACAGTTGTCGCAACCAAGCTTAATAACGATGACAGTGCAATTGGTATGTAGCCCTTCATTTATTGTCGCCTTTTTTATTGTTCTAACGTTTAAGTTATGCCTTTACGGCAAGTCTCACAAGTTGAGTCATCTTGCTATACGGTGAGTTGATCCCGTACGTTTTGATAGTAGAAACATTTTTATCAATGCGCCGTCTGTATCATTAAAAATTAATAATAAAGGATGTTTTTATATGTATTCTAACGACAATAGTTGCAAGTTCTAAATATCAGATGCAGATTTAGGAACTTGATAATGATTCTTAATAAACTTTTTAATAGGACGTCTCATTTAAATGGCAAAGCAAGTCTTTAAACCAAGCTCATATTTTTTAGCTGCGTTTTGTTTTTTGGCTTTATTGGTATTCAATATGATTGAAGATAACATCTATAGTGTGATGTTGTTTTTCTGCTTATTTTTCCTTTCTCTGCTATTTGGTATTAACCAACGTTTTAACCTACTTAAATTTAAAGAGCAAAAAACGAAAAAGCCCACTACGTTTAACACCTTTCAATAGGTGAACAACGTAGTCCAATTGTTGCTCCTTAAAACAGTACTTTATATTCTTTTCAATGGTTTATTTTGTGTATCTTGTTCAAAGCAATTTTATCTCATCTAAGGTCTAAGTATGCAACTTTTCAAAATACTCAGCTTACTTTTCATTTTCTTTTTAACAGGATGCAGTGATGCCCCTAAGCTAACCCGTTTACAGCAACATAATGTTATTCTGGCCTTTGGTGACAGCTTAACGCAAGGTGTTGGCGTGTCGAAGCAACATAGCTACCCAAGCGTGCTTGAATCGCTCTCTGGTGTGAAAGTAATCAACGCGGGGATATCTGGAGAAACAACCAGTGAGGGACTAAATCGATTTGCCGATGTCATTGAGCAGCATGCTCCAACACTGGTTATTTTATTAGAAGGCGGTAACGATATTTTACAAAATAAAAACCTTGATGAAACACAAGCAAACCTTAATGACATGATCGAAATAGCAAAAAGCTACGGCGTAGAAGTTGTGCTCATCGGTGTACCTCAAAAAAGTCTTTTCTCAAGCTCCGCGCCGCTTTATCAAGCCCTAGCAGACAAACACCAAGTTGTATTTGAGCCTAGATTAATTTCTAAATTAATGAAAAAACCATCCATGAAATCTGATTATATTCACTTTAATAAGGCTGGCTACAAAACAATGGCTGAATCAATTTATCAACTTCTAAAAGAAAATGGTGCATTTTAATCAGAGATTACTCTAGATATAGACAGACCCCCTTCATGCAAGTAGTATTAATTTTGTTCATACTGATAATTTAATAACCACAATGAATTTGTCAGATGTGAAAGGAAAAAAACTAAAAATGAAGGATACTAAAATGAAAAAACTAATTTTAACTGCATTGATTGCAGCAAGCACGTTCTCTTTTAGCGCAACCACAGATGCTAGAGGTTCAAGTATAGAAAATTTTCGCTATTATCATTTCCAGTGTTTAGACAATAATAGCAAACAATTATGGTTTGAAATTTCTTCAACTTATGATCGCTCTATAGGTGCACGTTGTGCAGCAGATGGTGGAACTATGCGAGTGACTAAAGTTTTTTGGTAAGTTGAACCAAAACTGAGAGACCATGGCCACTTACGTGGCCATTTTTGATCACAAATATACTGACTTTTCTTTAGCTTTTAGAGTTTTGTACTTTTATCCAAGCATCAACATCACTTTCAACAATGGCCAGTGGGCGTGCACCTTTAAGCAAAATCAAATCATGAAATGCTTTAATATCAAACTTCTCAACAAGCTCTGCTTTTGCTTTATCGCGTAATTCAACAAGCTTTATCATGCCTAGCTTATAACCCAAAGCCTGACCCGGCCATGCGATATAACGGTCTATTGCCGATACCACATCACTCATGGCTGAGCCCGTCGCTTGAGCGAAGTATTCGATTGCTTGCTGACGCGTCCATCGCTTGTGGTGTAGACCGGTATCAACCACTAAACGCGCTGCGCGGTATGCTTCAGCTTGAAGACGGCCCAAATCACCAAATGGGTCGTTTTCGTACATGCCCATCTCGTAAGCGACTAGCTCAGAATACAGAGCCCAACCCTCAATAAAGCCATTAAATGATGCATTTTGACGCATTAAGCCAATATCTGTTTGCAACATATTTAACGCTATTTGGAAGTGATGGCCTGGTACAGCTTCATGATAAGTCAATGTTTTTAAGCCAAAGCTAGGGACTGCTTTCATGTCTTTTAGATTAATCGCAAAAATACCCGGGCGACTACCATCTAGTGATGGGGCATTGTAATAACCACCTGGTGCTCCGGCTTCAACGGCTTTAGGAATGCGTTTTACTTCAACCGCTTGAGGTGGCAAAGATGAGAATAGGTTGAGCGCTTTCTCTTCTATGGTTTTAATTTCACCACGTAAAAACGCTAATAGTTCCTCGCGACCTTCATCGCTGTCAGCAAATAAGAAGCGCGGCTCTTCGCTTAGCTTTTGCATGCGCTCGCCAACTGAGCCTTCTATGTAGCCATTTGCAGTTAAAATTGCATCCATTTGCTCCGAAATTCGTTTAACTTCAGCCAAACCCACATTATGAATTTCTTCTGCTGTCATGCTTGAGTCGGCTAAATAGGTGATCTCATGTTGATAAAATGCTTCACCGTTTGGCTGTGCCCAAATACCGACTTTTGTCGGCGCAATTGCCTCAAGGGCTTGCATATCTTTACTTACTTTTGCAAAAGCTGGGTAAATCTCAGACTCCACAATATTCGCGGCTTTTTTAACTAAAACTGCTTTGGTTTTATCATCAAGCGTTTTGAGCTCATTAAGTTTCTCAGCAAAACTACTCACCAATGGGTGTTCTGATGCATCTGGCGCTGTGAAATTATTTAAATATCTTAAGGTGTTTGGGAAAAGTGGTTTAGGTAAGATAATGCCTTTGCTAGCATCATCTGCCACTTTGCTACGTACCTGCTCTGTTAGAATTGCAAACGCAGACAAACGCTTAAGATAATCTGTCGCATCTTTTTCTGACGTAATGCCATGTTGATCTTTTAATATATTTGGAATATCAATTAATGGCCCTGAAATTTGATTTACTACATACGGTAGATGCCCGCCCCACGTATCAATATAACCACCACTGAACTGCTTATCGCCCGCATAATAACGCGCAATCACTTCATTTACGGCAACATGTAAGCGGTCTTTTTCTGAGAGGTTTTTACTCTGCAATGCGTTAAGTTGCTCCGCCGCTTCATGCATATCTATTTGCAGGGCTTGCATGCCTACCAATGAGTAATTTGGTAAACGATCTGCGTATTGACCAAACTCATTGCTATCTAGTTTTAAAGACGTTGCTAAAGCAGGCTGATGATTGATGAAGTTTTTCGTATAGGTATTTACCACACTGTCAACTTCAGCTCGACTTACTTGAGCTTGTTGTGCTGCTACTGACTTTGTTTTTTGTGTTGTTTCAGTAGAGCAACCGGCGAGTACTGCACAAACGGCAAGTGCAGTTAGGGTTTGTTTGATCATATTTGGCTCCAAGGTATTCTCATCAATATCCTAGTTTTATTGCACGTGAATATTAATGTTTTTTATTATCCAGCTCACTTTGCACATTGTATACAATTATATTCGTTGTGCTAGTACAATAAGAAAGTACTTGTTGCTTTTTTGCCTATTGAAAAACAGTTATACCAGCCCTCTTAATTAAGCGCTCTTTTTGAGGCAAGGAAAACTGCTCGATAGCACGGCAAAAATTTTGCTGTTTAGTTATTCTAAATAAGAAACTTTTAACAAAGCTAGCGTTAGTTTTAGTCCCTCAAAATGATTGAGTATTATTGAGGGTTGGTATTAAAATAGCGCTTCATTAATTTAACGAGATTGGCTTCATACGCCCCTACTATGAATAGACGTAAGAAAATCTACGAAAAACTAAAGAAGAAAGACAAAAAAGCAAATGAAAAATTGCATAAGAGCAATAAACCAAAGTACATTTCTAAAGCTGAACGTGCCAAGTTAGAAGCCGAACAACAAGCTCAAACTGACAGTTCAACAGAAATTTGCGATTAGCAGTCATTCATGTTTAATATGTCCTAATTAAAATACGTTTTATGCTGCTTTTTAAGGACAAATAGCACAATGAAGTTTAATCTCTTTTCTTTTACCCTTTTACTTATCACACTTGCATCTACCTCAGGTTGTAACACCACTTTAGGGCTAAAAAAACAACAGACCAATCGTGCGCCCCACTGGTTTATCAAACCGGTTCATAATCAAACCATTGGATTCATTGGTGCAGCAGCAAAGTATGACAGCCTAGGTAGAGTTAATGTCGCTGGCAGTAGAAAAGCGGCCTTAGTCAAATTACAAAACCACCATCAATTCGCTATAACAGAGATAGATGCCAAGCAACTCGCAAGCACTGCTAAGCTGAAGTTACCTTCAGGAAACACAGTGCGTTTTATGCCCGAGTTTTTCTATCAAGGAGTTATTTATAGTTACGCAACATTAGAGCAAGATGCATTTGCCTTGAGCCAACAGCAAACCCTCACGAGTTTATCCACGTGCCAATTTAAGCAATGTAATCCAACATGGCTATGTGATGAGCAAGCAAACACCATTACTGGCGTAAGCTTTTATACCAGCACACCGCATCAGCAACTTTCAATGGCGCAACAAAATGCCAACTTAATCGCTAATCTACTGAGTAATAGCCAAGTACATGCAACAGAATTTATCAGTCAATCTTCGGACACCAACTCAAATCGACACACTGTCAGTTTCAATCAGCAAAGTAATGTGAAAGCAAAGGCGGACCAGCATCATGGTATGATTTTAAATGAACTCTGTGAGTATCATGGCACGTTGATCGGTAATTTTGTATTGCCCATAAACTCAATCGAATTAGAAGATAATTGGCAATCTCAAGCTGTTTACCAAGACCGCAGTTTGATCCAAGGTAGTTTTGGTCATGGTGGAGCTATCTCGTCAGATTTATTACTCAGTACAGCCATAGAGTTAGCTATTAAAGACGCCTTAATAGAGTTAGCTAAAATCAAAGGTATCGCCATTGAAAATAACAGTACCTTGTCATTTAACGATGGATTTTATTTTCTCTCGAAAAGTAAAATGACAGTCAATGAGCAGGTCTCAGGGCAACTCCTCGATATCAAAATCAGCTATAAAAAAGAGAACCCCATTGTGAACGTGTGGGTACTTGAAGCGAATAACCAACTTTAAACTCCGTGTGGTGTCAGTTAAATTGAACACCAAAGAGTAACCCAAAACGGTTACATTTGAACAAGTAACCAAATTAAGTTACATTAAATCAAGTTACTCAATTTAGTTACTTATTATGCCGATTTCACAAGAAAACTATATGGGTGTGATCACCGCCGACATTGTGAGTTCACAATCGCTCACTCAAAGTCAGTATGAGCAATTACTTGCTCAATTAAAGTATTACCTGAGCGCTTTAAGAGCAGAATTTGGCGCAGAGTTTCATATTTTCCGTGGTGATAGCTTTCAAATAGCGCTACCAGAAGCAAAAGCCTTATTCAAACAGGCCATTGCGATAAGGCTATTCTTTATACAACAAGGTTTAGAAGTAAAAGTGAGTCTCGCCCAAGGACAAATTAAGTTATCACAAGGGGGGCTTGCCACCGCAACGGGTGAAGCGCTGGTAAAAGCCGGCCATGGTCTTGATAATATCAAGCATCAACGCTTCGTCTATAACAATGTCTGCGACGAGAGCTTTTTACTGAATATTCAATTTATAGATCTATTGCTGGGTAAATTAAGCCGTAAACAAGCCCAAGCACTACTTTTATATCTACAACAAAATAAACCTGAGCATGCGCAGCTTGCAGAACAACTCAATACAAGCCGGGCGAATGTGACAAAATTGCTGAATTTAGCCAACTACACCTTAATTGATGCGTTTATCACATTGAGCGAGTCTTATATTTTCAGCAAGGAGACGTAATATGGCTGAATGGCAAACACTTTTATTATGGCTGGTCATTGGTCATGTTATCGCCGATTTTTATCTGCAACCCATGAGTTGGGTGCATGACAGAAATAATCGGCACTTTAAATCAACTAAAGTCGTTTGGCATAGTTTAGTGCATGGTGTACTAGCCTTTATTGCACTGGCAGTATGGCAACACAACTATGACTTTGGGGTTAATGGTGCAGCTTTTGGTTATGCGACGCTTTTGACTGTTAGCCACTATTTAATTGATATCGGTAAATCATATTCGAGTAAGGGAGTGATACCGTTTTTGCTCGACCAACTCGCGCATTTGTTAGTCATTTTACTCATAACCTTTAATTTATCTGAGCCACTCCATATAAGTGATCAGTTACTTTTATTCATAAGCATACCAAGTAACCTCATCATTGGGCTTGGCTATTTATTGATACTGACCCCTGCCTCTGTGATGATCAGAATGCTACTTGAGCGCTGGGCATACATGGGAAATGAAGAAGAGAGCTTACCGCAAGCGGGGAATTTAATCGGGCAACTTGAGCGAGTGCTTTTACTAACTTGTATTCTTATTGATAGCTGGGCGGCTGTTGGCTTTATTTTAGCGGCTAAATCTGTATTTCGTTTTGGCGATTTAACCGCAAGTAAAGACAGAAAGCTCACTGAATATGTGATGCTAGGCACGCTTGTGAGTATTTTAGTTACATTAAGTGTGGCTGGAGTAATCAAGCTTTTCATATAACTTATCAGACTAGACCTGAAAATTATGTGCTTTCTATTAAGAGTCTTTCATTAAGAGCTTTCATAGAAAGTACATATTTTCTCAACAATGAAACAGCCCATATACATTCTGCTTCAGCTTTAATACCCCATTTAAAAATACCTTTATTTCTCAACAACAATTCAACCTTGTGTAAGCAACAAAAGATATGCTGGAAAGTCAAAAGAAAAAACAAACTGTATACAATATATATTATTCATGTTAAAAAGTTATCCCTCTTTAATATCAAGTACTAAAAAACAACAAAAAAGAGAGTAAAAATGAATAAGAAAAGATTACTTAGCTTGTGTATCGCTTTAGCATTAACAGGCTGTAATGGGAGTGATAGTAGTCAACCAGAAGTGCTTAAAGAAGAACATTCTGATTCTGAATCAGGCAATGAAAGCTCAAGTGAAAGCAGCTTTCCATACGCTGAAGAGCCGAGCTTAACCTTAGATATCGTTAAGAAAGGCCTTTCAACATCAGAGCCTATTGGCTATTACATCGATCTAAAAGAAGCAGCACCGAGCTTATTAATAAGTTTAGGTCGTGGCGAAGCTGGCTTAGACTTGGGTGATCCTGATGTTTACATTAAATACGAAGGCCTCCCTGAAACAGGCGACGCCCCTGTATTTGACTGTGTGTCTTTCAATAGCCCAAATAGCCATGAAACTTGCATAATCGATAACCCTCAGCCGGGTCGATACAACATTCTCATTGACGCTTATGAAGACTCGGCTGTAAATGATGCAACTTTATTCGCAACGACTTCGCTTTTTGCTAGCAGCGAATTATGTGCTGATATGGTACAAGTTCGCATTCAAGAAACGATGAATGAAGAGGCAAGAAAGCGTATTTGTGACACCTTGATAGAAACCAAAGCTCGTTTCGAGACAGTACTTAATGACAAGCTGTCAGCGGATACTGGCGTACCTGTACCGAATGACTTAAACGAAATCACCAATATAAATATCTTTGCAAGTCTATCGAATCATATGAGCTGGGTTGAACACTTATGGGACTCAGATAACAGCAGTGGTATTTATTTTGAAACTGCACCTACTGAATGGTATCACGACTCAACCATCCTTACTTTTAATGCCCTAGAGTGGAGCGGCGGCCGCTCAGTTGTGCGGTCACTCGCTCATGAGTATGTACACGCGCTTGATGGCCGATATAACAAAGAAGGTGGTTATAACGGCGACTTAGGATGGTGGACCGAAGGGTTAGCTGAATATGTAGGCACTTATTACCAGCGCCCATATCAAATGTTACTCGATGCTAATCAAGAAACAAGTTATTCGCTCAGCGATATTACAACTCCTACCATTAGCTACAGCTCTTTTTATGATTGGGGCACTTTAGCCGTCGCTTACATGATTGAGCAGCACCCAGGTGAAGTTAAAACACTCATCGCGAATATGCGCGCTGGTGAATGGGACACGGTGAGTGCACAGTTAGCAGAGTTTTCAACAGCCTATGAAGAAAGCTTTAAAACATGGCGCACAAAGACCTTGGTTGACAACTTTAAAGCAAGCGCACAACCTTTAACCTTAGGTGAAGCGATGCCAATTAACGGGCGTGGTGGCTGGGTATATAGTGTCACTCTATCAGAAGAGACACCTGCGTTAACCTTCAAAACGTCTGGTGGCTCGACCAACGTGGACCTTTGGGTGAGCAAAGACTCACCTGCACACCCAGCTATAGATCAGACTGTGCTTTGCAGCTCAACCACAGAGTCATCCAATGAAGAATCTTGTTCGCTTGAAACACCAGAACTAGGCACTTACTTTGTCACAGTAGGCTCTGATTTCGCTGGCGCAGATATTTTAGACCTATATTTAACGGCATGTACGGGCACGGACTGTACTGTAGATTTACCAGCACCTATGCCACTGATCACACCTGTCGAACCATACCTGCCTCACTGGCCAGAAAAAGGCATATTGGGCAGCTGTAATTTAGTTGAAACCTATGGCCGCAGCCGGCAGCAGATTGAAGGCTTCACCGTCAATAATAGCTCTGACAAAGATGTTCAGCTTTATTGGATCAACAACTACTCGGGTACTCAGCCAAGCTCTGCATTCCATACATTAGCAGCAGGTGAAACATTCAACGCGGATAATTGGGTGGTTGGCGATCGTATGATGTTAGGCGATGCTGCGGGTAACTGTTTAGGGGTTGCCATCGTCAACGATACTGATAATAGCTTTGAAGTAGATGCTGAGTTTGTAAAAGATGCCGTTAGCGAAGCCCCTATTCCTGTCGCAACAGCTGATATTGGTAGCTGTGAATTACTCACCACATATTCTAGACAAAGTAACAATGCGCCTGAATTTGCAGTACATAACCAGTCTGACACACCAGTGACACTGGCATGGGTCAACAACAGTGATGGGTCTTTATATTATGGTAACTATGGCACGCTCGAATTTGGCGACAGTTACGCTAATAGTAACTGGGTTGTAGGCGACCGTATGGCACTGATGGGCAGTGATGGCCAATGTTATGGCGTGCTCGACCTAAATGACAGCAGTAACATTTATGTGATTGATGAAAGCTTATTTAAAGAGTAACGCCTTTTGAACACAGACCTACTTTGAGTCACTTGCAAATAGGTGACTCACACAAATCAAAAGAAACAAGGATGTTCTTTTCTGACAACTCAAGTGTTGCATACCCTGATCATGTTTAATCAAATGACCAGCTCTGCATTTCTACTAAACGACTTTTGGTTCTCTCAAAAGCAAAAGCTAACTGCTCTCCCACATATAACTCGCTTAAATCACACTGTGCATCAATCACCAATAAACAATGCTGTTCGTAACACTCGTCAACCAGCGCAATAAGACGTCGTGCTTCATCGTCAAAACGGGCATTTTGAATGCTTGAATGCGCACGTTGATAACCGTCTTCTATACCTTGAACTACTCGCTTTTCATCTAGTTCAGCGCCCATTTTTGGCACTTTGCTAATAAATATAACCCGGTGATTTTGTGCCAGCTCGATGTAATCTGCAGTTGCTCTTGGGGTTGAACACAACGCCATAAAGTCAAACAAGTAGCCGTGCTCACTTTTACCTAATACTTCGACTTCTCTGCGGCATATCTCGATTTTTTTCGTTTCTAACACACCATGAGCGCGTTCAAATTGAGTTAAAAACCCTGCCTGATCCTGCACAAAGAAATGGGTGTAATTCGCACCATAAGCAAAACGATGATCAACCTCTCCTGCCACATTAATGACTTCACACTTCAAAAGTAATAAATGTATGGTCGGCAAAAAACGCTCTCTTGCTAAACCATTATGATAAAGCTGCTCCGGGTGAGCATTTGAAGTCGTTACCAGTATCACATCTTCTTTAAATAAGGCTTCAAACAGTCTTGCCATGATCATGGCATCACCAATGTCAGTGACAAAAAACTCATCAAAGCACAGTACCTTGGCTTTGCTGGCCCAGTCTTTCGCAACTTGCTGTAAAGGGTTAAGCGTGCCTTGAAGTGCGTTAAGTGCTTTATGCACTTGCGCCATAAAGTGATGAAAATGAAGTCTTTGCTTGGTCACCCCCGACAAATGTGCAAAGAACAAATCCATCAGCATGGTTTTGCCTCGCCCAACTGGGCCATATAAATACAAACTTTGACATGGCTTGCCCTGTTCAAGTGCATTCGCCAACGTATCTAAGGCATTCAACGCGATAATTTGGGCAGGATCTTGAGTCAGCTTTTGAGAATGAATTTGTGAAAAGTAACTGTCAGAGAGAGTTGTCATACTATAGCGAAACAGAATAAAGATAGTCTATCGTGTATTTTACAGGTTTTGCTAAGAAGATAAGACTATTTTGATTTATACCAAACCGCTTAACTAAGTGGTCTATTTTGAGGCAAGAAAACCTTGTTGGTAGCACCGCTCACGCGTCCTGCTATCGCTGAGGTACCTACATCCATGTAGGCAAGGCAAATATTTCGTTATTTAGTTGTTCTCGGCAATTGCTCCTGCATTGCCCAACCTTCTGCATCCATGCAGTCGTAAATGAGAAACCTTTAACGCAGCTATCATCAGGTTTAATCCCTCAAAATGATTAAGTGTTATTGCGGATTGTTATTATTAAAAAAAAAAAAAGCGCCGGGGGCAGCCGGCGCTTTTAGATTCGTATTCAAGGGGAATTGAATACCTTTACTCTCAGTAATTTAACCAGTATAGATGAAATCACTAAAAGTCCAGTAAAGTATAGGTCGTTTTACTTATACTTGACTAAGACCACCGTGCTCAGTGCCGGTACATCAATTCCCTCTGCTGTAATTTTTGTCTCTTTGACCACAGGGTCATGACCCTGTTTTAGCACTGGATGTAACTGGTAATCTTGACTTCCGACAACTTTGAATGAATTTTGTTCATCATTAGCGTTGAAGATCACCAAAATACGCGAAAATTTGTTATCTACAGCCTCTCCCTGAGTATCATCTAACTGCATAACAATTAAACCTGATTGATGATTTTTATCATTCACTGATTTTTGCGTATTTAAAAATTGGACTTTTTGCTGAACTTGATCTGCGGTTGCGAGACGGAATAACTCAGAGCTATTTCTGATTTTCAGCATATCGATAAACATGCCTTTTGCCAATTGAATATCTGCTGTATTTACATCATCACGATCTTGGTGACCTGCAAGTACCGTTTTGATTAAAGGCCAGTTATCTTTGTCTTTATCGGCAGGAGGTAGACCTACATTAAAGTTATTGTTTTGCCCTGCAAAGTCTGTGGCATTAAACCAATCACCATAATCATAGCTATCTCGTAAAAATGACTTTGAACGTAATAGCTCAGACCCCATATGAATAAACGGAATACCTTGGCCATACATTACATAACTCATGCTTTGTGCATGTAAACGCACACGCTCAGCGGCAGTTAAATCAAACGCTAGACGGTACTGACTGTTATCCCATAGTGTTTGGTTATCATGCTTAGACACATAATTAATGGTGTCTGCCGGGTCAAACGCATAACCAGTAGGTTGGTCACCATAAGGCACCTCTTTACCTAAACGCTTATCTAACCCATTGTATTTATTTGCTAAGTTATATTCAGCGAGATTACCCGCCATACCGATGCGCACTTGATCCATCGCCACAAAATAACGTTGTTTGCTTTGTGCGTCAGTTTGTAACTCGTTAGGTAATGTTAGCAGACCATTACCCACACCTTGCGTGTCACGGGTATTGTTGCCAGGGCCTCGAACTGCATCACGAAGACGATCGCTAAATGTGCCAATCTCAGTGCCTCCTAGCTCTAATTGGCTAGCTTGAACAAATTGTACATTATTGGCTACTTCACCAAAGTTCCAACCTTCACCGTAAAAGTAAGTATCTGGATCAACTTCACGTACTAGCTCTCGCGCTTGTAGCATTTCGGTTTTTGGCTGGTGCCCCATTAAGTCGAATCTAAAGCCATCAATCTTGTAATCACGGGCCCAAGTCACTAATGAATCATTCATCAGCTTTGCCATCATGGTGCGCTCAGTTGCAGTGTTACCACAGGTATAGCAAGTTGATTGCTCAACAATGCCTGTTGTTGGATTTAAACGGTGGTAGTATCCCGGCACAATTTTGTCGAGCACGGAATTTTTCGCCAAACCAAATTGATGAGTATGGTTGTACACCACATCCATGATCACACGAAAGCCCATCGAATGAAGGTGTTGTACCATTTTTCTAAATTCAACAATACGCGTTACCCCCATCGAATCTGTCGCATAACTGCCCTCAGGCACTGTATAGTGAAAGGGATCATACCCCCAGTTATAGTTATCAAATTGACGAAGGGCACTAACAAGCTTTTGCGCTTTAGCTGAGTCTGTTGGGTAGCTATTTAATACATCGACTACTCGTGTGTCTTTATCCCAAGAGTATTGACACTCGTCTAGCTCAGGCAACTGCTTGCACACAAACTGCATGCTAGAGGTATGACCAATGACAGTTGCAGCATCTTCGTTGATACTGCCTAAATCATAAGTCGGCAGCAGATGGATGTTATTTAAACCCGCATCTCTCAGTGCCGTTAAGTGCTTCATGCCATCTGAGTTCATATCGGTAAAAGCAAGATATTTACCACGCCAAGCACTGTTACTCAGCGCTTTATCACTGGCACTAAAATCGCGAATATGAGTCTCGTATAATATGTTATCTTCAGGCTTATTGATGCTTGGCACCGAATGACTTGCCCACCCAGTTGGCTGTGTGACTTTGTTGTCCAAGTCAACAACTTGTGCATGAGTACTGTTTGTGGACAAACTCAATGCATAAGGGTCAGTAGTAACGATTGTTTCGACTTTTTTCGTTTCTGGATGATAAACGGTGATTTCATACTGGTAATAATCAAGCGCTGCGATATTGTCCGTATTTACCTGCCAGACGCCGGTGTTTTTATCTTCCTGCATGGCAATTTTATTAGCGGGATTGTGAAGACTATTACCAAATGCTAGTAGAGATACTTTTTGCGCTGTAGGTGCCCACAGCTTAAATTGCACAGAATCTGCAAGTACGGTTGCCCCTAGATCAGACACTTCATTAGCATCATTCGCCGTTAGAGTATAAAGTGAATCTAATAGCTCCCCTTGCTGTACAAAGCTCACTAGCTCACCTTTGCTATCTACGACACTGACCTGCCCTTTCGCCCAGTTTTTCGCTTTTAGATTAGTAAGTGCAACTTTATATGCCTTAAAATCAGCTAAATGAGGATAACTAGCTGCAACCCAATTAGGCAACTCAATAGCCGTTAATGTCGCTAGCTGTGACATTTGTCCTTCAAGTAAGGTAGTTTTTAGCTCTAAGCTAAGCGCCTTGATCGAAGGGTCAATCAATACTAATTCTGACGTTAACCAGTGCGCTGCATATATAGCTTGTGTTGTTTTTTGCTCTGCTTGGCGCATTTCTGCTTGTGATGAAGCAACGATTTGGCAAGCGCTAAGTGATGCTAATAGTGGGATTGTTGTTATTTTCAGAAGTAAACCCAAAGATTTTTTTACTTTGCGCATTGCTATACCTCGTATTTACAAAACGATATTCAACTCATTTATAAGGTACTGAATGCTCTATATTTGACACAACCAAATAGACAGTCTTTGCATACGTATTCAGAACTTATTAACTAAACTCATCATTATGAATACGTATGCATTAACTATTCATCAACACAACACGGCTATATATTAAGCTCCGACAACCCATAACATGTTGGCATGACCGAACGATTACACAAGTTACTATAAAGTTTGGCATGTTAACGGTATAACCGAACACCTATGGCAACGGGGATAAAACAAATGCAAAAACTAAAACCAAGCAAAGTGACTTTGGCACTTTTAGCAAGCGGCTTTGCTGCAATGAGTGCACCAATGTTTGCTGCAGCACAAGATGCCGAAAACAAAGCACAGCAAGACGTTGAAGTAATAGAAGTAAAAGGTTTCCGCCGCTCGCTAGTTGAATCAATCAACGCTAAACGTTTTTCTACTAGTGTCGTTGAAACCATTTCAGCCGAAGACATCGGTAAACTACCTGACTCTTCGATCGCAGAATCTTTATCTCGCTTGCCAGGTCTTGCTACACAGCGTTTAGATGGCCGTGCAAGTAAGATTTCTATCCGTGGTTTCGGTGAAAATGAAAGCGGCACCACGTTAAATGGCCGCGAACAAGTTTCTATCAGCGACAACCGTGGCGCTGAATTTGACCTTTACCCATCTGAGATCATGAGCGGCGTAACCGTTTACAAAACACCAGATGCAAGTATCGAAGGTGAAGGTATTGCAGGTACAGTCAACCTACAAACAATCAAGCCATTGGACCAAGATGGTCGTATTATTCAAGTTAATGGTGTTATTGAAAAAACCAGTTTTGAAAAGCTAAACCCAGACGGTGAAAACAAGGGCCATAAAGCGACATTCTTCTACCTAGACAAATTCGCTGATGACACAATCGGTGTGGCATTTGCTCTTAATACTATGAGCTCGCCAAACCAAGAAAAACGCTGGAATGCATGGGGTTACCCTGAGTTTGAACAAGACGGAAAAAAATACTCTATTCTAGGTGGTGCTAAACCATACGTTCGCTCATCTGAGCTTGAACGTGATTCAATGATGTTCGTACTAGAAGCAGCACCGCGTGATGACGTGCGTATGACATTCGATGCGCTATATGTAGATTTCTTAGACAAGCAAAGATTACGTGGTATTGAAATTCCATTTGCATGGGGTCAAGGTACTGTAAGCGCAAACTCAGTAGATGATGCGTCAGGCTTTATTACTTCTGGCACAACCACGGGCCAGCGTGTTGTAGTGCGTAACGACTACAACGAACGTGATGCTGAAATGAAGTCATTAGGCTTCAACACAAAATGGGATGTAAATGAAGACTTACACTTAGATTTCGACGTTAGCTACTCAAAAGTTGAGAGAAAAATCATCGGTATCGAAAGTTACGCAGGTACTGGCCGAGGTGATTCTCGAGGTGAAGCAGACACGCTAACTTACACGTTTGATGGCGGCAACACAGGTGCTAAATTCGATCACAACCTTAACTACTCTGACTACGACCTAATTCAATTGGGCGGTCCTCTAAGTTGGGGTTGGAGTGGTCCACTCAATGATGCCTATGGTGTTAAAGGCACTGAATTCGAAAACCAGCTACAAGACGGCTTTATTAATACACCAGAAGTAGATGATGAACTTAAATCTCTTAAATTTGCTGCTACCCAAGCCATTGAGAACGATTTTATCTCAGCTGTGTCTGCTGGTATCTCATACCGTGACCGCGAAAAAGCGAAACTATCAGAGGGTTATTTCTTAACGCTTTCTAGCTTCAGCTACCCAAGTAACACAGGCATGATGGTCGTACCTGAGCAATACCGTTTAGGAAATGCCGACTTAGATTTCATTGGCATGGGCCAAATGGTCGCTTATGATGTAAACGCCCTTATTCGCGATGGTTATTACTATGGCCTAAAAGAAAGTAAAAATGACACATCTCACAAAATAAGAAGTTGGACAGTACGCGAACAAGTCACTTCTTTATTTGTAAAAGCAGATATCGACACTGAATTTGCTGACATGCCACTAAGTGGTAATGTAGGTCTGCGCTATGTGCGTTCAGAACAATCATCTCAAGGTAACGCAACATCAATTAATGAAAAAGGCGAAGTAGTCGTAGCATCCACCGATATCAGCCACGATTACAGCCACCTTTTGCCTAGCTTAAACTTAACGTTAAAGCTTGATGACGACCAAACGTTACGTTTTGGTGCAGCAAAGACTATTTCTCGTGCGCGCCTTGACGACATGAATGCTTCATTCGGTGCGACTTACAATGAAAAGCCAGATGAAAATGGTTACTATTGGGTAATCAGCGGTGGTAACGCTAAACTTGAACCAAAAGAAGCATTTGGCCTAGATTTAACTTATGAAAACTACTTCAGCAGTGAAGGTTATTTCGCTGTTGCATTATTCCATAAAGACATTTCTAACTGGCCATTCGACGATAGTTATGAAGTTGATATGACAGGTGTTGCAAACCCTAAGGATGGTGAAATTCCACCATACTCGAATGGTATCGCTAATGGTAAAGTAAACGGTAGTGAAGGTACTTTATGGGGCTATGAGCTATCAGGAACATTACCACTGAATGTATTCTCTGAGTCATTAGACGGGTTTGGTATTATTGCCAGCTACACAGGTGTTAAGTCAGACTTAAAGAGCCCTGAAGGTTTTGAATATAAGTTGCCAGGTCTGTCCGAAAGCATTTCAACATTCACTTTCTACTATGAGAATCACGGTTTCTCAGCACGTGCTAGCATGCGTAAACGTGATGACTTCAAAGGTGATATAAATGGTATTGGTTATAAAGCCGTTCAAGTAGACATCATGGGTGAAACAATTTGGGATGCACAAATTGGCTATGACTTTGGCGAAGGTGGCTTCAAAGATCTAGAAGGTCTATCTGTATTCCTACAGGGTTACAACTTGACTGAAGAACCATTCACGACACTAAGCGGTGACAATGCGTTACAGGTACGTGATTACCAAGATTATGGTCGTAACTACTCGTTAGGCTTCGCATATAAGTTCTAAACGAGCGTGATAAAGCTAAGTTAGATATGATAGCCCTTGCGATGAAAATCCAAGGGCTTTTTTGGGAGTAAACATGCAAAACAAAATTAATGATGTCGTCATAGTTGGAGGTGGTACAGCAGGCTGGATGACTGCAAACTTACTCGCAAGGGTGCTAGGCAAAAGCATTAACGTGACTCTACTTGAGTCAAATGACATTGCAACTGTCGGTGTTGGCGAAGCGACTATTCCGCCTATTATGCAATTCAATCAAGCCATTGGGGTCAATGAACACGCATTTATGCAGGCTTCCAAAGCCACCATTAAGCTTGGCATTCAGTTCGAAAATTGGCTAAGGCCTGAACATAACTATATGCATGCCTTTGGCAGCATAGGTAAAAACTTCCCATTCTGTGACTTTCATCACTTTTGGTTAAAACAGCAAAACAAAAATGAACAAGTCGATGACCTATCTTATTGGGATTTCTCACTTAACTACCAAGCCGCTAAGCACAACAAGTTCCAGAAGCTCAAACATCTTCCTAACACTAACCTGCCGGGCATTGCCTATGCGTATCATTTTGATGCAGGATTATACGCCAAGTTTTTAACGGAACATGGCAAGCAGCATGGGGTTAACCATGTTATTGGTACGGTAAAGCAAGTTAATCAAAACAACGAAACGGGTTTTATCGAAAGCTTGTTACTTGATGATGACACACAGCTCAATGGTAATTTATTTATAGACTGTACTGGCATGCATGCCCTACTCATCGAAAAAACACTCAGTACTGGTTACGATGATTGGTCACATTGGTTACCTTGCGATCGCGCTGTGGCCATCCCGAGTGAAAATGCTGAAACCGTTGTGCCTTATACGCGCTCTATTGCCCATCATGTTGGCTGGCAGTGGCAGATACCACTGCAACACAGAACAGGAAATGGCTTGGTGTATAGCTCTAAGCACATGAGCGACGAAGAAGCAAAACAAACACTACTGGGTAATCTGCCGGGCAAACCATTAAGTGACCCAAGAATTATAAAATTTAGAACTGGTCGTCGCAGAAAAGTCTGGAATAAAAACGTCATCAGCATTGGTCTATCAAGTGGCTTTTTAGAGCCATTAGAATCAACCAATATTCATCTTGTGCAAAGTGTGGCAACGCGTTTACTCAAGTTCTTCCCGCACAACGGCATTAGCCAAACCTTAGTCGATGAGTTTAACCGCTTGTGCAAAATTGAAATTGAAGGCATTCGCGACTTTATTATTTTGCATTACAAGTTAAATGCTCGAACTGATAGCGCGTTTTGGCGACAGTGTCAGCAAATGGACATTCCCAACACGCTGAAAACTAAAATTGAGCTATTTAAACAAACAGGCAAAGTGCACTGCGAGCCAAACGATTTATTTACCGAAATCGCTTGGCAACAAGTCATGCTCGGGCAAGGTATTACGCCAACCGATACTCACCCACTTGTTGATGGGTTAAGTGATGAACAAATCGAAGATATGATGGAAAGCTTACGAACGCTGGTCGATAAAACCGTCGAAAATATGCCTACTCACCAAGACTTTTTAATGCAATTCAAATAATCCCACACGCTTTATTATGCAGCCTGATGATTAAACTTTCAGGCTGTTTGTACCTACTAAAAACACATGCTAACAAAGTATGTGAATTTTCTTCATTGCCAAGCCATTAGTGGTTTAAATTCGAACCGATATAACGTTAGTATGTAATCGGTTTGGTCAATTATTTAGGAGAAAATAACATGGGTTTAATTCAATTATTATCACAACAGGCAGCTAAGGCAGCCAAAGTACTAGCACTTCTCACAACAGAGCAAAAAAACCAAGTATTACAAGCTATGGCACATGCGCTGCGTGCCGAAACCGATCAGATCCTTGTGGCAAACCAAACCGACCTAACCCATGCCAAACAAAATGAATTAAGCCCCGCAATGATTGATCGCCTAACCCTAACACCCGCACGCATCGAAGACATGGCACAAGGCATAGAAACCATCGTGTCGTTAGATGACCCTGTGGGCCAAACACGCAGCATGGGCACCCGACCAAATGGCATCGAAATCAATAAGATGCGTATTCCTCTAGGCGTGGTATGTATGATTTATGAAGCTCGCCCAAATGTTACCGCGGATGCGGGCGCACTGTGCTTTAAATCAGGTAATGGCGTGATCTTACGCGGCGGTAAAGAGGCGCTAGCCAGCTCAATGGCCATTGCTAAGGTCATGCACAAGATTTTAGCTGAGTTTAATCTGCCTGAAGCACTTATTACCGTCGTACCCGACCCTGATCGCGGTTTAATGATGGAGTTGATGCAACAAAAAGAGTACATCGACCTAATTATTCCACGCGGCGGTGAGGGGCTTATCAACTTTGTGACCGAAAACAGTACCGTGCCTGTCATTCAACATTTTAAAGGCGTGTGTCATTTATATGTTGATAAAGACGCCGATTTAAACATCGCAGAAGCGCTGCTATTGAACGGTAAAACTCAGCGAACTGGCGTATGTAATGCCCTAGAAGGATTAGTGGTTCATAAAGACATCGCTGATAAATTCTTAAACCAAGTTGCGCCTATTTTGCGTGCTGCCAACGTGAAAGTGAATGCCTGTAAACATGCTGCAAAGTACTTTGACGACGTCACTGTATTAAACGATGACGAATTTGGTGAAGAGTATTTAGCGCTAGAAATTGCAATTCGCGTAGTAGACGATTTTGCAGGTGCAATCGACCACATCGACCAATTTGGTAGTCATCATACTGAAGTGATCTGTACCACAAACCAAGAAACAGCCACGCTGTTCCAACGCAGTGTTGATGCATCTGTGGTCATGGTCAATGCGTCATCACGTTTCAGCGACGGCGGTCAGTTAGGTCTAGGTGCAGAAATTGGTATCGCAACGACTAAGCTACATTCATACGGTCCGATGGGCTTGGAGTCATTAACCACTGAAAAGTATTTAGTGAATGGTACAGGTCAGGTGAGAGATTAATTGGGTACTACCTTCCCTATAAAGGAATTATCAAAGTTTCTAAATCTGTAGGCGCGGGTTCACCCCGCGCTTTTTTTGCGCGAAATAAAAATCAGACTCACAGAACGATTACACACCATATCATGAACCTGTTAGTCACCCTTAACCTGTTAGTCACCCTGAACTTGTTTCAGGGCCTAATAAACACCAGGGTTATCTAACGGTGTGAGCAAGCCACCTTAGTACCGTTCGTATAGTAAAATAGCGGCCATGTAAGCGATTATGTAAGCTTTTTAGATCCACATAGAAAACGCCTGACCAGAAATAGTGGTCAACTTAAGCCTTTACTGAATAGCCAGTGGTAGTATGTTCATTTGTTTTTCATCAAGATCTAAATATAAAAGGTTTAAAGATATAGTTTTATTTTCAACATGTTCTTTAAACTTAGCCATTAAGGTTGCATCTAGCTCGTCATAAAGTTCCATAGAATAAACAATTAATTTCAACCATTCAGATGAGCCTTGAAGAAACGGGCCTATGGCCATTCTATCGAGTTGAATATCTCGCCCCTCTTCGACTGTTTTTAAGCCAAATAACAAAATAAAGTCATCGCCGTTCTCACCAATGGCAACCATATCGTTGTTATATTCACCGCCAAACCTGCCGGGGAGGATAGTTAAACCTTGCCTTGATGCAATGCTTTCAAAGAGGCCTGAACGTTTAACAGCATCAGTTGAAAATTCATTCATTGGTAAAGATAGCGCTTCAGATGGTTGCTCATCTGCTTGAACTGCTTGCTTGTCTTTTAAATTATCATAAATTGTCATTAAAATTTCCTAGGGAAGCTTTTCCATGGGTTTTGAATTCAGTGTAATGTCTAAGTTATATTCACCTTGTGGCTTGGGTGTAAAAGGGGCAAACTCACCATCGAATGTTTGATATATGTCTAGCTCAGCCAACACATCAACTTCGCCCCGCGTATAGTCAGCTAATGGGTTAACTTCTATTAAATGAGCGGGATAAAGCGGCATATCAACATCTAGTTCGTAGCCCGCCAATCTAGCCAACTTACCGTAGTAAAACGCAGCAGCCGACATAAAGTGCTCTGAGCCAATGATACCATCTGCGCCGTTGCGGTTTTGCGCTACTTTTAAGCTGCACAGCGTTTGCAGTGCACTTTCCATTTCTGTTTTATTACCCTTAGCTAGAGCCAAATAAAAGGCATTGTCGGTTTGAAAGCGCTTCATGGTTTTACCTGGTGGATTTGCCAAAATATATTCAGCACGCTCACCTAGTAAGTCGAACTTTTGCTGCGCGGCTAACAGGTCTTGAAACGCTTGGAATTCAGTGGTGCCAACTCTATTTCGATTAATCCACTTTTGATGGGTGTTATACACTGGCAACACATGTTGCCTATACCAATGTAATAGCTCAGCATTATCACTGAGCAATACCTCAAAGAGTGGAAACAGCCAGTTGCCATCTCCGGGTCGACACTGGAAACGCAAAATATCCGACTTTGCCGAAAAATACGCATATTGGCGCATGGTATCTAGATCTTGTTCTATAAAACACGCATAAAGAGCCAGTTTTCTGTAGCTGTTATTCAGGCTTGAAGCACAGTTTTTTCTATTACCCTCATTGTTTCTCAGGTAATTTAACGGCCTTTGTAAATCAACACCGACTTTTAAGCGTTGTAACTGTTCTTGCCCAGTTTGTTGGCAAATTTTCATATTTTTACCTTTTTAAAAAAAGGGGCATTGCCCCCTTTTGTTAATCATCAGCGCTTTTAATGGGTACAAACCACAGCTGTTTGGTATTGGGGTTAATCGCCGTAACCGCTTTGGTTAAATGGCAATTTAATCACCAAACTCAGATAGCTGAGTAAACATTTGGTCTTCAGTGAGTAAAGACTGGCCAAATAACAATTTTCTGAGTTTAATTTGAATGGCTCTTTGCTCACCTTGGTCGCTGTTAAACTCGGTCTCATAAGCCTTAATATGCACTACAACGTTGTCTAGCTCTGTCACGTCTACCCAAGGCACATCGAACAAGGCTGATTTTTCTAAATTAACTGCATCAATAAATTAATGTTTAAATAGAGGCTCATTCTTTGATTAAATAAATCGTTTTGTAAAAACTCAGGGGCACTTGGCCCCTGAGTTTTGTATTACAGCATATACGGGTTGTTTGAACTACTGCCCTCTTCTTTACTAGGCAAATGCTCTAACTGAGTGAGTTTGGCAAGAATGCCATCAAGCTTGCTTGATATTGCAGGGTCCAGCGCTTGATGTTTATCAAGGTGCTGAACAAAGCTTGGCAGTGTCACTTGTAGCAACTCAGTGAGTGCCGTTAATGACTGACCTTCGCTGCTTTGCTGTTGCGACTGTGCAGTATCAAACTGAGTATACAGCCCCTCTAGCCTTTCAACCAGTTGGCTCAACACCGCACTGTGTTGTTGCTCACTTTGCTGGGCTTGTTGCTCTACCTGTTGGTTGAGCTGTTTACTGTTTGCCTGTAAAGCCGCTTCAGCTTGGGACAGCCTGTGCTTGAGTGCATCAAATTGCGTGTTCAATTCAATATCAAACTCCGCTGAAGCACTGTCCGCATTGTGCGCTTTAAGGTCTTGTATGCCCTGAGTAAGCGAGGTAACCCCTTGTGTTAAGGCTTTATTGAGCTGCGATGATGACTGAGCCTGACTGTTCACTAAGGCGTCTTGCAATGCTTGTAAGTCCGACGCCTTGGGTTTACCTTCGGTATTGGCAAGCAGCGCTTGGAAAACGTCAGTATAGTTATGACTCAGCTGGGTTTTATTCAGCTTATTAGCAATTACATTAAACGCCTGTGCAATATCCACCAGCTTGTTGGCCGTAAGCTCACCACTTTGCTGACTTTGTGCAACTTGGTTTTGCAAGGTCTGATTAATACCGTTCAGTCCTTCATTGATTGCCTCAGCACTCTGTTGGTTTTGCTGTGCGCCAATTAACTGCGCTAGTGCCTCTGAATAATCAAAGCTTAACGTATCTTTGTTCAAGTTACCCGCAATCGCTGTCATAGCGTTATTTAATCTGGCTAACTCTTCGACAGCTAAGAGCGCCGGACTGCCTGCATCATTCGCTCTGTTGAGTCGTTCATAGTCGCCGCAAATTTGCGCCCAACGGGATTGCTCTTCAGCCGTTAACGTACCGCGGATGGTACCCAGTTTAAGTAAGTTTTCTTCACTGCCTTTACTGAGGGTTTGCGCTTCGCCACGGTAGTGATCACGAATAAGATTTTCGAGTTCGTCATCGTTCATGGCTGCAACGACTTTTTCGGCCATCTTATTCATGTTTCGATAACTGCCCTGCAGTTTAAATGGTGGCTCTACGCGGTAGTCATTATCTTGAGCGGCTGAGGCAATGTACTGGGCATTCACTTTTAATACGGTGTCGCGAATGGTCAGTAGTTTTTGTAGCACCGAGACAATTTCGTTGGCTTGTGCTTGTGAGTAACCGTACTCTAACTCGTTCAACGAGATATCTTCACCTTCGGCAATACGTACCAGCTTATATAAGTCTTCCATATTGCGGTTCGCCAATGGCGCTAGCACAGCATTCGAGGTCAATGCGTTTTCTACAAAACTCATGGCAAATTCTTGCTCACACCCACTGAGTGTGTCACCTAAGTTGTAGATATCGGCACGGTTTGCCAACATGTCTGGGATCTTAAAGCTTTCACCTGACTCGGTATAAGGGTTACCGGCCATCACAACCGCAAATTTCTTGCCGCGCAAATCATAGGTTTTACTGCGACCATTCCATACGCCATCAATACGACGAGAGCCATCACACAATGAAATAAACTTTTGTAAGAACTCAGGATTAGTATGCTGAATATCATCGAGATACAGCATGACATTGTTACCCATTTCAAAACTTTGGTTTATCTTTTCTATTTCTTTGGCTGCGGTGGCATTAATGGCCTGCGATGGGTCGAGCGATACTTGATCATGTCCTATAGACGGACAGTTCACTTTGACAAAAGTTAAGCCTAAACGGTTTGCCACATATTCAATTAAAGTGGTTTTACCATAACCCGGTGGAGAGATGAGCAGCAGCATACCCATTAAGTCGGTACGCTTATTACCACCTGAGGCACCAATTTGCTTGGCGAGGTTATCACCGATGATCGGAAAGTAGACCTTATTAATAAGCTGGTTTCGGACAAATGAACTCAGTGGTTTTGGCTTAAATTCATCAAGTTGTAAACGCTCTTTTTGGGTCGCTAAAATATCACTCTTAAGAGATTGGAATGCAGAGAAACCAGTTACATGCTGCTCAATATAGGCATTAGTACGGGCAAAGAATGCCGCATAATCAAGTTGTAAAGTTTGATCTTGAATCGTACGATGCTGCCCCATTAAACCGGTTACTTGCTCAGATACATTGGCATCGTGGGCATAAAACCCAGCCAGTTTGTCATTGCTCAGCAACACCACAGTCGCCGCTTCAAGGGCGATGTTGATGTTAAGTGCGCTGATTTGGTCATTACTTTGCGTTTGGCTGTTTTGCGAATAAGCCACTAACCAACTGAATAATAATTTGGCTTTGTCACTCACATGGCTTGCCGCTTTTAGGGCATTTTGTAACTCACCCCAAAAGCCTTTGCTTTTCGCACTGCTTTGGAACTGCTCAGCTAAGTTTTTAACTTTACCTGACACAATAAACTTTGCTTCAGTGTGCTTTTTAGCTAATTCATCTAATAGATATTGCGCACTCAACTGCAGCGAAAAATCATTAAATACCGCACAAATATCTGCAATTTGTTCTGAATACGCTTTAATGTCCTCAGCTAATTGCTGAATTTGAGCATTATAAAAAGCGGTATCGTTAAACATGGTCTGCATTAAATACGCTTGCTTAGATGACTGCTGCAATGCTGTAAACGCTTGTTTTGACAGTTGCACTGCATAAAGCTGCGCAACAATCCGTGAACCAACCGGATAAATCAGTAAATCTAAAGCCCGCTTTTGCACTAATAGATTCGTTAAAATCGCGCACGCATCATGATCATGAATGCCCTTTTCGTATCCCTCTTGATACCTTGGCTCGGCAAATTTTTGTACCAAAGACAGCAATTCATCTTTTTGAACCGCCTCATTCAATACATCAAAGTTTAAGCCTTGCTCACCTTTATTGGCGCATGCCAAAATCTGAGCCGCCAAGTATTCACCACGATAAACATCGGCATTTTCAGAAACAAGATTTTGCTCCCAATAGGCTTTGCCCGTTTCAAGCTGCGAACGAGTTGCTGGATCTGGAATTGGCTCAAAATACTCAGTACCCGTAAGGTGCAGCATTAAGGTATCGTCACGAGGCAAAAGTGTTAAATCAAGTGCTTGTTTATTAACGCTAAAACCGTGCTTGCCTATGTTTACAAGGTTGCCGCCTTGCACATAAATGTCTTGTTTATCACGAAGGGCACGAATGCCCTGATCTTTGCATGACTTCAGCTTAGATAAAATATCATCCGCTTTAATTTCATCGCCAATCTCTTGCAGCTCTTGGGTTAACCCGCGTAGCTTGCTGATCATCGGATCTGACGCAAAGTAACTGTTGATCTGTTCAAGCTCAGTAAAGCTTTGCGAACGTCGAGTCACGCCTTGTAAAATACGTTCAGCGGCATTAGCAATGTTTAATGCTCTACGCTGACGCTCTTCCATCAACTGTTGCTTATGCGCTTCAAAGCTTTCGTATACATCATCGCGCTTAGCCATGATTTCAGCTAAGTATTCGTCGTACTCGCTAAAGTGAGATTCTAGCTCTTCTAACTGAATTAATAACCGCGACAGTTGTTCATCACACTGCTCTGGGGTTTTGGCATTGTTTAAGCTGCTGGTAATACTCTGACTAAAGAGCTTAAAGCGTGCCGAAAACTCCGCTTTGGCTTCAACAGAGCCTAAGCTTTTGCGGCGAATTTCAATGCTTGCCTTGGCCCGGTTAACCAGACCATACACACCGCTGACATCTTCAAGGATTTGCGTGCGAACACGACTGTCTTCGATCTCTAAGTCGAGCATGGTGTGGTTAAGTAAGTCGAGCTCTTCGCTTAGCGTATCTAGCTGAGCTAAAAAGCCATTTAACTCAGTCACGGCCTCGCTTTTTTCAGAGGCAGCAGTAAGCTCATCAAGCTTGTTATGGTAAGGTGCAAGCGCCTTGTCTTGTTGTAAAAACTGCGCCGTTGCTTGACTGAGCTGTGCGGTTTTTTCATCAACGGTTTTAAGCTCCGCTTTTAAACCATCAAGGTCAATGTATTTCACCTCTTCAAGGCTAATGATTTTGCCTTTTAATAGCTTTAAAGCGTCTAACCCAGCTACAAATTCGCTGGTTAACTTAAAACTATCGGGGCGAATATCGCGCAGGGTGTCGACCACTGTTTGCTTAATATCAGCAAGAGACTTTAACGCTGTTTCTTGAATTTGTTTTACTTTTTCAAATTCATCAAGCACTTGCTCTGAGGTTTCAAAAATCTCATGTATCAGCGCAATGAGCGCCTCGAAATCAGCTAACCAATGATATCTATCAAGCACACTCCGTGCTTGTGCGATTAAGGCTTCATAGTGGTTGATATTTGGGTTTTGTTCACTGATGGCTTTGCAAACTGAGTATAAGTCTGAAATACCACGAACTAAGTCTGGGTTACCTATTTTGCCTAGTATGCTGGTTGGTGCTGGCGCATTTGCGGCAAATTCGACAGAGCAAAATGGGCTTTGCCAAATTTGAATGGGATGAACACGCTCAGCTTCTTCTTTATCGGCTTTGAAAGTCAGTGTTAAACCATCGTCATAGACGCCATAACCATGGCAGTAGATTGGGTTTTGTAGATTCTTTTCTATTAGGTTATAGGCAAAGAGTGCGTAACGACCTTCATTTGGCTCGTAAAACACATACAGTACGTCTTCACCGTTGGGTGATTTAACCTGACGATGAAACTCTAGTTTCTCGATTTGATCATCAAAGTAGCGCGTTTGACCCGACTGCAGGTAGTACCCACCTGGGAAAATAATACCGTGGTCATCTGGCAACTGAATACAGGCATCGCCAATAGCATCTTGACGAGTAACCGCCTCAGTACGGCAATTGAAAATAAAGAAGCGCCAATCTTTTTCACGGTACGGCTGCACTTTAAGTAAGATCAATTCACCCACTTGAGCGTATTCAAGCTCACAGTCGGCCAATGATTGATTTTTATCTTCAACAGGCTCTGAATAGATCCCCTCACCACTATCGGTGTTATTTTCAACTTTAATGGTTAAGTCGCCACCTGTGGTTTCGACAAAAATTTTGTCGAGCACATTAATATGACCAAAGCGTCCTTCAACATGATCGGCGCGGTCGGTTTTTACCCACTCAAAGTCGTAGTCTTGCTTATCTTGTAAGTCTCGCTCACCGCGATTGTCGATATACTCAAGGGTGTTATCAGCTGCGATTTCCCAACGAAATACGCGGACATCAGTCAGCTTTTCACCAATTTGGAAGCAAGCAAATACTTTGCCCGCTTGTTGGAATAAATGCTGTAAACGGGTTTCTTTGTAGTAAGTGTATAGCTCTTCAAAGTCTCTTAAAAATCGTGGATTTGTCAGGAACTTGGTTTCGCTTGGATAAGGCTCTACTTCATAGTGATCGTCCTGCTCAACCAGTTTTTGAACAGTGAAAACATCACTCACATGAATGTTTTTCTTTAGTCCCAAGAATACGTTGTAAGCAAAAATAAGTTTATCGCCAATTAAGACAATGTCTCTTGGAATACAGTTGTGCTCTGTACGTACACGAGCACGGCCTTTTACTTTCAGCTCAGTACTACCAAAGGTATCAACGCGTTGTTGGTTTAAATCATCGGCGAGAGAACGTAATTGTGTACCTGAGTTACTCAATCTACGTTTAATTAAGTCATAGGAGCCCTGTTCGAGCGCAGCTTCATTTGCTGGATCTGCCATAATCTCTTTGTCCTAATAATCTTTAAAGAAGTTGCCCTCAAAAAAAGGGCAAAGTACGTGTAACAAGTGAAGTGTTGTCGTAGCTGAGTATGTGTCGCAATAAACGACGACCTACAATTAAAACCCTATTCGTCTGTAGGTTGGTGTTTAGCCCAACCTACATCGTTTGCACAAATAGTATTTTGTTCAGGGTAAACCACTCGCTACTAAGCTGCGCTAGTCTTGCTTTTCAACTTCTTTGGCATTGCCGTTTAACAATGAGCCGCCTAACATACCTAATAACTGCTGCTTTTCAGTCTCTGATGAGTTACTAAGCTGCTGCATAAGTTTGCTCATGCTAAGGTTTTTCATCGTTTCTGACGACGCGTTTGCACCCGCTAACACCCCTTTTAGGTCATCCATGATGTTTCTGTCACCGTTTAAGTGATCTTTAAACAAAGTTTGAACTGTTTGGCTTTCATCGACTAACCCATCGATTGATTTACCCACCGTAATGGCTTTCATGAACTGGTTGAAGAACTGGCCGTCACCACCCATGATGTTGATATCTGCATTACCCAATGTCTTAGATAAGATCTCAGCTTGGTTCGCTGCAATGTCTTTTTCAATGTCTAGTTTCGCAAGCGTTAGCTCTTTTTGCTGATTCAGCTGTAATGTGAAGCTCTCGTAATCACGGGCGTCTTGGTCCATGGCATTAAGCGCTTGTAGTTTCTCTTCTAGACCTTTCGCTTCTGCTGACATTCTGCGTTCAAGGTTGATTGCTTCTGCTTCACCTTGCTTCTCAACAGCTTCTGCCATGGCAGTTTGTACTTGTGCATCTGCAAGACCAATTTCACGCTTACCTTCAGCTTCTGCTTCAAGCTTCTGACGCATCACGACAGCTTCTGATTCACCAATGTTACGTTTACCTTCTGCCTCGGCAGCTAACTTTTGTTGTAACACTCTTGCGTCTGTTTCACCTTGAATTGCACTTGCTTCTGCTTTAGCTTTAATAACATCAGCTTCTGCAAGACCAGATGCGGCAATCTCTACTTTTTCAGCTTCGGCTAAAATCTTCTTAGATTCTGCTTTTTGGTTTGCAATGCGAAGCTCAGCTTCTGCCATTTTCTCTTGCTCACGCGCTTTAAATTCAGCCGCTTGCTCTTTGGCTTTAGCAGACTCGATATCTTTCACTAATGCTTCTTCAGCTTCTGCACGAGCTCTAATAACAATCGCTTCTTTTTCACGCTCAGCTGCAGCAAGTACTTGTACATCTTTGATACGCTCTTGCTCTTCAGCTACGGTTTTCTCTACCGCGACGCGATCACGACGTACATCAGCAATTTCTTTTTGCTCAACTTCAAGCGCTTTTTCTTTATTAATACGCAAGATAGAAGTTTCTTTTTCACGTTCAATCGTCTCTATCTCACGTGCTCTGGCTACTTTTTCTTCTTCAATCGCAAGCACACGCAAACGGTTTTGCTCAGCAATATCGATTTCACGTTGTTTATTTTGCTCTGCGATTTCTAACTGCTCGTCAGTTTTCAGTTTTGCTTCTTCGGCTTTTAAGCGCTCTTCTTGTTTAACACGCTCAGCTTCTGAGGTTTCACGCGCACGCACGGTTTCGATTTCACGTTGCTGTTTAGCCTGCGCATCTTCTTTTTGACGTTCAATTTCTAGTGATTTCTCAAGTGCTTCTTGGTTTTGGATCTCGATTTGCGCTTTTTCATCACACTTTAATTGATTGGTTTTAACATTCTGCTCAGCGGTTTTTTCGGTGATACGGCGAATACCTTCTGCATCAAGAATGTTATTAGGATCTAGTTTATTGATTGAGGTTTGCTCAAGATAATCAATGGCAACGTCTTCAAGGGTATAACCCGATAAATCTTGACCAATGACTTCTTTGATTGAATCACGGAACTCATTACGGTGAGTAAATAGCTCTTCAAAATTCATTTGTTTGCCCACTGTTTTTAAGGCTTCTGAGAATTTAGCTTCGAATAGTTCTTGTAACGTTTCTGGCTGAGAAGCGCGTTCACAACCTACTTGCTTTGCAACGCGAAGAATATCGTCTTTGTTTTCGTTGACACGAATATAGAAGGTAATAGCAATGTCTGCACGAATATTGTCTTTACAGATCAGGCCGCTATTTTCACGGCGCTCTAGCACCATGCGCTTGGTTGAAATATCCATCACTTCCATTTTGTGAATAACCGGGTAAACAATGCCGCCTGTAGTAGTGACATCTGGCTCATTTTTCATTTTATTGATAATAAGCGCATGGCCCTGATCGACCTTACGGTAGAACTTACCAACAATCATAATAACGGCAAAAATAACCGCGATTGCAACGCCGACAACTGTTAAGATCGGTCCTAAATTATTAAGAAATTCCATGTTTTCTTCCTAAGTTGTGTTTTCTTGACTGGTATAAATCCAGTCTATTTTCCCAAGTGTTTAATTTTGTGTTTTAAAAGTGTGTTACCAAGGCTTTTCAACCACGGTGTAAGTGTTAGCGACATCGTTGTGTTCAATTAACACCGCAATATCACCCAGTGAGAAGGCTTTATCTTCATCACATCTAATTTCTATTAATTGCTCTGTGCCATTGATTTGAACTTTGCCCTGACCAAAGCTTGTTGTGACTTTGCCTGTAGCTATGACACATTCCAGACCAATAAAATCGCTCTTAGACGCAGCCTCTTTACTTTGAAAGAACTTACGCAATGGCTTTACTAATATGGCTGTGATAAGGAGTGAGATAAAAAAGCAGCCCAACATCATCGCAATACCCAGCACATAAAACATCACACCCTCACCTAATAAATAGGCAAAGAACTTGTGCGCATAGAAGCTACAGAACCAGCTAATCACAATCGCTAAACTTAGCGACACGGTCAGTGGTACGCCGCCGAATCCTAATGAGCCTGTATCTGACTCACCTACATCAACATCGACATCACCTTCAAGCATGTCGATATCGGCAAACCCCAATAAGGCAATTGACCAAAAGCCAATCACTATCAGTAACAAGGTACTGAAAATGGCCGTGGGGAAAGTGAGTGCAATGTTTAAAAATTCCATAAGCTCCCTATGTATTTATTAATTTTCAGAGGTTAGGTTTGTTTATTTTGCTCTGTAAATTGGATCAACAAGTCGGCCACTTGTTGCTTGATTAAGCGCTTTTTACGCGCTTCATCCGGTTCAACAATGCCGAACTGCGCTCCGAGTTGATTTAGCTCTTCATCGCTTAAGTTAAAGCTCAAACGTTGTCGGGTCTTTTTTGATTTGACTTCAAGGCCAAGAATTCGACGGATCATGTCTGAGGGAGTCACCTCGTCGTCGATCGCCTGCTTCTTGATATGTTTTTGCACCTCTGAACTAAGGTCAAAGGCAAGCTGTGTTGCCCTGACCGCACGCTCCTGCTTTTGCCAAGTATCCTTCTTGATGTTCATGGTATTTAACTATTTTTTTTCGCTTTAATGCGGGCAAGAATGTCGGCACTGCTATCATTGGCTTCACCAATACCGGCGGCTTTCATTTTCTGTTCTAATGATTGCGCTTCATCGGCTAGCTCTCTTTCAGCAGCCAATCTGTCTTGACGATCAGCTTGGCGCTGTTTGATTCGTTCAAGAGACTCTTTTGCCGAAGCCATTGAAGAATCACCCGCAGTCAGTGTATCGCTCACAGCTAATGTTGCTTGCTGTACACTCTCTGTGGTCTTAACAATACTCAGTTGGCGCTGATTTTCTTGTAGTTGCTTTTCCGCATCTTTGATCTGTTGCTTCAATGACGCAATATGCTGTTGGTACTGGCTTAGAGTGGGCGATTGCGCAGCCTTTTCTTCTTCAAACTCAGCAATTTTACCAGCAATTTCTAGTGCTAATGGCTCTTCGCCTTTATCAAGTGCTTGAGAGGCAAACTCTTCATGTTGTGCAATCTTATCTTCTAAAGTTTTGATATGGCGCGTTAGCTGCATTTCTTTAGCCATAACTTCGGTTAAGTTACGCTTGGCAGCGGTAATGGCTTCTTTGCCTTCATGGATCTCTTGTTCAAAAATTCGAATGGCATTGGCATCAACGATGCTTTCACCTGCTTCACGAGCGCCACCCTTAACTGCTGTAAATAGTTTTCTTAACATACTCATAATTAACTCTCCTTTTACTCGACAAAGTATTCGCTAACAGCTTCTAATGCATCAATGGCATTACCTGATAAAGTCACAATTTCATGACTTAGCTGCTCAAAAGTGGAATTGGTAGACAAAGCACCAAAAATGGCGACTTTATTATCTATTTTCGCAAATGCACTGAGTGGCATAGGCACATTTAAACGCAGCAAGGTGTCGTTTAATTCTGCGCGTAGTTCAGCTTTAACTTCTTGCTCTTCAAACAAGTAGCAAATACACAAAACTTGCTCATCGGTTTGAGTAACAAAAATAGGTAATTCATCGTTGCCATCAACAATGACTTGCAGCACATCTTGACCAGTACGATTGATAAAAAATGATTCGAAAGAAGCACCATCGGCTTCTTGCTTAGAAAGTTGTAGGGCGAGTTCATTGAGATCCATGTTCGCGATTCCTTAAATTTCTTTATCCTAAGAAAATAGCAGCAAGGTTTTTATCAATTGCTGCATCCTTGCTTCTCAAATTCGCACAACATGACATATTATGTCAATGCTTTTTTTATGAACAATTGAAGTTTAATTTTTACGCCTTAATGTTAGGTTAAGAATTTTTACTCTAGATCTAACCTAATTATTAGAAACCTATAGTAACCACTTACTTTCGATTGGAATGAACTTACTTGAACTATTAATCAATGAATTTGCTGTAAGTTGTTCAACCCCAATCGCCCATGTTTCAATGCCGTGTTTAGCTGCCACTTTTTGCATCAATAAATCAAAATCACCGTCGCCCGATAGCAAACAGATCACGTCTACATCTGGTGCATGTTCTAGCACATCTATAGTGATCCCCACATCCCAATCACCTTTGGCCGAGCCGTCTTTACGCTGAATAAAAGGTTTAAGCTTTACATTAAACCCTATGTGTTTGAGGGCTTTTTGAAACTTGTGCTGTGAGTCGTCGTTTGGGGCTATGGCGTAGGCGTTTGCAAGAGTAATGTCGCCTTGCTCAGATAAAAACTGCCAAACTTTTCGGTAATTGAGTTGACGTGAAAATGCGTCTCGAGTGGTGTAGTAAATGTTTTGCACATCGACAAAAACAGCTATTTTTTTCATTTGGTGCTCAGAGCAATTTAAAACCCCATGCTAACCAAAAAATTAAGTAGTTAAAACCAAAAGAGGCTCAGTTACCTAAGCCTCAAAGCTATCATGTATTAGTCACACATATTAAAGCGATTTGTGAAAACACAATCTCTGCCATTCCAACATGAAATAGCACCTGTTCTACAGTCTGCTCTATTTGTTGGTAAACAATCTGGATTATCTGAATCTAAATAACCACCAGCCACATTTGGGGTAGCGGCGTTAGCGAGTACTTTTTCAGACGTTAAGTTTTTTAATTTCTTTTTGTTCAGTTTCATAATAAATATCCTTTTAGTGCCGTTATTGGCAAAAAAAGTGTAATAAAAAAGCACGAATTAAGTAAACACTTAAATAAGAACAAGTAATTATAAAGCGAGGTAAGTTCAAGTAATTTAGTGCTATTGAGTATTTAGAATTAATAACTCAATCACACTATGCAGTTAATTAGCTTTCAGCAAAGCTCAGGTTAATTTAGAGAAAATATCTTCAGAAAGGTTTATACTGCGCCGGTTTTAGTTATCAATTTAGTGTCATTATGAAAGAGCAACATTCACCTTACTGCGCCATCGGCCTATTTAACCCTAAATCTCCGACGAATGTTGGCGGTATTATGCGTGCAGCTGGCTGTTATGAGGCCAATGAGGTGTTTTTTAGTGGTAAACGTTATGCCATTGCCGCAAAACATCAAACCGATACTAAAAATGTCAGTGAGAAAATACCGCTTACTCAAGTCAATGATTTAACTCAAGCCGTTAGCCAAGACATTCCTATCGTGTGTGTTGAACTCGTGGAAGGCGCAACGCCACTGCCTTTATTTCAGCACCCAGACCAAGCACTGTATATATTCGGCCCAGAAGATGGCAGTTTGCCACAAGAGTTTGTCGATAAAGCCTGTGCGGTCGTTTATATGCCAACCACTGGCTGTATGAACCTAGCCGCTACGGTTAATGTGCTTTTATATGACCGCGCAGCAAAACAAACTCAGCAGTTTAATAAACAGCAAATACTCGATTCACGAGATAATAATAATCGCTTGAAATTTAAGCCTTAACTTTAAGGTTCAACTAAGCCAATTGAGCTCTCTCTTGCAAGAAGCGTGATGAAGAGTTTTTAAGGTGTGACTTCTTGCAAAAAAGTGGCTTCATTGTGGTTCAGCTTAGATTTGAATGGTTAGTCATCTTGCATCCATTCAGGCATATCGTAGGTATAATCGATATTAAATTGGCCATCAGGATATAAAGTAAATGTGAAGCCCCAAATTTTATCGCCTGTGGTTTCAATTAAGTTATCTTTTAAGAAACTAGCTGCATTTTGAAGATCTGCTTCAGCTTCAAAAGAAATATCATCAATCGTTGGAATATACACTTCATTGTTAAAATACCTGTTTGCTTGACGACCTATAAAACCATCATCTAACTCAATAATTAGTTCAAGCTTGTCAAATACTTCATCTTCTGAAAAGTGTATATAGAGTATATTCGCGACCTTGTTATATGCTTCTTCTGTATTCATAAAATAGCCCAAACCGCTACCAGCTTACTCACTAAATCTATCTTTTTTAGTAGCTTACCTTAACCTAATATCAATACAAAACTAGTTAACTCAACATAAAAGACTTTATTCATATTACTGATTTAAAATTGATAGCAACTTGAAAAAACTTTTACACATAAATTCATATATGGTGCACCTACATGGATAAAATCTGTTATTTAGGTACTTAAAGCACAATAACACCCTTGGCTTTGTGAAATCACTGTTGCACCTAGGTTTTGACCTTGCATTCTTTTAATAAATGGCTCCACTAAACCATTGCCTTGTGTACAAAACATACCGGATGCATAGGGCCCTAAATAGCTTAACTTCCCTTCTTCATCAACGACTGCAACCGCGGGCACTGACGGGATAAAGCGTTTCAATTTTGAGTTCGTTACTAGATTAACTTTGATGTTCCGAAAAGTCTGACGCTCTGCCAATTTTTCTACTGAAGCAATATGGCCCTGCGCTACTGTGTGGCAAAAACAGCTATCAGTTCGAAAATGAAACACCGTGTTGACTAGATTAGCCTCAATAGTTTGTAACTGAGTCAAAAACAACTTATCGAACCGTGTTTGTAAAGCCGCTTGATGAAGCTGATTGTTTGGGTCGAACGATTTTAATTTACTGCTCGAGGCATAAAGGACTGCCAATAATAAACTGGCAGCCCAGAATAAAAATATAATTGTCGCTCGGTCAAACTTCAAATCTCTGCATTTCCTCATTTAGGCTTTTAATTTGCAACTGCATTCGTTGAAACTTTTCACCTACCTCAGCTGAGGCCGTTTGTAAGTGTTTAGAATTGCTCGCTAGAGAATGTGTCGACTCAGAAATGCTATCTGAGACACTGGTTTGTTCATTGGCTGCGCTTGATACTAAAGACATGTTATCCACGATACTTTGGATACTTTGCACCACACCACTCATCATTCCTGATGCTTCATTAGCTTGTGTCACCGTGCATTGAGCTTGCTCTAAACATTTCGCCATTTGCTCAACTGAAAGAGAAGCCTCAGAGGTTAGCGAAGCTGTTATCTCGCTGATCTGCTCTGCATTTTCACGCGTTTTCATCGCTAACTTTCTTACTTCGTCTGCCACCACGGCAAAGCCACGGCCATGCTCACCCGCTCTAGCTGACTCAATTGCTGCATTTAATGCCAATAGATTAGTTTGGTCCGAAATAGATTTAATGGCATTCATCACCTCTTCTATTTGATTACACTTACTGGCTAATTCGCTAATGGTATTTGAAGTGCTGGCGATTTCTTGTGTCAGCTCATCAATATTTTGACCTGAGCTGTCAATAATGGCGCGAGTTTTATCTGTACTGGTAAAGGCATCATTGGCGTTTTCATTGGCACTACTCACTTGCTCAACTACGTTTCCGCTAGCAACTGTCATCTCTTCAGTGGCCGTCGCAATATGGCTTATTTGACTACTGTTATCATCACTTGCTGCTTGCACTTCGGCTGTAAGCTTCGATACTTCTTCTGACATACCACTTATGTAGTCTGAAACTTGCTTTGCTTGGGTTATTAGCCCTGAAAATGAACCAATTAATTTATTAAAATCTGCAAGTTGTTCTGATTCACAGGCTTTGTAGCTGGCTAAATCAAATTTGCCATTATCAGCCAAAATTGATTTCACATTTTTAGATAGTTCATGAGCCGCAATAGCTTCTTCATGAGAGTGTTTAGCAACAAACATTAATACGCCCGCTTCAACTAAAGCGAAAACAGCGTGAATAATTAATATATAGAAAAATAAATGCCCTTCTTCGAAAATGAAGACGCCTGCACCTTGCACTTGCATGAAAAAGAACGCTATGTGGTGAACCGCAACAAATGCCACACTGGCTAAAATCACTTTCCAGTCTCTATAAAAACTCAAGAATGCCAGTACGACGAATATTTCGAAGTGAAGCTCAGTTAAGCCCATGGTTTGTTGAATATGTAATGCCGCAAACACTTGCACAGCAACACCAACACTATAACGGGTAACAGTAGCGTGCGGCGCCGTCTTTATTAAAAAGAAAGGTAACGCCAGTGCAAAAAGGCCTATCACAATAGCTTCTAACCATGTTTGAGTAAAAGCTGCAATAAACAAAGACAAAGCAAACTGCGCAACAAGTACACCCGAAAACACCCCATTCGCTTTATTGATCCAAGGGTAGTCCATTGTGCTCTCCAAAAAGTGGCTAATCACAATAAGTATAAGCTACGTTTTTGAAAGTGCTTAAGATCGTCTCGAATAGAAATTTAATAAAGATAAGTGCCGGTTATCATGTGTTGATAATCGGCACTACATAGATGTGAGTCAAAAATAAAAGTTGAGGGATAGCACTTGGTACTGATTAGTGCTTTTATAACTATTCAACCTCCTTACTTTATCTACTTTTTTAAGCGAAAACGGCGACGGTTTGTCGGCTCAATGCTAATAATTCCCCATCAGGGTGCCAAATTTTAGCCTCTTCAATGGCATATCCATCAGCGCTGTTATGTGTCACCGCTTCGAACCCAAACCACTGGCTTTGTTCTAATTGTACGGGTTTTAAAAATTCGATGTACCAGCTCATAGTACTTGCAGGCGCTGGACGAGGATACATTTGCAACATAGTGGGCGGCCATGCATCGCTCAATGCCAGTAATTGCAGCTCATTTTGAGAACCTTCATGCTCAGCAAAACGCATCCAACCACCTAAGTGAGATGTCATAGCACCCGTAAATGGCATACCACCTTGTTGTAAGCAAATTTCAACATGCTGGAAAAATTCTGGCGTCATATTTGGAATATAAGGAATGCGTTGCTCAGACTTAGGCGCGACTAGTTGGTGGGTTTCATCATTGCTAACCAGTAATTCAGACTTACGAGATTCACCAAAACAAAATTGCGCCAGTACACAAGTGTTTCCGTCTTGTTCAATACGCGCCAATACTTGAGAGGCGCTTTTACCTTCACGTAAAACTTCAACTTTAATATCGAACGGCTGCTCAGCAATCAGCGGGCCGATAAAGTTTGTACTAATAGATAAGACACGACGGGTTGGTTTTACAACTTGTTTTACTGCTTGAAAAAGGAGCGCCCCAGATACGCCACCAAATGCAGTACGGCCTTGGCACCAAGAGCTAGGAAGGACAATCTCTGACAGCCCTTGTTCTAATTGCGAGAGGACAGTTTGTAAGTTCATAGTAAAAACCTAAGGTGGAAATCAGATAAAGTGTATGTGTTTTTTATATCACAGATAAACTGGTACGACCACATTCAAGTTTGATATTTCCTTATGCTTTTTTCTCAATCTCAGGCTCTTATAGTACACACTAAAAATACTACTCAACCATATATAAAATTGCATTTTGCACAATTAAATACAGTGTTTTTATTAGACTAATTCTAAAAAGTTGAAGTTAAAAATGAAGTTATGGAATGAAGAATAACTTTGCCATAAAGGTCCACTTTATTTTAATGTGTTTTTTATAAGAACATATGAAAGTTAAGCGAACCCCTTTAGCAACTCAAAAAGTATTTAACCCCTCGTTATCCCACCATCACTATTTAAAAAATCACAACAAACACAAGCGATGTGAGACTCAAAAAAATAAACTCTTAACCGGTAATTGCAAATGCAACAATTCTTCAAAGACAAACTTGACAGCGATGTCATTCAGCGTCTAATGTTAAAAATAGGTTAAATAACCCCATTTTAGAAACATGCGATTCAAAGGAACTCAAATGAAAAACCATTCTCTCAAACTGCTTGCTTTGCAAGTTGGTTTAATTGCTTCGGCCAATGCGCTAACCATTGTTGACGACCCTAATAACCCAAACGGTTATTTACTATCGCGAGCAGAAATTAATGCTGCCCGCGATGGAAAAGCCTCAGATCCTATGTATCAGATTTGGGCCAAGGCACTAGAAACACGCGACAACAGTATTGTTGAAGCGATCACGCCTAACAATGTCAACAACCCTGAAAACGTAAAACGAGTCGAGCGTGTTTTTGGTCAGCAAGAATGGGATTTTTTAACCGGTATGGCTGCCCCTGAATATACTTATACGCGTTTCTTGCGTGCTATAGGTAAATTCCCTGCATTTTGTGGTGAGTATAAAGACGGCCGTGATTCTGATGCCATTTGTAAGAAGTCTATCATCACAGCATTTGCGCACTTTGCGCAAGAAACTGGCGGACATATTGCCAAAGACAATATTTCTGACAACCCACAGCAGCTAGAAGAGTGGCAACAGGCACTTGTGCATGTACGAGAAATGGGGTGGTCTGAAGGTCAACCTGGTTACACTACAGGGTGTGGGCAAAATGACTGGCAAAACCGTCGATGGCCATGCGCTGATGGGCAAGGTTATTTTGGGCGCGGTGCTAAACAACTTTCTTATCACTTCAATTACGGTGCTTTCTCTGAAGTCATGTTCAACGGTGATGCGACTGTTCTACTAGACAACCCAGGTTTAGTTGCTGATTCTTGGCTCAACTTAGCTTCAGCTATTTGGTTTTTCTTAACACCTCAAGCGCCAAAGCCAGCTATGTTGCATGTTATCGACCGAACTTGGACACCTTCTCAAAAAGAACTGGCAGCTGGTATTGGTTATGGATTTGGCACCACTATAAATGTGATCAATGGGGGCATTGAGTGTGGCGAGCAAAACCGTACTAAAGGTCAGCCAGTAAACCGTATTCGTTACTGGGAAGGTTTATCGAACTATTACAACATCCCAATTGAAGCTGACGAAGAAAATACCTGTTGGCAGCAAACGCCTTTTGGTAGCTTAAACCTAAACGGCTCTGCCGATGTACTTTACACAAACTGGGAAGCTGACTGGACTTATCACTCAGACCGCCCAGGAGGTCAGTCATTCGAGTGTAAATTAGTAGGTTACCAAACTGCTTATTCCGCACTTGTACCAGGCGACTATGAAAAGTGTGTCACGAATTTTTATCAATCACATGTTAATTGGCCAAATGTAACTGTGGTTGAAAAGCTTGACCCACCTAAAGATAAACCTCCAGTTGGTGGCATTGCGGCATGGGATAACACTAAGGTGTATTTAAAAGGCGATAAAGTAAGCTTCAATAATGCAATTTACGCTGCGAAATGGTGGACACAGGGCAATGAGCCAAAAGCTGATGGCGGTCCTTGGGCGCTGGTCAAATAAGCCATCCTCGCCCATATTAATCCTTAAGTTTACGGACTGGTACGCTATTAAACTACCAAAAGGTGATTGATATTTATGTTATCAATCACCTTTTTTATTGTCTTCTTTCCACCACATCTTTAAAAAACGAAGGCGTATTAAACACGCAATGTAAAATTCAAGTTAAAATAACTTTAACAATTATTTTACACCCCAACTGATATGCGCTACTTTTATGCTCGGTTCCCAAAACCATAAACAAGTAATTGTAAGGATATAATAATGAAAGTACGCCACTTCTTGCCGCTGTTAAGTGCGGTTTCACTGTCTGTAGCAGCTCAAGCGCCTCTGACAGAAGCACAAATGATGAAATACACATCACAAGCACAAAAAACCACAATAGGTAAAGCTGCACAGCTTAACCTACCGCTTAACAGTCAATTCGCAACTGCAAATGCCGTGAACCAAACGGTCATTACGCAAACGGTCTCACACCCAAATGCCAGTTACATCAAGCTGCACTTTAAGAATATCAACTTACAGAATGGCGGCAAACTTGTCGTGCGCTCTGAGGATGGTAGCGAGCGTTATGAGTACACAGAGTTCAACATGAGCACCGCAACACAAGCGCTGGGTGATGATGGCATTTCATCGTTTTATGCTATGTCAGTCTCAGCAGACAAGGTGATTGTTGAATACACGCCAGGTCAAATTAATAATACCTTCGCTGCGCAAAGCCAAATCTCACTGGCAGATGCTGAAATCGATAGTTACTTCCATGGTACAGAGAATGACTTTGCACAGTCTATTGAAACCGATGTTGGCATTGCCTCTACTTGTGGTGCGATGGAACGCCGAGACGTGCAATGCTGGGCTAATTCAAACCCAACAGAGTTTGAACGCTCTCGACCAGTTGCCCGATTACTTATGAACGGCAGTGGCTTATGTACTGGGTGGCGAGTTGGCAGTGATAATCGCATGTTCACCAATAACCATTGTGTGGAATCTGCATCTGAACTGGCAAATACAGAAGTCTGGTTTAATTACCAACACACTAGCTGTGATGGGAATACGCTAGAAAGTGTTGTAAAAGTCACTGGTAAAGATCTATTAAAAACCGACTACACTCTCGACTATACGTTATTTACCATTAATGATTTCGCAAAAGCGGCACCATTTGGTTATTTTGGTCTAGATGTACGTGATGCAACACAAGGTGAGCGCATTTACATTCCTCAGCATGGCTCTGGTAACCCAAAGGAGCTGTCGATTGAATCTGACAGAGATGCTAACGGTCTTTGCTCTGTAAATAATGCAAACGCCAATGGCCGTGGCACAGGTACTGACTTAGGCTACTACTGCGATACGATTGGCGGCTCATCTGGCTCTCCAGTACTTGCAGCAGCAACAAACAATGTTATCGCACTTCACCATTTAGGTGGATGTACTAACAAGGGCGCAAAGATCAGCTTAATTTGGCCTCAGGTTTCGAGTCATTTCAATGGTCAAGTACCTTCTGGTGATAATGGCACGATTGATCCGCAACCTATCGCAGACTTCGATATTAACTGTAATCTACTGAGCTGTAGTTTTGATGGCAGCCGCTCTACTTCCCCAAATGGTTCAATTACGCAATACGAGTGGCAATACGGTGATGGCTCTGCCAACGGTTTTGGTTCTAGTGTAAGCCATACTTACGCTTCAGCGGGTCAATTCTCTGCAACGCTCACGATCACTGATGAAACTGGCGCAACAGCAAGCAAAACTTACACACTAGCTGTCGACGATGGTACAGACCCTAAGCTACTCAAAGATGGAGAAGCTAAGACTGGCTTAAGTGGCACTAGAAACAACGAACAATTCTTCTACTTTGATGTGCCTGCAGGTATGTCAGGTGCCACCATAGTGATAACTGGCGGTTCAGGTGACGCTGACTTATATGTTCGTAAGGGCAGCGAACCAACTCGAACAACTTATGATTGCCGACCTTATCGCTGGGGTAATGAAGAGACTTGTACAGTGAGCTCTGGTGCAGGTAGATACCATGTTATGCTCAGAGGCTATAGCGCTTATAGTGGCGTAAGCTTAACGGCCACTGCTAACTAATTTTATTATTAACAACTGCTAACAAAGGCGACCATGAGGATGCATGATCGCCTTTTTTACACTTCAAGTTTTAATAGTAAGTCAGTATTGTGATGATAAATATCGAGATGGTCATCACCGGCCAGAACCAAATATTGGCCAATTGTTTATAAATACGACCGTCACCCGTTTCTTCTTTGGCTTTATAATATTGATGTGCTATCAACATAAACAATGAAGATACTAAATAAAGCAAGAAGTAAAAGATTTCAAAATAGACGACCTCATCAATTTGTAAATGCTCTCTAATACTGTAATGGGCAAGTAAAATAGTGAATACAACTGCGGTTATATTGTTACGCAAGTCACCATAAGGTGTGTACTTCATACTCACAACACACGCATATAACAGACACACCATGACCATCACTGGCAAAAGGGTCGTCACAAATGGTCCGATAAATTCACGCTCAATATTAATGTTATAGTTAAGCTCAGGCGCGACATTTTGGTTAAAGAATGTATCAAGACCAAAGTTCGTGTTGTAGCTCTCAAACCGGTACTTGAAATAGCTACTCTTTAATAACCATTCATCAAGCACAATATCGGGAGATACAGCCGGATTGTCCATCTTTGACAGCTTTTCATACGACTCAAGATCTGGCACTAAAATGACATTGCCACCCATATCTGCTTCATTAAAACTCAGCTCTATGCTCTTATGATCAAACGGGTATTTGCTGTAATCAAACTGCTGCCTTGTTTTTATCGAAAAACGCCAGCCAACTAACAAACCACCATCTTTTAAATCTTGTCGGTAAGCCTCTTCAACTTTGCTGCTAACGGTGTGATTAAAAGCCAACTTAGGCTCAATAAAGGTTTTCTGAGAAGCGGTTAGCTTTTGCCAAGCATGACCTGTCAAATGCACGTTGTTGGCATTTACAAATTCAAGAGACTCAACATACAAACCCGTTGCAACATATTCAGGCTGCGCAACATGCATTGTTTCCATCCTGTCACTATAACTTGATGAAAACGCCTCTCTTTGCGCTTGTGTTGTGATCACAACATTGTCAATTTGCTCAAGAGTTTTAAAGCTTCTTGCAAATTCAAGCACCAACGAAGTACTCAAAATCAGCGTTACTGATAAAAGTACATTGTTTTGAGTCCAAGTCAGCTTTCTTACTTTCGTCATCAATAAAATAAGAAAGATAAATGAAGCTGCGCCCCAAGCAATAATATGAATATTATTTTGGCGACGTTCGTCCCTGTCCATGTAAAACATGTCAGAAGACATCCGAGTTATCAATGTCCAATTTGTGTGAGGCACTTTTGTACAAGCAGCATAATGCTCGCTGTTATCAAGTGTTTCACCATTAAAAAAAAGGTAATCTAAATCGCTTTCAAAGCACCCTGATATTTTAGAGAGATAAGCAAACTCAGTCTCTGACACTAAGTCTTTTAAGTTTTCCATTTCTCTGACATGGCTGAATACAGGGTGAGAGATTAGGTTTTGTTGCTTAGAAAATAAAATACCATAACCACCTAAACCCAAATCAAGCTCTTTGAGTGAAGCCGTTAAATGATCCAACGATATATCAGAGGGAACCACTCCCACTGGCATTTTCCCTTCTCGTTTGGCATTTTTATATTGATAAAAAGGCACTGAATAAGTCGTCATCAACACATTGTTTTGCGGCTCATAATAAGGTTCAGTCCAGATAGGCCCCTCTTTTAACGGCCTGTGATACCAGCTAAATTCTTTATAAGGCTTGTCATAATCAACCAAGTTATATTTACGTTCGACCCCCGTTAACCTTTCATAATAAGGGCTAAAATAGCGGATATTTGGCTGGTATTGATAAGGATGAAAGGTCACATTTAAAGAATAAATATCTTCATTGACGGCAAACTCGTCTTCTAACAGCTTTAACACAAATGTTTTATCTGGCGTTGCCGTCACTTCACGGGCAAACCTATCAACACTTGTCATGATTTTTTCTAGTTCACTACCCACTTCTGCTGCGGCATTTAAAGTCTGGGTTTTGACTTGCTCACGAACGGCTTCACTAAAAGACCGTGTCTGCTGGATTTGATAAAAGCTATTTAAGATTAAACCACAAACAGAAATAATTAAAAATAAAGTCAAAAGTGGTTTCGTTAATTGGTTATCCCAGGGATCTTTTACACGCACGCTGTTTTTCCAACCTGTGTTCAAATTTTCAAAAATATTAATTCACTAAACTTCAGGCGATATTGCCCTATCAAAACAAGTTTAATATGGAATTAAGGTAGAAATATGAAGCCGAAACAATACATATTGTTAACATTTTAACTAAAACAGAGAAATAATTTGAGTTTTGCGCAGACTTTTATATGAAAGGATTATCAAAAATAAAAAGCGCATAAAGCAAACTGCTTAATGCGCTTTTACTTAACGACTTAATTAATTGGATTTAAAACGTTCAGACTTAGTAGCTAGCTTGTAGCGTCAAACCATTATAAGCGCTATAGCCACGAAGCATGATGTAGTAAGTACCGCCAGTGCCAGAACTCAAGCTGCAGCTCTCATTGTTACCACTTCGGTAAGGACGACAATCATACGTACCTGTTGTTGGTGCAGCTCCTTTACGAACATAAAGGTCTGCATCACCAGAGCCGCCTGATGTATTTACATTTAGTGTTACACCCGCTGGTACATCAATAGTGTAAACAACCTCAGAATTACGTGTTCCAGAAAGGCTCGTTACTGGTACACCATTATCTAGGCAATTCGCACCGCAACCGCCACCTGATGATGTTTGGGCTTTCAGTGACACACCTGAATAAGCACTGTAGCCTCGAACCATTACATGCCAAGTGCCAGCAGTTGGGTTATTGAAAGTACAGGTTTCTTCATTGCCATTTTTGTATGGGCGACAGCTATATGAAGATTGTGTTGGTTTAGTACCTTGTTGAACATAGATATCAGCATCACCAGAACCACCAGTCATACTGAAAGCCACATTTGAAGTACCAGCAGGTACTTCAAATGTGTAGAAACTTTCAGAGCCTCTAGCACCAGAGATGTTCACAGCAACACCATCTTCAAGTGCTGGATCCGGGTCAACTGGGTCAACAGGACCACCATCACCAACTAGGCTATATAAAAGTTCATTTGGTGAACCCGATTTCGCATCATTAATTTTGTTTTTAGAACTGCGGTTACTTAAAAGTGAATCAATTTGAGCTGGAGAGCGCGAGCTGTCTTCATCTAGATAAAGCGCAGCAACACCTGCAACATGAGGAGCAGCCATTGATGTACCACTGATCGTATTCGTAGATGTATTAGAGTTATACCAAGCTGACTTGATGCTTGAACCCGGTGCGTAAATATCTAAACAGCTACCATAGTTAGAGAAGCTTGAACGGCTATCACTGCTCGTTGTAGAGCCTACCGTGATTGCATCTGCCGCACGTGCTGGTGAGTAGTTACACGCATTTGAGTTGTCATTACCCGCAGCAACAACAAACGTGACACCAGAAGCAACCGCTGCGTTAACGGCGTCATCAAGTGCTTGTGATCTTCCACCACCCAAACTCATGTTTGCAACAGAAGGGCCAGATGCATTGTTCTTAACCCAATCGACGCCTGCAATAACACCAGAGTTAGTACCTGAGCCAGAACAACCTAGTACTTTAATACCTACAATATTAACGTTTTTTGCGACACCATATTGGCTACCACCAATTGTGCCAGCAACGTGTGTACCATGACCATTACAGTCTGTTGCATCTGCATCGTTATCTACGAAATCGTAACCATGTGAAGCTCGGCCACCGAACTCGTTGTGCGAAATAAGTACACCAGTATCGATAACGTAGGCCGTTACGCCTGCACCATCATAGTCATAGTGGTAGTTAGAATTTAGCGGACGATCACGTTGGTCAATACGGTCTAGACCCCAAATTGCATTGCTTTGATCAGCATTTGTAGCTGCTAGAGGAGACACACTCACAATCTGATCTTGCTCGATATAGTCAACATCAGGGTTGTTTAGTAAGTCTTGAACTTGGTTTGCAGATGCATTCACAACCACACCATTTAAAGAACCAGCAAACTTGCGTGATACATCTACGTTATAGCTATTTACGAGTTTTTGGCTGGCCTGCTCAGCATAACTTGCTACTGCATCAGCGCTTTGAATATTTAAAACTGAAGGGGTTTTAAATACTACAATGTATTGATTTGGAATGGCTTTGCTTTCAGAAACTTGTTTTAGTTCCGCTTGAGCTAAAGCTTGACCAGATACAATTGCACCGATAGCAAATGCTAGAGTCGATAATTTACGCATAATGATTCCTTTTACTTTGTTGTTTGATTAAAAATCACTCAAACCATAGCGCAAGGAACCATAAAGATCACATTTTATTTACATAAATTTAAACTTTTTCATCTTTAAATTTGTACCTTTAACTTTACAATTAAACTATTTTCTATTTTAAATCAGTTGCTTAATTTAATAAATTTGACACAATTTAACTTTGTTAAATTTTAGTTACGAGTTAGATGAAAGAGACTTTCACCAAAGTGTTTGCATAAATTGCTTCTCTGAATTGAAAATTTCTCCAATTATTGGTGTTCTAATCACAGCATTATGCTCATCTGCCGCTTTTGACACTCGCTCTAACGGCTCAAACCATGCATGAAATGATAAATCAAAGGTACCGTTATGTACTGGCACCATCACTTTCCCTTGTAAATCAAGGTGTGCTTGTAAGCTTTGCCCTGGTGTCATATGGATATCGGCCCAGCCTTTATAATATGTGTCTTGTATATACTCTAACCATCTTAAAATGAATGTTTCATAACCCTAAGTAAAAGAACGCATAGTATTAAAAATGCACTTTCCTAGATCCTTGACGCTGAAATGGAACTAAAGACACTTACTCATTTTTAAAGAAATAAAGCTCATTCCAAACCATTTACTAATTTCCATAATCTATCAGAGAGAATAAACTTAGCTTAATCGCAGGACTAAACAGCAATACAAGGACAAAACATGATCAGAGCAATGAGACATGACGACTTTATGAACTTTTGGCCGACTTTTCGGTATATTATTCAAGCACAAGAGACTTATGCATTTGATCCAGACATGAACGAGTCGAGCGCATATGCTCTATGGTGTGAAGCGCCGTTAAAATCTTTCGTTTACGAAGAAAATGGACAAGTGCTGGCCAGTTATTACTTAAAAGCCAATGCCATGGGACCAAGCTCACACATTTGTAACTGCGGCTATATGGTCTCGCCTTTAGCAGCAGGAAAAGGTATTGCCAGACAACTTTGTGAGCACTCTCAGCTTATCGCCCTAGAGCTTGGTTTTAAGGCCATGCAGTTTAATTCTGTGGTCTCGAGTAATACCGTTGCTGTATCGCTTTGGCAAAAGCTTGGATATGAAATTATCGGCACAATTCCAAAAGCCTATAACCACCCGAAGTTAGGTTATGTTGATAGTCTCATTATGTATAAATGGCTCTGCGACGAATAAACCGCGTGTTTTTTTAAGTAATAAATTTATTTAACAAGCTTTGTTGCGACTTCACATCACTTAGCAGTCGTTCATTTGCAATTACCTGTAAACGCACAAAGCCTGTCAGCTAGTTTGCTGTATGGTACCTTTATTCGCTTAGTTCTAAGATTAAAAAGGGGCTACTCGCCCCTTACAAGCATAATGATTTTTAGTCTCTAAAGTTACTCGGCGCAGGTGGCACAACAAGCGGCTTTTTAGGGTTAGCTTCTAATTCTTCAAGAAGCTCTTTAACTGCGCGCTCGACCGATGGGTCCTTTCCTGCATGAATAAGCTCTGGACGATCAACCACTTCGATATCTGGTGTTACACCTTCATTCTCTATGATCCAGTTGCCATCATTATCAAGAATACGGAAAGTCGCAGCTATTACTTGCCCGCCATCAACAAGGTATGGGTTGCCAGAAATACCAATCAAGCCACCCCAAGTTCGTGTGCCAATTAACTTACCAAGACCAGCTTGACGGAAATAGTAAGGTAATGCATCACCACCAGAACTCGAATAACCGTTAATTAGCATAGCTTTAGGGCCATCATGAGCAAACGCTGGCGTTTTAGTTGGCTCAACACCACGACGTTTCCAATAATTTAATGGCTTGCGAGATAACCAAGTAATTAGATGTTCAGGAATAAAACCACCACCGTTGTAACGATCGTCTATGATCATGGCCTCTTTTGTCGTCTGTGGCATAAAGTTCTTGAATAAAGAACGATTACCTTCGTAGTGTGTATTTGGTAAATGCACATAGCCAATCTTGCCATTTGACAACTTGCTGACGTATTCAGCTCGGCTGTTCACCCACTCTAAGTAACGCAGACCCTGCTCACTGGCTACGGGTTTAACTGTCACCTTCCAAGCTGCATCAAAACTAGGCGAATCAGACAGCATTAGCTCTACAGGCTCGCCCTGAGTATTTTCAAGCAACTCAAAGAAGTTACTCACCTGATCTACTGCTTGGCCATTCACCGATAGAATGAAGTTACCTACTGAGGCATTAATGCCAGTTTGACCCAATGGCGAACGGAAATCTTCATGCCAATCTTCGCCTTGATAAATCTTGTTTATCTTCACAAAGCCAGACGGGTGACTAGCTACTTCAGCACCTAATAGACCATGTTTTTTACGTTCAGCGGTAGGCGCATCGCCCGATTGAACATAAATATGACCCGCATTAATTTCACCCGCGATTTCACTAAGCACATAATCTAAGTCAGTTCTGTGTGCTACTGCATCTGCCATTGGTTGATACCGTTTTAAAATCGCATCCCAATCTTGGCCATGATGATTTTCATCATAGAACCAATCACGTAATGTGCGCCAACCCTCAACATACATTTGCTGCCACTCAACTTTAGGATCAATCTTTAGATTCATCTTCGAGAGATCAAGCTGATTCGCTTTTAGATCTTGTTTTGCTTTCGGCTTTATAACACTGATGTTTTTACCCGAGCGAGCAATGATGTGTTTACCATTCGTAGACACTTTATACTGACTAACGCCAGAAGCGACTGTAGCCACTTTGCCATCAGGCTTGTTCGAAATAAGCTTAAGGGCACCACCTGATAGCGTTAAAACCCCACCTTCTACACCCGTTAAGCCACGATAATTTCCTGCTGGTGCATTTGTAGCGACGACACGCTTCATAAAACCTTGAGGCTCAAGCGCATTCGTATTTTCTTGTTTAGATTTATCTTCAGTCTTTTCAGTAACAATGCCCGCTTCATCAGAGCTTAATGCGTTAATGGGTGTGATTTGATTATTCACAGCAACCGCATAAACTCGAGTGGCACGATTAAACATATAATCAAACTCATACGAGCTGAACGTTAAGTTGTAATCACGTTCAGAGCTGAAATACAGATACTCACCGTCAGGAGAAAAAGTCGGGTTCCTTTCAGATGTCATCTCATCTGTTAAGCGTGTTACCTTCTGTGACTCAATATTGAAATGAAATAACGATGAGTAGCGGTTTTCGTTATTTTTTACATACACAATATCGTTTGAATTTGGCGACCAAACGTATTGAATAAGACCGTTTTCATCAAACTTTGCCACATCTATTTTTGTTTGTTTGCCAGATGAAATATCAAGTAACCAAAGTGTATGGTTTTTATCTGCAAAAAGTAGTTTGCTGTTATCAGGTGACCACTTAGGTGTAAAACGCCAAATTGTGCCATTACTTGTTAACTGCTTAACTTCATTATTGTTAGCACGGTCTTTAATATAAATTTCGTACTCGCCAGTTGCATCGCTCATATAAGCGATATATCGACCATTTGGTGACCAACTTGCCTCTATCTCTCGGCCTTCAGGTGTGTAGCTTAAGTTACGAGTCGGGCCTTGTTTTACAGGTACTGTGAAAATTTCACCACGGGCTGTAAACACCGCGCGATTACCATCATGAGAGATGTCCATCGAGTCAATAAAGTCACTTACATTTTTACTGTAAGGCAAAGTGTGCTCTCTGATCCCCTCCACATTTATCGTTAGTTTCTCAGAGGACTTTGTCGCTTCATCGAAACGGTATAGATACCCCCCATTTTCATAAACAATCGCATCAGGACCCGCAGAAGGCCACAATACATCGAAGTCATCATGCGTTGTCATTCGAACCGGTGACTTACCTTCACGGTATTTATATAAATTAAGTGTGTAGTCTCTATCTGAAACGAAATAAATACTGTCATTTACCCAGGTAGGCTGTTGATCTGTAGCACGATGAGACGTAAGTTGTTTTGAGGTGTTATTTTCTAAATCATACACCCACACATCTTGAGCACGACCACCGCGTGAACGCTTCCACGTTCTAAACTCCCTGTCTATTGGGGTATAAACGTACTTGCTACCATCTGGAGAAAGCATACCGCCGCCCGTTTCAGGTATTGCCATCGGTTGCTCTAAGCCCCCTTCTGCTGGCACCATGTATGGGCGGCCCATTCGCTTACCCCAAGGGGTTCTATTTGCTCTAAATACGATATTTTTTCCGTCTGGCGTCCAGTCCATAACACGGTAATCATAGCCACCTCGTGGTGGCATAGGACCAACATCATTGTAGTAAGTTAATTGTTTCAAACCTGAGCCATCGCGGTTTATAACATAAACTTGGCGACTTCCGTTGTACTGTGCTGAGAATGCAATTTTACTTCCATCTGGAGAAAACTTAGGAAAAGTTTCGAACCCCTCATGATAAGTTAACCGCTGACTCTGTCCCGTTTGGGTATTCGCAACGTAAATATCACCTGCATATACAAATGTCACATGCTCTTTGTGAATATCAGGGAATCGTAAGATACGGGTATCTTGCGTTTGGAACGCAGAAGCCAAAGGCGCAACGACGGCAGCCATGGCCAAAACAAGATTTTTAATTTTCATTTTTCACTCGTTTTCAAAACAGGTAGTGTTACATAATAACATTTAAGTCTAATGTGAAAGCTTTTTGAGATAAATTGGTTGTGACAAAATGTAACGACTACAAATGAATTGATGCCCCCATGCTTTTTGCTCATATAAAAAACTCAAAAGTAAAATTTGCTTAACTGACTATGATTAGTAATATGGCGGGAAAGTTACATCTTGTGAGTAGTCATGATTCGGTTTTTTGTTTTTTTCATTCTATTTTGTTTTTTGCCCAGTTTCTTCGTTCAGGCAAATCAGCTTAATGTTATGTTTTTGAACCCGGGTCACCCATCAAATAATCCAACCGGGCATTTTTGGCCGAATGTTAATTACTTCATGCAAGAAGCTGCTGATGACTTAGACATCAACCTCACTACCATTTATGCCAACCGCAATCATATTTTAATGAAATCATTTGCTAAAGATGTCATCGAAAATAAACCTGACTTTGCAGTTATCGTAAACGAAAAAGGGGTGGCGACTAGCCTAGTCAATAAAATTACAGCACAAAAAATCAAAGTATTCATGTTGCTAAATGATCTCACTAATGAAGAGCTTAACGCTCTAACTCCTGAGCAAAGAGAATATTATGCAGGTAGTCTTACCCCAAATAACTTTGATGCTGGTTTTACACTTGCCGAGCAACTTCATCAATCGATTAATTTTAGTAACTCAGACTCTCAGTCAAAAGTAAATATATTGGCCTTGCATGGTGATGAAACCTCCCCTGCCTCCATAGCCAGAGCCGAGGGATTACAAAGCTTTATCACTGATAACCGCAACATCAATTTAATTGATAGTACGGTTGCTAATTGGTCAAAACAACAGGCCTACGAAAAAGTCTCTGGTATTTTAAAGCATCAAAAAATAGATATTATCTGGGCAGCCAATGATGCGATGGCATGCGGTGCGACATCTGCAGTCATCAATGCAGGTAAAGCTGACTCAATGCTAATTGGCGGTATTAATTGGGATGATGATATACCGCTAGGTAGATTATCAGTATCAGTCGGAGGTCATGTGACACTAGGTGCATACGCGATGGTATTACTTAAAGAGCAATGGCTTGGGGTTAGTAAAGCTAAAAGGGTTAAACACTCTATTTTCCAACATAGTAATGTTGAAGCTTATGAGACTTTTATGACTGCCTTAAAGCAAAAGCGCTTTCACCGATGTGACTTTACGCAATTTCTTAGTAACCATACAAAAGCACAGACATTCTCTATCGAAAACCTTATTTGTCATTAAATTGCTTGCAGCTCAATTTATAATTTGACAGGGCTAATAACAATGCCATTTTCATCTACATATAGCCAATCATTTTTAGACATCTTTGCGCCTAGTAAGTTTATCTGCTCTAAATATTGCCCTTTTCATTGCTTCTGTGTTTTTCGTGGAGTGTGGCCTAATGCCATCACACAAAATGGTGACCCTTTTAAATTTCAACATCTCTGACACAGCCATTTATCACTACACCAGCCCACTGATTTTCAATACCAAATAAAGCTAAGTTATCACCTAAAAAAGCAAACGTTTTAGAATCAAGCGCATCGACAACCAATATTTTGTTATCTCCTGCCTGCTTTAAAGACTCTGCTACAAGACTGTTATCATCTGGGCACTGAACAATCACAACTTGCCCTTTCATATGCTTTTTTAGACCGAAATGCATTAATCTATGATGCATCACTTGTAATGCTTCGCCATGCTCATCATATAAATCGGGTGTAGAAAAATCAGACATAAGTTGCTCTCACTAAGCTTAAATTAATAAACCTTAGCTAAGCGTCTAAATCTGATATGTGACAATCTTTTCGAGAAATGTTTGTCATTCATAAAAAGCATATTATTGATGCAAACAACGAGTTTCTAGAGTGAGATCTTGCTCTAAGATTTGCTCTGTCGTGTCTAAATACAGCTGCTTAATTGGAATGTGTTTGGCCTTAGCATAAATCTTATCTACCGCGTTTTGCAGCTTTTGAACAACTTCTGGATTTATCGTTTTATTTAAGGCTAAATAATTTCCGCCTAAGCGTGGATCATCGATAAAATAAGCTGGCACAACTTGCTCTGGTCGAAGTCGGTAATTCTGAATATGGAATTTCAAACTATTTGCAGAGGCAATAAATAAATCAAGTTTACCTTCGGTAAAGGCTCTTATTTCGGCAAATTTTTCTGAGAATGGAATGTAGTTGATATGCTCTTTAAATCCCCAGTGCCTTAAAATCTGCTCATAAACATCACCTTTATGCAAACCAACAGTGTAATTCGCCAATTCCTCTTTATTGGAAATGTGAATATCATCTCGTTCAATAAGTTTATAAAAACATGCCGGGCTAGAAATAAGTGGCCCTACCCATTGATAATTTTGCTCTCGACTTGGCAAACGAGAGGTTGAAACCAAGCCCCCTTTTGGATCTTTAAGACTTAATGTCATTGCTCGCTTCCAAGGGAAAAGGGAAAAAGTACATTTTATTTTTGCCATCTCACAAGCCATAGCAACTATGTCTGCGTTGACACCAACAACTTTGCCTTTTTGTAGAAAGTTATAGGGAGGGAACTCTTCTGTATATATGGTCAGTGCCGTTTCTGATGAGAAGCAACTTGCTGAAAAGATCAATATCACAAACAACAAACTTCTTATTCTCATCAAACAACACCTTAAAAAGCGCTTATTGTAAAAACCCTATATTTCAAAAACATGTCTAACTTCATGTTTATTGAATATATACTTAATCATAGGAAGGAAACCGAGAATTGCCATTTTCAAAACTAATTTTGAAAATGGCTTAGCAAGTTAGATAAGATATATTGAGTTTAAAAGCTGAAGGTTCTGGCGGCCGTGAATAAAATTGTTGAATCTCCGTAGGTATCTAGGTTGGTGTCTTCATATCCCAATGATAAATCCCACCCACTAATAGAATAGTTTCCAGTAATGCGCCAATGCATATAGCCATCATCTCCTTCTTCCCACGTCCATTTATCATCATCCATACTCATTGAATAATCGACCCCTACATCAACCGAAAATGCCTCATTAATTGGGAAGTTTTGAGTCAGCATCACTATGCTGTGGCCCGCACCTGTGCCAAAATAGTCCCATGCATACCAAAAGTTTAGGTTAGTGTTACCGTAATTAAACTTTGCATAGGCTTCTGCATAGTTATAGCTAGAGCTCACATCAGCACCATGGTAGGTGTACTGCGCAATACCGACATCTAAATTGAGTACATCATTCAGAGCCGTGTAGTAACCTACATAACCATCAAACTCGATGTTGGTATCTTCGCCAAAATCAACATTTGAACCCCAGACACCTGCATACCACCCGGTATCTCCCGCCCAATCAAAGCTTGCCTGAATGGCTGGGTCTTCTTGAGTTTGGCTTACCCCATTAAACAAATAATCAGACACACTCGTCACTGTAATTGAGGTATCAGCCAAAGTCGGAAAAGCGCATAAACACAGTGTATATAAAATCGATTTCTTCATTATTGAACTCTGAAATAATTTTCCTTTATGAAATGAGAGTAGTACAAAAATGACTGCTGTAAACAAATGAACAGACTATTTCTAAAACAGAAACACTTTACCTTTAAGTAACATTAAGCAATACCTTGTTGCTAATACCAAAATATCTACACTTTTATAGCTAGCCATACTTAACCCTATTTTTAAGGTATTTAACATAACAGCACCTGAAAATTTAGGGTTGTGGACTAATATAAACTTATAACTTCCCCAATCGCTCCGCTCGTCGGGGCACTTTTTTGAGCTAAGAAATATTTCACCCAGACTTATCATCTTTGTATATAAAAAATAAATATGTCTCTTTATGTCGTTTTTATGTTTTATCCGACACATCTCATCGCGTTAATATAGGTTTATTCCCTGAGTAAATTCTTAAAAAACAACATATATGACCATCAGACAAGTCTATTTCATCGCCGATGGCTTTCAGGCCCTTGACCTCTTTGGTCCGCTTGATGCCTTTATGGAAACAAACAACATTCAAACCGCCTATCAATGCAAACTGTTAGGCATAAGCAAACAGCCTGTAAAAACCGCTTACGGACAAAGCGTGTCTGTCGACTTCTGTTTGAGTGATGACTTTGAGTATGATGACTTGATCATTTGTGGGGGCATAGGCATGCGTACCCTTGAACTTACTACAAAACAGCTCAATGCGCTTACTGGCATAGCTAAAAGAGCAAAACGCGTCTTTAGCATTTGTACAGGAGCATTTATTCTCGCCAAACTCTTTGATGATAAAGCACTTACGATTACTACGCATTGGCGCCATTGCGAAAGTTTAGCCAAGCAAAATCCAAATAAAACCATCTCGCCAGAGCCGCTCTTTATTCGTGATGAAAACATATGGTCATCAGCCGGTGTGCTGTCGGGTGTTGATTTGGCACTGGCAATTATTCGCGAAGACTATGGTAATAGCGTGGCAGCCAAAGTGGCTAAAGAGTTGGTAGTGTACCTACAACGGGCAGGAAAGCAGCGGCAATATTCTGATATTTTGGAACTACAGTCTGGTGAAAGTTTGAAGCTCTCGCCACTGATTGATTGGTTAAGTACGCAATTAGATAAGTCCGTCACCGTCACTCGTATGGCAGAGTTTTGCAGCTTGAGCGAGCGACAACTCACACGACTATTTAAACAGCATCTTAACTGCACACCTAGTCATTACTTTCGGGTACTCAAACTTAATCAAGCCAGAGATCTATTGTGTGAGGAAAACATCAGCCTGCAGTTTATCTCGCAAAAATTAGGTTTTAACAATTACGACAGTTTCCGCCGTGCTTTCATAAAGCAATTTGGCCTCTCACCTTCACAGTATGCTAAGGGCACCCACGCATGAAATTCGTTTTTAAATCAATCGTAATCGCCTTGTGTAGCTTTGCCACCTATGCGAACACCCTTTCGACCGAGCAACAACAAGCTTGGCTAGAAGACATTAACTTTTATGAAAACCAAGTCAGAACCAAGCATATTGAAACGTTTCATACGCTTGCAGAGAGAGACTTTGCTAAGCTTTTAAAAGAACTCAAACAAGATTTACCACTGCTCAGTGAGCCACAAGTCGAAGCACGGTTAATGGCGATAACAGGTGCTATTGGGGACGGACACACTAACTATTTTATGATGTCAGGGCCTCACCAGCACTTTCCACTGAGGTATAAATTCTTTGACAATAAATTACGTGTCATTGATGCAACTAAGCCATATCAGCACCTTATCGGCGCAGAGCTCAAAACCATCAATGGCTTAACCGTTGAAGCACTATTTAAGTTAATCACACCTCTGTTGCCTGGCGTAGATAACCAATTTAGTGCCAAAACCCGCTTTGAATTTTATTTAACCCTACATAAGTTATTATTAGGCCTGGGTCTTGTTAAAGAGAATGCTGCGACAAAGTTTGAGTTTAACCTTGAGGGTAATACACTCATCGAACAAATAACCCCAGTTGCGATGAGTGAGTTTGCTAAACTCAGCTCAGCTTTTAAAAGTCACTCAGATAAATTAAATAAGCTAGATATCGGCATGCCGGGTATAAACCTCAGCTTATTAAAAAAGAATAAAGCCGCTTACTTTGATTTTAACGCCTACCCTAGCTTTGAGCAGGTAATTGCCAAGTGCAAAGCACTGCAAAAGCAATTAAAGGCAGCTAAATCAAAATATCTGATTATCGATTTCAGAGGCAATGGCGGCGGCAGTTTTTACACAGGTTTAGCTTTTTCATCTTGCCTGTTAACTCTGGACCAATTTGATTGGAAAGCAGGTGTGTTTGTTCTCACAGATGAACATACTTTTTCTGCGGCAATGAGTAACACCGTACAGTTTAAACAAATTCTCAATGCGCGTATTTTCGGCACACCAACCGGAGGGGATCCAAACCAGTTCTCCGAAAGCTATCGCTTTGTTTTACCAAACTCGAAAAGAAAGTTGAGCGTATCAAAACGCTATTACCCGTTTCTTTTTGAAGATACAGATGCTGTGTACCCTGATGTGTTGATTGAAACTTCATGGCTAGATTACCAGCAAGGCAACGACCCTGTGCTATCGGCTGTGCTGGCTGAAATCGAAAAATAGAGAACAACATATGCTCCAATTAAAACCCAATTGCGAATGCTGTAATAAAGCTTTACCTACCAATTCAACTGAGGCAATGATATGTAGTTATGAATGCACTTTTTGTAGAGACTGTGTAGAAAAAGAATTTCGTAATGTGTGCCCCAACTGCGGTGGCAGCTTTGAAGCAAGGCCTATTCGTCCTGTAAAAATTCGCTGAACAAACAGAGTAGGGCGAGCACAATCGTTTAATTTCACTACAAAACAATATGCTGATTTCTATTTTTGCGAGCAATGTATTTATAGTTACAATGACCATTAAATACTGCTCGCAACGCCTAAAAGAGCGAGTAAAGATATATCAAAGGAATACTCGTGGAAAGACAAGAAACACTGCTTCAATATTTCAAAGATCATGACGGATGCGCTCCTACACTTGAGCTCGCAAAACACCGGAAAATGGTAAATAGTCCATTTCAGTTCTTGCGCGGCTCAGCACCGCTTATGTATCGTGATTTGGCAAGCCAAGTAATAAACTTACCAGAGAGTTTGCTAGAAATCCCTCTCACAACAATTATGGGCGACTGCCATACCAGTAACTTTGGTTTTTTAAGTGAAGAAGGCTCACATGGTGAAACTGTGGTGTTTACACCCAATGATTTTGATGATGCCTGCTTTGGCCATGCTAGTTGGGATCTATTTAGATTCTTAGTCAGTCTGCCACTGTCACATGCCGAAGCTGCTCAAATTCAAGCTGAGTCTGATTGTGAAAAACTAACAGCAAAGCCCCTTGCAGATGAGCAACAAGTACACTCAGCACAACAAGCTTTTTTAAGTGCTTATATCGAAACTTGTCAACGCTCATTAGAAAAGAAGAACGACAGCCAAACTGCACTTACTGAATTTTCAAAAGGTCATATTTTGCATAAACGCTGGCAAAAGGCGCTTACTAGGGTAGTGGGTGGCGAAGCCTTTATGACTAAAAGTACTTTGGCTAAAGAGGTCGATTTAGTGCAATGGCGATTCAAACAAAATCCTGACAAGTTTATTCCTTTGCCTGATAACATCTATGAAAACCTGTATATGCAATTCAGGCCATTTATGGATGATGAAATTCTCGATATCGTCATGCGACATAACGCAGGCACAGGCTCAAATAATTTAGGTCGCTACTATGTTTTAGTTGGCCCAAGTCAGCCCCATGATGCTGCTAAAACGCATATTGTCGAAATTAAACAGCAAAGAGAAGCTGCACCTATTAAGTACTTCCCTATGGTATCAGTAAACAACCGACTCTCTGCGGCGCATTTAACAGTAAATTGTCAAAGAAAGATGCAACGCCGACCCGACCTAATTCTCGATGATGCTATTTGGCAAGACAAACATTGGTTACTTCGCTCTCGTCACCATGCGCGTGTTGGTATTGACTCTGAGCACTTTATGTTAGGGAAAAGAGCTGCCGAAAAAGGCGGTGTTATTCAGTATGCGCTGAGCTGTGGTGAAGCACTGGCACTCGCGCATATGCGAGGGGATCGCCGCTCTACAGACTTTCAAAAGGCCATCGTTGCTACTTTACCGCAACAACAAAAAGGATTAATAAATGCCGCCAACAAGTATATGCAACAAGTTAAGCGGGACTGTCTAACAATAAAAAGCCTACTAGAGACGACGCCTCAGTAACCATGACGCAGATAAAGCATCTTGCTTTGTCTGCTCTTTTTATAGGAGGAACTAATTAGTCATTTCTCCCTCACTGCCTTAAAGGGCAAATTCTCATTTAATGCCCACTTAAATTGAGCTTCAATATTTTTATTTTTACTGTTTTCACACTATGCTTTTTGTACTGTTTTTTGATTTCAATATAATTATGCTAGTTGAATTTATTTATACAAGTACGGCGACAGCGCCTTTACAATGGACTGAGTTAGAAGTGCTTAGGCATGAATGTGAACGTCGTAATCAGCTTGAGAAAATCACCGGAATGTTGCTGTATGACGGCAAACATTTTATGCAGGTACTTGAAGGTGAAGAGAAAAAAATATTAGCCCTTTTTAATTGGATAAAAGCAGATCCTAGGCATAAAAATGTAGAAGCTGTCATTAACAACCCAATCGATAAGCGTAATTTTTCTGATTGGGCTATGGGTCTTATCACCTGTGATGAAAAAACTCAGTTGCAAACAGTCACAGAACTCAGAGGCAAACGCAAAAAACCGCTCAGCTATGAGCTACTTTATGCTTTTGCTCATCATGAAATCGAAATTGATGATATGTTAGACGCCGATTAGTGCTCGAAGAATATATTCTTATGTGAGCTGTAAAGCCCCTTTACAGCTTGGTTTTTGACTTTAGATTACTACTGGTAGCTACTCTAATAATAGTTACTTCAAAAAAATATGCTCAGCAGACGGTGATTTAACCGCGCCGACTGAGTTTAATATTGTTTGGTACTTGCCTGACTCTTTAATGGCTGTTAAGCCCATATTAAAAGTCTCAAGTAACTGCTTAGACTCTTTGGATTGTCTTAAAAATAGTAAATGACTGCTTTCAATCATTAAAGGTTTTGGGTGGAAATCAATTTGCTCAATTTCTTGCGCTGAAAAATGCTCTTTCAGAAGATGCTTAGCAGGAATAGTTGCCATAGGAAATAAATCGATCCTATCTTTGAGCAACTTCTTAAAGTTTTGCAAATCTGTTGTGACAGTATCAACGTTTAAAACGCCACGTTGAGCAAGCTGCCAAAACTCTTCGCTATAGCTATAACCCGTCGTTGCACCTATATTAAAATTGCTCAGCTCTAACAAACTTTGCCAATCGTGTAATGGCTTTCTCTTATGAAAATAGAAATGAATCGCTTCGTAATGAAGAGGGTCTGAACAATAAAAATCTTTCTGCCTTTCAGGTGCACAAAACCAAAAAGCCGCTGCGTCATAGTTGCCTTTTAAAGAAGATGCAAAACTTCTTCCCCATGGCATAAATTCAAATTGAACAGTGTGTCCTTGTGTTTCAAAAGCTGCGCGAATAACTTGCGGCACAATACCTTGTTGTTGCGCATCTTGACTTGCAAAAGGGGGATATTCTCCTATGGAGATTTTCAGTTGCTTGGATTGAGCAAAAGTACTCAGTAGCAAACAGAGCAATAAAGCAATACGCACACTTTCTTCCTTAAAATGATTACCAAATAAGTTTAGAACAAAAAAACAGACTATGAACATAGCAAAAAAAGGTGAAATTAATTCCCGACACCAATAATTTACAAATTACTAATGCAATAACCAAATAATAGTAAGAAGTGCTTTCGCGTCTTTTTACTCACCTTGCTATTACCGAAATACCTTATCTATATGTTTGGTTTTCTGCATGTCAGATGGTAAGTACCAAGTTTCGTTTTTTTGTTCTGGATTTTTGCGTGTAATTAAAAAAATCTATAAGCATCTCCTATATTGACGCTCTCTAGGGGCGGAGAAAAATCATCAGGAAAGATCTATACATACACAACCAGGCAGCACTTGATCGATAACATCGACCTATAAAATGATTAAAAAAATTAAGTGTTCTAAAACAACAAGCTTTAGTTGATAGCTAAAACGCTCACTGCACACCAAAGTCTGCTAGATGCTGACTTTATCATCGACTTAACCTGTCACGTCACTTTGCATAAGATGCTAGACAATTTAGCTAGAACAACTAAAAATAATATGCATAACTTTATAAGGTACCTCACTATGCATCTGTTAAAAAAAATCGCTGTTTTTTCAATTCTTTTACTGACATTTGCCGCCTCTGCAAACGTTAAAGTGTTATCAGTTGGTGATAGCATTAAACTCCCTACTCTGAATGACCAATTCGATAACCCGCATTCATTTAAACCAAGCACCCAATGGCTAGTGCTTGCCCACGATATGGACAGCAGCCGAGTGACACGCGATGCGTTTGCAGGTCAAACCAATGAAGCGCTTCAACAAGCCAACATTCAATACTATGCAGACATCAGTGGAATGCCTGGGCTAATTAGCAGCTATATTGCAATTCCAAAAATGCAAAAGCAAAAGTACAATATCGTACTGGCCAAAGAAGATGATGAACTGGCATTTTTGCCAAGCGAAGACGACAAAGTGAGTATTTTCAAAATCGAAAATGGCAAAATCGTTGAGTTTATTACTACTGATAGTGCTGAAGTGTTAAAGAAAACCGTACTTAAATAATCGAATAAGAACACTCTACTCGCTCTTAATCGATACCTAATGCAATAAGGCAAATCTGCTCAGCCTTATTGCATACTTTTCGTATTATACCAATCTCGCATTCTTTGAACGCAAACCCTAGCCCTGCACTGGCTTTCTTAAGCATCTAAATTAATTCAACATTTAAACCTTTTACTCATTCTTATCGTCTAATGAATGATTTTGATGATTGTAAAAGGAAAACAATGAACCGCTTAATAACCCGCACCATACCGTCTATATTGGTTGCTTCATTAATCTCAGCCTTGGCCGCATGTAAAAGTCATGATGCAATAAATTTTGCAGACAATACAAAAGATGAGCTTATTGAATTTATTGATGGAAATACTGGACAGGTCGTCTCAATTTCTGTGGTAGATGCAGACAAAACGTATCAATATCACTTAGGAACCTTAAGTAATGGTGATACGCCTAATAACCAAACACTCTACGAAATTGGCTCAATCACCAAAACGTATACAGGGTTAGTTGTTGCGAATGCAATTCAGGACGGTAAAGTTGAGCTTGATAAAGATATTCGCCAATACCTTAAAAATTTCGAATACAAAAATTTAGAACTTTCCAACCAATATATAACTTTGCGACACCTTTTAACCCACACCAGTGGGCTACCATATAGTTTTGCTGTCAGTCGCGAAGATATAAAGCAAGGCAGATATTTTGACAAAATATCAAAATACACCAGAGCCGATTACTTTAACGACCTTAAAGCAGTGACGCTTAGCTCTATACCTGGCGAGGACTATGTCTATTCAAGCGTGGGGACTAATTTAGCGGCTTATATTGTTGAATCAGTATATCAAAAACCCTTTGAAACACTTCTCACTGACATAATCACCAGCAAATCTGGAGAGCTGAATACTAAATTCAGACGCGCACATTCTGAGGTGAGTAAAGTTACAATCGGATCAGATGGAAACGGTAATCAGATGCCCTTGGCGAGTGCATATTGGTATGCAGGCGGCGGGTTAACTTCAGACCTTGAGTCCATGACACATTATATGCGCCATCAATTATCTTCGGAGCCTGAAGTAGCTATTTCTCATCAACTTTTGGAACAAAGTTGGATGGGTCATGGCACAGCGTTTTATTGGAACACAACTCAAGACAATTCAAATGAAATCATGCTATATCAAAGTGGTGGTTCAATGGGCACGTCTAGTTGGCTAGCTATTTATCCGAAGCAAAATATTGGTATTTTCATCGTCACAAACTTAGCAAAAGGCAATACCCAAGAAGCGCTAGAAGCCATTTCAGAGCAGGTTTTTGACCATTTAATCGCTTACAAAGAAGCCATAAAGCCAAATTCATAAATTTAGCTTTACGTCTTCCCTCTGCTCAAATTTACTAACAACTACTACCCCACCGTAAGATAAGTAGTGTGTTTACTGACTAAACAAAATAACCACTGCTTATTTTGGTGCTATATTTATTCAATATCATCTTTTATTTCAAAAGTATTGAATGAACTTATCACTAGTTCTCCAAAATTTATACTTAGCAGCCTCTTACGTTATTGCTGCCAAGCTATGCCAATATTTTGCAATTGAGCCTGGAAATGTCACTCCTATATGGCTTGCTTCTGGCATTTGTTTTATTTGGGTCTACCTAATGGGCAATAAGCTATTGCCCGGTGTCTTTCTTGGGGCGTTTATAGGTAACGTTTCGGCTTATATCTTCAATGATGAATCGCCTTCTACCTTACTTAGTATATTTGCAGGTTCAATGAATGGTTTGGGTGACTTACTATGTATTTGGGTGGGTGTAAGTACAATGAAAAAGCTATTCCCCAACAAATACATCCTTGATAATGTTAGTAGCGTTGCAGTTTTTATTATTGTACCTGTAATTCTTGGCTCATTAATTAGTGCAACTTTTGGCGTAACAGGGTTGTGGATAGCCGAATTAATTCCTAGCAGTGCCTTCTTAAATGTATTCGTCACATGGACAATCGGTGACTTTATGGGGATCTTGTTATTAGTTCCTTTCTTAGAGTCATTTTTGATAAAAAAACAAAAGCTCCACCTTAATAACAAATACGAAGCGTTAGAAATACTCTCCATTCTTTTTACTGCAATCATTTTAATTTTTATAGAAATCAAATTTCATGGACAATTTTTGTCACATATTTCAATCTTTATTTTGATCCCTTTGTTGACACTTTATTCTGTTAGGCAAAAGGAAGTGATCATTACTTTCTCAGCATTTTTCTTAGGAATATTCGCAATATTAGTTTTGGCTATAAGCCCTCCAGCCAATTTACTCGAATATAATAAAGTGATTTTACAGTACCAGCTTGCTTTATTTTCTATCATATCGACCATGATGTTTATCGCTGCTTCAGTTAACAATATTATTGAACTCAACCAAAAGATAAACAAAGAAAAGTCTATGTTTATTGCTAAGATGTCACATGAAATTAGAACGCCTTTAACTGGTGTATTGGGCTTAACTGACATCCTAAAAAAAACTCAACTAAGTGATAAACAGTTTCAAATACTAGGCAATATTCAAGACGCGGGGAGAACATTAAGGCAAGTCATTGATGACATTTTAGACCAGTCTAAAATTGAAGCTGGTAAGTTGAAAATCAAAAAAAGTAAATTCAAATTAAGAACGGTTCCTGACTTGGTTGTTTCAATTTTCTCTTCTGAAGCTACCAATAAATCTGTTGTTCTCGAACTAAAAATCGACCGCACCGTTCCAGAATATGCATACGGAGACCCAAACCGTATACGACAAATCTTATTCAATCTTGTAAGCAATGCTCTTAAGTTTACGTCTAGCGGCTCAGTAACTATCACATTAAGCTGGGAAAATAAAATGCTTTCGGTTGAAATAACAGATACAGGCATGGGTATTGATGAAAAATCACTATCAAAAATCTTTTATCCATTTGAACAGGCTGAACAGACACTCTCAAGAAAACATGGTGGAACAGGGTTGGGACTTTCTATCTCTAAGAGTTTGGTTGAACAAATGGGTGGTGAAATTGGTGCGCGCAGTCAGCTATCTAAAGGTACAACCTTTTGGTTTCGAATTCCGTTACCAAGTGCAGAACGACTAGACAACAAAGGGTCAGAAGTTTTAGTTAAATCAGATAGTAAGGACTATCTTAGAATTTTGGTTGCCGAAGATGTGAAAATAAATCAAATTATAATCGAAGCAATGTTAAAAGCAGAAGGACACCAATACACGTTTGCAAATGATGGGCTTGAGGCTTTAGAGCAACTAGAAACAAATAACTATGACGTGATTTTGATGGATATACGCATGCCCAACATGGATGGCTTAGAAGCTTTAAAAGCAATTAGAAAACTTAAGGATGATAGGCGCTACCTGCCTGTCATTGCGGTCACAGCTGAAGTAGAAGAAGGCAGTATTAAAGAGTTTATTGAAAGTGGCTTTGATGCTGTAGAGCATAAACCGATCGACTCAGATAGTTTGTTTAACACAATAAATTATGCTGTTAATCAGCATAGATCTAGCGATAAAAAACTTTCAAATACCCCTTGACCTTAGCCTTACTCGAGGTTTTGAGTACAGCCCGATTTCACTTATTAAGCTTAGCTTTTTAGTCACCCTAAACTTGTTTCAGGGTCTATGAATAACTAGTTGGATCCCGAAGCGAGTTCGGGATGGCAGTATTTCAAGTTCAGGATAACTGCGTTACGAACTTGGAATAGCAACGAAACAAACTCTAAACGGCAAAAGCTATCCTTTTGTTAACTCTCTGGGTTTATTTAATAAGCAATTTTTAAAATCAAATAAGTAAGGGGGCTGCCTGTCATTGGTTGACAAAACCCAAGGGAAACTAGAATAACCACATTCAAATGTGATTATTCTAAAAGTTTAAGAGAAATGAAGTCATAGAAGCAATTATCGTCAGTGGCTGGGCGCTAACGGCAAGTTACGAGCAAGTTTTATGGGTCAAGGTACAGCAACAAATTATTGAGGGTACAGCCTCGCTACTAGAGCCTTTAGTCGTCAATTAATTGTGATGTCAGTTTTTTTTGCAGACTTCACTCAGTTTACTAAACCTAGATCCATTATCTTTTTAGCGCTGAGCCTGTCTCTACTCATATTTATTAGCAACAATACCATTAGACTAAAAACCACATAGATTTAGTTGAAGAATTACCACATATAAGTTGCGTAAGCAGAAGTTACTCTTCCTTAGATTTGGGATGCTGTCATCAGAGCAGACAAAGGTGTCATTGGGGTAAGGTTAAAACATGCAATGGCCGTTCAACTAGTTTGTAATGCCCGCTTATCTTACAAGCAGGACATAATGTATTGATTCAGGTTAACTAAAAATATAATGTTAATGAAATTAACAGGGATCATACCCGATTTCGTTCTGACAAAACTAATCATTATTTTTATAAAAAAGCAGTTAACTCCAAAGGCAAATATGTTGAAAATCAGTAGTCAAATATTATTAACCTTATTATTCCTAACATCATGTTCAGCGATACCAGTTGACGAGATTTCAATTGAAGAAGATAAAATTAATTATTTTAATGAGTTAGTCTTCGGTTCAGAGTTTGGAAACTCGAATCACAAAACAAAAAAATGGACTGAAGACATTAATATATTTGTAGCAGGTGAAGTAACAGTTGATTTGAACTCTGAATTGGATCTATTAATAGTTGAAATTAACTCTCTTATCGAAAATGTAAAATTAAATAGGGTTAAATCACCGAATGAGTCAAATTACATTATTTACTTTGGAACTGGTGAAGATTATGCCAAATTAGAACCTAATGCAGCCTCATATGTTAAAGATAATTGGGGGTTGTTTTGGGTGTATTGGAACTCAAAAAATGAGATTTATAAAGGTTCCATGTACGTTGATACAATAAGAGTCAAAAGTAAAGCTGCTCGAAAACATCTTCTCAGAGAAGAATTAACGCAATCACTCGGCATCATGAATGATTCCTATAAATACCCAAATAGCATTTTTTATCAAAAATGGAGTAAAACAACAGATTACTCTGATCTCGATGAATTTATAATTAGTACGCTTTATAGTAAAAAGATCAGCGCAGGCATGACAAAAGAAAAAGTAATTAATATATTGATTCCTTAAATTTAGAATAGGACTGATAATAGTGACATATGGAAGTTGTAATACCAATATTCAAATTACAGGACTTAACCTTGTTTGTTCTGAATCAAGCATGTTCCAGGTGCAACACTTTTTATGTCAGGCACCCCCGCCTTTAGTGGAGTTCAAATGGAAAATTTAAAATTAAAGTGTAAATGTGGGGAAGTAACAGGTGTCGTTAGTAATGTAAAACCAGGGTGCGGTAATCGATTGGTTTGCTACTGCGAGGATTGCCGAAACTTCGCCAAACAGTTCAATAAGACTGACGATATTTTAAATGAATTTGGTGGTACAGAGATATTCCAAATCGACCCTTCTCGGATAACAATTAATCATGGTTTAGAAAATATTTCCTGCCTTAAGCTTAGTAACAAAGGTTTATATCGTTGGTATGCATCATGCTGCCAAACGCCAATAGGAAATACCGTTGGGTTAAATTTACCTTTTGTGGGATTGATACATTCTTTTATCGCATCAGATCAAAATATCGACTTTAAAATAGGCCCTATCATTGGCTCTGTATATACAGAGCATGCCACAGGAAACCCTTCAGACGAACTTAAAGCTGGTAAATCTAAGGTAAGCCTTTTGTTTACTATCTTGAGAAAGCTACTTATCTGGAAAATCCTTGGAAAAGGTAGCCCTAATCCATTTTTTCATAAAGACGGTAAACCAATTGTCGAACCTACCTTAGTTAGTCGAAATAAAATCTAACATATTAATTTAAGTACAATGTTCAACGCTTGGCGTTTCTCGTGCAATCGTTGGACTTTGTACTTGCATTACAATGGTTCATATTCAGTGAAGGTGTTATTCACTACTTAGTCATTTGTAAAGCGCTTCAGACTTCGGAAATGAAAATTAGCAGCCAACAATCCCCTCTTGCTCAAGATGCAAAAAGTTAGTGCTTTCCCTGCTCATTACTTTTTGCCCTTAAATTTATACCAGTCCTCCTAATTAAGCGGTCTATTTTGAGGCAAGAAAAACTAGTCGATAACGAGGCGAGAGTTTTGCTATTTAGTTGTTCTAAATAAGAAATTTTCAACGAAGTTAGCGTCAGTTTTAGTCCCTCAAAATCATTGAGTATTATTGAAGATTGGTATTATCAATAAAACCAAACAGTTACTGCATAAAACAGCACTTTTAAACATTCTTAAAAACTTTCAAATAAGTCCTTGACCTTAGGCTTACTCGAGGTTTTAGAGTACAGCCCGAGTTAACTTAGTAAGCCTAGCTCTTTTAGTCACCCTGAACTTGTTTCAGGGTCATGAATAACTAATTGGTTCCTGAAATGAATTCGGGATGACAAGACAAGTGAGTATTAGGTTAACTCTCTGAGTTTATTTAATAAGCAATTTTTTAAAATCAAATAAGTGGGTTTTCTAGCCAGTCATTGGTTGACAAAACCCCAAAGAAAACTAGAATAACCACATTCGAATACCATTCGAATGTGGTTATTCTAAAGCTTTAAGAGATGAAAAGTATGGCGCCAGCACCAAAATTCAGCCCAGAACAGCAACAAGCAATGATCCTTGATGCGGCTGTTCAGTGTATTCAAGAGTCCTCAATTACCGATTTCACTATGGCAAAGATTGCCCGACTTGCAGGCTTGTCGATGGGTTCTGTGTATAAGTTTGTTCAAAGCAAAGAAGACATTGTACTTGCGCTTGCATTTCAATCATTTAGACATGCCTCATCGGTATTCGAGCGTGTTTTAAACCTGCCTCTGTCTACCCCAGAGAAAATGCTGGCAATCACTCTCATTGCCCCTAAAAAGCTACAATGCTTTGAGTTTGATTACGAGCTACAGTCTTATGCAACCAACGAAGCGGTGATCAAACGTGCCTCATCATTGTGGTCAGGCAAAATGATTGAAGCCTGTAACCTTTGTGAGCAAGGTTTCAAGCTTGCCATCATGGAAGGGATCAATGCGGGCGAGCTCAAAGAAGTGCCTAATTTAAGTGAAGTCATTGAAGAAATTATCGTTAGCGGCTGGGCACTAACCGTGGGTTATGAGCAAGTTTTACGCGTTAAGCAACAGCAACAGATTATCGAGGGTACAGCCTCACTGCTAGAGCCAATTGCCTTCAACGCACCAATCATTCGCAGCACAATTCGCCTTCTCAACAGTTATCCCTGGCATTCTCCAATCACGCCAGATTCTCTTGAACGAATTGAGCAAGCACTTATTAATTTAGAATTACGTTAAGGGAGCAACACCATGAATATTAAACGCTGGATTGTCAGCATTCTCATTATCCTTACGGTTATAGGCGGATTAGGACTTACCAAATTTAACCAAATTCAAGCCATGATCGCCTTTGGTGAATCTTTCCCTGAGCCTTCTGCGTCAGTGACTAGCGTTTACGCTGAAACGATTGAGTATACGCAAACGAGCAAGGTGATCGGCCAGTTAAAAGCACCGAGCATTATTGATATTAGTAATGAGTATCCGGGCCCTATCACTTACGTTGGCTTTAAACCCGGTGACATTGTCGAAAAAGGCCAAGTGTTACTGCGCTTAGATACCAGTGTCGAAAAAGCACAGCTTGCTGCTGCAAAAGCACGTGTTACTCTAGCTGAATCAACCTATGCGCGTGTAACTAAACTTCTACAACAAAAGCGCATTAGCCCAGATGAAGTCGACAAAGCCCGCGCTGATGTAGCCGTTGCTAAAGCCGAAGTACAAAACCTCAATGCCGTTATTAACAAAAAAACCGTTTCCGCTCCTTTCAAAGGCCAAGTTGGCCTAAACCAATATCAAGTTGGTCAACTTATCGATGCAAATATTCAAATCACCACGTTAGTAGGCCTGAACGATACTATTTGGGTCGATTTCTCAGTGCCGCAAACACTTCGCCAGCCTAAAATCGGTGAAGAAATGAAAGTCGCACTGGTTAATCAAAAAACATCAGAAGTTGCAGCAAAAGTCATCGCTAAAATGCCGATGCTAGATGCCAACTCTAGACAGCAAAGCTATAGAGCCGAAATCGCGAATCTAGATGGCGCGCTCAGTCATAACCAAATTGCCAGTGTGCGTGTGCCGTTATACACAACCAATGCGGTTGTCGTGCCAACCGCTGCCATCACTCGCAGTCACTTTGGTGAGTTTGTCTATGCACTTGAAAAAGATGAGCAACAAAACTGGCGCGCTAAACCGATTAAAGTGACATTAGGTGAAAAGTTGGGTGACCAACAAGTGGTGTTATCTGGTCTAAATGGCGGTGAGTTTATTGCTGGCGAAGGCGCATTTAAATTAAGAGAAGGTATTTTAGTTTATACCGCGCCATTCGATGAGCAATTAGCCTCGACGGACGACAACACCGGAGGTCAGTAATGAGTGCATTACATGAAAACAAACCTTCTTTTATGGACATTTTTGTCAATCGCCCCGTACTTGCGATTGTACTGTCTGTATTGATCATCTTAGCAGGCTTAAACGCCGCGCAAAAGATTTCAGTACAGCAATATCCTAAGATTGAAAGTGCGTCACTGGTTATCAATACGGTGTATACCGGTGCATCTGCTGATGTCGTCAAAGGCTATGTGACAGAGCCGATTGAACGCGTAACCTCAACCGTACCCGGCGTTGATTATGTTGATTCAGTCACCACTGCTGGCTTTAGTAAAGTCACAGCTTGGCTTGAGCTAAACCATAGCACCACAGATGCACTTGCCGAGTTAACCACTAAGCTCAACCAAATTAAGTTTGAGTTACCAACTGGGGCTGAAGACCCGGCAATCCAAATTGTGCGTGCCGATAGCCCCTATGCCGTGTTCTATTTAGATGTGCAGTCGCAAGGCTTACCGCGCAGCGAAGTCAGTGATTATCTTATTCGCAATGTTGTGCCAAGCATGAGTGACATTGAGGGCGTACAAAAAGTCACCCTTGAAGGTGGCCGCGACCCTGCAATGCGTATTTGGTTAGACGCAGATAAACTCGCTATTTATAACTTAAGCGCCAGTGATGTGTTTGCTGCACTTCAAGCAAACAACACCATTGCGACATTAGGTTACAGTGAAAACAATCGTCAACGTATCGATTTAATGGCCAATACCAGCCTGAAAAGTGTGGCTGACTTTGAAAACCTAATTATCAAAGAGCAAGACGGCTCGCAGCTTCGCCTTGGTACGGTTGCCGACATCGAAATCGGCGAAGCCGAAGGTATGGTTACTGCGCGTTTAGATTCTCATGATTCAATTTTTCTGGCTATTTGGGCGCTGCCTGGTGCGAATGAAATCGACATTGGTGACGCGCTTTATGCCAAGTTACCGCAGATCAACGATGGTTTACCGAATGGTATGAATATCGAAATTGGTTACGATGGTACCTTGTATATGCGTGACTCAATTAAAGAGATTTTCACCACACTTGCTGAAACAGTGTTACTAGTAGGCATTGTAATTGTTGCTATGATGGGCTCTTTCAGAACCGCGCTAGTGCCATTGGTGACCATTCCTATTTCGATTTTAGGTGCCATCGCCGTTATTTCGATGATGGGCTTTTCATTAAACCTATTAACCATTCTAGCCATCGTATTATCGGTTGGTTTAGTGGTCGATGATGCCATTGTGGTGGTTGAAAACGTAGCGCGCCACATGCGTGAAGGCAAACCTCGATTGCAAGCTGCGCTTATCAGCTCACGTCAGTTATTAGTGCCCGTGATTGCCATGACCTTAACCCTTGCTGCGGTATACGCCCCAATTGGCTTCTTAACAGGTTTAACTGGTTTCTTATTCCGTGAGTTTGCATTTACTTTGGCTATCGCGGTCCTGATTTCAGGTCTTGTGGCTATTACGCTGTCTCCTATCATGAGTGCTTATGTGAACCCTGAAGGGGGTAAAGAAGGCAAACTAACACGCAAAGTGAATTGCTATTTCGACAAGCTACAAAACTTCTACTTTAAGTCATTAGATAAGTTGTTTGCATGGCGTCCACAAGTGTTCTTTATTGCCATTGTGTTCTCTCTGTTGTCTGCCCCCTTTTATTTATTGTCGCAAAAAGAGCTTGCGCCAGTTGAAGATCAAAGCAGTATTCAAGTCGTGGTTGAAGCGCCACCTGAGTCTTCTCAGGCCTATACCTCTAGTCGAATGAATGACACAGCAAAGGTCATGAATGAAACTGAAGGTGCAAAATTCACTTGGCAAATTATCACTGCAGCCGCAGGTTTCGGAGGGGTTCAATTAGCACCTTATGAAGAACGTGAAAACTCGGTTCACGACTTATACTTCGACCTATTTGCGCGCCTTGGTAGTGTAAATGGCTTGAGTTTGTTCCCTATTCTGCCAGCTTCTTTACCGACTGCGGGCCAGTTCGATATCGAAATGGTAGTCAGAGCCAATGACGACCCAGTAGCAATGAAAAAATATGCTGACGAGATCATCGCAAAAGCGAATGCCAGTGGTAACTTCTTGTTCGTGAATACCGATTTAAAAATCGATTTACCACAAGCTGAACTCGAAATAGACCGAGAATTGATAGCTGATTTAGGCCTAAACCTTCAATCGGTGAACGAGCAGCTTAGCATTTTAATGTCGAACAATTTTGTGAATTACTTCAACAAAGATGGTAAAGCGTATCGTGTTATTCCAGCGGTTGATAACGGTGACCGTTACAATCCTGAAAACATCTTAGATATGAAGATCCGCACAGACTCTGGTGAGCTTATTCCTGTGTCAGCATTTGCGAGCTTAAGAACCTTCACAAGCCCGCGCGTATTGGGGTCTTTTAATCAGCAAAGTTCATTTAGGATCTTAGCGGGTGTTTTGCCACACGTAACCAAAGAGCAAGGTTTAACGGCCGTTGAAGAGATTGCAGCAGAAGTATTGCCTGCAAGCTACTCAATCGATCATGCCGGCGAATCGCGCCAGTTACGTAAAGAAGGCAATACCATGGTTGGCGTACTGTTAGTGTCGATGATTGTGGTGTATTTCTTACTGACGATTCAGTTTAACAGCTTCCGCGACCCACTTGTGGTGTTACTTGGCTGTGCGCCATTAGCGCTTGCAGGTGCTCTGATGCTGCCATTTTTACAGCTTACAACCATTAATATCTATAGCCAGATTGGCCTAATTACTTTGATTGGTCTGATTGCTAAGAATGGTATTCTAATCGTAGAGTTTGCCAACCACCTGCAACTTGAAGGTAAGTCAAAACTTGAAGCGGTTAAAGGTGCTGCAGCGACACGTTTACGCCCAATATTAATGACAACAGGTGCAACGGTACTTGGTCACTTCCCACTAGTATTAGTAACCGGCGCTGGCGCAGAAGCACGAAATAGTATTGGTATTATTTTAGTGGCAGGTATGTTGATTGGTACTTTCTTCACGCTGATTGTATTGCCACTGCTTTATCAAATGTTGGCAAAAGACCACCGTGGTGAAATGGAAACTGAAGCCTCGTTAACTGAGACCAAGTTTGCTAATTCACTATAAGTAAACCGTGCAAATACAAAAGGCGCATTTCGTGAAGAATGCGCCTTTTTGTTTATCCAAATATGCTCAAAATCAATCGGACAAATAATACTCAACCGTTGATACAACCCGTACTTTCTTAATATGCGGGTTGTTTCTGTCTCGTGCCGAAATGCTAAATTGACCTTGTGAAGCACGTTTAATCTTACCTAACTTACTACCTGAATCTTCGGCAAACTTAGTCGCCACTTTACGGGCGTTTTTTGTCGCTTCTTCGATCATATCAGGCTTAAGTTCATTTAAGCTTGAGTAAATATATTCGGTTTGAAATTGGTAACTGCCCGAAGTAAATACTATGCCTTGTTTGCCCAGCTCAGACAGCTTACCCATAACATTTCTTACCGCGTCTAAGTCTTGCGAATAGACGGTGACATTTTGCTGTGCGGTATAACGAAACTCAGCGCGGGCATTATCACCCCATTGCTGTGCAGATTTGTCAGTAACCGACGGAGAAGTAAACGAAATATCTTCAGACTTGATGCCATTCTTTTCTAAAAAGTCTTTGATATGCGCAGTTTTCTCATCAAGTGACTCATACAAAGCTTTTAAGTCATTTTCAGCAGCACTAAATTGAATAGGCCATATCACCACATCAGACAGCACTTCACGCTCAGACAAGCCTTTTACGGTCACGGTGCGCTCATATTCTTTAATTGAAATTGCCGCATTCGAGGCAATAACCGCAAATAATGTCAGGCCCAAAAAGATCCCCGCTGCCAATAGCAGATTGTTGTTTGCTTTAAGTTGCATCACACGTCCTTAAATTTTAGTTATTTCTATTTCAACAGCCTAAATCATAGCTCAGCTAACTTAACCAAACATGAGCGATGAAGACTAAGTACTTAAAAAGAAATTAAATAGGCAAAACTTCAGCCAACTCATTATCAAGCATGTCGATTACCGACTCGAAACCATGTTTTGGTTGCCACCCCAACTTTTGCTGTGCCGCAAAAGAATCATAAACTCGGTCTAGTTGATTGGGTAACGTCCACCCTCGCTGTAAAAACATCTCAGCCAGTTCTGGAGCTTGCTCTTTTATTAAACCTGCAGCGTCATTGAATAAACGCGGGCAATCTGATGCTTTAAACGGGGTTTTACCTGACACAATAAAACGATTAAACCCAGCAAGACGCATGTCTAGCGCCGCTAAATGTGCACTTGCAACATCACGTGCGTCGATACCCCGAGTAAGTCGATATACCGCCATTAAGTCGGCCGGCTCAGGAAAGCAGCGAGACATTTGTAGTACGGTCACAGGCAGTTTAAAAACATCAGAAATACTTTTCAGCTTGTCTTCTGCGGCAATTTTACTGCGGTGGTAGATAGTTTTTGGCTGTGGAGTGGTTTGCTCATTCACCCAACCAGCGGTGTGTTCAGGGGTCGATGCATGACCATACAGAGCTGTTGTACTGGTGAAAATAAACTGCTTTACTCCTAGCTTGATACCCTCAAGGGCTAATTGCTCTGTGGCATCGACATTAATAGATTGAAACTCATCGTCAGATAATAATCCGACATGAGGCGCATGTAAGGCTGCGGTATGAATAATGACATCAACCCCTTCAAGGGCTTGCTGGATCAGCGTTTTATCTCGAATATCACCAATGTAATCGGCGGTAGAGCAAGGTGTTTTATCTAGGCCTACAACTTGATGGCTGCGCATTAACTTAATATAAATTGCACGTCCTACCCTGCCCGCAGAGCCCGTCACTAAAACTTTCATGGTTATCTCTTATTTTAAAATGACGATCACTTGCAGTTGTCATGCAACCAATCGCATATTGAGCTTTGTATGGACGCAATTGTAGCAACATTTGTGATGAGAAGGTCACTCGATTGACGAACTTGATTGGCTGCGGCAATGTAAACAGCTCGTAAGTGGTCGTCATATTTTTGCAAATAGTTACTTAGGGTTGTAGACGAGTCATTGCTGTGTGTGAGATGGCGCTGGATCACTCTTGATAAACACACTTCCATAGGCATATCGAGCATGATCACATAATCAATTAGATGGGCGATTTCAGCCCTCTCTCGCCCAAAGGGTTCTTCAATGAAAATCATCTGCGAATCACATTGTGTTTTTAATTCACTGAGCGCTTTGGTAAATCTAGGTGACTTTATTTGCGAAACATCTGCACCTTGATGCAGCCATGTCTTCATATCTAAAGGGTAAGTGTCCGGCTCAACAAAATCGTCGAACAATAATGTCGGGCTATTAAACTCTTCAGCAAGACGTTTAATGACTGAGGTCTTCCCTGCCCCCGATACTCCGCTTAGAGCGATAACACGTGTTCGTTGCATTCCTTTCATCCATTGATTGGTCATTTTGTTTATTCATTTTACTAAGCGAACTTTTACATCGGCATATTTAGCACGACTCACAGGCACCGCCTCACCATTTTGCATATATAAATGATATTGTCCGCCACCAGCCACCTTGAGGCTTTTAACAAAATTTAGATTAACAATAAACGAGCGATGCACGCGAACAAACTGCTCTGATAATAACTGACTGAGTTTATCTAGGTTTTTATCGTGCAGCTTTTGCTCATCGAGTAAATGTATTTGGCTATAGTGCCCATCAGCTTGAATAAACTGAATATCGTTGATTTCAATATACGTCAATAAACCCGCTGACTTGATTGCGAGCTTTTTTAATTGCTCATGCCCAACATGCTTTTGTTTATAACGCGCCAGCGCTTTGAATAGCCTTTCTTCACTGAATGGCTTTGCAACAAAATCTAACACACCATATTCAAATGCATTAATTGCTTTGTCACTATAGGCCAAAATAATGATGGTATGAAAGCTCTCTGCACTCATGGTTTTGAGTACCTCAAAGCCATCTTCACCATGTAAGTTGAGATCTAACAATAATAAGTCGATTTGGTTGTCGCTGAGATAGTCGAGCGCATCATCTATGTCTTCGACCCATTTTATTCTACAGGGTGAATGCGTAAAGTAGGTGCTCACTTGGCGTGATATACGCTGAGCTATGACAGGCTCATCTTCGACGATCAATATCTTCATGCGGGGATCTGCTTCTGCAAAGGGATTAAAAAAGTACTCAACCAAATCGTGTCTTTTTGAACGGACTCAAACTCATAGTCATCATCAAAACATTGCTGTAAACGAGAATGAATGTAAGCGCTGCCAGTACCTTGCCCTTGATGTTTACGTTGCCTGTAAGGGGTTTTAACACATAGCTTAAGGCGATTATTTTGCTCACTTGCGGTTATTGCAAAGCTGTCTCCGGCTTTGATGCGATTATGAGAAAAGGCGTTTTCAATCACAGTATGAATAATTGCTGGCGGTAAGTAATAACTGCTTGAAGGCACATCAATGGTCAACGAAAGCGCTTTTTGTTGACGCTTTTGCATAATGGAAAAATGCATCTGGCATAGTGCGATTTCATCCTCCAGCGACCCCCAAGTTTGCGCCGACATTTTATTGAGTATTCTAAACTCTTCGGACAACTGCTCAACCAACTCTATGGCTTGTTTAGGCGATGTTTCTATCCACTCACAGATAAGCGTCAAGCTATTCATTAAAAAGTGCGGCTGTAGGTTTCTTCGCAGCAACTCAGCTTCTAATTGCGACTTCTTTAAAGCGGCTTGTCGTTGTAAATTAAAGTGCCCGATTAATGCGTACAGATTCACTAAAGCAATCACCGAAAACAACGCAGCAAACCAAGTATCTATAAAGCTCATCGGTATTAAAAACATCGCCGCGATGCCTGACGCCAGCATAAGTAAATGTGCTTTGGCTTGTGCTTGCTTTTTCAGCGCCAGCAAGCTTATAAGTGCACTATTTAGCAGTGATGAAATGAACACCACATAATTACTCATGTCGAAGCTTTTAACCGTCAAAACAGTTAGCAGGTTTAAAGCCAATGTGCCTGCTAGCCAATACTTTAAATACTTTGATTGGAAGAAACTGGCGTAAAAGCTCACTAAACAAACACCCGCTAAGATCACACTGACTAAAATAATTCGCAAACGCCAAAGGTGTAAATTCCATGGGTAAGACCAATAAAACTTAATCAATTCCAGTGCGATGATAAATGCCGACATCAAGCACAAACAACTAAATGCCAAATAACTCAATGCGCGCTGATAGCGGAAGAATAAAAAAGCAAAACACGTTGCGAGCAGTATCATGGCACCAATCAGCATAAGCGGCACAATATGATTGGTTTTAAGTCCAAGCTGATTATTTGATAAGGAAGCACGGTAAAATAAAGTATGGAAATCACTCTCATGGTGCTGAGTAGATAAATCTAGTGTGAGCCAATGCAAGCCTGCAGATATTTGCTCAGGAGACAAGAGTAACGAACGACTAATAGGACCGACTTGCTCTTGTAAACGGTTATGCCCAGGTAAACCTTTATTCGCTAGCCATTCACCATCCCAATAAACCTTTGCTGAGCCCAAAAAGATTAGGTCTAGCCTAGTACCGAGCGGTGCATTGTCATTCAGCTCTACAGGTATATAGACACAATAGCGCTGCCATTCTTGCAAAGTACGCAGATGGGTTTGCGCACTGAGATTTTCATTGCTTGGCAATGGCGCACACTCGCCCGTTGTAATTGGCTGCACCACAGATGCTTTATTCAAACTGAGATAAAACGACTGCTCGCTTGCCTGTGTGCTCATGCTTAAACACATGAGAAATATATAGAAAATTATTTTTAGCATTCTTCTAGTATATCTGATGAAATTTGCTTTTGGGTGCTGTTTATGCAGCTCAAGTGCAACTGATGAAATATTCCCGCACTAAGGCTCATACACATGGCTAAATGGCTTCACAACGTTAAGGAGTCAATTATGAAAACCGTGATCAAAAACCTATTAGCCTTGTCTATTGCCAGTATTATTACCTGTCAAACTGCGCATGCGACTGTACCTTTAAGCGACTATGAGTACGTTGGATATCAAGGGCAAAAAGTTGCAGCTAAAAAAGGGACATTTATAGTGCCTGAAAACAGAGCAAAACCGAATGGTAAACAACTTGAATTAACCTTTGTGAAATTTCCAACCACCAGCAGAAACCCTGGTAACCCAATTGTTTACCTGTCAGGCGGACCGGGTGGCAGTGCCACTGGCACAGCAAAAAGAAAGCGTTTTGAAATGTTTAAGCAACTGACGCAGGTATCAGATGTCATCTTATTTGATCAACGTGGTACGGGGTTATCAAATCAAAACAGAAGGTGCGCTGGCACTCAACCTGATCTGGCTTCACCTACCATTTGGCAAGAGGCGGTCACACAAGTCAGAAAAGACATCAAAGATTGCGTAACTCACTGGCAAGAGATGGGGATAGATTTAGCAGGCTACAATAGCAAAGAGAGCGCCGCTGATTTAGTTGCTTTGAGCAAAGCACTAGGCTCAGAAAAGATAAACTTATGGGGCATTAGCTATGGTAGTCATTTGGCATTTACCACAGCGAAATACCACCCACAAATAATCGATAAAATGGTACTTGCTTCATTAGAAGGGCTTAGCCATACCATTAAATCTCCGCAGCGAGTAGACGACCTGATTACGCAAGTCAGTGATTTATTAGCAAGTCGTGAAGACACTAAAAAGAAATATCCAAATCTAAAAGCGGACTTAAGCCAAGTAATGCAGCAGCTTAAAGCCGAACCTCAAATTGTTACTACCCGTATTATGGGCAGCAAAGAGCTTGTAAAAGTCGGCATCAGTGATGTAGATATACAGTTTACGCTTAGTTATGTGTTTTTAGTTGACCCGCAACACCTAGCAAAGCTACCTAGAATTGTAGCCGATATGAAAGCAGGTAACTTTGCCGAAATTGGCTCCTATGTAGGCACTATAAAATCAAGAGCGGGTAGCTATAACCCAATGTCAGTGGCAATGGACTCGGCATCTGGTATCGACAAAGCTCGTTGGCAACAAGTGCTGCAAGAAGCGAAAACATCATTGGTCGGCAGAACCACCAATTTCCCCTATCCAGATATTAATGACTTAGTACCTGTCGATGATTTGGGTGATAATTTCAGACAAGAGATCACCAACAGTACTATTCCAAGTTTATTTGTGGCGGGTACTTTTGATGGCAGAACTCTATACCAAAGCCAAGTTGAACTGGCTAAAGGTTTCAAAAATGGCAGTGTGTTAACTGTAGAAGGTGGCGGCCACAATGTGTATATGACCAGTCCGAAAATAGGTGAAAAGGTGGTGCAGTTCTTACAAGGGAAATCAGTACCAAGTCAAACTATTCAATTAGCCGCTCTGGATTTTGAATAAAATTTACTAAGCAGTTGATTTAATCATTAAATCAACTGCTTAACTCGATATATTTTCAGCAACGCCTAAAGACTAGCAAGCGTGCAAAAGTGTATCTTGCTTACCATAACAAAGTACGTTTTCGGAAATACCCGTTATATTTTTTACGTTTTCTAACAGCTCTGGATTAATTTCTAATTTACCCGCTCTAACTTTTTTTCCATCTCCTGCGAGGCCTGTTTCACCTAACCACTCTATATCACAGCCATTATTAATAAACACACTCTTCCAATATGGGGGAACCATTAAACCTATGATTGAAGAAATGTTATGAGCAAGGCAATATTCTATATAAGCAATAACTAACTCTTTAATTACTCTGCTTCTTTGCTCGACAGGTAAATTTTTGTCTATACAAAACCGGCTACCTTCCCAAACGCTCTGATCCGAAGGCAAATCAGTAAAAGAAACAAGGTGTGGAAAAACATCTTTAAGCATGTATGGCTTAATGGTTGGGTATAACCTAGCGACTGCTTTTACCTCACCTTTATCTCGCCAAACAAAATAAATCGTTGCAGGGTTATCGTACTGGTCATATTCCATATTATTGAAGTATGGGACATCCCAAGACTGTCTTTCTATTAAACTTTTGTATCTCAAACGGTGTTGACTTGCGATAGGGTTGCCATCAAACCTATGCGCGCTAGCGATGGTTACGCATTCAATTGTCATTCTAATCCTTTATATTTTTGATTATATTTTTACATAGCCAGTTGAGTAGGAAAGTGAAGTTTCCTTATCAGTTATGGCATGTATTTTACAATCATTGAAAAATACACCAATGCATTAGCAAAAATGCTTTATTTTTAATGAAATTAATCTCATTAATCAATCTACAAGAGAATAAAGACAGATTAAGTTAAATTTCGCTGTAAGTAACTTACCAGGATATTTACGTAATACTTCTAAAACTAACTAAATTAACGATAAGATTGCCTGTAGAATCTTGCCTACTCTTTTTTGCTGCTAAGCATTTTTCAGATTTATGCATAATCAAAATAACCATCGATTATAAATACCCCAGATTTAATGAGTTTTTTTAAATATTACTTTGTCATCGTTTATGGTCATTAGCACTTTGATGTCTTTTATTTTTAGAGGCGAAATACGCGTCGGATCATTATCTAAAACCACAAAGTCCGCTTGCTTACCAGGCTCTATAGACCCTTTTATATCTTCTTCAAAGTGCTGATAAGCGGCCCAAATCGTCATTGCTTTGATGGCCTCGACAGGGGAAAGTTTATGGTTTTCACCTAGTACCTTCCCTGTGCGAGTGACACGGTTTACAGCACTGTCAATTAATCGCATCGAATTGGGAAAAGTCACAGGGGCGTCAGAATGAATAGTAAAAGGCATATTTGCAGCTTTCATCCAACCTGTCGGTGAAATATTCTTTGCCCGCTCAGGACCTGCTACTGAGTCTCTATGCCAGTCACCCCAATAAAATGTGTGCATAGGGTACAAAGCTGGAAAAATTCCCAAAGCTTGTAACTTTGCAACTTGATCGTAACGTGTAAATTGACCATGGATCATGACAGTACGATGATCGCTCAACGGCGTCTTTTGATTTATTTGACCAACAAGGTTGGTTAACTGATCTATCGCGGCGTCGCCATTGGTATGAACAAGTACCTGCCACTCATTTTTATAAGCCAATTGTAGTAATGCTAAAGCGGCTTCATCAGTAAATGCAGGGTAACCAGCATAATCATACTCTTGCCCTGCAGGAGGAATTAAATAAGGTTGAGTGAACCAAGCTGTTTTACCTTGAGGAGAACCATCGAATGTTAATTTTACCCCACCGATCCGAAAGCGATTTTGATAAGTTTTAGACATTAAATCACTTTTCAAAACAGGTGCATCTTTTAGCTCTTTGAGGTCAGCATAAGAAATAATATCAATATCAAATCCCTCTTTAGCGGCAATTTCCGGCAATAATTTCAATGTTGATAAGTCTGACTTTCCATCTTGTACTGTTGTAAAACCATTAGAAGCATAACTGCGCTCACCTGCTTTATACAAACGGATTAAATCTTCGGCTGTAAACTGGGGGATCATTTTAAAAAAGACCATAAAATGTGCATTTTCTTGCAGCACGCCATTAGGCGTTTTGCCATCGGCTTCTCTCTCTATAACGCCACCTGGCGGATCCGCCGTTTCGGGTGATATTCCCATTAATTCGAGGGCTTTACTGTTATACACACCAATATGCCCTGACTGATGCATTATCACTACAGGCAACTCAGTGCTTACCGCATCTAGATCATGACGGGTTGGGTGACGCTTTTCTGCCAATTGAGAGTCATCATAATTAAAACCAAGTACCACTTGATAGTCTTTCACGATAGACGAGGTGTCTCGAAATCGGATCAGAGCATTTTGTAGTTCGGCAATGTTATTTACGGGACCATCTGGTGCAGGCAGAAGATTAGCAACTATTGATTGTGTACCTACACCAGCAAAATGACTATGGGCATCAATAAATCCTGGCGTTAATGTCTGCCCTGTTAAGTCAATTACTTTTGTGTTCTGACCTTTAAGCGCCAAAACTTTTTCATTGTCACCTACTGCTAATATTAAGCCATTTTGAGTTGCCACAGCCTCAGCACTTGGCTGCCTATCGTTTGAAGTGATAATGGTGCCATTGATGTAAATGGTATCGGCAATAGAAAGTTTAGACTTATGCGTACATGAAACAATGCAAAGTACACTGATTAATAATAAAAATATATGCCTCATAACATTCTCTAGAATAAGTTTGGGTTAAATTTATGCTAGTTGAGCCTGAGGTTATACGCCAATTTCTGTGAATAAATACACAAACTTGCCAAGTTTATAACCCTTGCAAGGCAAGCTCTACGCCTTTTTGGGCATGAATCTCAGTCGTGTCATACAAAGGAATACAAGTGCTATTTTGGTTTACGAGCAATGCAATTTCAGTACACCCTAAGATCACCGCTTGTGCCCCTTGTTCATGGAGGTGGGCAATAACTTTAAGGTATTGCTCTTTGGAATCTGCTTTGATGATCCCGCGACATAGCTCATCATAGATAACATGATGAATCGTTTCTCTATCACGCTTGTCAGGCACGATAACTTCAATGCCAAACTTATCACTCAGACGGCCTTTGTAAAAGTCTTGCTCCATGGTGAATTGAGTGCCTAGTAGACCCACTTTTGTAACACTATCTTGAACTAAACGCTGTGCTGTGGCATCGGCAATATGAAGAATGGGAATGTTAATTTGTGCTTCTATTTCTGGCACTACTTTATGCATGGTGTTAGTACAAATCATCAAAAAGTCTGCACCAGCACGCTCTACTGATTTTGCAGCATCGACGAGAATCACTGCGGTATCGGTCCATTTACCTTGATGTTGTAACTGTTCAATCTCGTCGAAGTTAACACTATACAAGCAAATTTTTGCCGAGTTTAAGCCGCCAAGCTTCGCTTTAATGCCTTCATTCAAAGCTTTGTAATAACTTGCTGTAGACTCCCAACTCATTCCACCTAAAAGGCCTATTGTTTTCATGGTGAGCACTCCTATTGATATATTTTTATATACTCACTTTTTCAGAAAATATCTAAAGCAGTAACCCTATTTGTCCATTTAACTTTTTGCCAACTTGTTTCTGTCTCTTTGCTTTTTGCCACTTTATTTCTGGGCAACGATAAAAGTGTGCAACTCAGGATATTGGTCAAACTCCAGATGCTTAATGGTACAGCCCAACTCAATTAACAACGCCACAAAACCATTAGTGCCCAAAGAAGAGTAATAAACCTCAGGGCCCATAGCACAGTTAGTATGTGCGCCTTCTGACTCTGTGCCACCGAACGAAAAAATAAACACGCCACCCGCATTTAAACTGTCGACGATTTTAGCGATAACATTGCGCTGCTCATTTAAAGGAATATGCCAAATACTATCCCACGCAGTAATAAAGTCATATTTATGGGGTAAGTCGTAACTGCAGATATCAGCGTGCACAAAAGCGATTTGCGGTTGTCGCTCTTTTGCAAGCGAGAGCATCTTTTCAGAGACATCAAGCCCTGAAACATCAAAACCAGCCTGAGACAATAATGTAATAAAACGCCCAGTTCGCCCACAGCCAATATCGAGCGCTTTTCCTCTGTTGTTGGAAAAAGCGATTGCTTTTTCATGCTGCGCGATACCGTTAGACATGTTGAAAGTGTCTTCGGCCCATCGCTCGGTTATTTGATCATAGGCTTTGCCTATTTCTTCAGGTTTCATGGCAAAGCCTTACTTGCTGGCAAATTCTTCTAGTGCAGTCATAGCATGCTCTGCCTTTTCGGTTTGCACAAAAATATGGTCGTGATAGAAGGCTGCAACTACATTCGCACTAATACCATGTTTAGCCAGTTTAGTAGAAACAGCAGCGGTTAACCCCACAGCATCTAAGCTTGAGTGCACAGTTAAGGTGATGAGTTTAAATACACCATCGAATTCTAGGTTTGCTCGCTGTGCTTGTTGCTTTTCAACAATTACAGTGAGCCCCTCCTGCTCCATAAAGGTTGCAATTGGTTGCAGCGAAGCAACCTCTAAAAGCGATTGTTTTACAGTACAAAACACAAACTCACCTGCGTGTAATTCAGGTGACATACTTTGCAAAAGTGTCTCTAATTCTTTAATACCAGACATGTTTGTCCTTTATTTATCAATATTACTACAATGTTGACCTTATCAATGACATTGGCACAAATCGTATGCCATTAAACTCACCTTCTTGCTCGGTTATTTCAAAACCATGTTTTAAATAAAAGTCGACGGCATTAACTGCTGAACGAAGCTTTATCTCTTGCGCATCAGTTGAATTAAGTAAGTGTTGCAGTAACGTTTGACCAATACCTCGCCCTTGCACTTGATGCGAAACAAATAAATGTGTGAGGTAATTTCCGGCTCTCATTGCGGCAAAACCTAATAAGGTGTCGTTTGATATTGCTTTTACAGTAACAAAATCATCATTGTCGAATGTCGTTTTTATATCGGGTAGCACCTGTGCAATATATTCTTGCTTTCCCTGCTCATTAAAATGCGGCAGCACAGCAACCTGAGACACAGCTTCGACTAACTTTGTAATAGCGGTTAAGTCTTCGTTGTTAACCCTCTGAATTTCCATATCTTTACTCCTAAACTTAAGAAGTGAGTGCCTTTTGAGTCACATTTGGCTCATAAAAAGCCCATGAGTCTGCACCATCAAAATAGCGAATATTGACTTGCTCTAATATATCTCGTTTGAACATTCTTAGATTTACGGCCATTCGGTCAGCATTGCCTAACTCAGTCGGGGTGTAATGGGTTATACACCCACAACCGACACAATGATGAAAGTCGATTAACTTATCACCATGGCTGTAGGTTTTTGTCTCGCTTTTTACCGAACTAATTTTGACGTTTTGAGGTAAGAAATAGGCCCAAATTGCTCCATACCTATAACAAATTGAGCAATTACAACTCGTAACTAAATCAATGGGTTGTAACAGCTCTACGTTGACATCACCACAATGACAGCTCGCTTGCATAATACTTCCTTATTATCACTTTATTAGAGCACCTTAACATTAAATCATTGAGATGCTCGCCAAAATTTTTAAACGCCTTACAATAAAGCGTTTTTTATACTTATACCTTAAGGTCAGGGCTAAATTTTGAAACTCAGCAAACGCTTAAAATTAATCGAGTCGATGGTGTCACCTCACTATGATCATATTTGGGACTGCTGCTGTGATCATGGATATTTAGGTGCTGCACTTTTAGATAAGCAAAACGATGAAACCGTACATTTTGTCGATATTGTCCCTGAACTGATGCAAAGCCTCGAAAGTAAGCTGCAAGCGTTTTATGACCAGCATAACTGGCAAGTTCACTGTTTAGATGTGTCTCATCTGCCTTTGCAAAATCATGAAGGCAGACATTTAGTCATTATTGCTGGCGTGGGTGGCGATTTAACCGCGCAATTTATCTCAAGCATTAATGCGCAACATCCGAACTTAGATATTGATTACTTAATTTGCCCAGTACATCACCTATTCACACTAAGAGCCAAGCTTAATGAACTGAAATTAGGTTTAGTGCAAGAGGCTTTAGTTGAAGATAACAAACGTTATTATGAAGTCATGTTACTTACATCTAAGCAAAATCAACAACCCGTCTCAGCGGTCGGTGAGCAGATTTGGCAAGCTGACAATGATGTACAACTCGACGCAGCCGAACGATATTTAAAACAAACACTCAACCACTACCAACGCATTGCTAAAGGCAAAAGTAACGATGTTACACACATTATTTCTGCTTATGAGCAAATCGTGCCGTCGATAAAGCCCTAACACTTGAACTTTGTGCCTAAGACTTCTACAAAGACATAAAACTAATATGCAGACCAATGCTACTATCAAACCCTTCATCGTTAAGGTAGTGGCTGTAGCCAAGCTGCACATGAATACGTTTGGTAATTTGATACTCAATAAATGGCTTTATATAACTCGAGCTTTTGAAATTATCGAGCTCTTGCTCTTCACAGCTGCTACAGCGGAAAATGGAGCGACTGATGTTGTTATAACGATAGCCGCCAAGTACACCTATGGTGAGGTTCTCGACTAAGTGATCTTTTAAAATCAAACCCAACTCACCATAAATGGCTGTGCCGGTTACATCAGATTCACGGCTCAACTTATTTCCCGTTACCGAGTTTTTAACCTCCTCAGTAAAAGGGTTATCATCTTTGATGTACACGTAATCTATGCCGATGGCGAATTGATAAAAGCTACGCGGTTCCCCCTTGTAATAAATGCCAATCGCGTGTGCTAAATCATCCACTTGCATATCAAGCTCGGTGCCTTGGTTAATATCATTGACACTCAGAGCTTGATAACTCACACCATAAGAATAATTATAAAAATTGACGTTTTCAGCTTTACTTACTCCACTTAACAACAGGGCACCAGCAAATAAAGCATATTTAGCGTATTTCATACTGCTCTCCTTCTATTTGGTATTCGCGGCACAGCTTTTTACGGGATGCACAAAGTGCTTAACGGTGCGAGCGCTATAAAAAATAATGCTGTTTCTGTATTCGTAATTGTAACTGCTGTCTTCAAACTTATTATGCGGTGTACCACTCCAAACTTGCCCCATGGGCACATTGGGAAATACAAAAGGGTTCAGTGCTGGTTCTTCGCAAGCTAACTCATTATTGGCCTGTAACTCTTTAATACTCGGTAAACGCCAATTCGCTCCAGTATCTTCGTCATTGAGTTTAGCAACATATTCATAGGCTTGCTGCCAATCTAGCCGTTCAGCACTGCCCTCTTTACACTCCTCACCTGAGAGACCAGCCGCACATCGTTTCCATATCAGACCTGTTTGTTTGTCTAAAATATGGCCTTTTTCGTCTTGAAGGTATCTTGTGGAAGGGGCCGAAAAACTCACACGTTGGCTACAACGTTGATTATTAGCAAACGCTTGCCTGTTAGAAATCAGGCTTTCTAATTCACTGACAACCTCATTGTTCTCATATAGATTTTGCTTACCTCTAACTGCTCTGATAAATCTAGGTTCAGAACTCAACCCTCCAGCCACGCGACCATTACCAAAGTCCACCGACCAAATACTATTTTTATCATCAGTATCTATGTTGCTTGTCCAATAAAACCCACCCTTTGTATTAGGAAAAAGCTGCCTATCTATACTTGGCTGTGACTCGCTATAGTTAACTAGATCTTGAAGCTCTATCTTATTTGGCAAGCGCCAATCATCGAAACCACATAGCTTTTTTCGATTAAGCTTTTCTATAAAAGAGTCTGTATCGCAGTTGCTATCACATTTGCCTAAATCTTCACTTGAATAGCTTGCAAAACTTTCAGAATACCAAGAATAAGAAAAGCCACTGTCTTGAGACAAGCCAGACCCTTCAGGGCTTTTCACTTCCCAAATTAGACCCGTAACATTATCAAGAACACACTTCCACTGATCTGCATCATTAGGCAAAGAGCGGCCTTGCTCATTAATTTTTGTGTAATCAAAACCATGAGAGCCAAACCCTAACTTTGACAAGCCCTCGACACTATCTCGACCAGTTGTACAGTCTTGGTTGAATCCCGACTGTAAATCGCATTGAGGTAAATTTGTATCAGGATAATCCCCTGCGTAGGTCACGCCGGTATCGTTATAAGGCGAAACAATTTCATCACAGGTGCATTCGCCGTCGCATTTTGCAATTTCAATTCGCGATAACGGTGCGCTTGAATTCGCATTTTGCGAATTTTCTATTGAGCTTGTTGAGTTATTATTGCTTTGAACTTGGTTATTTTCACTTACAGGCTCGTATTTACAAGCAGGCATCAAAGCTAGCAACAACAGTATTAATAAAGGTTTCAGCAGAGTCATATAAAACATCCTAATTAAATCGTTTATATGAACCAATGCTCAATTTTCATACCAAAAGAACCTAGCACGTTAATTGCTAATGTATTTATACCTAAAGCAAGGCTTTGCCAATTTAATTAACATATTTAAAAAAGGAGTTTTATTCATAGTAGACGACATTTTAATTTCATTGTTAAAGTCTTATATGTAACTAGGACTAATTATGGAAACTGTCGACCCCCTCTTAATTGCGTTTTTACCTAAAGACATCCGCTCGATGTTTTTTCCTTATGCCAGCGTCCAACTTGGCGCTTTAATTTTGAACTTGCTGATGGGCTTTATTATGGCGAGTTTAATTGGCTACCATTTTAGAAAGTACGCCAATGCATTTTGTAATCGCCAAGACTTCTCTCGTCTTTTCCCGCTGCTTATGCTCACGGTTATTTTGATCATCACTGTGGTCAAAGCATCGCTTGCTTTAGCGCTTGGTTTAGTTGGTGCATTATCGATTGTGCGTTTCAGAACACCAATCAAAGAGCCTGAAGAGCTTGTTTATTTATTCTTAAATATAGGTGTCGCAGTTGCTCTAGGTGCCGGACAAACCCTTGCAGCCATTGTGGCCTGTGTTGTGACTCTATTGTTAGTGACTTGGGTTAAGAAGCGCCACAGCAAAGATGTGCAAGAGAACGGCTTATTTCTATCGCTCAACTATCGCAGTGACGACCCCGATGTGAACATTGCCATTTCGGATGTAAAAAGCATTCTAGATCAATATGTTGACCGCCTTGAATTGCGCCGCTTTGATACCGGTGAGCAACACTTTGACGCCGCTTTCTTTATCTCAATCAAAGAAGCCAAACAAATCGATGAGTTCATGCATGTATTGAAGCAAAAGTACCAAGGGATCAACATCTCACTGCTTGAGCAACATAATATTGCAGGAGTGTAGTTATGAGACTCGATACGCCTAAAACCGCCTACACCCCACCCGAACGCAAGGCGTTTATGCTGGGCGTGTTAATTCTTATATTACTGTTAATACCGTCAGTGAATGCAGTAAAAATAGCTCTTATTCATAGCGGCTATGTTGCCCACTACGAAGATGGTAAAAGCAAACTCATGCAATTGGTGCAAGACATCAGCCTTGCACCTAAGCGCCTGCTGACTGCCGATAAAGACTTGCCTGTTATCAAAGTCGATATTAAATATCAGGACTGGCTCAAACTTGAACAAGATAGAAACAACGCGCTTAAAAACGGCATCATTGCCGAGCAGCGCAATCAAGTGAATGCCACCCTTTATTTAAACCAACAAAAGTACTTTGCCAAAGTACGTCTTCAAGGTGACATGCTTGATCATGTTAGCAATGACACCCGTTGGTCATTGCGCTTTGAACTGAAAAAGAAAAAAGCCTTATTCGAATCTCGTAAGTTTGCTTTAGTGGCCCCCAATGTGCGCATTCATCAAGGCCCGAGTTTATTCAGTAAAACGATGGAGCTGGCTGACTTTGATATTATTGCGCCTAAAAACATTCCTGTTCGTGTTGTACTAAACGGCGTTGATTGGGGCACCATGTTTGTAGAGCAAGCCTTCAGCCAATCATTACTTGCTGTGAATGATCGTACCGAAGGTTTAATAGCTCGACTCGATATACATGAACAAACTCAAAATAGTGCCGATAAGATCACGCGCGTGCTAAAACCTCGTGAGTTGCAACGCGGCACCATTCTCGGTAACCCAGCTCTGAGCCAACAAAGACAAATTGCACTTGCGCTGCTGGATGACTTTTTAAATAAAAAGCGTCCTGCCAGTGATGTATTTGATGCTAAAAAAATGGGCCAATACTTAGCCACGGTTGACCTGTGGGGCGCATGGCATGCACTCACGTGGAATAACTGGCGCTGGTATTACAATCCGCATTTAGCCAAATTTGAACCTATTCAAAGTGATGTAGCGGTTACACCAGCTAAACACAATTGGTTGATGACACCACCAAGCCACGACTTTGTATTGTCAACAGCCATGTTAGACGACCCAATTATTCGCTCTCATTATGATGTGGCTAAGCAAACCTTAATTGAACGTATTAATCAAAACTTAATCCCTGAATTACAAGCCTATGAGCAAACACTACTGAACAAATTACATGGCGACAGCCCGCTATTGGCGCCTTTTGATTTAACGGTTATGAAAACTCAAGTTATGTGCTGGCAAAGTGATTATCAAGGAACTGATTGCCAAAATATTGGACAGTTTGATGCGAGCCTGCACCAACATATGCAGGATTACGCAGGCCACGCCAATTGGGATATCTTAGCGCGCTTTAATTCTAGAGCTGGAACTGGCGTATTAAAGCTCGTCAACAACGATAAAGAACCACTGCACTTAAAAAGTATCACCGGTCTTAATCGCTATGAAGATCGCTCTGAGCTCGAAGAGGTTAACGCGGACTTTCCTCGGGTATTGAACCCTGGTGAGACACTCGACATTAACTTATCTGCTGACATTGTCGCAGTTGATTTACGTGCAGCTTTAGCAAGCAAGAAAATTGCTACGTTTCAGTTTAAAAAAGACACCGCGCCATTGCACTTTATTCCTCGCCCACAGCCTTTAAATACTTCATTAATGAGTCAATACCCGTTTATTGAAGTCAATGAAGGGCATTGGTATGTAAAACCGGGGACTTGGCAAATTAACGACTTTTTAGTGACGCCGGATAACACTGAATTAGTTTTGCCTGCTGGCGCCCATTTAGAGTTTGCAACCAAAGCAGGCTTGATGGTGTTCGGTCACCTAACAGTAAAAGGCACTGCTGATAATCCAGCATCATTAACCAAACAAGTCAGTAGCCGAAAATGGTCGGGGCTCAGCGTGTTCTCAAACGAGTACAGTCCTAAATCGGTTGTTAGACACCTCAATATCAGCTATTCGAGTAATCCTAAGCTTGGCTTATGGCAACCACGCGGTGCAACCTATTTTGTTAAAACACCTGTGCTCCTTGAAGACATTCACATTAGTGAAAATCAGTCAGAAGATAGCTTAAACATCATTAATGGCGATATCGAAATTAATCGCATGTTGATCACCAATGCGTTGTCTGATGCCTTTGACTGTGACTTTTGCGTGGGCACCGTCAATGACAGTGAGTTTAGAAGCATAGGTTTTCGCTCTGGCGGAGACGGTATTGATGTCAGTGGTTCAAAACTTACGCTCAATAATGTGTCATTCAATGGTGTACGAGACAAAGCCATATCAGGAGGTGAACGCAGTCATTTAACAGTGAACACCGCGCGTTTTAATAACGTTAATTTCGGCCTAGTTGCTAAAGACGATACCAAGATAACAGCAACCAATATCACTGCTGAAAACGTTACACATCACGCCCTTATGAGCTATTCGAAAAAGCCAATTTTTGGTGGCGCAATGTTAGATGTCAGTCAGTTTGATTGCTTAGACACGCAATGTGAAAATAAAATCACCGTCGAAACTGGCAGCGTACTTACCATTAATGGTACCGCAATAGATAGCCAAGACCTCGATGTAAAGGGCCTTTACAGAACAATTATGAAATCGGATAAACCAAGATGAATACAGATAATACACCAAATTATCGCTTCGAGGTTAAGATCCCTATTCCGCTTAACCGTTTAGAAGAAGTTAGAATATGGCTAATGACCCATGCTTTATGGTTTAAGCCGCATTTTCCAGACCGGGATGTAAACAGCTTATATTTGGATACCCCTCATTTAGAGCGCTATGAAGAAAACCTCAGTGGGATCAGTGTCCGCAAGAAAGTGCGCATTCGTTGGTACAATCAGCTAGATAATGCCAATAAAGCCAAACTGGAGTTTAAACATCGTCAGGGGGGGAAAGGTTACAAGGTTACTTTCAATACCCAATTTGATTTTGATGATCCAGAGTTTAGCTGGGCCAAAGCGCTAAAACTCAGCTTTGACAATCTGCCTAAGCAAGGGCAATTGCTTTGGGGTGTTGAGCACACCCCCGTGCTTATCTGCCGCTATACGCGCCAGTATTTTATTTCAAACTGCCAGAAAATTAGAGCAACATTTGATAAAAACATTTGCGTCTATGACCAAAGGTATAAAGCCGATGTAAACCTGCACAGAAGTGTGCCGCTCGGAGATTATGTGTTGCTTGAGCTCAAAGCTGATGCTGAATTTGAGAAAGAGCTAAGCCGTTTGTTAGCTACTTGCCCGCTTCGTCAGTCCCGTCATTCAAAGTATGTGAATGGTATTCGGCAATTAATGTGGCAATAAGTATCTCTATGCGCAGTTTATGCTACGCTTGCTTAGTCTTAAGCTGATTAAAATCATTCAAGCAATTAAACTTTATAGTTGCGTTTCCATCGGTTAATACGTCATATTGATTCGTAGCTTAAAACAAGAATCAGAGACTTTTTAATATGAAGCGTATAATTTTATCAACAATGCTTTTAGTCACTAGCTCTAGCTTTGCAGTCACCAAAGCGAAAAAAGAAATCTTACTCGATAACACAGACGTTGAAGTGATCAGAGCCACTTACCCTGCGGGCAGCGAATCAGGCGTACATACTCATGTTTATGCAAACCGCGTTGTGTATTTTGTCAAAGGTGGCGTACTTGCCATCACACCTAAAGATACCAGCAAGCCTGACCGTATTATTACTGTAAAAGATGGCCAAACTCTGTATATGCCTGGCGGCACACACAATGTTAAAAACATCGGCGACACTGAAGTCATCATCGTTGAAACTGAAATCAAAAACAGCAAGCTGTAATTTTCATATTTTAAAAAGTAAAACTGTGACAATCTCAAAATTAAGATCCTTTCTTCTTCTGCCTTTTGTAGGCCTAGCAAGCGCCTGTTTGTTAGGCTGTGCAGCCAAAAGCAAAGTGCATGTCATTGCACCTCAGTGTTCACCAGATGAACTCACAAAGATTTACTCTGCATTAGAGGAGGTTAAACAGATAAGTGTGGTCAAATCTGACGCTGAGTTACCAAATGGCATGCTTCATAATTCGATACTTATGCCTAAGTTAGTTCAAGATTTCAATGTCATTGAAGAGTTAGCAAGTGCTTTGACTTTGCATGGGTTCGAAACACATATCAGCTATATCAACAAATTTAACCATCACTATAAAGATGAACACATTGGTGTGTATATTACTCACTGTACCCTTGCCGCTAGCACTTCAAAAAACTCTCAAATTAATTCGCAAATTGCAAAAAAAGTTTCAAAACGAAATTTAAAAGTTTCGTTTAACTAATAATCAATAAGTTATAATTGGCACAGCCTCTGCTTTATCTATAGTGAGTAAATTAAAGATGAAGTAAAGAGGAAGCCGCCATGTATACGCTAACTACTTATCAAAACCTTAAAGAATTATTTCCTGAATTAAATGCACAGCTTTTCAATAGCTCACACGATTATCGCAAACAAGTGCTTGAGATGATGGCTAAACAAGAGTGTAAATTGCATGATTTAAATGAGCAATTTATGGGTGAAAAGCATGAAGCGTCTCGCGAAGAAGCTTGTGTATTAGGGTACAACTGATGCAAAACTACTTTAAATTCTAACTGCCAGGGTAATGCTACTTATATGTGCACACTCTGGCTTTGCCATTTTTCACAACCACAGAACGAGGTTAAAAAAATGAGATAACTCCTATGATTAGCTTTGCCTACATAATTCGATTTCAAATGGCTTTTAGCCCTGTATACTGCCCGCCTAAGTCAATCAATGTGATAGAGCAGTTCAGGTATTTTTCTATGCGTAAGTCCGACAAAAAAGTAGACAATCAACTCAGAGAATCGCTTACTCAAGTATGTGATGCCGCCCTCAAAGATATCGAAGGGTTCCAGTGGCTTACTCACCAAGCTAACTATTCTGATTTTCCAAGTAGCTTAAAGATCACCTGTGTGTTTGATACAAACGAACAATTGAATGACTACTTAAACTCATCACAGAATGCATATTTACTCAATCTTATCAGCAAAGAGTTAAATATGACGAAGTTAAAAATAAAGTCAGTGGCTAAAGTGGTCAGTTACGACTCGGAAGAAAACTGCCTAGCTGAACATAACGGTAATTGGGCTAGAAGACTAGGTAACTAGGAAGCTAGGTAACTAGGAAGCTAGGTAACTAGGAAGCTAGGTAACTAGGAAGCTAGTTACCTAGAGCTGAAATCAATTTAAATTCACACTTTTCTTCTCAGATAAAACGCTGACAATAGCGCTTAATTTTTGCTCTGCCATGTTCATTGAATTTGTGTGTCGTTCGTCTGCAAATTCTTGATATTCAGAGGCGACTTCGAAAGTTTGGTCAACTCCCAAATATTTGCTCAAAGTGCGAAGATGCGGCACTAAATGGCTATGCGCTTCGTTGATACCGCCTTTTTCAAAACCAAATTCACCACTTGAAGTAATAATAACCAAAGTCTTACCCGACATTAACGGTGCTAGAGGCTTATCGCCACGGGCTAAGTCAAAATCAAAGGTCTCATTAATACGAATGATTTGATCAAACCACGCCTTTAGCTGTGCAGGCATACCATAGTTGTACATAGGTGATGAAATTGCGATCACATCTGCTTTTGCAAGCTCAGCAATATACATATCAGACTGAGCCAAGATCTGCTGTTGCTGTGCCGTTCTTTTTGCCTTTGCTGTAAACACCGCACCAATCCAATCTTGCGTAATAAACTGCGGTGGGTTCACTCCGATATCTCGATACATATACTCATCTATATGAGTTTGCTTTTTCAGCTCTGAGATAAATCTTCTTGCCAGCTTCTTAGAAATAGAATCATGATCAGGATTATCATTAGAAACCACTCTTACGCTTGCATCTATATGTAATACAACACACATTTTTTAGTACCTCATTGGTTTGATTTGAGTGTCATTTTTGTCACTTTTTGATACTTAAACAAACGAGTAAAAAACATTTACAGATGAGTTAATCTTATCTATTTTACTTTTTTAAGTTAACAATAAGCGCTATGCACGTTTCATTACCCGCACTAAAAGCATTTGAGTCGGCAGCAAGATTGGGGAGTTTTAAAGCGGCAGCCACAGAGCTGGCAATTTCACCCACAGCTGTTTCTCACCACATAAATAACCTTGAGCAACGACTTAATGTGAACTTGTTTATTCGTGAAACAAGAAAAGTCACGCTCACAGCTGCAGGAAAACAATTGGCAGAAGCCACAAACCAAGGCTTTAACATCATACAAGCTGGTATTGATAAAGTGGCGGCGAAAGACAAATTGATCAATGTTGCAACCACCTCATCCTTCGCCGCTTTAGTCCTTATTCCAGCGCTACACCACTTTTATCAGCAATTCCCTGAGATAACTGTCAACATTACCAGTGGTGAGCAACTTACAACAGATAACTTCACCTTACCCGTTCGATTTGGAATACGTGAGCAACAAAACCAAGCAGATATCATCAAGTGCGAACAATTTAATTTGTTCAGTGCATCAGATATCGCAAATAAGTTCATCAGCAATGAAAGCGTGACCATTTACACCACCAAGTGGAAAAACAACGCTTTACCAAACGCCCCACTTGAAGACTGGCTTGCTCTTAATGCATTACAAGACAAACAAGTTGTCGTTAAGTATTTCGATCAAGAGCTGTTTGGCATTCAACAAGCCATGCTCGAAAACGCCTATGTGTTTTGTTCAAAAACACTCACTCAAGGATACCTACAAGCCGGACTACTTAAAGAATTGAACACCCAAGCTATCGATTCTGCCTTTTGTTACTACATCGAAAACAAACAAAAAAATACCTCTAGACACAACCATATGTTCATCGAATGGTTAGACAATCTCATGCTGTAATGGAACAATAAGCATCGAGTAAAAGATGAATTAAGGAGAGTTATCAGATGCTTGAACAAGTTATGTCTTTAATGGGTTTAATCGCGTCAATTTGGTTGGTTTTAGGTGTGTTTTATGCTGCAAAGCTTTACCCAAACTACAATCATAGTGAGCAGTTTTGTAGCGAACTTGGTGCCGTTGGTAGCCCAACACAGAGGTTTTCTCCACTTATCAATAACTACCCGCTCGGTGTGCTGTTTTGCCTCTTTGGTGCGTATGTATTTAACTTAGAACCTAATATATGGCTTCAGCTTACTGGAGTATGTATTGTCGTGCATGGTCTAGGCACTTGGGTTGCAGGCTTTTTCCCTATGGATGCAGATCCATATACCAAAGCGCCGAGTCGTGACTGTAACATTCATTCATGGGCAGGGTTATTTATGTTGCTTTCACTGTTGCTAGCGCCCATATTCATGCTCATCGCACCGCTCTCTGCCATTAACAGCATCGCGTTTAAAGCTTTTTCAATCATGAGCCTTATCGCTACTATTTATACTCTTATATTGATGAAAAAGGCCTATGTTCAGAAACAAAAAGTCGGGCTATATCAGCGTATTTCTTATGGCACGCAGTTAGTTTGGTTGAGCGTGTTCTCTCTTGTTATCTCTTTTAGTTAATAACCAATAATGAAGCAATCTTTCGAAATTAGCCGTATACATACGCCGTTAGGTATATTTAGGGTGTCAGGAGAAGTTTCTGATCAAAACGATTTAGCAATATCACAACTAGAGATCATGGGTACTGATGGCTGGCTGTTTCTAGACATTCAATCAGGCAAGGTCGTCAACCTAATTAAACAACTGGAGCCGCATTTGCTGGCTCATATGCAGGGTTAAGCACTTATGGCTGAACAATTGAGTAATAAGAACTTAGCCCTTTTTGATTTTGATGGTACCTTAACCGATGCCGATATGTTCACTAAATTCTTGAAATTTTCAGCGACAAAAAAGCGCGCTTGGTTAATTAGGCTGACACTACTCCCTCTATATGGTTTTTTTAAACTGGGCCTTTTCCCAGCGCCAACTTTGAGAAAGCTGGCAAGCTTTGTCGCATATACAGACAAACCCATTAGCTTCCTGTGCCCTATTGGAGAAGAATACGCGCTTACGGTGATCCCCAAACACCTTCGAAAACAAGCTATTGAGCGCTTGCAATGGCACTTACAACAAGGTGATACCGTTGTTGTGGTGTCAGCTTCTTTAAACCTGTACTTAGAGCCTTGGTGTCACTCCCTTGGGGTTGAGCTAATTTGTAGTGAGCTTGCAACTAAAAATGGCAAATTTACAGGGCTTTATCTAAACGGAGATGTTAGCAATCACATTAAGGCTGAGAGGGTAAAATCAATGTTTAATCTCGACCAATTTAAACGTATTTACGCCTATGGTGACACACCAGAAGACCATGCACTTTTGTCTCTAGCCGACGAACAATATATGAATTGGGTGAAGCAATGATCTAAACTAAGCCACGTTTTTCATTGACTTGAGGCGTTATCAACAGATATTTTAGGTACAAACAAGAATAAATGGATGTTCAATGCTAAAACCGCTTATTTTAACTGCAGCCCTATTTTCTTCTATCAGCGCACTTGCAGCCCCAACAATTAACAACCAACAAGTGGAGCAACAAAAAAGTTGCTTCAGTGGCCGCTTTGAAACTTATGCTATTTGGCGAGGCATGATCGAAACTAAAATCAAAAGAAGGATGACTGAGCCTCAGAAAATCGCTCAACGGATGAAAGTGTTTGATGATCGCTTTGGTGAAGAAAAATTTAATGCTTTCAAAAATAAGCTAGAATGCACAAACTTTAAATACAAGGTAAATGGTAATGATGTTTGGGGTTATGTCATCAAGCCAAAAGGTTCTGTGCAACTTTTACCAACCTTAATTTATAATCGAGGGGGTAATGGTAACTTTGGGAGTGTAGTGTTTGGCGCCATGATGGCGAACCTATTTCCAATTGCCGATCAAGGGTTTGTGATCATTGGCTCACAATACCGAGGTACTTTCAGCAAAGATGATAACCTCGACCAATTTGGCGGTGAAGACGTTAACGATGTATTAGCACTGCTAGATTTAATACCTTATGTAAACGGTGCAGATACCAATAGAATTGGTATGTTTGGCGCGAGTCGAGGTGGTATGCAAACACATTTGGCCGCTAAGCAAGCTTCAAATATCAAGGCCATTGCGACCATTGCCGGTAGTGCCGATTTAAAAGCGGGTCTTGAGATACGTGCCAATATGGAAAAAGTCTATAAAAACCGAATTCCAAATTATGCACAAAATAAAGACCAAGAACTTGCCAAGCGCTCAGTGTTAAATTGGGTAGATACCCTGCCAAAAGACAGACCTATTTTGCTGATCCATGGTGGAAAAGATAAGCGCGTATCAGTTACTCACTCTGAGAATTTAGCAGCCGCCCTCAAAAAACATAAAGTACCGCATAAGTTAGTGCTATACCCTGAAGACAGTCACTTTTTAGAACGCTCTAAAACACAAGCCAATGCTGAGATTGTGAGTTGGTTTAAAGCCCATTTATAAAATAAAAAGAGGCATAGATCAGAACTTGGTTTATGCCTCTCTTACCTTTCTAATCTAAAACCATTACTAATTTTCACTTTCATTTACATTAACTGAATAATAAAAAACTGATGTTTAATCAGGTTTTTGCATATAAAGATCCAAAAAGTAATAACTCATTAATAAAAATAAATCTCATTATTGCACCTTTTTAGGGTAAACTCCTCACCCATAGCCATTTCATTAACAATATACATACAAAATGTGAGGTCATTGTTTTGAACATCAACCGCCTGCTTGGCAAAGTAAAAGTTGCCAATAAGCTGCGAATCTCTATTGCTATCTCTATCGCAATTATAGTGGGGATCCAACTCTCTGCTGCAAACAAACTGAAAGACACAATGACAGCTGAAAGACAAACAAAGGCGATTGGCCTTGTGGAATCTGTCAGCTCTCAACTGAATGCCATTGCCAAGTCAGCCAACCTAACCACTGAGCAAAAACAGACACAAGCAAAGTATTTGATCAATAACACCCGTTTCGGTGAGTCAGGCTACTTTTTTGTATTCGACAACCGAGGTGGCATGGTTGCTCACCCGATTAAACCTGCACTCAACAACCAGTCAATGACAACACATGTAAAACCATTTATTCGAAATGCTTTTACACAATTTGTTGATACTGCAGAACAATATGGTCAGGGCTTTGTCACCTACCAATGGCCAAAACCAGGGTCAAATGAACAAGAAGAAAAGGTGTCGTATGTACAAAAACAGGCGCATTGGAATTGGGTAATTGGTACGGGTATTTACCTAACTGATATTCAAGAGACCTACTACCAAACCTTACGCAGCATTCTTATTGAAATGCTGGTTTACATCGCAATATTACTTATTGTTTCGCAATATGTGGCACGTAACATCACAAAGCCATTGAATAAACTAACTCGCACCATGACTCAAGTGGCGAATGAAAAAGATCTGACAATTCAGCTAAAGCATCAGGGTAATGATGAACTATCTGAAATGGGACGCGCCTTTAATGAAAGTAACGTCCAGTTTAGACATGTGCTAGACAATATTAACGAGAATACCATGTCGTTAGCGTCTCAAGCCGAAGAACTATCTGTAGTAACACAACAAATTAAAACCGGCATTGTTGAACAGCATCAAGAAACTGCGTCAATACAAGACAAAGTCAGCCACCTAAACGAATCGGCCCAAGAAGTCTTTCAACAAACACAAAGTGCGCTTGATAACGTGGAGCATGCTGGTCAGTTAACAGCTCAGAGTTTAAAACACATCAATGACAACGCTGTCTCAATCAATGAAGTGGCTGAACGAGTAGATAGCGCAGAGCATGCGGTGAAGGAGCTACAAAATAGCTCTGATAAAATCACCGAAGTACTCGATGTTATTCAAAAAGTAGCTGAGCAAACCAATCTACTGGCACTCAACGCCGCGATTGAAGCTGCTCGCGCGGGTGAACAAGGCCGAGGCTTTGCCGTTGTAGCTGATGAAGTTAGAACGCTTGCAATGCGTACCCAGCAATCAACAGAAGATATTCAGGCCATTATTAACCAACTTCACACAGGGGTAAAAGCCACTGTTGATGAAATGGTACTATGTAAGCAGTCTGCTAATGAAGGCTTATTAATAAGTAAGCAATGTAATGAGACGTTACAGCAAGTAGATGGCGCGATGCAGGCTATCCAGCTTTCAAACGCCGAAATTGCCGCGGCCGCACAATTGCAGTCTGACAACATCGCTGTCATTGCAGATAACATGGCCAGTATCGCAGCAGTTTCAGAGCAAACCGAAACCGGTGCTGAACACACCCATGCAGCTAGCCAGCAACTCAGTGTAATGTCGCAAGAGTTAAGTGATTTAGTGAGAGAGTTTAAGGTTTAAAAGCGTAAAAGTCAGAGCGCGGTATGTGCGAAGTACCACCATTGACTGCAAAAATAACCTTAACTTGAAATGTAGGCGCGATTTTATATCGCGCTTTTTTTGCGCAGAGTAAACCAGCGCCTAAAGGGTTGGTTAGTTCTGGGATTTTAGGTAAGTTCATATTGTAGGTCGGGCTTCAGTCCGACAAAATATTCAAACCATGGCGACATAAAATACCCGACATAAAGTCGGTGCCACTGGAGCATAAAAACTTTGTCGCCTTGAACGACGACCTACATTCATAAAACTAAACAGGTGATTGCTGTAGGCCCGATTTTATATCGCGTTTTTTGTGCCGAATAAACCTGTGCCTACAAAAATTAGCGTATCTTCAAGGATTAAAAATCATTTCGATAAGATATAAATATGTTTAAAACAACACAGGAACATCTCAGCACCTGCGTTTTGTGTCTTTAACTTTAAGCTTGTTGCTTTCAACTCGCTAACTCCCCCAAATCAATCACTCTGCAATGCTTCTATCGGATCTAACTTTGACGCTTTTATCGCTGGGTATACACCAAATGTTAGGCCCACCAGCGCACAGATGCTGAAAGATAAAACGATGGCGCTGAGCGACCAAGATACTGCCCATTCTGAATAGAAGGCGATCAACTCAGATAAAGCGATACCGAAAAACACGCCAAGCAAACCACCTAAGATTGAGATAGTAAAACTCTCAGTAATGAATTGAACTTGAATGTCTTTTTGCGTGGCACCAATCGCGCGCAGTAAGCCGATTTCTTTGGTACGCTCTAACACTGTTGCCAGCATGATATTCATAATACCAATACCGCCCACCAGCAGTGAAATGCCTGCCACACACGACATCACAATATTAAAAATTTGCTGAGTTTGTTTTTGCTGTGCTAATAGCGCAGCTGGCACAATCAGCTTGTAATCATCAATGTCGTTATGACGGCCCTTAACCAAGGCATCAATCGCTTGTGCGGCCATCACTGGGCTAAAGCCCGGTTCAGTTGCCAGCTTAATACGCGATATTTCAGGGTCGAGTAATTCACTTTTAAAGCGGTGAATGGCTGTTTTTAAAGGAATAAAAATCTGGTTTTGTTCATCGCCTAGCTTCACCCCTTGAAACTCTTTCTTTTTCAAAAAAGGCGCTTCTAAAATACCTACGACTTCAAACCATAAATGATTGATCTTGATTGATTTACCTACCGCATCACCAAGTGGAAACAAAGTTTTAGCGGTATTGGCACCGAGCAGCGCCACTTGTGAAAAGTGTTGTCCGTCTTGTTCAGTGAGCAAACGCCCTGCACTTAAATCGAAATGCGCCAGCTTGAAGTAGTTTTCACTGACCCCCACGGCTTGGCCTTCGAACTTAGCGTATTCACTGAATACATGGTAGGTTTCGACTACTTTCTCTGCGGCAAAATCAGTGATAAAAGGCAAGGCTTCAACGGCGACTTTACCATCATTGAGAGACAAACCATCAGAGTGTTTACGTTGCTCTCTGAGCTCTTCTTCTTCAAAGTCTTTGGCTTCAACAATGACATTGTTTAGACCCATAGAGTCGATCATTTTCAATGCTTCGCGTTGAGCGCCCTCGCCAATATTTAACATGGCGATTACGGCGCCTACCCCGAAAATCATGCCAAGGAGTGTCAAAAAGGTGCGTAGTTTATGTTGCTGTAGCTGTACTACCGCATCTTTAAATAAGCCCACTAGATTCATAATTTGCCCTCCTTTTCGACCAACGCAATCACATCTCCCTCTGAGAGGCCTTGGGTAATTTCAACATGGCTTAAGTTGCTTTGCCCCAAACTCACAGGGGTTTTGCTAAAGTCCGACGCCGTTTTAAGTTGCACATACGCACCGTCTTCATCGGCAAATACACTAAACTTAGGCACAACCAGTTTTTCGGCTGCTTGGTTGGCAATGATATTGGCTATGACTTTTAGACCTGGTCGTAAATGTGCACCTTGTTTATCAATACTGGCAGTCAGCTCATAGTATTTTTGCGGATCTTGGCGTTTGATTGATTTAGGAAAGGGTGCAAGCTTGGTCACTTTACCTGTAAAAGTTTTGCTCGGATCTGAGATCAAAGAAAACTCCAGCGTTTGGTCTTGTTGCAAGTTAATGGCTTCGCGCTCTTTTACGAATAGTTTAATTTGCATCACCGAGATATCAGGTAAACCTGCAATCTTCTGACCTGGCCAAAGTGTTTGCCCAGCTCTTGGCTTTTCGCCGCGCCAGTTTACACTGTGCGTTAACAAGCCATCATGGGGAGCAACCACTTCTAATGACGACAAGTTACCATTGAGCATATCAATTTTGCTTTGGTGCTGTTGACTTTGCATATTTAAGAGATCTAATTCACCTTGGGCACTGCTATTAAATTGCTCTGATTGCCAATTAAAATAATCTGTTTTGGCATTCAGATAATCGACCTTTTGCGCCTGCTCTAAGATATCGAGTTTAGAGATGATGCGTACATCATCAATTGAGAAGGTTTCAGCAAATTGCTTTTCTTCTTCAATGATATCAATGTCATACCCTAGATGCTTTCTTCTTGTGTCAATCTCAGAATTTTTACCAGACAAGTCTTGTGAAACTTTATTGTTTGAAAATTCACTTTCGCGTTTTTGCTTACTCATAACACGACCGTCAAATCGTGCTACCACTTCACCTTTTTTAACTTGCGAATATTCAGGCATTAACCATGCGAGCGTTTGTGGACCACGCGAAGAAACAGGCGTACTAATCACTGTTTCGTTTGCAGCGATTAACTCGCCTTTTGCTTCTACGTAATTCTTAAATGGGGCTTTTTGCACCGTATATGTCAATTGTGCATCGACTTCTGCCAGTTCAGAGCAGGCCGTTAGTAATAATGCACAGGTCACTATCGTTAAATATTTCATAGACGTACCTCATCACCTTGCTTTATACCCTTAGTGATCACTGCAAAACCATTACTGATATTACCGACCTGAACAGGCACCTTATCACCGCCTTTTTCGATTACATAAGCGCTAGATCGAGCACCATTTGACTGATCACTGTGCACTGCAGAGATAGGCACAACTAAAACATTTTCAATTTTATCTGTAGCAATTTCTACCCGAGCGGTTAAGCCTGGGCGCATGAGCGCAGCATCGATGTCATCTAAGGTGATCAACGTATCGACTATGCGACGTTTATCTTGTGGTGATTTTTCACGAAAAGCACTACCGATGGTGGTAATTTTACCCGTTGTGATAAGTGGCTCTGGCCCATCTATAGTGACTTTGACATGTTGATCAAGCGCAATACGGCCAAAGTCTGCTTCATCTATTTGTGCTTTTACTTGCATGTCTTCTATTACTGCCATTTCAATAACTGGCTGGCCAAATTGCACACTTTCACCCACGGTCGGCTTTTCACCACTCGAATTACTGTAATACATCACAATGCCATCCATAGGCGCTTTAACTTTCAGCTTTTCTATGTCTTGTTGTAATGTGTCAGCCTCCGCTTTTAAACGACCTACTTTGCCTTCAGCCAAGCGGATATTGAGTGCTTTGGTCTCTTTTTGAAATGCCAATTTTTTTTGTGCCAGCTCCAGGTCATTTTTGGCAATGGTGAAATCTATCTGTGCCTTGCGCTTGTCATTGTCTGAAAGCGAATCATCGTTAATGTCGGCTTTACGCTCAGCAATATCAAAGTTCATCTGCGCTTCGGCAAGCGCTAGTTTTAGCTCTTCTTGGTTTTTAATTTCGAGCGCCTTTTGGTTCTCAAGTTCTTTGACTGCACGATCATATTCGCTGTTTTTATCAATTAAGCGGTCACGAACAGGTTTGTCGTCAAATGCCGCGACCACCTCGCCCTTTTTCACTTGCTTGTTTTCAGGTGCTAAAAACTTCACCTTGTATTGCCACATACGAGCAATAGAGGGTGGCGCAATTAACGACTGCTTTGCTGACTCTAGTTCACCATTGGCCTGCACGGCCAACTGAAAACTGGTTTTCTCGACAGTGTGATAATCAAATTCATCACTGCCACAGCCTGCTAACGATAAAGCAACAACACTGGCTAGTACGCCTAACTTAAACTTATTCACTTTGGCCTCCTTGCAAACGCACACGACCTGTCATCCCCGGCAGTATTTTTAGCTTTTGTGTTTCATCAAATGAGAAAACAGCACGATAATAGGCATCTTTTCCCCATTCTTGGCGCTCTTCTGGCTGTGTCGATAAGTTGGTTAGCTTGGCTGTGATAGGTGTCTTTTGGTAAGCATCTAGTGTCAAATCAACACTTTGTTCTAAAGTAAGATGCTTGTAGTCAATTTCATGAACCCAAGCCTCAAGGTAAAGCCCTGTCATTGCAGGGATTTCAGCAATTTTCCAACCAGGTTGAGCCGTCGCCCCCGAAAATAACTTCGAGCCATACCAAGGGTGGTTTGCATATAAAATTGGGCCTTGATTGGTTGCCTTATGAGTTAAGTCGTTTAAGCGCTCTCGGTTTTCTTTTAAGTTAATTTGTAAACGTGCGATTTCTATTTCTTGTTTACGAATATTCACCTGCGCAGTGGTTTTTGCTTCAGCTAGACTGGCTTTGGCTTTGTGCTTTTGGATCACCGCTTGTTCAAGTTTGAGCTGGTTTTCTTCGTAGTCGAATACGCTGACATGACTTTTTGGCACCGCGGCGTCTATTTTCGCTTTTTCAAGTAATAAATCTGCGCGAGTTAACGCAAACTCGGCCTCTAAAATCGCCTGCTGACCTTTATTCTGCTGCCTTTTTAATTCATCTCGCGCATTATTTAGGCTCACTTCATCTTGCTCCATGGTACTGGCAATCGTTCCCCCTTCAAATACCACTACAACATCGCCAGGCTTAGCCACTTCGCCTTCTGGTAGCATCCACTCAACCTGAATACGCCAATTGTCGCTCTGCGGCGCATAAAAAGTTTGACTATCGCCAGCCTTGATTTCACCAGTGATGAAGATGCTTTGAACAACCTCTGCATAGCTATTCACACTAAATATTGAGCTTGAAAGTAACATAACTAAACACAATGGTTTTAATGTACGTTGTTTTAAGTAAGCTTTCATCGGCGGCTGTCCTCTATTTTCACGCCATCTTTCATTCGAATAATACGTTTTGCATACTCGGCGATATCATCTTCGTGGGTCACCATAACAATGGTGTGCCCTTGAGCGTGCAAGTCACATAACAGTGACATTATTTCGTGAGAGGTTTTGCTGTCTAAGTTACCCGTAGGCTCATCGGCAAAAATGACTTTAGGCTCATTCACTAGGGCTCTGGCGATGGCCACCCTTTGCCTTTGACCACCCGACATTTCATTCGGTTTGTGCCCGGCTCGATGGTCAAGCCCGACCTTGGCAAGCATGGCTAAGCCTTTTTGTTTGGCTTCTTCTGGTGAGGTTTCGCTGTAACGCAGCGGCAAAGTGACATTTTCAAGAGCGCTCAAGCGAGTTAAGAGGTGAAAAGTTTGGAAAATAAAGCCAATACGCTCGTTTCTTATTTTTGATAAGTCTTCATCGCGCATATCTTGAATAGACTGTTTCGAGAGAAAATATTCGCCTTTTGTCGGTGTATCTAAGCAGCCCAATATATTCATGAGCGTTGATTTGCCTGATCCCGACGAGCCCATGATGGCGACGAACTCGCCTTCTTCAATGGAGATAGAAACATCATTTAACGCGGTGACGCGCGTTTCTCCACTGCCGTATTCGCGATATAAGTTCTTAACTTCAATCACTTGCTACAATCCTTGATTATTATTTTTATCGAACGTTCACCGTATACAATGTGAACAGCTGAGTCAACTCATATAACTCGCTGATTTTAATAGTTAAAAATTATCAAAAATAAATGCAATTTATAAACAAAGTTTTAACAAAAAGATCAAAAAAGCCCCATATGCATAAGCAAATGGGGCTTTTCGGCGTGATGGATGTATCTTTACCTTGTGCTTAATCTAACTGATAAACGCTAAATCCAAGACCAGCTACTTGGCCTTTCTCACCTTCAGCTGATTGATAAATCGGTTTCGCATTTTCACTCATCCCAGTCGACTTAATACTCTGAGATTTCGTGCTGGTATTAAAGATAACCGCTAGGTTTTGCTTACCTTGCTCACCCTGATACGCTCGTTTGATGGCGAATAAGCCAGGCTCATCTTGTGAAAATAGAATGCTTTGCTCACCCTGACGTAGTGCGATATGCGCTTGATATAGCTCAGCATATTCAGCAAAACGCTGATAGAACAGGTGCGATGTATCAAAGTTGTCATCAGCTGTGGTTTTATCTGTGGCTAACAGGTCATCATCGTTATAGGTTTTAACCAATGATGGCATCATGTTTTGTCTTGAATCTTGGTCGCCACCGTCACCCACAAAGCCTTGCTCATCACCGTAGTAAATCACCGGTACACCGCGGCTAAAGTACATCAATGCATGGGCTAGAAGAGTACGTTCAACCATTTCGCTTTCGCTGTAATTAAAATCACTGCTCTTTAAGCGATATGCAATACGGCCCATGTCATGGTTACCCGTAAAGCTCACAAGGTGATTGGCACTAAAGCCGTCTTCATGCTTGTATAAATGATCTTTTGCGAAAAGCTTAGTCAGCTCGCTTGTGCCTTTTTGATTCACCACAACCGCTTCAATACTGCCTTGCAGAGCAAAGTCGAGTACCGATGGCATTTTACCTTCAGTTAAGAATGTACTAAGTAGTTCTGGCTCAAAGCTATACGCTTCGCCATACATCATAAAGTTGTTGATACCTAATGAGGCAGCATGATCCATCAGTGCCGGCGAGAACTGCTCCCAGAATGACATGTCTACGTGTTTTACTGTATCAATTCTAAAACCGTCAGGCTTGAACTCGGTGATCAGGTTCTTGTAGATATCGATCATGCCATCAACCACTTTTTGTTGTGTGGTGTCGACATCGTCTAACCCAGCAAAGTCACCTTTGATTGAGCTTTCGCCCGACCAATGTGAATCACCTTGATTGTTATACAAATCAATGTCGTTTAACCAAGCGGGTACTTTAACGGCTTCTTCGCCTTTAGGGATCAGTGGCTTGTAGCGCTCATTTTCTGGTGTATTGCTGTCTTTAAATTGACAGCGGTCACCTTCAACCAACCATCCTAGGCCATCTTTACCATGACACTGTTCGTATTTGATCACGTCAGCCGTGTGGTTCGTGATGATGTCAAAGTACACTTTGATATTGCGTTCGTGTGCTTGATCAATGAAGTTTTTAAGCTCAGCGTTTGAACCCCAGTGTGGGTCAATCTCGGTAAAATCTAAGATCCAATAGCCGTGGTAACCCGATGTATCGGCTTGCATTGCACGGTTACGTAGTACTGGCGTTAACCAAATCGCGGTAATGCCCATGTTATCTAGGTAAGGCAGCTTTTTAGTTAAACCTGCTAAGTCACCACCGTGATACATGCCTTTGTGAGTAACGTCTAAACCACCTCGTGATAACGCACGTTTAGTGTCGTTTTCAGCTGCGCCCATATCGTTACTCGGATCGCCATTGTAAAAACGATCGGGCAATACAAAGTAGAATACTTCGTCACGAAAGTCTCGTTGCTGATACGGTGTCAGCTTAGCCGCTTTACGTTCAAACTGCTCAACGTTCGTCGCTGCAGCTGCGGTATTCGCCTGCGCTGCTGACTCTTTTGCCGTATTCGCTGATTGGCTACACGCTGTAAGACCTGTCGCTAACATCAGCGACAAGGCAATCTTATTCAATGGTGATTTAAACATAGGATCTCCTTTTTATACCAATCCTCTATATTAAATAGTCTATTTTGAGGATTGGTATCATGCTTGCCTTCAATTAAGAAAGCTTTGCATAAACGCTCGCAAACGCTGGCATTTCTAAGTTGTTGTCATTCATGGTCGCAGTCACAAGTTTGTGATCTGTAATAAGTGATAGCTCACTTACGCCTAACTGCTCAAGGCTGATTGTTTGCGCTTCATTACTCAGGTTAAAGCAGACTAAAAGTGTTTGGCCATTGTAGCTACGTTTAAACGCAAGAATTGGCTCTGGCGTTTCAATAAATTCGATGTCACCGTAAAGAATAGCTTCGAAGCCTTTACGCCATGCACTGAAATGACGGTAGCTATTTAGTACTGAGTTTTCATCATGTTCTTGGGTATCTACTGCGGTAGTATAATGCGCTTCAGGCACAGGTAACCAAGGTTTAGCAGTACTAAAACCTGCATTGTCTTTTTGGCTTTCCCAAGGATGTGGAGTACGGCAACCATCGCGGCCTTTGAACTGTGGCCAGAACGTAATGCCATACGGGTCTTGTAAGTCTTCGTAAGCAATTTCAGCTTCAACTAGGCCAAGCTCTTCACCTTGATAGCTACAAACGCTTCCACGCAGTGATGAAATCATCGCATACAACATTTTCGCGAGAGTAGCATTGCCTTCAGCGTTTTGTGTCCTGCCCCAACGGCTCGCAACACGAATAACATCGTGGTTCGACACAGACCAACATGGCCAACCATCCGATACGCGTGCTTCTAATGACTCTACAACTTGCTTAATGTAGCTTGCTTTAAAATCGTCTGTTAAAAGGTCAAAGCTATACCCCATGTGAAGACGCTTATCACCTTGGGTGTACTCCGCCATGGTTTTTAATGAATCTTCAGACGAGATTTCACCAAGTGCGACTGTGCCCGGGTACTTGTCTAATAGTGCGCGAATGTCTTCCATAAAGCCCAAGTTTTCATCTTGGGTATTGTTGTAATAGTGATACTGATACGCATACGGGTTCTTTGAGTCAAAACCGATATTGGTACGCAGCTCTTGCGCTTTAGGCGGGTTGTCACGTAATTGCGCGTCATGGAAGCAAAAGTTAATTGCATCTAAACGGAAGCCATCTACACCACGTTTTAGCCAAAACTCAATATTATCAAGGGTCGCTTGACGTACTTCTGGGTTATGGAAGTTAAGATCTGGCTGACTGGTTAAGAAGTTATGTAAGTAGTATTGCTGACGGCGCGGTTCCCACGTCCACGCAACACCACCAAAAATCGACATCCAGTTATTTGGCGGTGTGCCATCTGGCTTAGCATCGGCCCATACGTACCAATCAGCTTTGTCATTGGTTTTATCTTCACGACTTTCTAAGAACCAAGCATGTTGATCAGATGTATGACTTAATACTTGGTCAATCATGATCTTAATGCCTCGGTCATGGGCTTTGGCGATCAGATCATCAAAATCTGATAACTGACCAAATAGTGGGTCGATATCGCGATAATCGCTGATGTCGTAACCGAAATCTTTCATAGGAGATTTAAAGAATGGCGATACCCAAATCGCATCTACACCTAAGCTTTTGATGTAGTCTAATTTTGCGATGATACCCGGAATATCACCGATACCATCTTGGTTGGCATCATAGAAGCTGCGTGGATATACCTGATAAATAACGGCGCCGCGCCACCACATTTGTTCTTTCATTTAAAACCCCAAAGACTCTTCATCATCGCCCTACACCTCATTTTGTTCTCAGTGTCACAGCTTAGTGGCACTTAGTTTTAAAAGACCCGAGGCATAATCGGATAGTCGTTATAATATTGTCATAAAGAATACGCGTTATGATTTTTTCGTAACAGCCTTTGCATACGTATTCAGGATTTGCAGTTTTATGAATGACGCTATGATGCAATCATCAAGAAAAATGACAAAGAGGTTGGGTGTGAGTAAAGTTTTTTTGGGTATTAGCCTAGTTACAGGGCTGGTTTTAAACCCACTCATTGCAGTACAAGCTGTTGAAAATAAGAACAATGACAAACCTTATACGATTGCATCAAAAGCGCACAAATATGTGTCTCATAGCTATCAAAATGGTGAGCTGACGGTTACCACAACACTGGGTGATGTTACCTTCTCAGCACTCAATGACAGTGCCATTGAAGCGGTATTCAATGCCAAACAAGCTGCGGTTTCGTCAAATAACCTGCCTTCTTATACCATCAGTGAAACACACCAAGGCCACACCTTACTCTTTAGTCAAAAAGCTTCACAGCAAGGCAATGTGCTTGTTGGCTCAGCAGGCAATATGCGTGTCGAAATTACCACGCAGCCTTATTCAGTCAGTTACTTTAAAGGCAAACAATTACTGGTAAAAGAAGATCAGGGCTTTTACTCAGGCACAGTAATTGAACAGCATGACAGCCAAACTGAAATACATAACGTACATGGTGTTCGCTTTAACTTAAATGACAGTGAGCAACTACTCGGCACAGGCGAGCGCGTATTAGGTATGGACCGACGCGGCCATCGTTTACCTTTGTACAACCGTGCGCATTATGGTTATGAAACTGAATCAGTACAAATGAATTACAGCTTGCCTGCGGTGATGTCCAATAAACAATATATGTTGTTATTCGATAATAGCGCCAAAGGCTGGGTTGATTTAGCAAAGTCAGAACAAAATGTCTTGCAGTTCGAAGCTGTGGCAGGGCGTAACGCTTATATTGTCGTGGCGGGTGATTCTTACCCTAAACTTATCGCCAACTACACCGATATCAGTGGCGCACAGCCCATGTTACCGCGCTGGGCGTTTGGTAATTTTGCTTCACGCTTTGGTTATCGCACACAACAAGAAGTCATGGACACAGTTGCTAAATTCAAAGCGCTAAATATCCCTCTCGACTCCATCATCATTGACTTATATTGGTTTGGTAAAGACATTCAGGGCCATATGGGCAACCTTGCTTGGGATAAAGACGCGTTTCCTGAACCTGAAAAAATGCTGCGCGAACTCCGTGCGCAAGGCATTCAACCTATTCTGATCACTGAGCCATTTATTCTCTCAAGTTCAAAACGTTGGGATGATGCTGTTGCACAAAAAGTGCTGGCAAAAAATGCCGAAGGCAACCCAAAAACATTTGATTTTTACTTCGGTAATACCGGCATTATCGACGTCTTCAACGACACAGGTCGAAACTGGTTTAATAATATTTATCAAGAACTTGCTGAACAAGGTGTACAAGGTTGGTGGGGCGATTTAGGTGAACCAGAAGTACACCCGGGTGATGCATTGCACACTCTTGATAATGGCCAGCAAGTGTCTGCTGATGCCATTCATAACGCCTACGGTCATCAGTGGGCAAAAATGTTATTTCAACATTTACAAACGACGCAACCTGAACAACGTCCATTTATTTTAATGCGTGCAGGTGCTGCTGGCTCTCAGCGATATGGCATGGTGCCTTGGACTGGGGATGTAAACAGAACTTGGGGCGGATTAAAACCACAAGTTGAGTTATCACTGCAAATGGGCATGTTTGGTTTGGGCTACACGCACTCTGACTTAGGTGGTTTTGCCGGTGGTGAGCAGTTTAATAAAGAGCTGTATATCCGTTGGTTACAATACGGTGTATTCCAACCAATTTATCGCCCGCATGGCCAAGAACATATTCCATCAGAAGTAGTATTCCACGATAAAGAAACGCAAGATATTTTGCGTCAGTTCATCGAACTTAGATACCAAATGATGCCTTATAACTACACGTTAGCGTATCAAAATAGTCAATCAGGTCTACCTCTAATGCGCCCTACTTTTATGGATGACGCTGCCAACACAGACCTTTCGAACAAAGATAGCTACCTATGGGGCGACGCGTTTTTTGTACACCCAATTACCTCCGCGAATTTAAGTTCTGTTGACGTCACGCTGCCAGAAGGTGTGTGGTTTAACTACTTCACAGGCAAAAAGTTCGAAGGCGGCAAAACACATAAAGTCGAAGTAAACCTTGAGCAAATCCCTGTGTTCGTTAAAGCGGGGGCAATTGTGCCTATGGTTGAGAAGTTCCAAACCACGCAAAACTACAACTCAGGGCACCTAACCTTACATTATTGGGCCGATAGCCAAGTGCAAACAGCAACGGGTAGTATGTATGAAGACGATGGCCATACCATGAATGCCGACAAACGTGGTGAGTTTGAACTACTTAACTTCGTGGCGAAGCAGAATAATAGCCAACTGGGCATGCTGCTTATGCGTCAGGGCAAAGGCTACAAGGGCATGCCTAAAGCACGTGAGATCACCTTAAAGATCCATAACTGGCAACAGCAGCCAAAGCAGGTTAAGGTAGGCGACCAAATTATTCAATCTTATGATTGGAATAATAAAAACAGCACCTTAACGGTGAAATTTAACTGGCAGCATCAGCCACTGACACTACAGGTTCAATAACATGACAACACAACAGTCTGAGTCTTTAACCCGTATTATCGCCGACATTGGCGGCACCAATATTCGTCTTGCGATTGTCGACGAGCAAGCCGACGGCTATTTCCGCAATATCAGCACCTATAAATGTGCTGATTATGCCGGTCTTGCCGAAGTATTAAAGCTGTATATCAGCGAGCAGCAATTAGAAGACAATCGCTTAAGCGCTTGTTTAGCCATTGCATGTCCGGTGGATGATGATTTGATTTCGATGACAAACCTGCCTTGGCAGTTTTCTCAATCGGCATTAAAAGAGACATTAAAGCTTGAGTCTTTAACGCTGATTAATGATTACACTGCCATTGCCATGGCTATTCCACTCTTGAGTGATGCACAAAAAGTGAAAATCGGTGATGGTGAAGCCGTTGCTGATAAACCTATTTCAGTGTGTGGTCCAGGTACAGGGTTAGGTGTTGCGAATCTTATTCCTGTAGGTGACAAATGGCATTGTGTCAGTGGCGAAGGCGGTCATGTTGATTATGCCCCTGTTGGAGAGCTCGAAATCGAAATTTTGCGTTTCTTAAACAAGATTAAGCAGCGAGTTTCTTACGAGCAATTGCTATCGGGTTATGGTTTAGAACAGGTTTATCAAGCTATTTCTGCCATTAAACAAAACCCAAACACCGAAAAACTCTCGGCACAGCAAGTATCAGAGCGCGGTTTAAACAATGACTGTGAATACTGCAATCTAGCACTCAATGTGTTTTGTCGTGTACTCGGCGCCTTTGCAGGCAATTTGGCGCTAACATGCAACAGTGTCGGCGGAGTCTATATCGCCGGAGGCATAGTGCCGCGCTTTGTTGATTTCTTAAAATCAACGGCATTTAGAGAGCGCTTTGAAAATAAAGGTCGTTTATCACACATTCCGCGTCAAGCGCCGACTTATGTGATCACAGAAAGCCAACCGGGCCTACTGGGTGCTGCAGCTTATGCGATGCAAAGCTAGCAGCTAACAACGAAAAGCTAAGTAGAGCTCTTACTTAGCTTTTCGCTTAAGTATTTATCAAATGTTATACTTTTTTACCCCTTCCACATTCTGCTAAATAACTAAAAAACCTGCTAAATTTAATTAGAAATAGTCCCTTTTTTAAACTAGGCTTAAATTAACCTAGCTGCCTCTAAAAATATCAAAAGCCTTTTATGGATAAACTATTTAAATTCGCGCATGCTGTTTTCGTCTTACTACTTATTATTTCAAGCAACAGCTATGCGCAGATCCCACTGCTAACTAATGAATATTCGATAAAAAAGCTCACTGCCGAAGAAGGGTTTGTATCATCTGAAATCTACTCCATCATTCAAGATAAACAAGGGCTGATTTGGTTTGGCACCGCAGAAAATGGCGTAATGCGTTATGACGGTCGCAAGGTCACACTATTCGAATTTGACAGCATGAGTGAAAATGGCCTATCGCATAATGATGCAGGCAATCTAATGCTAGATAGAAACGGGAATATTTGGATTGGTACTTGGGGCGGCGGGGCTAATAAATATAACCCTGCGACTGGTAGATTCGACACCTATTTACATGACCCAAAACGCAGCGACTCTATTTCAGCGAACCGCATTCAATCACTGCATCACGATGAAGACGGCTCAATATGGCTTGGCTCTTACGATCAAGGATTAAATCTATATCTAGGTGAAAACAAATTTTCACATGTAAAGATAGCCACAGAGAAAGCCTCAGGCTTAAGCCATAATCGAATTTGGGATATTGAAAATAATGACAAAGATGCGCTCTGGATTGCCACCAGCTTCGGTTTAAACTTATTCGACAAAAAGAATTTAACTTTTAAGTATTTTTTTCCAGATCCAACTAACCATACCCCAACAGGTGCGAACGAGATTCGCCATATACTCAAAACTCGCAGCGACCAAATTTATATTGGCACGCAACAAGGTCCTTTTAAATTCAGCCAAGACACTAAACAATTTACGCAATTAGGTCTCATTAATAATGAGAGCTTAGGCCAAGTTAACTCTATGATTGAAGACCAAGAGGGATTTATTTGGTTTGTCACCAGCAAAGGCGTGTTTAGGCTCGACCCTGCCGATGATGAAATCAAGCAACTCGAATTAGAGCACAATAACGGCTTACGCATTATTTTCGAAGACAGTGGCAGAACGCTTTGGATCACCAATGAAGTACAAGGTATTTACAAGCTGGTGCCTCACCGAAAATTTAAATCAATTCAAAACCCAGAGCTTGTGGCACCAAATGGTATTTTAAGGAATACAAACGGTGACTTACTAATCGCGACATCCAATTCCGAATTATTCAAATGGCAAGTTGACTCTCAAAAACTTGAAAAGCTCTCAAATGCTATTTTTAATGAGGAAAATGGCTTTAACAACAACCGCTTGCTAGAGAGACCTGTGCTTTATTTATCTGACGATAATTTACTCTGGATTGCGCAAGATGATGGGTTGGCAACGTTTGATCTTGTTACGAGAAATATCGAGTTAATCACCTACCCCAAAAACGATCCAGGTCACAAAGAGTTTAGAGAGATCCGCGCTCTAAGTGCCGACACATTAGGCAAAATTTGGATAGGTACATACAAAAACGGGGTTTATACCTATGACCCACAACAACGAAAGTTCACACACCTAGATTCAACTTATGGCCTTACCCACCCCGAGGTACTAGAAATATTTAGAGACGATAAAGGTAATATGTGGGTAGGCACAGGCGATGGTGCGAACTTATGGCAAGAAGATATGCAGTTCTTCATGCCCTTTAAAAATAACCGTTACAACCCTGATAGCTTGCTTGGCAGTATAGTCCAAGACATACACCAAACACAAAGTGGCGAGATATGGGTTGCCACGCAAAAGGGACTAAACCTTTACCAACCTGATGCGCAAAACTTCAAACATATAAAAAAAGAAGATGGACTACCCACCAATTTAATTAGAGCCATCGCCGATGACGCTGAAGGCTATCTATGGCTGACCACAAACAAAGGGGTTTCTAAATATTCACCCAAAAACGACACCATTAAAAACTTTGACAGCCAAGATGGCTTGTTAGGCTTGAATTATTACCCAAATAGCCTTGTGAAAGGCAGTAATAACACCTTCTTTACCAGTAGTCAGCGCGGTATTGAGTACTTTAGCTCAACTTCTTTGACCAGCAACCAAGCTGACCCAAACTTAATATTAACTGGGTTTAACGTGATGGGGCAGCCTGTACAGTTAGATATGCCTTACTCTTTTGTCACTGACATCAACCTGTCTTATCTAGATTATGTATTTTCTTTCGAGTTTGCAGTTTTAGACTTTATTTCACCCAACAAAAACCAGTACGCATACAAGTTAGAGGGCTATGACGATAAATGGATTGAGATCGGCAATCGTAACATTGCCTCGTTCACCAATTTAGATGGCGGTGATTATAGGTTTATGGTCAAAGCGACTAACAGTAACGGCGAATGGAGCAAGAACATGCTCACCGTAAACCTGCATGTATCGCCACCGCTTTGGCAAACTTGGTGGGCTTATTGTATTTATGTCTTGATATTACTGACCCTAATTTTCAGTGCAATTTATTTAAGAACACGCCTGCAAAAAGTTGAAATAACAAGACAAAAACAATTTGTGACTAAACTTGAGCAACAAGTCTCTGAGAAAACGGCGTCACTGGAATCTCAAGCCAAAGAGCTGGCTGCTGCGCTCGAGAAGGCAAAAGAAGCTACGCAATTGAAATCTGAATTTTTAGCCAATATGAGTCACGAGATCAGAACACCCATGAATGGTGTGATTGGTATGTTGAATCTCCTTAAAGCCGCTGAGCTAAGCTCTGAGCAAGCACACACGGTTGATATCGCTAGAACCAGTGCTAATTCGCTGCTGACTTTAATCAATGACATTCTAGACTTTTCAAAAATCGAAGCTGATAAACTCGAATTAGAAAATATTGAATTTGATATCAGGGAGTTGATTGAATTACTTGCCGAATCCATGTCACTCAGCGCGCAAAGTAAAGGTGTTGAGATTGTGCTCGATTTAACTGAGCTAAAAACCACGGCAATACAGTCTGATCCGGGTCGGATCAGGCAAATCCTGACAAACATACTTAGTAATGCCATTAAATTTACCGAGCATGGCGAAATTGTTATTGCAGCAAAACTGCTAGCAACAGACTCGCCAGGTGCCTTTGAGTTAAACTGTCAAATTCGCGATACAGGCATTGGTATACCTAACGATAAACTCATCTCACTCTTTGATGCATTTAGCCAGGTTGATGCATCCACAACCAGAAAGTACGGTGGTACGGGCCTTGGTCTTAGTATTACAAAGCGCTTATGTCAGTTGTTAGGCGGTGATATTGGTGTCACCAGTGAAGTCGGTGTTGGAAGCTGTTTTACTATCACTTGCCTTGTAACGAGTCAAAATCAATCAACCACAGAGCAGTTCGATCTCAGGCACCTTGCATTGAAGCTGTTGCTCGTCGACGCCAATAGTTCAAGTCGCTTTGCACTGAAGAAACAACTTGATGCCTGGGGGGTAGAAGTTGCGGATTGCGTTAGCGGTGAAGCCGCACTAAACACATTAAAAACACTAGATAAGCAAAGTACAGCAGCTTTCGATATTGTGCTATTTGATAAGTATTTGCCCTGTATGCAAGGTGAGTCATTTGCGAAACAACTTAGAACTACAACCCGTTTTAGTGAAACGAAACTCGTCATGATGGGCAGGCTCAACGAGCAATATACCCAAACACAAATTATCGAACTGGGGGTTAATGCCTATTTTTACAAACCAATTACCCAAGCCGCCTTACTAAAGTCCCTCGCAATAGCGAGTGCCGAACTTCGCCAACAGCTTGAAGCGAGTAATTTACAGGCACTCAGTGTTAAACAAGCCCCAACTACACCTCATCCAGAGTCTGATTGGGCCACCAATGTCCATCTATTACTGGTAGAAGATAACAAAGTTAACCAACTGGTAGCATTAAAAGTATTGAGTAATATTGGTATAAAAACAGAGGTAGCGGAGAACGGCTTACAAGCTATCGAAAAGCTCTCTGCATCAAACGAGTCCCAACCATTTACCTTAATTTTAATGGACTGCCAAATGCCTGAAATGGACGGTTATCAAGCAACTCAAGCCATTCGTCTAGGTGAAGCAGGCGATAGCAATATCGCCATTCCTATTATTGCTATGACCGCAAATGCGATGCAGGGTGACAAACAAAAGTGCCTTGATGCGGGCATGAGTGACTATATTACAAAGCCGATTGTTGAAGCCCAAATCATTGAAAAGCTAAAAGAGTGGTCGTTAAAATAAGCAGCCTACTTCTCTTAACGATCACTTAATCTAGTGTTTTACACAATGCTGAATACGTATGCATAACATGGTGGTTGTTCCATATACTCGGTAGTATTGATTGAATGCCATATTAAATGCCATTTTTTTACGGTTTAAACTGACTAATAAGTGAATACTAATTGGTCAAAATCATCTGTATAAATATTGGTATAAATTCACAATAAGAGTCGCTTTATGACCAGACAACAAACACAAAACACCAAGCCAAAATTGAGCTTCTGGCAGATCTGGAATGTCAGTTTTGGTTTCTTAGGCGTACAGTTTGGCTTTGCCTTACAAAATGCCAATGCCAGTCGAATTCTTTCAGACCTTGGCGCAGACCTTCATTCTCTTTCTCTTTTTTGGCTAGTAGCCCCTGTAATGGGCTTAATCATTCAGCCCATTGTTGGTTCAGCGTCAGATAAAACATGGAATCGTTTAGGACGACGTAACCCTTATATTTTAGCCGGTGGTATTGCCGCTGCATTTGGTATGTTACTGATGCCAAACTCTTCAAACATTGCCACCTTTATGACACCGCTCTTATTTGGTGCCATGATGCTGGCATTGATGGATGCCGCATTTAACCTAGCTTTCCAGCCATTCCGTGCGCTTGTGTCTGATATGGTCTCTGAAGACCAACGCAACCTAGGTTATTCAATTCAGTCTTTCCTTATCAATATCGGTGCAGTATTTGGGTCGATTCTACCTTTCTTACTGACCAATGTGATTGGGCTAGAAAACGTTGCAGATAAAGGCGAAGTCGCCCCTTCTGTGATTTGGGCATTCTATATCGGTGCAACAGTGATGTTAGGTTCAGTGCTTTGGACTGTTCTGCGTACTAAAGAATACGCGCCTGGCGAAAATGGGCTGCCAGAACTAAACCAAGAAGCCGAAAAGCTGCCACTGGGTGAGCGTCTTGCTGGTTTCTTTGGGCTAATGAAAACCATGCCTGAGACCATGAAGCGTCTTGCTATTGTGCAGTTTTTCTCATGGTTTGCGTTATTCATTATGTGGGTTTACACCATGCCAGCCATCACTCAACATATCTGGGGTGTGGATGCAAAATGGTTTGATCCTGATTACTTATCTCAAGTTGGCCAAGTACCTGCACATATTGCACAGGCTAAGGGTACTGCAGGTGACTGGGTCGGCATTATGTTTGCTGCATACTCTGTTTTTGCTGCTATCGCATCATTATTTATGGCAAAAGTCGCTAATCAAATAGGTCGTAAGCTGACTTATTCTATTTCACTTCTAGCAGGCGCAATTGGCTATATCAGTATCATTTTCTGGCAAGACAGTACGCTGACAATGGTGAACTTAGGGATCACTGAAATCGAAGTACCACAAGGTGCTGTGATGTTACTTATTTCTATGATTGGCGTTGGTATGGCGTGGGCTGCAATCTTAGCCATGCCTTATGCCATTCTTGCTGGCAGTTTACCGCCGAAACAAACTGGTGTGTATATGGGTATTTTCAACTTCACCATTGCCGCGCCACAAATTGTATCTGGCTTGTTTGCGGGTTGGATTTTAACCTCAGTGTTTGAGAACCAAGCGATTTACATCATGATGATGGCCGGCGGCGCAATGCTGCTCGCAGCCTTGGCTGTTTACTTTGTAAAAGAAAATGGGTCGGAAACAACTGAGACCAATTCAAAGCAAGCAACAGCTTAATACGAGAATCAAAGTAGCGTTTAAAAGTTAAAGTTTATTTAACGTTATCCCAAGCGAAAAGCCGATTAAAGCCAAACTTCAATCGGCTTTTTTATATCTCTCCTTATTGACTACCTCTCAACATTCTCTCTAAAGCCAATCATTAGACACTTTTTAGACTGCTCTGCTTTTGGCAATAAATCGGAAGCGATGGCACAGTTTTCTGTAGCCATGTTTTGCTACTTCTCCAACCGTTCACTGTTTCAATTGTTAAATAAAACAGTGAGCTCTGTATTTCTGCGGACAATGTGTATGAGAAAATTATTATTACTTACAAGCTTGATAGCCCTTAGCGCATGCAATAATGACACATCTGTTTTCATTGAAGATGATAACAACATAGGCAGTCTGCCAAGCATTCCCCCTTCACCAGAACATAATCCAACGACTGATGAAAAAGTTACATTAGGTAAACTACTATTTTGGGACACTATTCTATCGGGGTATAAAGATATTGCTTGCGCCAGCTGCCATCATCCAGATCACGGTTACGCTGAAAACATAGACTTAAGCATAGGTGTCGGCGGCTCTGGCTTGTCTGAAAATAGGCATAGCGGAAAGCTTATTCATCGCAATGCACCAACAATACTAAACGCAGCTTTCAATGGTATGGATGAAGATGGGGCAGTTAATCCACTGAACAGCCCAATGTTTTGGGATAATCGAGCCACCCCATTAGAAGAAAGTTTTGCTCGTTTTGCAATCAGACGTTGAAATGCGCGGTGATACTATTTCTGAAGACGAGATTATGCAGGTACTTTCAGAACGTTTAATCAATATTGCCGAATATCGCAGCCTTTCTAATGATGCATTTGGCGATGAAACTATAAACGCCGTTCGTATCACACAAGCAATTGCCGCTTTTGAACGTAGTTTAATCGTCTCAGACAGCCCTTTTGACCTGTATGCACGCGGAGATGAAAACGCCTTAACCGAGCAACTAATTCGCGGTATGGATACTTTTGTTCAAGCTGGTTGCGCAGAATGTCATGGTGGTCCAATGTTCTCTGACTTTGAATTGCATCAACTTCCTGTAAAAGAAAACGCCAAGTTAGTACAACTAGGGGTTGTTGATGAAGGAAATGAGAAACGCTTTAGAACACCATCATTGCGTAACCTTTCTTTCACAGCGCCCTACATGCATAAAGGCACAGAAGCCACATTACGTGATGCAATTCTATTCTATGATGACATTGCCAACCCAGGTAACTCAGAAGAGCTGGCGAACTTTAATTTTGATGATGTAGATTCAGAAACACTAGATGCTATTGAGGCTTTTATTCATGCTTTGAGTGATGATCGCTTTGACAAGAGTATCCCGCAGACAGTGCCTAGCGGCTTAAAGCCTGGTGGGAATATATAAGCATTTGTTGTGAATGTGGGGAAAAAAGGCCCACATTCTTATTTCTTCTTTAACAAGACTGCCTAACAATAAGCTGAGGTTCTATCAAACGGCTTTCTACCGCCTTGCCTGCAATCATATCAAGCAGCGCTTCGACCAATAACTCACCTGCACGCTTAGTATCTTGTTTCACCGTAGAAAGCGGTGGCGAGGTAAAGTTGGCAACAGCAATATCATCAAAGCCAGCGACTGCCACATCTTCTGGGATGCTTAAACCATGCTCTTTAAGCGCGCGCATTGCCCCTACAGCAATCAAGTCACATGCTGCACAAATTGCATCAAACTCAACGCCTGAGTCGAGCAATTTTTTCGCAGCATCATAACCCGCTTCTTCAGTATACAAAGCGTTTATTTGCAGCTTCTCATCAGCCTTAATAGCGTGCTCTTCTAGCGCAGCACAGTGGCCTTTATATCTGTCGAAAAACTCTGGCGCATGGCTTGAAGCTGTACCCAAGAAAGCCAACTTTTTACAACCCTGATTCAGTACATGTTGTGTTATTTCTTTGCCACCAGCAAAGTTGTCACAACCAATTGCTGAGCCTTTGAGTTGATCTTCACCCACACCCCAGCGTACATAATGGGTGCCTTGCGCAGAAAGTTTTGTGAGTTTTTCAGCAAAATCGACATAGTCTCCATAACCCAACAAAATGAGGCCATCGGCTTTATTACTATCTTCAAAGTCTGCATGCCAGTCATTACTGGCTTGCTGAAAAGAAACCAATAAATCATAGCCTCTATCTGCACAGGCACGGGTAATGCTGCCCAGCATAGATAAAAAGAAAGGATTAATGGCTGAACCATCATCGGTTGGGTCTTCAAAAAGCAACAAGGCTAACGTATCACTGTGTTGGGAACGCAGATTACTGGCGTTTTTATCAACTTTGTAATTTAATTCTTTAGCAATTTTTTGCACTTTTTCGCGGGTTTCTTGGTTCACCAAAGGGCTATTACGCAAAGCGCGCGAGACCGTTGATTGCGACACCCCAGCAAGGTAAGCGATATCGAAAGACGTTGCTTTTTTCACAGACAAAACTCGTAGTTAGACTCATCTAAGAATATACCTGAGTAGACCTTTTATGTGTAGTTAAAAGCACAGGATTGATTAGTAAAGTAAAAACCGACTCTTTGTTGTTGGCGAGACTTTAAGTCGCGCAAAATACAGGCAAACAAAAGCGTGTGGTAAACCCACGCTTTTGTAGAATAGTAATGCTTATTTATGATTGAGACTCAAGGTCAATTTCTTCTCTCACTTCATCATCACCCAATGCCATCACGTCTCTTACGTTCTTTTGCACTGTAATAGCAGCAAAACCACTCAATAAAAACGCCATGGCGTAAAAGCCTTTTTCGCTCAGTAATAACTCTGCGTTTACTAGACCCACAGTTAACAGTGCAATTGCAGATCCAGCAGCGACCCAGCACATCATAAAATAAGGTTTTGAAATGGTTTGACCTTCCATTTTATCTCGAATGGTCTTTTGTAAAGACACGAATGAAAACAGGCCAAATAACAATACAGCTAGGTAGTAGCCTTTTTCATTCAATTGCATGGTGGCATTTGCTAAACCAATTAAGAATGCCGCCACACCCGCTACCAACATAGCAACGGATGCCATTCTAAATGCCTTGCTTGGTTTGTTTATAAGTACTTGTTTATTCATCATCTGTGTCTCCATTAATCTTGAATTCGTTACGTCTTGTAAGTGACTTCAGTATTAGAGACACAGCAAATTTAGTAAACCCAAACTATCAAAGGTTAGTATTTGGGGACTAAAAGTATTGTTTTAATAAACTTTATTGAGGTTTTATTAAATATGGCCCCTGAAACAAGTTCAGGGTGACGAGCACTTTTACATTAAATCTCTAAACGCCGTCATCCTGACGAAGGTCAGGATCCATTGAGTGAAAAATCCTTATACTCACTGAAAATGATTACTTCAAAGTGTTGTTAATAAACCCTTGTATCTGTTCAAGCATTTGCTCGTAGTAGGGGTTAAAGGTTAAGCGCTGCAAATTAGGGGTCGTTTCTAAGTTCGCCTCTGTAAGCTCACCTAAAGTAACCGCATTGGCTGTTTTACAACTGACGAATAGTTTAGTTCCGGTTAGATGCTCGCAATTACGATAACTGCCCTGCCAACCATAATGCGGGTTACTCGGCGCATTTGTTGGGGATGTGTGTGCTATATCAAGCACACGCTTACAATACACTTGCCCTTCACACGAAAAAGTCGTGACGGTTTTTAATGAGTTAGGTAAGGCATTAAGTTGATCTTCAACGTTATTGGCATAGTAATACACAAGCTTATCTAGTGCTTGCGCTGCGCCGTTTTGTGCGTGCCAGCGAGCCAGTATGTTTACCGTTGCTTCGCTGTTGATGGTTTGGTCAACTTCGCTCGCCACCACAAAAAACGGTATATTGCGCAGCCCTTTTAACTTTTTCGGTTCAATCCGCTTCATAAGCGCATGAACTTGTGCGCCCGCATTGGCAGGAAACGATTCATACTTAGCAAAGTCGATATCAGCCGCTTCATCTAAATAGTCGGTAAACCAACTGACGTATTTCGCTGCCCACGCCATACCCGCTTTTGCTTCACTGGCTGGCGACCACAGCATTACCCCTTTAAGTTTTTGCAGCTCACTTTCGTTCAAGGTATTGTGATTCAAGTAATCAACAACCAAAGCCCCCCCTGTTGAAAAGCCACCCAAATACACGTTATCGAAATCGTTAAGCATGCTTTTAATGGCATACGATGCCGCTTGTCGCCAATCAGCTTGATCAATATCAACCAAGGCTTCTGCGGCTGTACCATGTCCAGGTAATAACAGAGTACGCACCGATATACCCTGCTCTACAAATGAATTGGCTAAATCATGAAATAAATATGGTGAATCAGTTAAACCATGAATCAGTAATACCGCGGCTTTTTCGTTATCGGCTTTAACTTCAAACGGCGTGATTAAATCTACGACCTGAAGAGACTTGTCTGCATACAAGCGTTTGCTGGTTGGCGTTGTAATTGGGCAAGGCATACTGGCTTTGGGGTTTTGCGCATTAATATGTACACGCGCTGCAACCAAATAATCTTGAAAAGGTTTGTTTGATGCAAAATCGAAGTTGATACGCTGCAAACCCCCTTTAGCAAATCGATAGGTGCCTGCTTGTTTAAACTTTTCGATTTGCGCAAGGTCATTATTAATCGTCACACAGTTAAGCGAACTTGATGTTTCGGCCGCGAACACATTGGCTGAGAAAGCACTTACAGAGAAAGTACTCGCAGATAAAACGAAAGCACTCAACATCGCTTTTTTGAAAATAGTATTAACTGACATGGAAAGTGTCCTTCTAATCTTGAGATTTATTGCGTCGAAACTGCTCGAATAAAGTCGGTTCCCATGCTCGCATCGCGAACAGCAGCCCCATATGTTTTCGTTTCGAAATTGGTAGAGCTGAATCTTCTTGGTTTAAAATCGCAGCTTCTTTAGTCAACTGATTCAATTTACGCTGAATGATCTCAATCGATGAATTTGAATAACGACCACGTAAATAAAAACGAAAACTATCTTCTTCATCAAACTTGCTCGCCATAAAACGATGCAACACTTCTTGTTCCATAAATCGCTCTAATGGGCCGTTTTTGATCCACCTGAAATCTTGGGCTATGAGGAGTTTATAGTGGTTGTTTGGTAGTAGTTGAATAAGCTTGATTTTATCGAGCCGCGCAAATAAGCGAATAAGCTCAAATTGGTCGATATCATATTGCTCAATAATGTCATCAAACTGCCATGCATCACGAACACAGACCGCCACCAGTAGCAACTTAGGGTTATCAATAAGCTCTTGCTCTTGATCTAATGTTAGCTCTGTTAGTTGGTCTTGTTGCTTCTCAGTAATAGTAAATAAATCAGACAAGCTAATCTGCAATAAATGACAGATCTCTTCTAAGCGTTGCAAAGTAAAGCTTTGCTGAGCAAAAATCCGTTTGATATTAGCCTCACTCATGTCGAGTTTTTCGGCAATGCCTTTGTACGTTAGCTTTTGCTGTTTAAGCAGCATTTTAAGTGTATCGCTCACCTGCGAAATTTGACTCATAGTGTTCCTTAAATTTATTCCCAATGGCTTTCAAAAGCGCATATATGACAAGAGAGTCATTACCGCCAACAACCAAGAAAATTGAAATAGCCAGAGTAAAACGCCTGATAGTTTAGGATTACTATACTTAGAGTTTCTTAAATTGCTACATCTAATAACTGAGTTTACGTAATTAATCCTCTGGTCTAACTTATAGTCAACGCAAACAAACACAGTATGTTGATTTTTAAAGGACACCACTATGAAACGCATTTCTCAACTTTTCACATTAGGTTTAATTGCATTGACGTCATTTGCATCACACGCAGAATCAGCGTCTGAACATGCCAGCAAAGGCAGCCGCCACTCTGCACTTGCTAGCGCACACAGTACAACAGCCAGTGCCCAAGTAGCCAGCGGCGTGGTAGCAGTACCTTTATTAGTTGTTGGCAGTACAGCATCAGCAAGCCAAGCAGCTGGCGAGTCACTAATCGATGCTGCGTCAGGCAAACATAAAATCGATAAGCATGAACCGCTCGAAATTACCGAGATCACCATTACCGTGGACCGCTCACCCGCAGAGCAAATGAAGAAGTCAGACAAGAAAGACTAATTAAGCAACTTAACTCAAATACCTACCAAAAGCTGTAAAGCCCCTTTACGGCTTTAATCAAGGAGCACATTATGCGCTACTTTAAATCTCTCATTTTCACATTTGCTCTATTGCTTTCTCTAAACACCTTTGCAGGCAGCCAGCAAAACAGCGAATCTAAATTTGCAGCCGAAGAAGTCGCAAGCTTTGCCAAATCCGTCGAAAAGTACGCCGCGAAACAAGGTGCGCGTGCATTCATTATTGCGCGTTTAGGTCAACCAGAAAAAGACTTACCTCGCGGCTTTCAATTCACTCACACTGCTATTGCTGTTTATTCTCAGATCTCTTTAGAGAATGGCGAAAAAGCCAAAGGTTATGCCATTTATAATCTCTATCAAAATGCCGATAACCCAGCAAAAAGTGTGTTAATGACTGACTATCCTGTCGATTTTTTCTGGGGCGTAGAAAGTCTAAAAGCCGGTATTATCATTCCCTCACCTGACTTGCAACTTCGTTTAATTGAAGCCATCGCATCAGGTAAAAACAAAGCACTACATAACCCAAATTACTCGTTAATCGCCAACCCGTTTAACAACCAATTTCAAAACTGTACAGAGCACACGCTGAATGTGATCAATGCTGCAATATACGAAACCGATGACATAACGCGTATTAAAGCCAATACCGAAGCCTACTTTAAGCCACAATCTGTGAAAGTGAGCCGCTTTAAACTCGCATTAGGAAACTGGTTTGCTAAAGGTGTGAGCACCGACGACCATGAACGAAAGATTCAAACGACCAGCTTTACGAGCATTGCTCGGTATTTACAAGAGTTTGGATTGATGAAAGAAGCAGTGGTTTATGAAGAGAAGAATATAAGACAACTTCTGTAGAAATTACACAAATATGGCCTTAAAGATTAAGGCCATATTTTATTTAAAGTAAGCTAGCTGTTTGCATCACTTAGCTTTTAATACGTCTTCCTCTTAATGCAAAAGCAAGCATAATTAAGCCAAATATGCCAAATGAACCGCCACTGTCTTTGTTTTTGACTTCAACACTCACGGTTTCAGAATGAGACAGGCCAAATTCGTCTGTGGCAGTCACTACAAAAACTAAAGTGCTGGTTTCATCAACATCAGGCGCCGTAAAACTAAATTGGCTTTCATTACTAGGCAATGCTACTGATTCACCCGAAGTTTGTTCCCAACTAATAGTAATGTTATCGCCATCTGGGTCTTCTGCACCTACTACATTAATGCTGAGTGACTCTCCTTCATCAACACTTGACTCACTGCTAGTAAGTGTGAATTGAGGGGCATTATTTTTGATTACATTAACTTTTACTAGTGCAGTTGAGGACGCGCCAAATTGGTCTGTTGCAGTAAGCTGATATACTACAACTAAATCTTGAGCTACTTTGTCAGCACTAAGTTTTACTGTACTTTCCTCACTTACTAGCTGATTTTCTGATGCTATTCTTACCCAAGAATAAGAAATGCTATCATTTTCTTTGTCCGTTGTTTGACTAGCATCTAAGGTAAATTCTAATTCACTTCGAACCGTAATAACTTCTTCAGCTAACGTAATTTGAGGAGCATGGTTTTTAGCTATATTTACTTTAACGAATGACGAGGCAGAAGCACCATATTCATCTGTTACGGTAACTTGATAAATCTTGGTTGTATCTTCACTCACCTTTCCAGCAATCATTGCTAAACTGCTTTGCGTACTAAGAACATTTTCAGGTTCACCAAAGTCAACCCATGCAAAAGTTAAATTGTCTCCCTCAGGATCAAATGTTTCGCTTGCATCAATGCTAAACTCGGTTTCACTTCGAACACTTACTTCAGATTGATCCAATATAATGCTTGGCTCTAAGTTTACAAACGTTGCTTGGATATTTTTTAAAGTGACACTGTCTTGCCCAGTAGAGACAGAGTAGTCTTTTATATATTCAACTCTAATTTGATTCAAACCATCTACTAAATCTACACTAAATGGTCTGTACTCTCCTGGTTCGCCACTATCAGATAAAACCTTTTCTTCATTATGGAAGATTTCAACAAAGTCGTATCTTTCTTCACTTGAAATCAGATAGTCAAAGCCAATAGATGTAATGTGGGTACTATCAGCCTCAATCATCAAAATAGACTTCTGCGATTGTTCAGTAATTTCTGGGGTTTCATCAGAATCTGAAATATCACCACTTACAAGAGTTGGCTGTTCAGATGTCATATCTACGAACCAGTTTTCGTTGCCACCTGTTGACCACTTTATACCTGAAAAGGTTGCCATCAACTCATTCACATTTTGATCAAAATTAAACAGCCTTGTATAACCAAAAGTAACATTATTGATTACTTCAGATGGTGAAGTAATATGGGCATTAATAGTATATTGACCTGTTTTAGAGTTATCCGGAGTCATCACTTCAAATTGACATTCTAAGCCAGACTCAATCACTGAGTTTGAACAGTTTTCTTCAGAAAACTGATAACCTTCTTTATCACTTGAAACACTAAAGTCAGCGATAGATAAAGGCATTTCTAAAGTATTTTTGAACGTGCCTTTAATAGCCATTGATGACTCATCTGTAATGTAAGAGTGAGTCTCATTTTGACCAAGACCAAAATCAAAAGCCTTTGACTGTATCCAGAAAAATAATGACTCTACATCTGCATAAACGCCTGGTTTATTAGGCAGAGCACATCCGTCACCCCAGCTTACTACACCAACCTGAAACCATTCATTATTCTTTTGTACAATTAGTGGTCCACCACTGTCGCCTTGACATGAGTCTTTGCCGCCCTCTGCCAAACCGGCACAAATCATAGTATTAGATATTTGTCCGTTGTAGTGCTCAGTATTGTTACACACTTCATTTGTGACATAAGGCACATTGACTTCTTGTAATCTTGTAGGTGTTTCGCCACCAAAACTCAGTCTTCCCCATCCCATAACTTTTAAATTATCGCCAGCGACTAGGCTATTACGAACTTCTTGATCTGCCAGTTTAATAGGTGTGATATTTTGAACTGGACGGTCAAGCTCTAATACAGCTACGTCATTGTTATAAACGTAATCAACACTATATTGTTCATGCATCGACATAGAAACCACGTTGTAGGTTTCCCACTGCGATTCATCGGTCAGGTCATGACCTTCGAATTTAACAGTAAAATCTTCCGCACGCATTCCCTCAATACAATGACTTGCTGTGAGTACTTTATTGCCACCAATGAATGACAAACCGCAAAAATGGCCACCGTTATAATGGAGACTCCCCATAAATGGATATGCAAATGGAGTAGTCTCTTGCCCGCCTACGATACGAGGCTTAGACAAATGAGTAACAGCTTTTTGAGATTTTATAGGTGCTGCTTTATCACTTGCGTAACTCGTAAATGGCGCAGTAATCGTCGCTAGAAGAAGCATTCCCTTTAGATTATTGTTCATTTTTGTTCCTGTTTTGTTAATTTCATGGCGTATTGTATAAAAAAATAACTATTTGTCTATGATGGAGTTACTTCAACTTTCAATATTTAATAGCCAATTTCAATACTGTTTAGTGCCCCCTAAAGCGAGCAATACTGCGATTTACCAAACCGTCAACATGACGCGTATTAAGACCAATGTTGAAGCCGATTTCTTCATGCCATAACCTGTGAAAGTTAGTCGCTTAAAATGCGCATTTAGAATTGTATTGGCTAAAAGAGTGAGTGTCGTCCGAGACTAAAAGCACGGACACTTTTTAAATGTCTAATAGTGCTGAAAATAAATGGAATGAAATAAAGGAATAGACTGTGACCGACCCCATTGTGGTGTTTTTAACCTTACTGATTGTGGGCCAGATTTGCTTAAGTGTGCCACTGCTGCTTGCGCGTGCAAAAAAACATACGTCTTATTTGTACTTAGCACTATTTTTGTTTGGCTGTGGGGTGCTCGCAATGAACAACATTGTCTTGCAATCGCTACCCCAGTGGTACCACATTTATACTGTTGTGGCGTTTCCGACGTTATTCTTGCTTTGCCCTTCATTGTGGTTTTATATAAAAGGCATAACAGCCCAGCAAACGTTTATTTGGCAAAGAAAACATGCTTTGCATTACGCTTTAGTTGCTCCGGCAGTCTTGGTTTCAGGTATGATGTTATTTTTATAAATGATAGAACCGTCTCTACTCCACTTGCCAAAACAATTATTATTAGCTTATTAATCATGATGTTGTTTTGGCTTGCTCAGTGCGTTTTTACGCTTTTTTTAATCGCGAAACGCTTGAAAGATTATCGAAAGCGCTTAAAGGATTTCTTCTCAAATAATGAACACCATGACTTAAAATGGTTTAACTGGCTGATGTATTGTGCAATCAGCTTTTGGTTGCTGTCTCTTGTCAGCGTGTTTTCATCAAGTCTGTTTAACGCGTTATTATTCAGTGCCAGAACCGAGGCTTTTATCACTCTGTGTTTGTTATGGAGTTTGGCTCACTTTGGTTTACAGCAAAAACCTGTTTTAACCACCTTTAATGAAACAGATACACAAGGCTTTCTATTAGAGGATAAACTTAGCGCAAAACAACACGCTCTTGAAGCGACAGCATCTGAGCCTTTAAATACCCAACGCACACTTGATGCACCTAAAAAGTATCAACGCTCGGCACTGAACTCAGAACAAGCCAGCCGCATTGCCGAGAAGATAAATACCGCGATGCAAGAGCAGCACCTGTATTTAGACCCGAGCTTAACACTACACAAACTCGCCGCTCACCTGAGCATTTCACCCAATTATTTATCACAAACCTTAAATGAAACCTTGGGTGTTAATTTTTTTGATTATGTAAATCAATGGCGTATTGAAGCTGCCAAACCCAAAATCATCGCTAATAAAGATACGGTGCTCGACATTGCACTCGAGGTGGGGTTTAACGCCCGTTCGTCTTTATAAGGCGTTTAAACAAGCAACAGGGCAAACGCCCAGTGAATATAGGAAAGTGAACTAGCGCCTTTGTGTTAAATGTTGTCATTGATGCCGAACTACAAAAAACTATCAGACTCAAATTTTGCTTATATCTATGCATAAAACCTACAGACAACTCCCCTACCCCTTCTATATCGCCTGAAAGTAAGCAATTGATGAGTAATGTCAGCGCATGGATGCGCTGCAAGGCTGAGTTAGTCCATGGATGGGTGACGAGTGAACGATGCGAAGCATCGCAGCGCGAGGAAGTGGAGGCATGGATGCCGACAGGCTGATGCTTCAGGGAAGAATTTCGTAGCAATTTCAAATTGAATGACTCAGCCGCCCTTTGGTTGCCGTCGCCAACGCGACAAGAAGTGAAATTGAAGGCTAATTTAAAATACCTCAACTACAGCTAAAATGGCTAATTTATGGTTGCGCAAAAGTAACTTTGCTTCTCACACAACTTCTGTAACCTCAACTACAGCTAAAATGGCTGACTTATGGTTGCGCAAAAGAACCTTACTCCGTAAGGTGTATTTTGCACGGTATTTAACAAAATATATACAAATGAATAATCTCATGATAGCCTATTCCGGTTTTTATCTATTAATTTGTTAAAACACGGATAGGGGTTGAATGAAGGAAATCGAAAGAAAGCGAAGTGCAGAAAGCTTTAAGCTTCATGTGCAACGTTCACTACGGCAAATGCGGCAAAGTAAAGGTATGTCACAAGCGCAATTGGCTAAAAAAATGATATCCAATGTTGATCAATCTACGATAAGTAATTGGGAGTCTGGCAAAAGTGAAATGACGATGACGCAACTTTTAGATGTGTTATTCATTTTTGGTGTTGACCTAGATTCTTATTTTTCGTTTTTAAGGAGAGATTAAATGGACGCATTATCAGAATATTTAGATCTTATAAATTACCTACCTTTTCTTATCGCAACTTTTGCATTGATTCATAATTGGAGCAACATAGGCGCTAGATGGCTACTAATTCTAAGTCTGACCGTTGCATGTCTTGAGGAGTATACTCAAACATACGCTATTCACTGGACAACCCATTATTATGCATGGGCTATTTTCTTTAATTTTTTATACATATTCCCTATTTTGTTCAGAAAAAAAATAGCGCAAGAAATTTTCAATAGAACAGGTAATAAGTTTTTTTATGAAGCTACTAAACTAAAATTTAGCCCGCAAGAAGCTGCAATAATGCTCCTATGTTTAATATCTGTAGTAGGCCATGCTATAAGTTATGTAGAAGTTTTCTTGTATAAAAGCTTCTTAATTGATGTAATGTATTTTAAGAACTATATATTAGCAAAACTTCAGCTGATACTACACATATTAGCAACTTTAGCTATTCTATCACTTTCTTTTAGATTCAAAGGATTAAATTATGCAGCGACTAAAGCTTAAAGATTTGGAACGGGTTACTGCTGGTATTGGTGGTATAGGTGGCGGTATTTCTCCACCTAAAGATCCTCCTCGCGGTGATGAAAAAACAGAACAATCAACCAACACCGACGGTAGCTACCAACCAGCGACTTTACCTGCCGAACCTGACGAAGGTTAATTAGTCTTCACTAATTAACTCAACCACCTAAATAAACCCTGATTTTCAGGGTTTATTTGTTTTATTCCCTCCAAAAAATCCCTACACTAAATAACCCGTTCAGCTGACGTGCACCCTGCGCAATTAGAATGCCTGAACTGATAAAAAAATCTAACTATAAAAATAAAATGAAAATACATTCGTTCAACAGCGATGTTTCAAGGAAGTAATATGGCTTTAAAAAGACTGTTATTGTTAAGCGCATTTCTAGTTGGCTGCAATGACAATAATGAACAAGCAACACAACCTAATGCTCCTCTTTCAGCGCAAAAAAGCGCTGATACAGCTGTCACTGACAGCCACAAACATGCTGCCAATACTGAATTACCAGCAGAGATTATCGCTGAGCCTGAGCCGCTTGAAACTCCGCCTCAAGTCACAACGTATACTTTAAAACGCGGCCAAACCATTACCCATGTTTTAAAAGAAGCCGGATTCAGTTTATCGCAAATTTATGCGCTAGCCCGCGACATAAAGCCTCATTTTGATTTTAAGAAAATTAAATCTGGCACTCAGTTCGATGTTGTCACGCATGTAGTAAATGCGCCAGTTATGGCTGCTGAAACAATGACTGATGCCGACATAAACAGCAACGACACCGCAGACACTGACACAGTAAAAGAACAAAAGCACCTTCGCTTTGCCACCAGCTATGGTGAATTAATTGAAGCCACATTAATTGATCACACTTGGCAGTTGTCGCCTATTTCAATAGAAGTGAGACAGCGTCGCTTCAGTAAATCATTTGAGATCAGTCAAAGCCTTTATAAAGCAGCGAGTAAGGCAGAGATCCCTGCCAATGTGATCAACAGTGCGATTTTAGCCATGTCTCATTTTGTCGACTTTCAACGTGAGATCAGAACTGGCGATAAGATCACATTAAACTTTAGCCAATCAAGGGTGCAGCAAGACGCACATTTATTTGAAAAGTTTAGTGCTCCACAAAAACTTGTTGCCATAGAATTTGTGAACAACAAAGACGTCTACCAGCTCTACCAGTTTGAAGACGCCTATTACTTTGCAGATGGGAAACTGGCACAAAACTTTTTAATGAAAACACCGCTCAATGGCGCGCGACTTTCATCGTCTTTTGGTAAACGAAAACACCCTGTATTAGGCTACACTCGCCAACACAAAGGCATTGATTTCAGTGCACCAACTGGTACACCTATTATGGCGGCAGGTAAAGGCAAAGTACTCAAAGCCAATTACAGCAAAAGCTTCGGTTATCGTGTCTTATTAGAGCATCATAGTGGCTATCGCACCTTGTATGCACATTTAAAAGGGTTCGCAAAAGGCATTAAAAAAGGCGCGAGTGTAAAACAAGGGCAAATCATTGGTTACTTAGGTAATACCGGTATGTCTACAACCCGTCACTTACACTATGAGGTGCATAAAAATGGCAGAGCAATCAACCCATTAACCATGAAACAACCAAGTAATATTCAGTTGAAAGGCAATGATTTAGTGGCATTTAAAACGCATATTCAAGGGGTAAATCAAAGGTATGCCGCCATTCGTAAAAGCGATACGCACATTGCCGAGTAATCGCACCGTCTAACTCAATCATAAATGACGAGACTTTAGAAAATCGAGGGCAGAATAACCTGAGCCCTCGATATATAATCACGCTCACACCATCTCCCCCCTCTGTGTTTTCACATACTCAGCTACTACGACACATCGAAAAGTAAATTGCTAAAAGCACACAAAAAACCAAAAAACCACAACCTTTTAACTATTAATTGTAAATTTAATGTTTACTTTTTACTCTTTTTATGGATTACTAATAGCTCAAAAATAAAACACTCTTTCAAGGACTGGCCAAAACTCATCTAATCTCTAGAGAGGTAAGCTATGTTAAAACCCCACCATTTAGGCACCTTGCTGATCGGCTTATGTTGCTTCATATCTGCGCAAGTTTACTCGGCAGCTTGTACTGGCAAACTCTATGGTATAAATGCAGGTCGAGGAGAAGTCGGCTTAGTTTTTGATGTAAATGAGTATAGTGGTGACACATTTATTCATTCCAAAGCACTCTTTAGCTCTGCGGCATTGACTTATGCCAGCGATTTAAATCGCTTGTACTATATCAGTGCGCCTAGAGCGCATGAGTATCAGCTTGATTTATTTGGCGTTGATTTAAATAGCACAGAGTTGAAGTCTCTACCTATTTCGGCCAGTCGGCACAAATACACCCGGATTGCCTATGTAGATATGACAACCAAAACACATACTTCTCTGGCGAAAAGTAAACCTATGTACCGTTTAGCTTATAATGAGAATACCGGCTTGCTAGTTGGCTCTTACTTCAATAAGTTATACAGCATAGACCCTCATACTGGCGCGACAACTTTACTTGGCACACTCTCAGGCTACACAGAAGACAGTGAAATGTGGCGAGGCGATCTGGCTTTTAATCAAGGGCAATTATATTTGGTTACTAACTCTGCCATTTTTACCGTTAACCTTGAGTCACTAACATTAAATAAGCTTTCCTCTCATTCTATCCCAACTTTAACAGGGGCGGTATTTAATGGCGCAGGTGCTTTGATTGTTAGCCGAGATAAAACCAATGATTATGGCAGTCTAAATAAAACCGACCTCTACCAAGTTCAACCTTATACGGGAGAGGCATGTAAAATGGCAACGCTGCCTGCACAGCTAAATGATTTAGCCGTTGATAACACTGACAGTATAGGTTGCCCTGAAACACCATTATGCCAACCTCTCACACAACCTGAAATTTCTCTTTCTGCAATTACAGCTTCGGTGAATGAAGGTGGCACGTTAGAGTTTGAAGTCACGCTTGATAGAGCAACAGGGCAAGACGTTAAAATTGATGTTTCAACGACCCCAATCACGACACCGAATAATGATTACACCTACCCAGATCAAACCGTCACGATTGCAGCCGGTGAAACCAGTTATCGTATCCAGATCCCAACCATTGATAACTCGGTATACGAAGGAAATAAACAATTCACAGTACATGTTTCTGCTGCAGAGCATGCGACAGGGAGTGCACAGCAAATAGCAACCATTATAGAAAATGACCCGAATACCGCTGAACAATTACAAAATGCCGCTAAAAATGGTCAAGTCAACTGGGAAGGCTCAGATGGTTGCTGTCACGGCCAGCGTATTAGAGGCATTAAAGGGTATTTTCCAAATGCGCCCGCAGGCACTGTTGTTAATTTTTATATCAGTAGTCAAAAAATAGCAACGAAAACACTGTCTGGCAGCTTTGCTTATGCAGGAGACAGTCAAAGTACTTGGTGGATGAACAATGGCACGGTAGCTTGGGCAACACTGACGTATAACGGTGTGACAGTAAACGTTCATACTGGTCATAAATCTCAAATTCACAATCATCACAATGTAAACTGCGCAAACGGTTGCTGGTAAAGCGACTCCCCCACAAGTAGTGCAAAAGCAAAATGGCTTCTGGAGAGAAGCCATTTTTTTGCTGAGAGCTAAAGCCAGTTATCACTATCTGGCTTAATCGAAGTTTAATAGATCTTGATATACCCTATTCATATCGTAATGCTGTGATTGGTCGCTCTTTTGCTGCAATAGCTGATAAAGAGCCTACCGTTACCCACGCAATCACAAAGGCCAAAGTCGTTGCAACCGCAAATGGCAATATTGATAAATCAATACGATACACAAAGCTGTTTAACCACTCTTGCATAATGAAGTAAGCGGCAGGCCAAGCAATGATGTTGGCGATCAACACCTGCTTTGAGAACTCTTTATTGATTAAGATAACAATATCTAACACCGATGCGCCTAGTACCTTACGAATACCAATCTCTTTTGTGCGGCGTTGTGTGGTGAACGATGCCAGACCAAACAACCCTAAACATGCAATGAAAATAGCCAGTAATGAGAACAGGTTAAATACAATGAATTCTCTATCTTCTTGCTGATACATTTGGTTGAATCTATCGTCTAAGTAGTCCAATGCAATCGGCTGCTCAGGTACAAACTTGCGCCATGTTTGCTCAATATAGTCGCGTACTTGTGCGGTGTCGCCCGTGTACTTAATCGACATGTTGTAACCATTGTTATGGTTAAGCAAATGGTAGGTCGGTGCCACTTCTGTTTTTAAAGACGAGAAATAATAGTCTTCAGTTACACCCACAATGGTCGCTGTGCCTTCAGAAGTGCGAGTGAATAACACTTTAAATTGCTTACCTACTGCCTCTTCTGGGGCATAACCCAATGTTTTTGCGGCTACGCTATTAATGACCACACTAAACTCAGGGTTTGGGTTTTCTTCTGAAGGTCGAGAAATTGCATCTGCAGTAAAATCACGGCTGAACCCTCGGCCACTCAGTAACTTAATATTGTAAGACGAGAAATAATCTTCATCGACTGCCAGTACAGGCATAAGCTGCATCTCTTTCGTTGCAGGGTGAATTAAGCCCATAGCATCTGTTAGAGAGCCAGTTGGGAAGCGTGATGTTTTAGTTACGCTGCTAATATTTGGATTCGCCAATAGTTGCGTTTTAATGGCATCGCGCTGTGGGCTGGCTTCTGTGGTATATAAACCACGCAGTACAAAGGTATTCGACTTGTCATAACCTAGGTCGATGTTGCGCGCATAACTTAACTGTAAGCTTGCAACCACGGTCGCCACAATCAAGATGATAGCCACACTGAACTGAAAAACTACAAGACCTTTACGCAGTAACGCGCCGGCTTTACCTTGCGTCACTTCACCTTTCAGCACCTTTGCGGGTTTGAAAGCACTTAAGTAAAACGCAGGATACGCACCTGAGATCAACCCGACAAATAAACCCAAAGATAGCAAAATAGCTAATGTGCTTAAATCGAAGTAGTTAAATACCAGCTCTTTGCCAATAAAATCTGCGAAGATAGGCAAGGTCGCCTCAACCAGTGCAATGGCGATGAATAAAGCAATATAACAAAGCATAATAGCTTCAACCATAAACTGAGTAACTAAGCTGTGCTTCTTCGCGCCTAGGGTTTTACGTACCCCGACTTCTTTTGCGCGTTTAGTCGCCGTTGCAGTAGACAGGTTCATAAAGTTCACACACGCAATCAGTAGAATAAGCGCGGCAATAATACTGAATGAATAGACGATATTGATGTCGCCATTTTCTTTCATTTCACCATAGAATTTAGAGTTGAGATAAATATCAGTGATGTTAATAAGCGTATAATTCAGCGCATCACTCACCCCTTCCCCAACATGGTTTTCTAAGAAATCAGGAAAGCCAGCTTCAAGGGCTTTGATATCTGTATTCGGCGCAAGCTGAAAATAAGTCAGATAGTTAAAGCTTGGGTTTTGATCCCAATTTGGGTTTTGTAAAAACTCAGGGGCAGTACCCATACTAATTAGCGCTGAAATATCTAAGTGAGTACGCGTTGGTAAGTCTTTAATTACTCCTGTGACTTTTAAACTAATGCGATTAGCCAACATTAGGGTTTCGCCCATCACATTAGTGCTTGAGAAGTAACGCTGTGCCGCAGATTCTGTCAGCACCACAGAATTTGGAGCAGCAAGGGCTGTTTGTGCATCGCCTTGTAACATTTCTAAAGAGAAAAAATCGATCACATTGGCATCGGCTAGATTAATGCCATCATCACTAAAATGTGTATTACCAAACCCTAAAGTAGCACCGATTTCACGTAGTCGCGTTGCTTCTTGGATCTCATCAAAGTTTGCCGAAAAACGTTCAGCGTTATAAACCGAGCCTTGTGCAAAATGCTGCGCAGGCGAGCCTGGCACTGTCATTTTTAATGACGTACGGTAAATGTTTTCGTGGCCTTTAATGTGTTTATCGTAACCTAACTCAGATTCAACAAAGATTGCCATGCTTATACAAATCGCCAAGCCAATTGCTAAGCCAAGAATATTAATACCTGAGTAAAGTTTTTGTTTTAACAGATTGCGATAGGCAATGATCAAATAGTTATTAAGCACAACGCACCTCCTGCATATTTTGTGACACGATATGACCGTCTAATACATTGATAACGCGGTGTGCGTAATTGGCATGGTGATCTGAGTGAGTAACCATCACAATGGTTACGCCTTCACGATTTAATTGCGCAAGTAACTTCATGACCTCTTCACCGTTTTTAGAGTCCAAGTTACCTGTTGGCTCATCGGCCAGTAGCATTTTTGGTTCAGCAACAATAGCGCGGCCAACTGCGACCCTTTGCTGCTGACCACCCGAAAGTTGCTGCGGATAGTGATCTTTACGGTGCGCAATGTCGACCTTTTCTAAAATCGCCAATACGCGCTGCTCACGCTCTTTTTTCGCTATGCCTTGGTAAACCAATGGCAGCTCAACGTTTTCAAAAACAGTTAATTCATCAATTAAGTTAAAACTTTGGAAGATAAAGCCAATGTTGTCTTTTCGAATGTCGGCCAGCTTATTTTCGGTGAAGCAACTGATGTCTTTACCATCGAAAATGTATTCTCCTTGATCGATATGATCGAGCATGCCGACGATATTCAGTAGCGTTGATTTACCCGAGCCTGACTGACCCATAATGGCCACAAATTCACCACGTTCTACGTGCAGCGAGACGCTATCAAGCGCATGTGTTTCGACTGATTCTGTGCGGAATATTTTGCTAATGTTGGTTAAGTTGATCATCTGTTTAGTCCTAATTCTTTTTAATTTTTAATTGGTGACGCACGTTTACTGCGTCAGCTTTAAAGTCTGCATATCGATAAAAGTGCTATAGCTTGAGGTAATGACTCTGTCGCCCTCGTTTAATCCCTCTAACACTTCAATGAATTTGTTATTGCGCTGGCCTAAGCGAACTTGTTTACGAACTGCAACATCACTACCTTGCTCGATTACAAACACCCACTTACCAGCTGTATCGAGGAAGAAGCCGCCATTTGGGATCATCTTGGCTGGTTTTGCATCGGCAAGTAGCAATTCCATCTGCAGAGTTTGGCCGCGACGAATACGCTCGGGTAAGGCATCGTTAAAGGTTAAATCGACTTCAAAACGGCCATTGCTTACCTCGGCATACACTTTTGCCAGTGTTAGTGTGTAATCTTTACCTTGGTGGGTGATTTTTGCGGTTTGACCAGCAAATACACGGCCCAGATAAAACTCATCAATTAACGCGCTGACCTTGTACTCACCGACAATATCAACCTGACCTAAGCGTGAACCACGCGACTTTGACTCACCCAGCTCAGCATTAAATGCGGTTAGCTGACCGTCAATCGGTGCTTTGATCACTAGGTTTTCAAGGTTCTTACGGGCGAAGCTTAAGTTCTTATTAAGCTGTGCAACACTGTCTTCAAGCTGAGCAATTTGGGCGGTACGAATAAGCTCATCTTGCTCTTGTTGTTCAATTACCAATGTACGACGATCTTTTAAATATTGTGTGAGGTCGATAACTGCTTTTAATTCGTCTTGCGATACTAGGTTGTTCGCCACCAGCTTTTTGTGCTGTTTTAATTTGCGCTCGCTTTGTTTGATCTCGAAATCCAGCTCTAATAAGTTACGCTTTAGATTTAAACGGTTTTGGTCGATGGCTAAACGGGTATTGTGTAGGTTATTTAACTGCTCAGAAATTTGTGCTTCACGAGAGATAACATCAAGCTGCAAGCCTGTGTTACTCAAAGCTAAAATCTTATCACCCTTTTTAACCATGGCGCCTTCTTCTACAAAGCGCTGCTCTACACGGCCCCCCTCAATGGCGTCTAAATACACTGATTTGCTCGGGGTGATATTGCCACGTAGTGGGATCATATCGGTGAATTCACCACGAGTGACTGTACTTACCTTTATTTTGTCCATGTCTAGGTTATAACGACTGCCGCTGCTATTCGCGGTATTGCTTATTAAAAAATACGCGATGGCAATTGCAGGGAATGCCAACCACCCTGCTTTAAATGTGCGTTTTTTGCTGATCACTTTATCCATTTCTAACATCCTAATCGTTTAGATTTGTTAGATATAAGACAATTACTGTGCCAAAAACAAAAACCAATATAAAACAATCAGTTACCATTTTAAGTACGATTTAACACAGATAAAAGTGTAAAACTTTAAAACACTTGGTGTACGATATCGTACACTTTGAAAGTAAGGAAATGCGCCATGGCTGTAATTGATAAGTCGATTCTGGTGGTTGATGACAACGCCGAGATCTTAATTGCCACTAAGATGTTATTAAAGCAACACTACAAACGTGTTGTCACGCTAGATAACCCACATAACATCAGTGACGCCATGGAGAAAGAGTATTTTTCTCTTATCTTACTCGATATGAATTTCACCCGAGAATCCACCTCTGGGGCTGAAGGCTTTTACTGGTTAAAGCAAATAAAAGCCATAGACGAAGACGCCGTTGTGGTGCTATTTACAGCTTTTGGTGATATGTCGATGGCGGTGGATGCCATTAAACAAGGGGCCAGTGATTTTGTGCTAAAGCCTTGGCAAAACGAAAAACTATTGGCAACCGTGGCAAACTGTATTGACTTAAGCGCACAGCGCCAAAAAAGCAAAAAGCTGAACCAAATCGCGGCGCTGTCTTTGGCAGATCAAAATCGTCCATTTGAGAACCTGATTGCTAAAAGCCCTGCCATGGAGCAAGTGTTCACAACCCTCGAAAAAGCCGCAAAAACCGATGCCAATGTACTGATTTTAGGTGAAAGTGGCACAGGTAAAGAAGTTATCGCCCGGGAATTTCATAAACAATCACTGCGTGCCAACGATACCTTTTTATCGGTTGATATGGGCACCATTGCCAGCTCATTATTTGAAAGTGAGCTGTTTGGTCATGCCAAAGGCGCATTCACCGATGCCAAAGAAAACAAGCAAGGTCGCTTTGAGCTGGCAGATACCGGCACCCTCTTTTTAGATGAAATCGGGAATATTCCACTCGAATTACAAGGCAAGCTGTTAACTGCCATTCAAAACCGTGTGATCACCCCAGTTGGTGGCAGCAAAGAAATTTCGGTCGATATTCGTTTGATCACCGCGACCAACATGAATTTATACGACATGGTGCGTGAAGGCTCGTTCAGACAAGACTTGTTGTATCGCATCAATACCGTCGAGATCACACTGCCGGCACTGCGCGATAGACCACAAGATATTCCCTTGCTGATAGAGTTTTATGCTGATCTTTACTGTAAAAAATACAAGCTAGGCCATAAAACGGTGAGCGATAAGACCATGGCGCAGTTACTTGCCTATGATTGGCCGGGTAATATTCGTGAATTACAGCATTTAGTTGAGCGCTCAGTGATTTTATCAGACGGTGAGCAACTGCAATTTCAGCTCATGCCCAGCCAAGAGGCGCAAAGCGGTACAGCGCAGTTCGACACCTATAATCTTGCTGACATTGAACAAATGACCATAGAGCGTGCTATTGCTGACTTTAAAGGCAACATAAGCCATGCAGCTAAAGCACTCGGTATAACCCGTGCGTCGTTATATCGCAAAATGGAGAAGTACGGTGTTTAATAAAAACAGCGCGGCGGTGTTGGGTTACTTTGTCTCGGCGGTTGGTTTTGCTTGTATTGGACTCTATGGTGTTGCATTCAGCCATGCCACTTTGCTCAGCATTTTGGCTTTATTTGGCTCTGCCCTATTTGCAGCCCTAACACTCAAACTTTTTGCCAAACAGCAACAGCAGTTCAACGAAGTCATCAACGCACTGAAATATCTAGACAGTAGTTTTCGCCTCAGTGAAACCCACACCCTAGGTGCTAAAGAGCAACAGGTCTGCAATGAACTGATCAGAAAAGTACAAGACGATAAATTCAAGCAAGCCGAGCAAGTCGCTATTTTCGAGACCATGCTACAACATATTGATGCAGGGGTTATTCTCACCAAAAATCAGCAAGATGTGGTGGTGTGTAACAATACGGCTAAGCGAAGCCTAGACATTCGAACGTTTAGCGATGCAAAAGAGCTTTTAACCGCAAAGCCCATTCTTGAGCAAACCAAGCAAGGTGCCAGTGTCGAAGACGACATGTTGTTTAAATATTTCGCCTTTAATTACCATAACAATCGCTATGAGCTTTGGTTGTTTACTGCCATTTCTGAGCAAATAGAAAGTACGCAAATGGATTCGTGGCAAAAGCTTATTCGTGTATTAATTCACGAAATTGGTAACTCTGTCGCCCCAATTTATTCGCTCTCAAACACCCTAGCGACCATCACAGAGCAGCAACTTGCAACCCAAGTAGATGACCAAGACTTAGTCGACGATTACCTGCAAAGCCTGAACGCTATTGGCATTCGCAGCCAGTCCTTACTTGGCTTTATTGAAGATTATCGTAAGCTCACACATATTCCTCATTTAGAGCTACAACCGATCTCAGTGCAAAGCCTATTTGATGATTTGCAGCCGCTCGTTAAGCCACAATTTGATGAGGCCAATATCGCTTTAACACTTTCGATTGAGCCCGAAAACTTAACTGTCTCAGGCGATAAAAAGATGCTTGAGCAAGTGCTGGTTAACTTAATCACCAATGCGCTAGATGCCTTAAAGTTGAGTCAAAAAAATGAGAAAGCAGTGAACATCACTGCGAGTATTAACCGCTATGGAAAATGCGAAATCACCATACAGGATAACGGCGATGGCATAGAACCCAGTGCACTTGAGAAGATCTTTGTGCCTTTCTTTACCACTAAACCTAAGGGTTCAGGCATAGGCTTAGCCCTTAGTCAGCAAATTATTCATCGTCATAAAGGGCGTATAAAAGTGGCCTCTGAGGTAGGTGAAGGGGCAAGCTTCACCTTGATGTTATGACTTAATTATCTATTCAAAACTCGAAAACAAAGCTAAAACTTAATTTTCTCAAGTTTTCCCGAGTCATATTTATATGCGAATGGTGAGATGTTGTAAGGTAAGTTAGGGAACTCGTTGTAAGCAATAAGTGCCATTTGATGAAGAGATTTTTGATCGTTAAGCTCAGCAATCAAAACAAATTGTCGACTGGGCATAACAATACCAACTGGCCCATTAAACTTTTCAGCTATTTTCTTTTGAAAATAAGACGAAAATACTCCACTTGCCTCGTAGGTTTCATCTACGACAAACATATACAAATTTATATCACCATCCAATTCCATCTTATTTATAGAAGCATCAGCTTTTTCTAAATATTTATTGAAATTTTCAAATGCTATAGATTTAAGTTGAGCTTTCGATAAATTAAAATCAGAAAAAGCAGACTTGCTTAAATATTGAATACTTGTTGGTGTATCTAGTGCCAATAGAAGAATGAGATCATCGTTAAGAATTTCATGATAAAACGGAAATGGGATTTCATCTCCTGACTGGTTTATTTGAGCCGTAACTTTATCAATATAAGATTTAGGTTTCACAACGGGCATTAACTGGCTCAGTTGAATTTGCTGTTTGTCAGTGAGTAATGTGTATGACTTCATAGATGAAATGAAATCTGAGAATACGTCATCAATTGACTCACCATGTTCACTATAAAGCAGATAAATATTTCCTAAGTGAGTACTTGATGATGTCCCATCGGCATAAATTACATTTATGTTTAAGTCATCTTTTATTTCAAATTTAGCACCCTTGAAATGATTTTTAGCCTCTTTGACATATGCTTTTGTAAAAGCAGTTTTAGAAATGACATCAGCATGACTGTTAAAAGCTAAAAAGGTTACAACTACAGCAACAAAAAGTTTAAGTCCAATTTTCATTATTTTATCCAAGTATAAAGTTAAAAATAAATTTAACATGGATATTGAAACACTTACATAGTTCACTTTTTATTTGTTATTTCCCGCAAAAATAATCACTGTAGATAATGTCTCTTGCGGACCAATTTTAGCGGCACCGCCGAGCACATATACCTCTCCGTTTAGGCTCACTTTACCGTGACCATGACGCGGGGTCGGTAAGGGTTCAAGCTCCTGCCACTCGTCAATGTTAGGGTCATACAAAAACACTGAATTAAACACTTTGCCATCTTGCCAATTGCCGGTGTTTGAAAATGCTTCGCCGCCAGAGACGATAATCTTGCCATCAATCACGGCAGCAGCAAGGCCTGCCGCAGCAATCGGTAAAGGAGCGCGAGTTTGCCAAGTTTCAGTTTGGGTATCGTATACTTCAACAGTGTTTAAGTTCTGTCGATTTTCACCGCCAGTCCGTCCGCCAATCACATAAATATCATTACCGACCACTGCACCTGCGGCCGAAGCGCGGGCTGTCGGTGCGGGTTTGGCTTTTCGCCAATACGCGTTATTCACCAACACATAGTGGGCGTTGGTGTCGATGTTTTGCTTCTCGCCTCGTTTTCGCGTTTTCCCACCAATCACATGAATGCTTTTACCAACGCTTGCATAAACAGACTCGGCCATAGGAATTGGTAAAGATGATGCACTCATCCAGCGACTCTTTCTGCTGTCTAAACGGTACACTGAGCGTTGTGGTTGCCACGCATCCTCTTTAGGGCCGGAGAAACCACCGATGGCATAAACATAATGAATATTGCTCGTCATTCCCAAATGATGCCGAGACTCAGGTAAATCGGGTGCTTTTTCCCAAAACTGTTCTGCAGGATTTAAAATAAAGATCTTTCTTGTTGGCCCAAGGCCATAGAAACTCTCTGATTTTGATGGCACGAAGCCACCCCCAACGAATATACGATCTAAAAACACCGCTGGGTAAACCTCTTGTATGGCGACAGGAAGATCAGGTGCAGGTTGCCAAATTTGCTCCATACCAGCCGGCTCTATAGTATCGACAGCTTTCTCTTCAGCAGCAGAATAGAAACTAATCAAGCTCAATAAAACCAAAGTAATCATTCCAGCAGATAATTGTTGCATGTACATTCCTTAAAAAATGTTCTTTCAATTATACCATTCAGGGGTGTATCTAGATCAGTAACATAGCCGTCATATTTGGAGAAGATAAATGCGTCTAATCGTTGATTACTAAAGATTAGTTAAAGCTAGGTGATTTTGACAACTCAATCAGCATAAATACAAATGAATGACTGATATTGCATTCAACTCACAATCATCTTAATCGAGTTTTAATATCGAATTAGAACACTGTAAAACCCCTTTACAGTTCCCTTGCCCTTAAAGAAACATCTAAGCAAGTGAATACATAAAAGTACTCAATAAAAACTGCAATCTGTAAAAGTTTTTAATTAACGCTTTTGAAGCGCTTATTTATAATACTCAATACAAAGTTTGTTGGACTCTATTATGAAAAGTGCCATTTATTTAATTTTACCTCGAACACAAGTTGCTGATGTACTTGCTCAACCTTTTTATATCACCCCTTCAATTGAGTCTGAGGGATTTATTCACGCGTGTAGTGAATTACAAATAGACTATGTAGTTGCACGATTTTATAAGGATAAAGGGCCGCTTGCTCTTTTAAAAGTTGACCCTGATTTGATCACTGCTGAAGTGAAGTATGAAGGTGCCACGAACAACCCTGAATTGGGTCTATTTCCACATATTTATGGCCCGCTGAATACCAATGCTGTTGTTGAAGTCAGTGAGTTAAAATATCAGTAAAGCAAATAAAAAACGCGGTGTAACTTTAACCGCGTTTTTCAAAGTTAATCTATAGCTTTAATCAAGTTCATTTAACAGTTTTCGCCAACCCACAACATTTGCTGGGCCTTTCAATCGAATAATACTATTGCGAATAAATCGACCGATTGGTGAACGCCCTAACCCTGCTAGCTTAATGATTTTATTAGACTCAGATACCGTCCAAGCGACCCGTTCCGCTCTGGCTATTTTATAGGCCTCTAGGGCTTCATCTACAGCCTTATTACTTAAATTATCTACAAGACAGTTTATATCTTCTAAAGACATACCTGCACCTTGCTGCAAACTTGGTGGGCAGCCATGTAGCGCATCTCCAACTAAAACCACACGATCAAATACTGATTTTGTTTGCTCTACACTCTTAAGTTGCCCCAGCACTATATGCTGTTGTTCGGTTAAGTCTTTTACGCATTGCGCAACAGGCACATCATACTCTGAGAAGATATCTTGCAGTGCTTTATCACTCGGTAATGCAGCATACTGACCTTGCTCATCCATAATTTGACCATAACAATACACCTCACTGTCACTGATTGGGTAAATCATAAATGCAGAGTCATTACCCACATAGTAAGTCGGCTGTATATTGGCTTTAGGCTTTTTAGTGATAAAACGCCAGTTAGTGACTTGATGAGTCAGCAGTGATGCATTTGGTTGAACCATACCTCTTGTGGCTGAGTTAATTCCATCAGCCGCAACGACAAGGTCATACGTTTTACAAGCGCCAGTATTGAAAGTCACCGACACTTCTTTATTTTCTTGTCTGAGTGCTGTTGGCCAAGTGTTTAACTGCACATCAGTTGCCATACCGTCTCTTAAAACAGACATCAGCGCATCGCGCTTCAAAGCGACAAAAGGCGCTTTATTTAAAGGCGCTTCATGTAATGAAGCAGAGGCTAAGGTCTTGCCCGAAGAGAGTGCATATTCGATTTTATCAACTTGAAAAGCAAGCTGTTTAACCTGCTCGGCCAAATCTAGTTGCTCTAGCGCTAGCATGGCATTGGCAGGTAAACAAATCGCAGCGCCTTCAGAAGCCAACTCTGATGACTTTTCAATAATATCAATCTCATGACCGAGTGGCTCTAAGCGACGATACAAAGCACAACCCGCAATGCCCGCTCCAACAATTAATATGCGCATTAAATTATTCTCATAACATGTGAATTTAAGCGCAATATAACATTAGATTAGCCTGAAAAGTCATCTTATCAGCATGATTTTATGTTTACTTTTTAAAACGATGCACGTTGACGATACGCATCTACGACGGCCTGCGAAAACTGAGGTTGCTGCGTACCAAGTCGTTCGACAGCTTGATTGTAAAGATGCGGAAACGATCTTGGCGCCACCATAGATTCAACAAGTTGTTCCTTCATGCCTGCTTTAACTATGGTTTGTGTCATATACCAGCCGACAACGTGACCCCATAGAGGTAAACCTACTTTTTGAAAAGCCATAAAGTCAGCATTTTCATGATCACTTGCCGCTTCGCTCATGACTTTATTTAACGCGATTACATAATTGGGCGCTTTTTTTAATTCACTCGCAAAGTAATTTTTAATTTCATCAGAAAATGGTGATCGCGCTTCTAGAAAACGTGATTTGTCTATCAGGTTAGCGACCCCTTCGTGCTGTAGGTGGTCAATGGCTCTATCGAAGCCATTTTCTCTATCTAGTGGCTTTGCCAATTTGATTTTTGCACGTAGATTATGGTGCAACTCATGGGCGCCTAGTTCAAAAGGTGCATGTAAGTCTGACAAATACCCGAGGTAAGGGTCGAGTACTACACCCACAGCACTCGCATGGGCGTTTTGTCCAAAGAAACCAAATACATATTGTGTGGCTTGCTTTGATTGAAAAGCCTTTGGGATCCATTGATTGGCGAGTGCTAACGAGCGTTCAACGGCATCAGAGCCAGTCAGCATATTTTTGTATTCATTGATCCAATCTAAGTTATATAAAGCTGTCCTTAAATGTTTCACCTCTTGCTTTTCGAAAGCATTTAATGCGTCAAAGTGCACAGCTTTCATTGGCAGGAAAGCGATTTCGAAACGGTTTTTTAATTTTTCTTGAGTCAGATCCGAAATACTAAACACCAACTGATAGGCGTTATGAGAAAAAAGTTGCTGCCATGCTTGTTCAGATGGACTTATACCCATTTTGAGCTGATTCACGATGCGAATACCATCAGCTAATGACGAAAAATCGTATTGGCTATGTGAAGATATGTGCGTGTTTACAGTTGATGAAGCGTAAACTTTACTTGGTAAAGCTGCATTGGTTAATGCCACCGTAGATAATATGGCAGCCGAGATAAGTGATTTCATTTTTGTTCCCCAGACGTTGACGCTAGGTAACTTAAACAAGTTTAAAAATGAAACAAGTTTAGCACGCTAAAAAGCCCATGTTTTGAGATAAACTGCGAGTGGTCTTTATGACTACTCGCTCAACTAAGTCTATTATAAACAAGCTTTTTATTTTTAAGTTTTAGGTTTAGCCACAAACGTCTTATTCACGATACGCCAAGCGTCATTAAATTTATATAACACTAAGTAATCTATGTAATGGGTTTTTGATGTTTCGAAATTCAACTTAACCATGGCCATTTGCTCGTCAACAACATCTATCGAGAGGATATGGGCTTGCCAGTGATCTTTGGTTGGCTGCTTAAATATCTTGGCAAAGTCACCCAGCTTTTGACTGCGAATACTTTGTTTGCCAGTTTCTTTATCTGTCACGATAGACTTTATATGACCATTTTCTAGCTCAAAAGCTTGCGCTATTAAAGCTTCATCTGACTCTGCGATACCTTTAAAGTAACTGTTTACCGTTTTAACAATATCATTATGCTCAGCATTAAAGGTGGCTTTTGCACTGCTTGCGCCAGAGAAAGACACAACGGCTGCAAACGCAATGACTTGTAGACTAGATTTTAAATTCAACATAGGTGTTCCTTGACAGTTCTGCTCTTATACCAGTCCGCTTAACTAAGTAGCCTATTTTGAGGCAAGAAAACCTTGTTGGTAGCACCGCTCACGCGTCCTGCTATCGCTGAGGTACCTACATCCATGTAGGCAAGGCAAATATTTCGTTATTTAGTTGTTCTCGGCAATTGCTCCTGCATTGCCCTACCTTCTGCATCCATGCAGTCGTAAATGAGAAACCTTTAACGCAGCTATCATCAGGTTTAATCCCTCAAAATAATTAAGTGTTATTGCGGATTGGTATTAGCCTCTCTCACCCTGCTTACTATGTAAACGGCTAATAAGTAACAATTTGTGTGTTTCTTTCAACAAAAGCTTGGTGTGAAAACTTAAAGAAAATAAGACGCGCCAATGCTCGATAATAACAGCAATGCAAACGCAATCCTCAGCCATTTTGCTTGATCGGGTTTTGCAAAAAAGGGTCTGAGTTTACTGCCAATTGCCATCCATAATCCATCAACGATGACGGCTACAATAAAGCTTACCGTAGCAGTTAACATGGCACTGTAAACAGGAGAACTTGTTGGGATCATAAAGTTCGCGAAAATGGCTAGAAACGCGGCGTAAGCTTTTGGGTTGATTAAATTTAATATAAAGCCATCTTTAAAGCTTGGCGCTGCCCCTGCTCTTTGCTCTATACCACTGGTATTACTCGCGATCTTATACGCCACATAAATTAAGTAGGCGGTTGCGATACCTTGGCAAATGAGTTTAACCGTTGGGAATTGCTCAAACAAACTGCCTAACCCCAACGCTAACAAGCTTATTGCCACCAGCAAGCCAAGCAGAATACCAGCAAGAAACCCTAAACCTTGCTTAAAACCAAAACTGGCACCGACACCAGCGAGGGCAAGCGGTGCAGGGCCGGGCGAGCCTAATAAAAGTGCGGTAGTGAGTGCGAGGGTGATCATTGCTTCTATCATTTATTCCAATCCCTTTACTTTGAAAATATAAATACGGAGTGATTCAGCCATTAAAAAAGGCCCTCTCGGGCCTTGGGAGTATCACAACTCATGAACAATTTGCTTAACTTTTTCCTAGGTTAACCTAGTCTTGCGGAACGCGTACTGAGCCTTCCATTAATATTCGCGCGCTGCGGCTCATGACCGCTTTTTCAGCCAGCCATTTACCATCAACAAGTTTTGCAGCAGCACCCACTTTTAATGTGCCTGATGGGTGACCAAAGGTAACGCTTTCGCGCTCAGTGCCACCAGCAGCCAAGTTCACTATGGTGCCAGGAATTGCAGCAGCGGTTGCAATAGCAACAGCCGCTGTGCCCATCATGGCGTGGTGAAGCTTGCCCATCGAAAGTGCACGGACACACACATCGATGTCAGACTCGGCAATCGCTTTACCACTTGAGGCGGTGTAAGCCTGAGCAGGTGCAGCAAACGCAATTTTAGGCGTATGCTGGCGTACTTTTGCTTCTTCTATATCTTTGATCAAGCCCATTTTCACTGCACCATGGGCGCGAATGGTTTCAAAACGCTCAAGCACGGCTGCATCACTGTTAATAGCTTCTTGTAGCTCTGTGCCTGTGTACCCTAAATCTTCTGCATTAAAGAATAGGGTCGGAATACCTGCGTTGATCATGGTCACAGGGAAAGTGCCAATACCCGGCACTTCAAGACTATCAATCAAGTTACCTGATGGGAACATATCGCCTTCGCCGTCAGCTGGATCCATAAACTCAACCACCACTTCGGCAGCAGGGAAAGTCACGCCATCTAACTCAAATTCACCGGTTTCTTGCACTTCTCCATTAGTCATAGGGATATGCGCGATGATGGTTTTTTTGATGTTTGCTTGCCAAATGCGCACAACCGCAATGCCGTTTTCAGGCACACATTCAGCTTCAACTAGGCCACTACTGATCGCAAATGCGCCTACCGCAGCGGTTAAGTTTCCGCAGTTTCCGCTCCAATCGATAAAAGGTTTATCAATCGCAACCTGACCAAATAGGTAATCTACATCGTGATCAGGCACATCACTTTTTGCCAGAATCACGGTTTTACTGGTGCTTGACGTTGCACCGCCCATACCATCGGTGTGTTTTGCGTATGGATCAGGGCTGCCAATCACACGTAGCAATAGATTGTCACGTGCTTCGCCTGCAACTTGTGCTGCAGCGGGTAAATCAGCAAGGTTAAAAAAGACCCCCTTACTGGTGCCGCCACGCATATAAGTTGCTGGTACTTTAATTTGTGGTTTGAAAGCCATTTAAAAATCCTTCAAAAGCGAATGAGAAAGCCTCATTCGCTTATTTATTAATTATTAGCTTCTAAAAAGTCTTGTGCGAATCTTTGAAGAACACCGCCAGCCGCGTAGATTGATACTTCTTCTGCAGTATCAAGACGACATAGCATAGGCACTTCTACACGCTCGCCGTTTTGACGATTAATCAATAAGGTTAACGTTGCGCCCGGGCTTGGCTCACCAATAACGTCATAGGTTTCAGTACCATCAAGACCGAGTGTTTTACGGGTTGTACCGGCTTCAAATTGCAGAGGTAATACACCCATACCGATTAAGTTTGTGCGGTGAATACGCTCAAAACCTTCTGCCGCAATCACTTCAACACCCGCTAAACGCACACCTTTGGCCGCCCAGTCACGTGATGAACCCTGACCATAGTCCGCACCAGCCACAATAATCAACGGCTGCTTGCGTTCCATGTAGGTTTCGATGGCTTCCCACATGCGAGTTACTTTACCTTCTGGCTCAATACGCGCTAATGAACCCTGTTTTACCTCACCGTTTTCGTCTAACACCATTTCGTTAAACAATTTCGGGTTCGCAAAGGTTGCACGCTGCGCGGTTAAGTGGTCACCACGGTGGGTTGCATATGAGTTAAAGTCTTCTTCTGGCAGACCCATCTTCGCCAAATACTCACCGGCAGCACTGCTTGCTAAAATTGCATTTGATGGTGATAGGTGGTCGGTAGTGATATTGTCACCTAATACAGCAAGTGGACGCATGCCTTTCATGGTGCGCTCAGCTGCTAGTGCGCCTTCCCAATATGGTGGGCGGCGAATGTAGGTACTCATTTCTCGCCAGTCGTAAAGCGGATCGTTCTTCTCGCCATAATCGACGTTTAAGTCAAACATTGGCTCGTATACTTGGCGAAATTGCTCAGGCTTCACGCTTTTTGCGATAACTGCGTCGATCTCTTCATCCGTTGGCCACAAGTCTTTCAGGGTAACAGGGTTACCGTCTTGGTCATGTCCAAGGACATCTTTTTCGATGTCAAAACGAATAGTTCCTGCGATCGCGTATGCCACAACCAATGGTGGAGACGCTAAGAAAGCTTGCTTTGCATAAGGGTGAATACGGCCATCAAAGTTACGGTTACCCGACAGTACCGCTGTAGAATATAAATCGCGGTCGATGATCTCTTGTTGGATTTTCGGGTCTAACGCACCACTCATACCGTTACAAGTTGTACATGCAAATGCCACAACACCAAAACCTAATTGCTCTAACTCTGGTAATAACTCGGCATCTTCAAGATACATTTTTACCGTCTTAGAACCCGGTGCCAGAGATGACTTAACCCAAGGCTTACGAGTTAACCCTTTTGCGTTGGCATTACGTGCGAGTAGACCTGCTGCAATCACGTTGCGCGGGTTAGAAGTATTGGTGCAGCTGGTGATAGCAGCGATGATCACCGCGCCATCTGGCATTTTGCCTTCTTCGTTTTCAACTGTGCCAGCAATACCCGCTTGTGCAAGTTCTGAAGTAGATACTCGGCGGTGTGGATTTGAAGGACCTGCGATATTACGACCAACCGTTGATAAATCAAAAGTAAGAACGCGCTCGTATTCTGCAGTTTCTAGGCTGTCGGCCCAAAGGCCTGTTTCTTTTGCGTAGTTTTCAACAAGCTGCACTTGCTCGTCGTCACGACCTGTGATCTTTAAATAATCGATGGTGTGTTGGTCGATATAGAACATCGCAGCCGTTGCACCATACTCTGGTGTCATGTTTGAGATGGTTGCACGGTCACCAAGCGTTAAGCTTGCTGCACCTTCACCGTAAAACTCTAAGTAAGCGCCGACTACTTTTTCAGCTCTTAAGAATTCAGTGATTGCGAGTACGATATCAGTTGCGGTAATGCCCGGTTGTGCTTTGCCTGTCAGTTCAACACCAACAATATCTGGTAGGCGCATATAAGAAGCACGACCTAACATGACGCTTTCGGCTTCAAGGCCACCAACACCCACTGCAATGACACCCAGTGCGTCAACGTGTGGCGTGTGACTATCGGTACCAACCAATGTGTCCGGGAATGCTACACCGTCACGGGCATGGATAACTGGCGACATTTTCTCTAGGTTGATTTGGTGCATGATGCCGTTACCCGGTTGGATAACGTCAACGTTTTTAAATGCGGTTTTTGTCCAGTTAATAAAATGGAAGCGGTCGTCGTTGCGACGGTCTTCAATGGCACGGTTTTTCTCGAACGCATCTTTTTCAAAACCAGCGTGCTCAACCGCAAGCGAGTGATCAACAATAAGCTGAGTCGGAACAACTGGATTTACTTTAGACGGATCGCCGCCTTTTGCAGCAATCGCATCACGTAAGCCAGCCAGGTCAACAAGAGCGGTTTGGCCCAAAATATCGTGACACACAACACGTGCAGGGAACCAAGGAAAATCTAAGTCGCGTTTGCGGTCAATTAACTGCGATAAGCTAGCATCTAGCTTATCAGGCTCACAACGGCGAACTAGATTCTCTGCAAGTACACGCGATGTGTAAGGGAGTGTGGCATACGCGCCTGGTTTAATAGCATCAACGGCTTCACTGGTATCGTAATAAGCAAGTTGAGAGTTAGGTAAGATTTTACGGTATTTGGTATTCATAACTTTCTGACTTATTTATCCCATCGTCTTTCAAATTACATAGGTTTTAGCTGCCTACGTGAAATATGAAATCCATAGGGTAAAAACTTAAGCACTTGTCTTAAGTTGGAGTGACGGTAGTGAGTGACAAAGTCAACCTCTGTCACTCAAACTTCAAATTAACGCTCTGAAATTGGCGTTACAGGACGTAGCTCTTCACCTGTATATTCCGCTGAAGGGCGAATAATACGGTTGTCAGCACGTTGTTCCATCACGTGTGCAGCCCAGCCCGTTAGACGAGACATTACGAAGATAGGCGTGAATAGCTTAGTCGGAATACCCATGAAGTTATAAGCTGATGCATGGAAGAAGTCAGCGTTACAGAAAAGCTTCTTCTCGCGCCACATTACCTCTTCACAACGTACTGATACAGGGTAAAGTACGTCGTCACCCACATCTGCCGCTAGCTTTTCAGACCAGCCTTTGATGATTTCGTTACGAGGATCTGATTCTGAATAAATCGCGTGACCGAAGCCCATGATCTTCTCTTTACGCTCAAGTTTACCCATCATTTCAGCTTCAGCATGATCTGGTGAAGTAAAGCCTTCGATCAGTTCCATCGCTGCTTCGTTAGCACCACCGTGTAGTGGACCACGAAGTGAACCAATCGCCCCCGTTACACATGAGTGCATGTCAGAAAGCGTTGATGCACAAACACGCGCTGTGAAGGTAGACGCATTAAACTCATGCTCTGCATAAAGAATTAAAGACACATGCATAACTTGCTCGTGTAATTCTTTTGCTTTTTCGCCATGTAGCATTGTAAGGAAGTGACCACCAATTGAATCATCATCTGTTTCAACGTCAACACGCACACCATCATGACTAAAACGGTACCAGTAACAAATGATACTTGGGAAAACGGCTAGCATGCGGTCAGTTACTTGGTCTTGCTCATCAAATGTCGCTTCACCTTCAAGGTTACCTAACATTGAACAACCCGTACGTAATACATCCATTGGGTGTGCGTCTGCTGGAATACGCTCTAGTACATCTTTAAGGGCCTGAGGCAGACCGCGCATTGCACGTAATTTGTCTTTATAAGCATCTAGCTCTGCTTGCGTTGGTAGGTGACCTTTTAAAATTAGGTGCGCCACTTCTTCAAACTGACAGTTTGCTGCCAGATCTTTTACGTCGTAACCACGGTAAGTTAGGCCAGAACCCGATTTACCTACTGTTGATAATGCTGTTTTACCCGCTACTTGTCCGCGTAGGCCTGCACCGCTTAGTACTTTTGCCATGATGTTGTCTCCTGAATTATTTTTACCTGCTGGGTATTGATATGTGCTGAGTGCAGGTTCATTGCCTGCACTTCAAAATTACTATTACTTATTTTTGCCTTCGGCAAACAACGCATCAAGCTTCTGCTCGTAGTCGTGATAGCCAAGGTAATCATAAAGATCCATACGAGTTTGCATGGTATCTATGACAGCTTTTTGATCGCCGTTTTGTAAAATGCTTTGATAAACCAGTTCAGCGGCTTTGTTCATTGCACGGAATGCACTTAGTGGATAAAGCACCATATCTACGCCCCACTCACCAAGTTCTTCTTTGTTCCAAAGCTCTGTTTTACCAAATTCTGTGATGTTCGCTAAAATTGGCACATCTAGCGCTTCGCTAAATGCACGGTAGTGCTCTTCAGTTTGTACGGCTTCTGCAAAAATGCCATCAGCACCCGCAGCAACATAAGCTTTTGCACGCTCAATCGCCGCTTCTAGGCCTTCTTGTGCGAATGAATCTGTACGCGCCATGATGAAGAAATCAGGATCGGTACGCGCATCGACTGCCGCTTTAATACGATCAACCATTTCTTCGGTTGAAACGATCTCTTTGTTTGGGCGGTGACCACAGCGTTTTTGCGCAACTTGGTCTTCCATATGCACAGCTGCTGCACCGGCTTTTTCCATATCACGAACTGTTTTTGCGATATTGAAAGCACCGCCCCAACCTGTGTCAATATCAACCATCAAAGGTAGGTCGCATGCTGAAGTAATACGTTGTACATCAGCAATAACGTCGTTTAGAGAAGTCATGCCTAAATCAGGAAGACCATAAGAGGCATTTGCAACACCGCCACCTGATAAATAAATTGCTTGGTGGCCGATTTTCTTCGCCATCATTGCGCTGTAGGCATTAATTGTGCCCACGATCTGCAGAGGTTGATTGGCTTTTAATGCATCGCGGAATTTCTTACCCGCACTGATAGTTCCTGTTGTCATCTTGATGATCTCTCTAGTTATCCTGAAAATATGTATAAGAAGCTCACTGGTTTAGCTTGGCTTCGATATTATTTTTTGAATACATAATGTGTCTGCGCATCAACATTTCAGCCAACTCAGGGTCGCGATTACTGATGGCTTGTACTATATGTTTATGCTCGTCAAAAGCGGTACTCACACGAGGGCCCGCCATGCCTAACTGCACGCGATACATACGCACCAAGTGATATAGGCCATTGACCAACATATTAATTAAATGATTATTTTTGCTGCCGAGAATAATGCGGTAATGAAAATCTAAATCGCCCGCTTCTTGATAATAGCGCTCAGTGGTTTTGATATTTTCTGACTGGCTATTCAAGAGCATTTTCAGCTCTGTGACTTCGTCATCAGACATATTAGTTGCAGCAAGACGCGCCGCCATGCCTTCTAGTGACTCACGAACTTGGTAAAGTTCGATTAACCCCTCAGGGCTTAATGCCACCACACGTGCACCCACATTTGGCTTGCGTTCAACCAAGTTACAGCTTTCTAAACGGTTAATAGCTTCTCGGACTACTGCACGGCTTACTTCATACTTTGTCGACAACTCAGTTTCACTAAGTTTTGCTGATGCTGGGATTTCACCCTCTACAATCTCTTTTCTTAAACGAAAAAACGCTTTATCGGAGGCTGTTACAGCATTTTCATGAAAAATCGACATAGTAAATCTTAAAGCCGTGTTTAGTAAGTTGTAGACAATATAGTAGCGGTTTACGTGAACGTCAACCTAGAAATAACAAGATTGTCGACAATATTTAAATATAGTGTTTATAAGTTTGGTGAATATAGGGATGGTGAGAGTGAATAGATTAGGTTATAGGTAAAGAGGTTTTTGTTGGGGTTTAAGTTAAGAAGCTAAGTTCACTATTGAGAAATGAAATAAGTAAATTTTGTTTTGTATTACATCCATGTAGCTTCGCCCATCGGGTATCCATTCCCTCACCTCCTCGTGCTACGAAACTTTGTCTCGATCTTAATAAGAATTGAGTTGTAATACTTCCATGTAGCTTGGGTCCGGTTCGGCCATCCAAGGCCTCACACTCAACGCTAGTCTTGCTGCGCGCACTATAAACGAAAAATTTTGGATGCTGTGTTGTTTTACGTCCATGTAGCATTGCCCATCGGGTATCCATACCCTCACCTCCTCGCGCTGCGAAACTTCGTTTCGGTCACTCGTCGCCCTTGCGCAAAACTAATCTTGCTTCGATAGGATGTATGGTTCTAATGTGGTTAATCTTGCTCTTTTCACCTTGCGCAAACAGCGCGAACTGCGTTCACTAGTTTGCACCACATATAAAAAAAGCAAGCGAGTGCTTGCTTTCTTGTTAAGTGATTAACACTTAAAGTACAGTGATGTTCTCAGCTTGTGGACCTTTTTGACCTGTAGCTAATGTGAACTCTACTTTCTGACCTTCAACTAGAGTGCGGAAACCGTCACCTTTGATAGCGCTGAAGTGTGCGAAAACATCTGGACCATTTTCTTGTGCAATGAAACCAAAACCTTTTGACTCGTTAAACCACTTAACGGTACCAGTAACTGTATTAGACATAATATGCATATCCTGATCTTTAAAATTAACTATGCCCTTGTGGGCGCATAGAGCAAAAACTAGACGGTACTTAAAAACTTCAGGACGGTACTACAAGTATGACTCATACAATAACGTGGTGGAAATTTATAAACACTGACAAATTTTTGTCTGTCTTCATAGTAAAGCCCTCTCATGCTAAGTCAAACGATTTTAGGTCAAAAATTGATTAATTTTTAATTACAGGTAGATCTCTCACACACCATAAGGAATACAATCACAAGTTACATTATTGTATATAAATCAACATAGTTATGATCAACCAACTAAATCGGCGGATAAATTGGCTTATGTCACAGGAGTTTCAAAGCTGAATACTTATTAAGCATACAAAGTTCTAACCTTGCTTTTTTATTTAGTGAATAAGGGCAGTTTAAGGCAAAATTAAATCTGATATCATACCATTTAAATTAGCCTTAATTTCTGTACACCCCATGACCTATCAGCACGAGTTTATAGACTCTATTTCAAATATCTCGGAGCATACTTGGAACTCACTTACAAATGAGCACGTATTTTCCAGTTATACTTGGCTCGGCGCATTGGAAATCAGTGAATGTGTAAATAAACAAACTGGCTGGCAGCCTCAGCACCTTGTCATTAAGCAAAACGATCATATAGTGGCTATCTTGCCAGGCTATTTAAAAAACCACTCTTATGGTGAGTACGTCTTTGATTGGGCATTTGCTGAAGCCTATGAAAGATATGGGCTAGAGTATTACCCTAAATGGCTATGTGGTGTACCTTTTACCCCAGTGCAAGGTCCTCGCATTCTTTGCCAGCACATCACGCCTGAATTAATAAGTTATATAGAAGCGACTTTGTTTGAGTTAAGTGAGAAAGGCTTCAGTGGTATTCATCTTAACTTTTTATCTGAACACGCACATTTTGCCAACACCACATTAACCCCAAGACGCAATGTGCAATTTCACTGGCAAAATAAAGGCTATCAAAGCTTCAGTGACTTTCTATCAGCGCTTAATGCTCGAAAGCGAAAGATGATCAGTAAAGAGCGATTAAAAGTACAACAACAGAGTTTAACCATTCGCTGGTTTTCTGGTGATGAGATTAATGGCGCCTTACTTGATGCCTTTTATTTAAGTTACCGTCTGACTTATTTAAAGCGCTCGGGCCATAATGGCTATTTAAATCGCGAATTTTTCGCCCTGATAATAAAAAACTTACCTCATGCTGTTCGTTTATGCTGCGCGTTCAAAGATGATGCTATTGTTGCCACTAGCCTTTATTTTGTTTCAGGCGATACCCTATACGGCCGCTATTGGGGGGCTATTGAATCCCAATATGATTCGCTTCACTTTGAGCTATGTTATTACCAAGGTATTGAACTTGCGATAAAAGAAGGCATCACCACTTTTGATGCCGGCGCGCAAGGCGAGCATAAACTCGCCCGTGGCTTTGAACCCGTTTGGCGCCACTCTTACCACACCTTGTTTAGACCTGAGTTTAAAATCGCGCTACAAGACTATTGCGAAAGAGAAGCCCAAGCCTTACAGCAGTACTTTATTGAATGTGAAGCTAAATTACCGTTTAAACACCAATAGTCGGTTATTCGCTGGCATTTCATGGTCTTGAACTAACTCAAAGCCTTGTTTCTTCACCAAAGAAACAACCCACTCTTGATCCCGAATACCACTTTGTGGGTCTCTTGCCCTTAACATGGCATCGAAGCCTTGGTTACTTTCACTGGTAAACTGTCCATTGTAGTTAAACGGGCCATAAATGAATAAATGACTTTGCGAATGACTGTGTTTAGCGGCACCAATGATTAGCTTTTCAACCAAAGACTCAGACACAATATGAAGTGTGTTCGCGGTGTAAATTGCATTGTACTTTTCATTCACAGGCCAATCATGATTTAAATCTAGGGTAATAGGCGCAATTAAATTACCCAGCTTAGCTTCGTCTAACCAAGCGTTGATCCCTTCATGATGCATGGCTTGATCTGCCGTTTGCCAAGTTATATTCGGAAGATGCTTTGCAAAATGCACAGCATGCTGCCCGGTGCCGCTTCCTATTTCTAAAATTTTTTCTTTATCTGTTAGATATGTTTGTATCTTATTCAGAATTGGAGCTTTATTGTTTGCACACGCTTGAGAATATGGCTTTGTCATGGTCTTTTTGCACTAAATTGAGGAGTTACTGCCCGTTATTGATGCAATTAATTTAAGAAATAGCAAGCGAGATCAATAAATCTTTTCTATAACTACTTAAAGTGTCTACATAAGTTTTTCTTGGTACAACTTCTGCAAAACAAACTACACAGAGATACCAATACTTCAAAGCGTGCAACTCGAGGAGAGATAAGATGAAGATTTCAGAGATCACCCAAATGCCATCTGAATTAAAGAGCCAAGGCGTCATCAAAGAGAATAACGAAGAAGATTTAAAGAAAAGTAAGTCTTACAAACAAGAAGTCGCAAATCTTATGCAGCTCGAAGAACAAGAGAAAGAACATACAGAGCAAAGCTTTTTGTATGGTTATAACTAATACAATTACGCCAAATCAAAAAAAAGCGCAGCCAGCGGCTGCGCATTTAGGTTGGAAGAAATTTATTTCTAACTAGCCAACAAGTGCTAACAAAATACCTGCAGCAACGGCACTTCCGAGTACACCTGCTACGTTTGGTCCCATAGCATGCATTAACAAGAAGTTATGCGGGTTATTCTCTAGGCCCACTTTGTTCACTACGCGTGCCGCCATTGGTACCGCTGATACCCCTGCCGCGCCGACGAGTGGATTAATTGGGTGTTTCGAGAACTTATTCATAATTTTCGCCATAAATACGCCAGAAGCTGTACCAATTGAGAAAGCCAAAGCACCAAGCACTAAAATACCTAACGTCTCAACCGTTAAGAATTCAGTCGCTGATAACTTAGAGCCCACCGCTAAGCCTAAGAAAATAGTCACGATATTAATAAGCTCATTCTGTGCTGTGTTGCTTAATCTGTCGACAACACCACACTCACGCATTAAGTTACCTAAACAGAACATACCAACCAGCGGCGATGCTGACGGTAAGAACATAATCGCTAAGCCAAGTACCGCCAGAGGGAAAATAATTTTCTCACGCTTTGTCACATGGCGTAGTTGTGGCATTTCAATCTTTCTGTCCTCTTCAGATGTCAGTGCACGCATGATCGGCGGCTGGATGATTGGTACTAAGGCCATATAAGAATATGCTGCTACCGCAATCGCGCCCAAAAGTTCTGGTGCAAGCTTTGAGGCTAAGAAAATAGCTGTTGGGCCATCTGCACCACCAATGATGGCAATTGCTGAAGCATCCTGTAGGGTAAACTCAAAGCCCGGCACAAAGTTCAGCGCAATAGCCCCAAATAATGTCGCGAAAATACCAAACTGTGCTGCAGCACCCAGTAGTAACATACGCGGGTTTGCAATCAGTGCACTAAAGTCTGTCATCGCGCCCACGCCCATAAATATCAACAGCGGAAAAACACCACTATCAATACCGATATAGTAAACGTAGTACAACAAGCCGCCTGGCTCTGCTAAGCCAGCAACTGGAATATTCGTTAATATTGCACCAAAACCAATTGGTACAAGGAGTAAAGGTTCAAACCCTTTTGCTATAGCAAGGTAGAGTAAACCACAGCCCACCGCCATCATGACTAGAGCTGGCACGGTAAAGTTGGCAAGGCCCGTTGCTTGCCATAAATTTAACAACCCGTCCATGTGACCTCCTATGCAAGCTCAATCATGGCATCGCCTGTTGCGACAGAGTCACCTTCAGAGACTAAGACATTTGCAACCGTACCGCTGTGCGTCGCGCGCACTTCTGTTTCCATCTTCATGGCTTCCATGATCATGACTACATCGCCTTCAGCTACAGCGTCACCTGCACGCACCAATAACTTAAAGATGTTACCAGCAAGCGGAGCATTCAGTGTTTCGCTCGTACTGACCGATGCTGACTGCGGAATAAGCTCACTGTCTTTCACTTGCACTTCTTTAAGTTCACCACCTGGTGCCACAACAACGTCATATACTTTGCCATCAACTTGCACACTGTAACGCTCTGTTGATTGTGTTTGTGGAGAAGCCGGTTTTGCTGCAGGCGCAGGCTTTTCAGTGGTAACTAAAGTAGGTTTCGGCTCAAATGCATCTGGGTTATTACGATTCTTAAGGAACTTAAGACCGATCTGCGGGAATAACGCATAAGTTAACACGTCATCGACTTGTTCTTCAACCAACTCAATGTTGTCTTCTTTGGCTTTCGCAACTAGCTCAGCCTCAAGGCTATCAAGTTCTGCATCGATTAAATCTGCTGGGCGACACGTGATCGCTTCTGCACCATCTAATACGCGTTGTTGTAATTGTGAGTCAACTTCAGCTGGTGTTGAGCCATACTCACCTTTTAACACACCTGCAGTTTCTTTTGTGATGGTCTTATAACGCTCACCAGTTAGAACGTTTAGTACCGCCTGAGTACCAACAATTTGTGATGTTGGAGTCACCAGCGGAATAAAGCCAAGGTCTTTACGAACAGCCGGGATCTCTTTTAGAACATCATCTAGCTTATCGCCAGCACCTTGTTCTTTAAGCTGGTTTTCCATGTTAGTTAACATACCGCCAGGCACTTGAGCGAGTAAGATACGGCCATCAACGCCTTTTAAGCTACCTTCAAATGCCGCATATTTCTTTCGAACTTCGCGGAAGTAACTCGCAATCTCTTCAAGCTCACCAAGGTTTAAACCTGTATCACGTGCTGTGCCTTCGGTAATTGCCACCATAGTCTCTGTGGCACTATGACCATAAGTCATACTCATAGACGAAATAGCGGTATCAAGCATATCAATACCCGCATCGATTGCTTTTTGGTATGTCGCTGTACTTAAACCCGTTGTCGCGTGACACTGCATGGCAATTGGCACTGACACGGTATTTTTAAGTTCAGTGATCAGTTCTTCTGCATCATAAGGCTTTAATAAGCCAGCCATATCTTTAATACAGATTGAATGACAGCCCATGGCTTCTAGTTTTTTCGCCTGTTCTAGCCACATGTCTAAAGTGTGAACCGGACTCACAGTATAAGAAATGGTACCTTGCGCATGCGCTCCGACTTTAATCGCGGCTTTAATCGCTGTTTCGAGGTTTCGGACATCATTCATGGCATCGAAAATACGGAAAACATCAACGCCATTATGATGTGCACGTTCTACAAATTTTTCGACCACGTCATCGGCATAATGGCGATAACCTAGTAAGTTTTGACCACGTAAAAGCATCTGCTGCTTGGTATTTGGCATGGCTTCTTTTAAAGCGCGAATGCGATGCCAAGGATCTTCGCCCAAATAACGGATACAAGAATCAAAGGTTGCACCACCCCAAGATTCAACAGACCAATAACCGGCTTTATCTAGTTTCTCTGCGATTGGTAGCATATCTTCTAGGCGCATTCGCGTAGCAAGCAATGATTGGTGTGCGTCTCTTAAAACCAATTCAGTTAATTTTAACTTTGACATAGTGGACCCCTTTATTATTTTGATCTGTACTGAGCGATAGCTGCACTGATTGCAGCAATGTGCGCGTTAGATACGCCTGTTGATGCTGGGCGTTTAGTAGGTTGACGTTGTGGCTTTGCTGGTTCATCACCACCTGCGATAAGTGATAACTTGCTTACAGCAAAAATTAAGATAGATAAGAAGGCAAAAACCCCAACCATGCCGGTAAGCATTAAGCTGGCTGCCTCTAGCAACAATGCGCCTATATCCATGTTCTCCCCCTTTTTCACAACGCGCCTTGCGTCATTAATCATTTTTTATAAATATTTATTCAACATCATAACAAACGAGCTCAACTTGTAAACAATATTGTAAATTGGTAATACCAATATTAAAAGTTAAACAATAGCAACAACTTAACTGTAAAATACTGATTAAACGAATGAATTACTGAGATAAATATGAAAAATATTCAAAATAGCGCAGGTTTATTTAAATACTTTTAAATAAAAGTGATAAATAGGTTACATAGATAAGTTTTAAAAACGGAAACAAAAAATGGTAAGACCAAGAAGCCACTAAACAAAATACCGTTATGACTGAATAAAAAATGTATACTCATACTTAATGCAAGTCGCATTAAAAAATTTCAAATACGCATACACCATTCTTTTTTGATAAAATTGGCAGCAAATAAAGATTAATGAGTTGCTATGTATAAACACGAATTTACCCTTGATAAGCCTTACTATCAGGAGTGCTTTGATGAGTCCGAAAAATTTGGCAAAGCTAACAAACCTAAATATGCGTTAGTCGGTTTTCTAACCCTGCTCGGTTTAGTGTCTATTTATGGTTTAGAGAATGGCTACCTGGGGAATTTCTTAATCATTTTGGCAGTCATTGAATGCATTTCATATTACTATCGCCGTCCTTGGTGGGTTGCCAGACAGATGATCAGCAGAGCAAGTGGCTCCAATGTGATTGTTGAGATTGACGAAGAAAAAATTAAAGCAGCTAACCCATATAAATCGTTTGTATTTAATTGGCAAGACATCACCAAAGTTATAAAAACAGACAGAGGTCTACTGATCTATTCACTAAGAGGTGCACAATATTTATCTTTAAGTGCATTGGATGACGAGACGGTTGACTTTATCTTAGCGCAAAAAAAAGCCACTAATGAATAGTGGCTCCTTAAATTATTCGCTAAAAGCTGATCAGATGTTACCTGTTGCAGGACCAGACTTTTCAGCCTGAATTCGCATGTAAATCTCTTCACGGTGAACTGAAACATCTTTAGGTGCATTAACACCAATACGTACCTGGTTACCTTTAACACCTAGTACAGTTACAGTTACTTCATCACCAATCATTAGGGTTTCACCCACTCGACGAGTTAGTATTAGCATTCTATTGCTCCTGTTATTCCAAAAATTAGAAGATTCCGCGTCAATTTCATTTTAATGAAAAGTATTCATAAAAGTAAGCAAAAAAACCATTTTACTCAATACTTTCCAATAAAAATGTGCTGTGCAATGCTCTAACAGCCAATTCTAGGTACTTTTGCGGCAGCAAAGCCGAAATTTTCATTTCGGATGTTGTCACTAAGTCAGCTCGAATATTCTCGTGAGACATTGCCGTATAGAACTGTGCGATAACTTCTACATGAGACTTCAGGCCAATGCCTATTACAGACACTTTAGCCACTTCCTTATCACACGCCAATTCAACAAAACCGAGACTTTCTTGCTGGTGTGTCAAAAGCTCAATAACTTGATGATGATCATTACTGTGCACAGTAAAAGCATAGTCTATTTTATCAAGTTGGTGATTTAATTGGCTCAACATATCTACCGCAATGCCCGCATCAGCCAATACGGTGAGTAGACTTGCAAAGATCTGTGGCTGATTTGGTAACTGCTTAAGGGTAATTAACACCTCATCTTTACTGGCAGCCACACCTGAAACTGGGGCTTTGTTCATATCTGGCTCCTCGTAAGTAATTAATGTCCCCTTTGAGTGGCAAAAGCTCGATAACACTCTAAGTGGTAATCGATAGTGACCAGCAGCTTCAACCGAACGCAAGTGCAAGACTTTCGCTCCAAGGCTCGCCATCTCTAACATTTCATCAAAGGTAATTTGCTCAAGACGACGCGCATTCGGCTCAATACGAGGATCTGTGGTGTAAACCCCATCTACGTCTGTGAATATCTGACATTCAGCCGCTTTTAATGCACCCGCTAACTCAACCGCCGTAGTATCTGTGCCACCACGGCCTAGCGTTGTTATATTGCCTTCTCTATCTCGCCCCTGAAAACCCGCCACAATCACGATGCGATTATGTTCCATTTCTTGGTTTAAGCGGTCGGTACAGATTGACTCAATTCTCGCTTTACCAAACATGTTATCGGTTTGAATACCAATTTGATCAGCAAGTAAACTTATTGCAGGATGTCCACGGCGAATGATGGCCATAGCCAAAAGCGACGCAGTCACTTGTTCGCCAGTAGTCACCAAAACATCAAGTTCACGGCTGCTAGGACGGCTGTCAATTTCGTGTGCGAGAGAGATTAAACGATTGGTTTCACCAGACATTGCAGAGACAACAGCAACGACTTGATGACCCTGTTGTTGGGTTTTTATGATGATATCGGCGACAGCCTCGATACGCTCAATCGAGCCTACCGAGGTGCCACCAAATTTTTGAACAATTAATGCCACGAGTTACATCGCAATTATTGCGTCTTTTCGCTCACCCATGCATTAACGCTTTGCAGCGCAGCGTCAAGGTTTTCAGGCTGTGAACCACCCGCTTGAGCCATGTCTGGACGACCACCGCCTTTACCGCCAACTTGTGCAGCCATGTGATTTACTAGTTCGCCTGCTTTTACTTTGCCAACTAAATCTTTCGTCACACCTGCAATTAGACTTACTTTATCGCCATTCGCAACACCTAGCGCGATAACACCAGAACCCATCTTGTTCTTAAGGTCATCAACCATGCCGCGAAGCGCTTTCGATTCAGTACCAGCTACATTAGCAACTAATAATTTCACGCCATTTACGTCAACGGCAGATTCAATTAATGAGGCACCGGCTGCACTTGCAAGCTTGTCGTTAAGCTGAGTAACTTGCTTTTCAAGGCCTTTAGATTTCTCAATTAGGGCTGCCACTTTTTCAAGTACGTTACTTGCATCACCTTTCACAAGCGCTGCAATCTCGCTTAGCTGTGCTTCTTGCTCAGACACATAGTTAACCGCATCTTCACCGGTTACCGCTTCGATACGACGAACGCCTGCTGCGATACCACCTTCAGACACAATCTTGAATAGACCGATGTCACCAGCGCGCGATACGTGTGTACCACCACATAATTCGATAGAGTAATCACCGATTGACACAACGCGTACTTCATCATCATACTTCTCACCGAATAACGCCATCGCACCTTTTGCTTTCGCCTCGTCGATGTCCATTAATTCAGTTTGTAGTGCGAAGTTCTTACGGATCTCAGCGTTCACTAAGTCTTCCACTTCACGAAGCTGTGCTTTAGTCACGCCTTCAAAGTGTGAGAAGTCAAAACGTAAGCGATCTGGCATCACTAATGAGCCTTTCTGTGCTACATGCTCACCAACGACTTGGCGTAATGCTTCGTGTACTAAGTGAGTCGCCGTGTGGTTTTTCTTGATGTTTTCGCGACGCTCAGCATCAATGTGTGCATCGGCTTTATCGTTTACACCAATGCGACCAACTACTTTACCATGGTGTGCAAATGCATTGCCTAGTTTCGTCGTGTCAGTAACAACAAACTCGCCACCAGCTACTTTCAATGAACCGGTATCACCAACCTGACCACCAGACTCTGCGTAGAATGGAGTGCGGTCTAATACAACAATACCTTCTTGACCATCTTCTAATACATTAACAGCTTCACCTTGGCTGAATAGTTCAACCACAGTACCGCTATAATGAGTTGCATCGTACCCTTTAAAGTCAGTCGACTTTTCAGACTTAAGCTGCTCATTGTAATCAGCACCAAACTTACCGGCTTGCTGCGCTTTCTTACGCTGAACTTCCATACACTCTTGGAAGCCACGCTCGTCAATTGTCATGAAACGCTCACGCGCAACATCGGCAGTTAAGTCAGCTGGGAAACCGTATGTGTCGTAAAGTTTGAATACTACATCACCTGGGATCACATCACCTTTAAGGTCTGCTAGGTTTTCTTCAAGAATCGCCAAACCACGGTCTAGTGTTTTACCGAACTGCTCTTCTTCAATACGTAGCACTTTTTCGATGATCTCTTGTTGCTTAGCAAGCTCTGGATACGCTTCACCCATTTCTTGAACAAGTGCTGCAACAAGCTTAAAGAAGAATGCGCCTTCTGCGCCTAGCTTGTTACCGTGGCGAACCGCACGACGAATGATACGACGCAGAACATAACCACGACCTTCGTTTGATGGCATCACCCCATCGGCAACTAAGAACGCACAAGAACGAATGTGATCGGCAACCACGCGAAGTGACTTATCTTCTAAGTCTTGCGCATTAGTTACTGCCGCAGCGGCTTTGATTAGGTTTTGGAATAAGTCGATTTCATAGTTTGAGTGAACACCTTGCAAAATTGCAGCGATACGCTCAAGGCCCATACCTGTATCAACTGATTGCTTAGGTAATGGCTCCATCGTGCCGTCAGCATGACGGTTGTATTGCATAAATACGAGGTTCCAGATTTCGATGAAACGGTCACCGTCTTCTTCAGGAGAACCTGGAGGGCCACCCCAAATGTGTTCACCGTGATCATAGAAAATTTCAGAACATGGACCACAAGGACCTGTATCACCCATAGACCAGAAGTTATCAGACGTATCGATTTTGATGATACGGTCTTCAGGCACGCCCACTTCTTTTGCCCAAATGTCGAACGCTTCATCATCAGTGTGATAAACCGTTACCATTAACTTTTCTTTTGGTAACTGAACAACTTCAGTTAAGAACTGCCATGCAAACTTGATGGCATCTTGCTTAAAATAATCACCAAAGCTGAAGTTACCAAGCATTTCAAAGAAAGTATGGTGACGTGCAGTGTAACCTACATTTTCAAGGTCATTGTGCTTACCACCAGCACGAACACAACGCTGTGAGCTAGTCGCTCGCGTGTAAGGGCGCTTTTCGCCACCTAAAAATACGTCTTTAAATTGCACCATACCCGCGTTAGTGAAAAGTAACGTTGCGTCGTTACCCGGCACTAGTGAGCTTGAAGGTACAACTTGGTGTTGTTGTTTGGCAAAGTAATCTAAAAACGATTGCCTTAACTGTGCGGTAGTCATTTGCTGCATTTGATCAGTCACCTATTGTTGCTTGCATTGCAAAATTAATTTCTTCATAGCCAAATCCACGGTACATCATGTATCTCACCCGTTTGGCTTTTTCTTTATAATCGAGTTGTTTATCGCCTAAGCCATATTTTCTTTGGTAGGTCTCTAACGCTAATTCAAACCAATCTATTTCTTGTTCTTCGATTAGCGTCATCAGTTGGGCCCGATCAACCCCTTTATTTGTCGCTTCGGCCAAAACGCGTTTTTGACCTAAGCCTTTATTTATTTGTCTGCGTAAAAAGCTCTCGCAGTAGCGTTTTTCATCAATATACCCTAAGGACTCACACCAGCTTAACAGCTGTTCTATGTAGTCTTCACTCGCATCTTTCATTCTCAGTTTTTGTGCGAGTTCTTTTTTTGAGTATTCTTGACGACCTAATAGCCACAACACGTAGTTTTTAAGTTTTTGCTTTGTTTGCTCATCCATTAAGCGTCAAATCGACCTGTGTTGATTGCGCTTGATTGCGACGCTTGTTTTTCGCCCTGCCCGTTATTGTCACTGGTATCATCAGCAGGAAATATCGCCTGATATGAACAGAAAAAGCCAATATAAGCCACTGGCATGATAACCAGTAAAGGCACTAAACTTAGTGGCATTGCTGCCAGTATTAATACACCGATCACCAAGCTAAATACAATAAGCGGTGCCATATTCGCTTGAAACACTTTTAATGATTGGCCAAGCGCATTGAAAATACGGTTTTCACCTTTGAAAAAGACCAAAGGTAGCGCAAAGGCAAACGCCATTAAATTCACAGCATGGGCTAATAAAAATACGCCAAGGTTGCCAATCGACAAGGTACTCATCACTTCAGCCAGTAATTGCTCATGATTATGGTTTTCTGCTGCCTGCTGCATCAGCGCGAAAGTTTCAGAAAATAAACTGTCAGCTAATAATGTCAGTAAAATCACTGCGCCCATTTGATATAAGCCAAGCCTAAATAAGTTTAAGCGACGGCCTTTGATCGAAAACGGTTTAAGTATATCGGCAAGACTGATGGTTTTACCTTGCTGCTTGCTAATGACGGCCAAATAAAAGCCGATCGTTAGAAAAGGCGCCGTAAATGCTGCAACTAATTGCAATGGAGGAAGCACCAAGGGGATCAATGCAACAACAATCATAAAAATGTACATAAACATAAAAGTCATCGGCTGGGTTTTAAAGATATTCCAACCTTGCTTTAACCACTGCAAACCCGCAGAAGCACTAAAAACATTTATCTTTGAAGACATAAAGACCTAAAAATAATCAAAACACTGGAATTATACCTATCAAAACACAAAATGCGACCATAGTAGGTCGCATTGTGTTCTCGAATACAAAAGAGGATGAAAAAGCTACTTTTTCTCAGGTACTTTTTCCATATCTAACATGTGTGAACCATGCTTCACTTTCGCTTCTAAATAATGACGGTTACCGTCTTTTATGTGTGCGTGAGTGCCGACAACTTTATCAACTTCAATGCCTGCATTTTTTAGCGCATTAAGTTTACGTGGATTATTCGTCATCAGTTTAACGTGATTTAAGCCCATCGCCTGAAGCATCAAAACAGCGTCTGAGAAATCACGCAAGTCGTCATCAAAACCTAAGTGGTTATTCGCTTCGTAGGTATTCATACCTTGCGACTGTAGAACATACGCATCGATTTTGTTGTAAAGGCCTATGCCACGACCTTCTTGGCGCAAATATAAAATGATGCCACCTTGCTCATGCATGGTTTCGATACATTCATTTAACTGTTCACCACAGTCACAACGTGAAGAATGGAAGACATCTCCCGTTAAACACTCTGAGTGCATACGAATAAGAGGTACTTCATTCTTATCAGCTTCATTAAAGATTAGAGCAACGTGCTCTTCACCATCTTGTAAACCATTAAACGATACAATTTCTGCAGGAATATGACTGTGCTGTCCTACATTCAGCTTCACTCTCGCTCTTACTTCTGCCACGACTTTTGCGAACCTAATAATTTTAAAATGTTATACTATCACAAATTTGATAGCTTGAAATTTAGGAGCCCATTAAAACTTAGCTAAAATGCGCTCGTTGTATTTAGTAATATCCAATTCAACTTGATATTCACGCGCCAATGCATCTAATTCAGCTTGCCACATACTCAAATCTTCCATAGTGATGGTGTTGTCATCTAGCGTCCAAAGTTGTTTAGACCCAGAATAACTGAACTGCATAGCCAACATTGCATCAACATCGCCTTCTTTGGCGGCTTTTTTAATTGCCATCATCTTACGTGTGGCGCGATTAAGTGCTTGTTTTAGATCCCACACATACGCAACTTCATACATAAATGGGTGCGACTTAACCTTTTTTAAAGTCAAACCTATAACAATTGAAGTCACAACCACGCCAAGTAAATTCCAATGAAAGTGACTACCATCTGCATCAGGGAACAATAAAATCAGCAACTGTGCTATGCCTAAACTTCCCACTGTGAGCGCGGCAATACAGGCAAAAATCACTTTATTCAGATGTTTTCTGTAACGCGTTTTATCAATTTTTTGTAACTGCATATGACTTCCTCGGCAAACCTATACGTATTGTACTGTGGAACGGTTGATAAAAAAATTTAAAATTTTTTCACCCCTTTTTTCATGCTGTGTCGTTTTACGGATAAGCAAACAAAAAAGAGGCGCTTATTATGATGACTTACACCATGCCAACTCCGGCTCAAACCATGACTAAAGTATCTGCATCAATTGTAATCGGTGCCATAGTAACCCTGACTGCTTTTGCCTTTATGGATTATTTAATCAGCAGTGAAGAAAGAGCCCCAGTTGAAGTTAAAACCCCCTTTGAATTAGAGATCATGCAAGACAGACCTGACTCCGAGGTGCAAACTAAAACAAAGCCTTTACCACCACCGCCGCAACCTAAAGCACAACCGCCAAGACCACAAACATCGGTACCGTCTGAGGTAGCAGGGCCACAAATTGGTATAGGTGGCCCAGTGATAGAATTAGATAGAACGCCAATCAACACGCAAATATTTGCACCACAAGATGGCGATGCAACCCCGATTGTCAGGGTGGACCCTAAATATCCAGCAGCTGCCGCTCGTGATGGCAAAGAGGGCTGGGTTGAAATGGCATTTTCAATCGATAAAGCAGGCAATGTAATTGATGCACAAGTTATTAATGCTGAGCCGAAACGTATTTTTAATCGAGAAGCATTAAAAGCACTTAAAGGCTGGAAGTACCGTCCTAAGATAGAAAACGGTCAAGCGATAGTGCAAACCGGTTTACAAGTTGTGTTAGAGTTCAAATTACAGCAATAAGCTAAATACCACTCCTCTTAATTAGGGAAGTGGTATAAGTTAAGTTGATTGGCTTGTAAGCGAGAAAAGCCAATCAATAGGGAAAAGAACAATCGGGAAAGTGCCTATGCTAATAGCATTAAAAACATGGTTACATAAGGTTTCGCCCAGCAGAGATCCACTAGAGGCGTATAAACAGACTGGCGAAGATATTTATATAGAGATTTTAATAAATACCTATAGCCAAGACCTGTTTCATTTTTTGAGTGGACAAAGCGATCGTGAACTGGCAAAAGATATTTGCCAAAAAACGTGGCTCACCGTTGTAGAAAAAAGCCATCTATACCGTGATCTGCAAACACCAAAAGCATGGCTATTCTCAATCGCTCGAAATGCTCTACTAGACGAATTTAAGAAACAGAACCGTCTATCTTCACTCGATGAGCAACACCATGAAGCTGTGAGTAACGAAACTGAAGCAGATGAAAAAAACGCACTCTACGATGCACTTCTTACTCTGCCTTTTTTGCAAAGAGAAGCGCTCAGTCTGCAATTAGAAGGTTTCAGCTTACAAGAAATCGCAACGATCACACACAGCGAAGCAGAAACCATAAAAACCAGATTACGCTACGCCAAACAAGCTTTAAAACAGCGTTTAGGAGATTCCCATGGCGAATGATGATGATTTTGATAAGACCTTGAAACAAGCTTACCAACAGCGTAAGCAACAGCAGGGTTTAACCAAACAAGAGCTTGAGCTGATGAAAGCCAAATGTCGCCAGCCAAAACAAAACAAATTTTGGCAACAGGCACAATGGGCAATGGCTTGCGCTGGTTTGCTATTTTTAGGTGCGTTATGGATACAACCTGAAAATGAAACCACTCAGATGTACGTGCTTGACTTGACCCAGTATGAGCATATAGAGCACCACGGCAAAGAAGATGGTCAATATAAAGTTTATATTACTCGAAATCACACATTACAAAGTCCTGAAAGTATTCAAGCAAAACATTCAGAGTTACTCGCACAAGCGCGTTCATTCCATGGCCGTATCATTGATAACAACAGTGAGTTTTTACTAATTGCTGACTGTAAGGAAAACACTTTACTGGAGATTGAGAAATCATTGATCAAGGATTTATCAGATATCAACCTCGAGGGGCAGCTTCGTCAAGGTGAACTGTTAGCCCTTACTAGCAATAAAAAAGGGCTGTTAGTAAACCTAACAACCCCTAGTCAAAATCAGGGCATCTATAGTTGCCCTTAATCTATCTTGCTTAAATCATGATAAGACTTGCAACAAAGAAGCTTAACAATGCAAGTAACCCACCGACAAGCGCATAAGGTAATTGTGTTTTAACATGCGTCAATAAGTCACATCCTGATGCCAGTGCTGAAACCGCACTGGTGTCAGAAATAGGCGAGCAGTGATCACCAAAAATACCACCACTTAAAATCGCGCCCACCACCAGTGGTGCAGGCAAGCCTAATGCTTGAATTAACGGCACTCCAATTGGGATAAGAATGGCGAATGTGCCCCAAGAAGTCCCCGTAGTAAACGACATTACCGCACCAGTTAAAAATAGGACTGGCACAATTAAATAGATAGGTAAGTAGTCACCAACCAATGAGGCAACGAATTGTCCTGTACCCAGTTCTTTTAAACTCGCGCCTAAAGTCAAAGACAATAAAACAATGCTGACTAGCGGTAATAGCTCACCCATACCTTTGAAGCCAATATCAACAAGCTGGTGATGGGTAAACTGCTTGTGCGCAATTAACTGTAAATAGGCAACCATAGAGGCTAAAACCGTTGCATAAAGTACCGACTTAGAGCCACTTCCACTGGCAAGCTCGCCATTGCCGGTCCAAAACATAAAACCAATCATGCTAACAATTAGAGTCAGTAAAGGGATTAACATAAACCGTGCTTTACTCGCAGCAGGACCCGCATCAATTTCTAAGTTTTGCTTTTCAAGTTGTTGTTCGGCTTCTTTCATTGGGCCGTGCACTTTATCGAATACAATGGTGTAAAGCACAATTAATAAAGCAATAATGGCGTAAAAGTTAAAGGCCACAGAGCTCCAAAGAATACTCACTGCCGACTGCTCAAGCTCATAGTTACTTAATAGTCCGAGTACATAAGCCCCCCAGCCGTTAAGTAAAATCAAGATGCAAACGGGCGCACTGGTACTATCTATGATATAGGCCAAACGAGCTCGACTCATTTTAAATTTATCGAACAAACCTCGTGAAACAATACCTGACGTCAACACACTCATATTTGATTCGATAAATACCGACGTGCCAGTAAACATGGTAAGTAACCCAACTTGCCGTTTGCTTTTGGCAACCCCTAGATTCATCAATTTATTGACCGTCGCAGCGACTCCACCCGACTCTCGAATATAAGCAAGCAGCGCTCCAATCACGATACTGAATATCAGAATTCGACTATTTCCTGCTAACGTTGCCACTGAAATGACACGTTCAACACTGTTAACAAATGTCAGTAGTCCAGGCTGTCCTTGCGTATATAGCAACAAAAACTCAGAACTAATCACTGCTAATAGCAAAGCCATAATGACTTCTTTACGCCAAAAAACCACCAAAATGGCTATGAGCGGTGGTAAAATTGCATACCAAGACATAAATATCCTTAAGTGCAGTTATTATTTTCTACAAATTACTGTAATGAAGTGTAATTCGCTAAGCACGATTAAACACGTAAGCTTAATGAGTAATGTTTGAAAAACCAAGCTTTTGCGTTTTTAAGAAAAAACACGTATGTAACACTTTCACTAAAAATGGTACACTGTGTCGAAAATAACAATAATAAACGTACTACCTTTTTCAATATAAAACCCTATAATAGGTACAACGTTATCTAAGAAGTAAACATCATGTCATCATTTTCGAAAATTAAAGCCTTATTGCCTCAGCTTTCTACCAGCGAAGCAAAGCTAGCAAATTTTGTTCTAGACAACGCACAGCAGATCAGAACACTATCATCTATCGAGCTTGCTCAAGCTGCGGGCGTGAGTCAATCAAGTGTCATCAAGTTTTCGCAAAAACTAGGCTATAAGGGTTTTCCTGCTTTTAAACTGGCTATCGTCGATGACCTAAACTTACAAAGCTTAAAACAGCTTAATACGAATGAGCGACTACCTACAAACAGCGACGATCCTATTGCTGATTTAGCAGCTAAACTGATCCAACGTCAAACCACAGTGTTAGAAGAAACATTACAATTAAACCACAGCGAAGATCTTAATCAGGTTATTGCAAAAATCAAAAGTGCACGCAAAATTTTGATTTGTGGTATTGGTAGCAGCAATCTAGTTGCAAATGACTTTGCTCTAAAACTACAGCAAATTGGCTTACCGGCGCTATCACAAGTGGATGAGATCAGTGCATCGGCTTATTTAGCAACCATGCATAAAGACGACTTGTTTATTGCGATTAGCACATCTGGCGATAGTAAGAGTATAGTGACATTAGCAGTGCAAGCTGCAAAGAATGAATGCTGTGTAGTCTCAATCTCTAAATACGGAAACAATGCATTAACTGAGCAAGCTGAATTAAACCTGTTTACTGCTTTCGAAAAAGAATCTGTAGAACATGCCGGTATTCTCACTCGTACCGCAAGCACACTGATCACCGATGTGTTATTTTTGGGCTTAACCCAGTCTCACAGTCGTTGGCAAAAGCGCGCTAGCCTTGCCACAGACAATATGCGTGCGATTCGTCACAGCTAACGCTCATAAATCAAATAAGGTTGGCGGCGCAACTTAAAGTGTTTAAGTTTAGGCTGCCAGCTTTTTTCAATCTCAGTCAAAGACTGTCCTGACAACATCGCTCTTCTTAATTTATCGGTGCCAGCTAACTTATCCATAAACTTTGGATATTTAAAGAACACTTTATTTTCTGACCTAAATTTATTGTAAGCGCCCACAAACCAAGCTAAGTCAAACCCAGTGTCTTGATGAGCTCTTAGGTCTTTACCATAAGCGACTGTGTCTTTTAGTTTTGGATTTAGTGCAGCACCCAGCGTCGAGACGGGCGTAAATTGAAACTTGCCCAGCTTCACGTCATTGTGACCGAATACTTGAAATGGAAAATCGGTACCACGGCCAACTGACACGGGCGTCGCTTCAAAAAAGCACAACGAGGGATAAAGCGCTATAGATTGACTATTCGGCAAATTCGGACTTGGCTTGATGGGTAGCTCAAACGGCTTTGATAAGTCGTAATCAGATACTGCGACCACGGTTAATTCAGGTTGCTTTTCAGTGTTTAGCCATCCCTCTCCCACTATCATCTTTGCCAGCTCTCCTACTGTCATGCCGTGCAATACTGGGATTGGGTGCATACCAACAAATGATTGAAACTCAGGCTCTAAAACTGGCCCATCAATTAAGTTGATATTAGGGTTTGGTCTATCTAATACTATGACTTTTTTACCGGCTTCAGCGGCAGCTTCAAGTACATAATGCATGGTGCTGATATAAGTGTAAAAGCGAACGCCCACATCTTGAATATCAAAAATAATGATATCCACATCTGCTAAATCTGTTAACTTTGGTTTTTTCGATTTCCCGTATAAAGAAATAATCGGCAAACCCGTTTTACTGTCTACTTGGTCATTGATCTTTGCACCTGCATCCTTCTTTCCGCGAAAGCCATGCTCCGGAGAAAATACTTTTTTTACATCAATTCGCTTCTCTAATAACACATCAAGCAAGTGCTGTTCTTTTATCTGCGCTGATTGATTCACAACTAAGGCAACACGTTTGTCTTTAATTAATGGTAAATATGTTTGTACTTGCTCAGCACCGACTTCTAGTGCTTTTAATAAGGGAGTAAATAACAAAATGAAGATCAATAATAGCTTGGCTTTCACAACAAAACCCTTTCAGACATAATATGTGCATCATACCAATTTGCGCTAAAAAACAATGAAAAAACCGACCATTACCATTCATTACTGTGTTTTATGCCAGTGGCTTCTGCGAAGCGGGTGGCTTGCCCAAGAGCTACTCTCAACATTTACTGATGACTTACAACAGGTAGCACTAGCACCAGCTTCAAAAGGCGTGTTTGAAATTTACTACAATGACGAGTTAATTTGGTGTAGAAAACAAGATGGCGGTTTTCCTGAGGCAAAAGAGCTAAAACGCCGTGTACGAGACAAACTCGATCCAAGTAGAGACTTAGGACATATAGATAAATAGCATGGCTTAAACTCAGCCTAATTAACCTGAGCTTTGGTTAAGAGATTTACTAAAGTATTGATATTGAAATGATAAGAACTTTTTCAAGTCTGCAGCCGGAGACTTTTAGCGATAACAAGGCGAATTTACGCATCAATAGCCGGCCTATTGTAAGTAAATTCAACGCTGTTAGCGCTGAAAGTAGCCGCTGGAGATAGATTTATTATCCAAAGCTCAGGTTAATTAAGTCATCTTTCTGTGAATTTGGCTCATCACTGTGCCCAGCTCGACCATATTACTAATGGCATCTATGGGCATAGGCTTGGCAAAACAATACCCTTGGAGTTGGGAACAGCCCGCATCTGCTAATCGCTTTGCTTGACCGCAATACTCAACACCTTCAGCAACCGTGTTTACCCCTAAACTTTTCGCCATGTTGATGATCACCACAGCCAAATCATCATCTTCGCTTTCAAAATTAAGATCATCGACAAACTTTTTATCAATTTTAAGGGTGTTAAATTTCAAATGTTTAAGATAAGTAAGACTAGAATAACCTGTGCCAAAATCATCAATGGCGATACTAAATCCCTTGTCCTGAAGCACTTCTAGTGAATGCCTCATATCTTCTAAATTCGCTATCAGTGAAGTTTCAGTGATTTCTAATTCAATATTTTTAGGGGGTATTTGGTATTTATCTAGTAAAAACTCAAAGTCACGCAAAAAATCATTATCTAATAGCTGATCCGCCGTTAGATTAATACTGAGCTGTAAACTCACCGATGTTGTTATCCAGCGCACTAACGACGTCATGGCTTTTTCTAGTAATTGCAAAGTCACCTTATTCATCAAACCGGCTTCTTCGGCAATATTTATAAATTCATGTGGGCCTTTCAACTTCTCCTGTGTTTTCCAACGAGCGAGCATTTCGAGCTTCTCCAGAGCAAAACTCTTCGCATTGACGATGGCTTGAAAATAAGGTTCAAACTGTCGATGCTTTAAACCCTGAACCAACTCAGCTTCACGCTCTATGCGCTGCTCGACCTCTTTGTCTAGTTGGGAATTGTAAAACTGATAGTTACTTTTATTGATTTTTTTAGCTCTGTACATGGCTGTATCAGCATGCTTCATCAACATTTCAGAGTTAGTACCATCATCAGGGTAAACAGCAATCCCTGCACTCAAGGTCACATTCAGTTGAATACCTTTTAACTCGTACTCCCCGCTACAAGTTAGCAGTACTTTATCAATCACTGTATGGATATGCGCGTGCTCTTTAATACTGTCGACCAAAATAACAAACTCATCACCACCCATACGCGCCACGGTATCACAACTTCTTAAACCCCGGTTTAATCGGTGCGCGACTTCTTGTAAAAGCAAGTCGCCAGCATCATGACCTAAAGAGTCATTAATATTTTTGAATTTATCAAGATCAATAAAAATAACAGCAAAAGCATGTTGATTTCTATCTGCTCGCTTACAAGCTTGCGCGAGCCTATCTTGTAATAACAAGCGATTGGGTAAGCCTGTTAAAGCATCATGATGAGCCAGATGATTCATTTTTCGAGTCATCATTCGAGATTCAGTGACATCTTGAAACACCATGACAGAGCCGATGATTTCACCTGATTTACTATAAATTGGTGAGATCGAGTCTTGAATAGCAAACACCAAGCCCAGATGATTCTTGATACAAGTGAGCTCAGGCAGCCCTAAAGTCGCACGTTGCCTCATACAATGATCCGTCACTTGATCTATGGGCTCCAAGGTTTCTTCATTGAATAAAGGCATGACCTCAGAAAATGGCTTACCCTTCACTTCTTTAGTTAATCTAGCCAAAACCGCCTCTGCAACAGGGTTCATATAGGTAATGCGGCTGGCTTTGTCAGTACAGATAACACCATCACCAATGGAACTTAAGGTGACTTCTAAAAGCTCTTTTTCTTCAGACAGCGCTTGGGTTAGCATCAACTTGTCAGAGATATCCTGAAATGAAATGATGGTTTGCGTATGTTTGTCTTTGTCATCTATTACATCAGCAAATAGGCTCAATGACAGTTTTCTTTGAGAGAAAGTCGTTAGTTTCACTTCTGGTAAATAAAAATGAGACTGTCCTTGTGCCCCACATTTGAGTAAATCACTGGTATTTTCTTCGCTCAGATACTCGCTCAAATAACGCCCATGTAAGTCTTCAAAGTCACATTGCATGGCATCTAAAAACCCCTTGCTAGCATGAACAATTTGCCCTTGTTCATCAATGGTGACTAACATTACCTGACTGTACTCGAAACTATGCTGAAAACGCGCATGCTCCAATAAAACAGTTAACAAAAATAAAGATGTACAGACTGCAAAAAGCAACTCAACACTGCCATTTATACCTAAAGGCGAGATTTGCTGGGCGTGTTTCGATAGAACTATCATCGAAGAAAACAGCATCGCCAACACCACATTTAGCGAAGCAAACTGTTTGCCGTTTAACAGCAAACGACTAGCAATAAAGAGCAGCAAATTCACCAAGAAAAAACTACTTAAAGAAAATAAGGCTATCGGCATTGTCGCTAAACATACTGCACATGCTAGCAGCCAAGACCTAGAAAATACTTGGCCCTCTTGCTCTTCATCATGAGACAAAATGTATGAAGAAAATAGCAATATTGAGAAGGCTTGTAGTAAATGTTCTACCTCTGGTTCCGTACCGATAAAATAAGCGCTTCCCTTAGATAAAGCTAACGCTATACTGACAAACGACACCACACCTATAAGGTATGCAAGCGCAAGCCGCTTTAGTCCAACACTCTTTATTTTATAGTGGCGAATTTTTCCAGCTAGGAAATAAACTTGTCCCACGATCAAGAGATGAAATGCCACATTAATAATGAGTGACTGAGGCAAAGACAATAGCCACATACAAACGCTAAGCAAAGTCGCTAATGCTGGAAAAATGAAACGGTTTAAGCCTTGCCAAAAACGATGAGCAATTAACAAGCAAACAACATCTGCCAAGATGATTAAGCTTGGAGAGGTAGGATCAGCTAGAGCAAAGGTTTCACCCAATAAAGCTGAACTAAAATAAACAATAAACACAATAAGAACTGTTAAAACCATGTTGTTGCGATGCATCCATTCTTCCCAAATCAACATTGACCAACTTTAAGTGTTTATGATGAAGCTCAAATAATCAAGGTGACTTAGCAACTATAATAAAATCTAGCAACTTCTGAATTTATTATCTATGCTCAATAAAAATATTCATCAGAGCGAAATAATGCTTAAAGCTGCTCAATCAACTGATGCTGTTGGAAATTTTATCAGGGTTGCCAATATCATTGCCAACTTAGATATCATCTTGACCGAGGCAAAAAACCTATCACTCACCGCTAAGAATGCGCGCGTTGTTGCGCTACGTGCTGGCGACTCGGCCTTTGGCTTTAAGCCCATCACGAATTTTATTGATGAGTTTTCAGATCAAACCATCAAAACGACAGCCGAGATCTCTACCTTATCTAATCAGCTTTTTACCTTGGCACTTGCCGTGGTTCGATGCAGTAACTTCATAAACCATATTCAAAAAGCAGAGAACGCCTCTCGCGATAAAACCTTAGATTCACTGCTCTCGACAGGCTGCGATGATCTAATAGTGAAATCTAAAGCCTTAGAGCACGCAATTTTTAATCTAGAAAGCTACTTTGAAGACATACAAAAACAAATGCGAAGTGCCGAATACATTGCTGTTACGAGCCGTGTAGAAGCATCAAATGCAGGGGATTTCAGCGAAAGCCTGCAAGGGGTTTCTGACTTTATAGCCAGTGCTGCCAAAAGAATTAAAGCAGCTGTGACTGACAACCTCAGTGAAATTTCAAAATTAAGAGGAGTGATGCGTTGAAATCAACCGAACTACACTCAAGTGCGAGTCATACATGGATAGTCATGGGGCGAGATGAAAGCAAACCTGAAAAAATCATAGATACCAACCAATACCTAATAAAAAGCGCACAAGAAGCCATCATTCTTGATCCCGGCGGCGTAGAGCTTTTTTCTCCTATGCTGGCAAGCGTACTCAAGCATGTTGACCTTGAACACGTCACCACCTTGTTTGCCTCTCACCAAGATCCTGACATTATCTCGTCACTGGGGCTTTGGGATAAAACCGTTCCCAATGCCAAGCTTCATGCCCCTTGGTTATGGGAAGGCTTTATACGCCACTTTGGTATGGAAAACATTGAATACGTGCCAATTAAAGATGAAGGCGGCGAAGTCAGGGTTGGCTCTGCAACATTAAAATTTGTGCCCGCTCACTACTTGCATTCATCAGGTAACTTCAACGTTTATGACCCGCAAGCAAAAATACTGATGAGCGGTGATATTGGCGCCTCTTTAGAGCATGGTGAAATCCCTATGTTTGTCGAAGATTTTGCTGCACATGTAAAACATATGGAGTACTTCCATCGTCGTTGGATGCCATCGAATAGCGCCAAAAACAATTGGATTGCGCGAGTAAAAGAACTCGATATCGAAATGATGGCACCGCAGCATGGTCGCATTTTTAAAGGTGAAGCTGTACAAGAGTTTTTAGAGTGGTTTGCCAAACTAGATGTGGGTATCGCTTCTTAGACGACTCAGTCACTCAGCACTTTAAAAGACAAAAAACCCAAACATCACGTTTGGGTTTTTTAATTATAACGATTAATGGAATCGAGAGTGGTTTAGTTACTTATCAGACCAAATTGCCAACTCATTGCCACTGGGCTCTAAAAAATGAAAACGTCGGCCACCGGGAAAAGCAAAAATGTCTTGGCAAATTGTCCCACCCGCTTTTTGCACGTCCTCCAAGCTGCGCTCTAGGTCTTCACTGTATATCACCACCAGTGCACTACCAGAATTAACATTCGCCATCTTTTCAGCTTGATAGAAACCGCCCTCTAAACCTGAACCACTAAAAGCAATATATTCAGGACCATAAGGGGTAAAATCCCAACCAAACACACGATGAAAAAACGCCTCTGTACTACCTAAATCTTTCGCTGCAAATTCGACATAATTAATAGCATGATGTTTCATATTTAACTCCATTTAGTAATTCTGACTACAAGCCTACTAAGCCAATGAACGTAGCAGTTTTTGGGTATTCTGGCGCATGGTTTTTGCTACCATAAAATAACCAATGAATGCCACAAAGCTCGCACCTGCTAACGGCCCTAAAATCCAAATATAAGGGTGTAAACGGCCATCAACACCAAATAGCTGTTGCTGAATAACTAACAGAGCAATATCACTCACCAGTGCAGCAACCACGCCAGCTATCGCACCAAGCAATAAAAACTCATACAGTGTCGCAAGTTTAATTAAACTGCCTTTAGCCCCTAGAGTTCTTAATATCACCACTTCTTGCATACGCTCAGCAAGACTTGCTTGTACTTGAGAGATAAGCACAAGCGCACCACTAAACAATACAATCATAAGCACAAAGCCAATCGCTAATGACACTTGAGATATCATCGATTGTGCCTGTTGAATACGGTTTTTGATATCAATCATGCTGATTGTTGGGTACTGCTGTAACAGCTTGCTAATACCTTTGGTATGTTGCGCTTCAAGCTTCGCAGCACTGAAGTAAGTAACCGGTATTTTACCTGCAAAATTAGGACTTAAGATCATCACAAAGTTTGGCTTGAGCGTGCCCCAATCTACGGTTCTGAAACTGGTCACCGTTGCTGTGAATTTTTGTTCATTAATTAAAAACTCAATTTCATCACCCAGTTTTAAATCAAGGCGCTCTTTCCAGCCATCGAACACAGAGACCTCTAAACGCTCTGAGTCGCCAAACCACTCACCCTCTACGATTTCATTACCTTCAGGCACTTCGTCTAACCACGTTAAGTTAGGCTCACGATTTACCCCTTGACGGGCATTATCGTCTTGCTCTTCACCTTCTTGCTTAGATACACGACGGGCAAACTCTTCACCATTCACCGCGTTCACACGCGCATTAAATACCGGGAAAAATGCTTCATGCGTGATTTGGTTCTCGTCGAAGTATTGCTTAATCGGCGAGATTTCATCTTCAGCAATGTTGATTAAGAACATATTTGGCGCATCTTCTGGCACCTGCATTTGCCAATCTGAGATCATGTCGTTTTTCAGTACCACTAAAAACAGCATCAACTTGATAGCAAGTGCAAAGGTGATCAACTGCACCGCATTGGTGTTTGCTCGTTTTTGCAGTGTTGCAATTGCAAGCGACCAGCTTGAACCTGGGCGAAGACCGAGTTTACGACCTGCTGCGAAGATTAGGCGAGAAATAACAAACAGCACGCCAATCACCAGTAAGGTAGATGCAAACAGCACAAGTGTTGTGATGATTTGCCCGCTAAACAGCCACATTAAGACGAAAATCGTCAAAATCGACACACCGATATGCACTTTACTCAACGCAAGGCTATCGCCTAAATTACGGCGTAAAACACGCAGTGGCGGAATATCGAATAAGTCTAATAACGGCTTTAACGAGAACATCAGAGCACATACAAGACCTATAAATACCGCTAATAACCAAGGCTTAGCCCCTGCTTCTGGCAATGTGGTGTCCATAAAATTGGCCAGATAATCTGCAGCAACACTTTGCAGCACAGAGCCAATAATTAGACCTATCACAATTGAAAATAACGTCACCAAAGTTAAATGAGTAAGAAAGATTTTGCGTACTGTTGCGCGGCTACCACCTAAGGTTTTCATCATCGCTACCGGGTCGTATTGGCGCTCACAATAACGCTTGGCTGAAACCGCCATAGCCACTGCTGCTAGCATTATCCCAAATAAACCAGCCAATAATAAGAAACGCTCAGCACGGGCTAAATTCTCGCCAAGTGGCGATTGCCTATCTTTGATCCCCTGCCAACTTTGATTCGGTTTTAGTTGTGGTTTTAACCAGGCATAGTAATCAGTTAAAGCTTGCTCAGAGCCCGAAAATAATAAACGGTGGAATACACGGCTGCCCGGCTGTACAGCTTGCGTTCTTTCAATATCAACATAGTTCAGCAAGACTCGTTTGTTACCCGCCAGAGAAAACAAAGGTGCATCAGGTTCACTCATGAGCACTTTAGCCACGGTAAACACTCCCGCACCAAGCTCAACGGTATCACCCACTTTTAATCCCATGCTGTAAAACAGGCCTTCACTTAACCATAAAGTGCCTGGCTCTGGCGCGCCGCGAATTGGGTAGCTTTGCCCCTCGAGGTTATCTTTTAACTCAACTTGGCCTTTTAACGGATAGGCACTAGATACCGCTTTTACAGAGCCTAGCACCAGCTCATCGTTGGCAAACAACATGGAATCGAAAAACAACATCTGTGCTGTTTCTAAGCCAAATTCCTCTGCGGTTTTTTGTACGATTGGTTCAAACTCATGATTGCTTGAAAGACGGCGATCAGCGGCAATAAAATCTGCGGTTTTTTGCTCTATGTTTAACCCGATACGCTCCGTCACCGATGCCAAACTAAACACTGTCAGCACTGCAAGCGCAATCGCCGCAAAAATAATGCTCAGTTCACCGCGTCGAAATTCTCGAGAGAATAACTTAAACGCTAATTTAACCCACATTCGCAGTCACTCCCTCTCGAATTTGCTCCAACATACCGCCCTCGATATGAATGATACGATCACATTGATGAGCCAATTGCTCATCATGCGTGACAAGAATAAGCGTTGTGCCATTTTGTTTATTTAAATCGAACAAAAGATTTTCAATAATATGACCGTTCTTAGTATCTAAATTGGCCGATGGTTCATCTGCAAACAGAATTTTTGGCGTGCCAATGAAGGCTCTTGCTATGGCGACACGCTGTTGCTCACCACCGGACAACTGCGATGGATAATGGCCTAGCCGGTGCTCTAACCCTACTTTTTTAAGTAATTCAACGGCTTGATCTTTAGCACTATGATCGCCTGCAAGCTCAGCGGGTAACATAACATTCTCAAGCGCTGTTAGGCTCTGAACTAACATAAAAGATTGAAATACAAAGCCAACTTTTTCAGCCCGAATTCTCGCTCTTTGCTCTTCGTCTAGTTTACTCAACGCTTCTCCGTCTAGATGCACATCACCGCTACTGGCAACATCTAGACCGGCCAACAAACTGAGTAAAGTAGACTTACCTGAACCCGACGCGCCGACAATCGCAACTGACTCACCGGGCTTGACAGCAAAATTGATATCACTAAGGATAGTAAGCTCACCTTCAAGGGTGTTTACGCGTTTGCTAAGTCCCTCGACATTTATAATATTCAACTGAGAAAGTACCGACATGTTACGAGAATTCCTTAAGTTAGCTGTATTTCTTGCATTTTTACTTATTTCTTCTACGAGTTTTGCAAAAGGCAAGATCATGATCATTGGAGATAGCTTAAGCGCTGGCTACGGGCTTGAACAAGAGCAAGCATGGGTTTATTTGTTACAAAATAAATATAAACAAGAACAAAGCGATATCGAAATCATCAACACCGCCATTAGCGGCCAAACAACCGACAATGCGATTTTAAAAATTGATGCGTGGTTACAGGCCCACAAGCCGACCCATGTGTTAGTTGAACTAGGCGGGAACGATGGTATTCGCGGCTTTCCAGTGAAAATTCTTCGTAAAAACCTCACCACCCTCGTTGAAAAAAGCCAAGCGGCGGGTGCCAAAGTCGCGGTGATGGCCATTCAAATTCCGCCAAACCTTGGTCCAAGATATACCAAGATGTTTTCAGACACTTATAAAAAGGTCACTGACGCAACAGACAGCTATCTAATGCCGTATTTTATGGTTGAAATAGCAACAGATAAGTTATTGATGATGCAAGATAACCTTCACCCGAACGCCGAAGCACAGCCGATTATTCGTGATTTTATGTATCGTGAATTCAATACTTGGCTTGGTAAGTAGTCAAATATAACCAACCCTCTTAAGCGATCAATTTTAAGGGTTGGTATATTAGCTGTTGCACAATGAAATAGCATATATTTAGCCTCCTATTTCCTGCTCAGTGCAACAGCTTAAAAATTCACATTCAGAACCACTCACTATGAAAATACTTGAAATTAATACTAAACCATTAATTTAATCCAATTTCAGCGCTGTACCTCATCATTTTTCATTTTTATTAACCCACATCAAAAACCCGCTGCCCAACCAGTGCTAATTTTCACTTAGATTATTATGAGAAATAGCTCGTTATGACTTTAACTCGGTCGTTTGTAGTTTTAATGTCTGTTTTATTTTTTAACCTGTCATTTGCCAAAGAGCCAATTACACCCATTATGACGCCTTCCCATTTAAATAAAGAAAAAATAGCTTTGGATAAAGCCCTGTTTTTTTGACGAACGCCTCTCTAGAAATAATGAAATTAGCTGTGCAAGCTGCCACCAGCTTGCAACTAATGGCGCTGATAACAAGGCGTTGTCTGATGGCGTAGATGGCCAGAAAACCGCAGCTAAAACGCCTACTGTGTACAATGCAGTCTTTAATATTCGACAGACTTTAGGTGGCGCGCGAATTGATTTATTTGATCAAGTCGATGCACCAATTACGAATCCGAAGGAGCATGGCACCACTTGGGCTAAAGTCATCGCAAAGCTGTCGGCAGATAAAGCGATCGCGGCAAAGTTCAAGCGAATTTATCACTCCCCCATTAGTCAACAAAACATTCAACATGCCATTGCTGAGTTTGAACAATCTTTAGTGACGACTAATTCACCTTTTGATCGTTGGTTACAAGGCGATCAGAACGCCATTGATAGTAAAAAGAAGCAAGGTTATCAACTTTTTAAGCGCTATGGCTGCGTTAGCTGCCACCAAGATAGAAATGTCGGTGGCAACATGTTTCAAAAATAGGCCATTTTGGCGATTACTTTCAAGACCGTGGCGGAGAAATCACAGAAACCGATTTAGGTCGCTATATGGTGACAAAGAATCCTTATGATAAACATGTTTTTAAAGTGCCTAGCCTCAGATTAAACAGTTTACAAACACACTTTTTCCACGATGGCAGTCAAAATGATCTCAGTGATGCCATTCGAGTAATGGCTAAGTATCAATTGGGCCGTGCTATTCCTGGGCAAGATATTCAATCAATTCGTGCTTTTTTAACTAGCCTAGTCGGTCAGCATCCGGAATTAACGAGTCCTTATGAAGCAGAGTAATTTTTTAAGTAAGATAATTAACTCAGCCATATTTTTTATGCTGATTTGGGTCGCTTATGCACTAATCAGTAGTGCGTAGGATGACAATAAAGCGCATCAAAACAGGGTTCAGTTTTTATTCTCAAGTAATGCCGTTGATGCATAGCTCATCAGTTTGCGTTAAAAATCATTGCCGCAGATATGCCGGAATATAATGAACTTGTCACGCTGACACAAAAACTGGATAGCCTTCAGTCTCTTGTTAACTCTCAGCACTCGCCTTTTGCAGCGACAACATCAGACTTGCAGCAAAAAATATCTCATTACTTTGCACTCATTGATGACAAAATGCTGCAACTAGAGCGCATAAAAACGGCTGCCTCTTTGATGCGCAACACCTTACTTTACTTACCTCAGTAGAGTTACAACTCCAAGGCAGCAAAGACGCAGTAATTGCCCAGCAGTTATATAGCGACGTGTTGTCGTATAACTTTTATGCTGATGAAGTAAAGCTGGCCGAAATACAAGGCAAACTAGAAGTTATTGGCGATAGAGAGCAAAGCCCATTAATTAAAAACTTAAAACAACACTTACAGGTTCAGTTAGTACAACAACACAATTTAAAAAACCTGTACAACGCCTTTGTCGCAACCCCCAGTAAACCGGCTTTTAACACGCTCAATAGTAGCTACAATCAGTATCACTTAGAGAAACTTCAAAGCAGCAAAGAAAATCGTCAACTGACTTTAATACTCAGTGCTGCACTGTTGCTCGCTCTGATCATTATTTACAGGCGTTTAAACCATGCTCGATTTAGTGCCTTTCGATCTGGCAAGTTACTCAAAGAGGCGCTCACGTCCATTGAAGAAGGGTTTGCGCTGTTTGATAAAAATAACCAGTTGGTGCCTTCTAACACCAGTTGGTTTAATCATCATGAAATAGACCCAGATAATGCCCCAAAAACACTTGAGCAATGGCAAACATTACAAAGCAACCAACTGATCAATCAAATTGAATCGCATAATCAAACTCTACATTACAGATTAGCTGGCAAATGGATCAGAACCACATTAAACCAAGCGCATGATGGTGCGATGGCGTGTGTCAGTGTCGATGTCACCTCATTTAAACACGCTGAAGCGACCTTAAAAAAGTGGGGTCATGCCATAGAGCAAAGCCCAGTATCTATCGTTATTACCGATACCCGTGGCAAAATTGAATATGTGAACCCGAAATTTGAGCGCATTACGGGTTATCAATTAGAAGAGGTTCAAGGCAAAACCCCAAGGTTCTTAAGATCACAAGTAACCACCACTGACTACAGAGCGCTTTGGCTAGAATAAAAGAAAAAGGGCAATGGCGCGGTGAATTCCATAACCAGAAAAAAATGGTGAACACTATTGGGAGCAAGCACGGATCTCAGCGATAAGAGACCAACAAGGCGAAGTCAAACACTTTATTGCTGTGAAAGAAGACGTCACCGAGCAAAAGCGCGCCCATGCCAAATTAAAAACCGCAGCCGCTGTGTTTAATGCCACTCAAGAAGGGATAATGACCGCCAATAGCGAGCTAGAGATCACTGCCATTAACCCAGCTTTTACACGCATCACGGGTTACAGTGCAGCCGATGTATTAGGCAAAAAACCGTCAATACTCAGCTCAGGTAAACACGATAAAACTTTTTACGAGAAAATGTGGCAAACCCTCAACGAGCAAGATCAATGAGCCTCAGAGGTTTGGAATAGGCGAAAAGATGGGTCGTTGTATCCAGAGTGGCTTTCGATCAGCGCAGTGCGTGATGAATACGGTCATATTCAACAATACGTGGCGGTGATTTCTGATATTACTGAGCGCAAAACACAAGAAGAAAAAGTCCAGTACCAAGCCTACTACGATGCCTTAACAGCCCTGCCTAATCGTAGCTTACTGCTAGAGCGTATTTCACAGAGTTTGCTGTATAGCGAACGCTATAAACAACTGAGCGCGCTATTATTTATTGATTTAGACCGCTTCAAACGTATCAACGATACCATTGGCCATGAAGCAGGTGATGCACTATTAATTGAGGTGTCAGCACGATTAACTCAAATCGTACGTAAAAGCGATACAGTGTCACGATTTGGTGGCGACGAGTTTGTGATATTACTCAATAACATCGCATCGATAGAACACTGTACGGCCATTGCTCAGAAGATTATCAATGAGCTTTCTAAACCTTTTATGATCCATAGCTTTGAAATTTTCTCAGGAGCTAGCATAGGGATCACTTTGTTGCCTGAAGACGCTGACAATGCCAAAGAATTACTCAGACTGGCTGATTTAGCCATGTACAAAGCCAAAGAAAACGGCCGTAATCAGTTCCACTTTTTCGCTAAAAGCATACAACAGCAAGTTAATCGTCGTGTTGAATTAGAACACAAACTCCGTAATGCCATTAAGAATCAAGAGTTAAGCCTTTTTTTTCAACCAATTGTCGACACCCAAAGTGCATCTTTATATGGTGTTAAAGCGCTGATGCGCTGGCAACTCAGTGATGGTAGCTTTATTTCACCGGCAGAATTTATTCCCGTAGCTCAAGAAAGCGGGCTCATCAGTGAAATGGGCGAATGGCTCATAAAGCAAGCTTGCTCAGATATTCAATCACTGAATTTAAATTGCAACTGCCAGTCTATGCTGTCGGTTAATGTCTCTAGTCAACAATATCGCTTAGGGTTTAATGCAGAAATACTCTCAACGATTCTCAAAGATACGCAATTTAATGCCAACTCATTAAATTTAGAAATAACCGAAAGTATCTTACTGGATAACGACCAAGCTGTGATGAATTGGCTTCAGGATTTAAGAGCCACAGGGGCGCAGCTTGCTATTGACGACTTTGGTACAGGTTATTCATCGCTTAGCTATCTTCGCCGCTTCCCGATAAACACCATTAAAATCGACCGCAGTTTCATTTCAGATCTGACTGCCAGTGAAGACTCCGCAGTACTGGTTAAAGCGATTGTCTCAATGGCTGACAGTTTAAACCTTAAAGTCATTGCTGAAGGTGTCGAAAACAAGGTGCAATTGAAGAACCTTAACGACTTAGGCGGGCAATACGTAAAGGATTACTTTTACGCTAAGCCGCTGCCGATAGAAGCGCTACAAACTTGGGTAAATGAACATATTTGTCGTTTTTGCTGCAAGAAAAGTAAGTTGATAGATAGCCAATGTGATTTTATGATTTAGCCCTGCTTATATTTGAGTTAATTTATTTTGTAAGCCAGCGCTTTTTTAGGCGTTTGCTTACCAAGCACATAGGCTTAGTTTGCTTCGAGCAATGCAAACTTACTCGTCCTCGAGCACTGACATAATAAAATGCTAGTTGCTTAAAATGGGCTGATAAATGCTGTGCTTGCTGCAATGAGTAGGGTATAAATATGCTCAACTCACGATAGCTCATATCCTCATTACCGCCCCACAATCTTTTGTAAGCAATGCCTTGCGCTCGAAGATAACGCATCGCCGCTCTTTCGAGCCGTTTATTATGCGCCAAAGTTAAATTCTGCCCATGAGGGTTCCATACGCTGATAATCGCGCCAGCTCTATGACTTGTTACTGTCTGATAAGGCATAACTCGACAAGTACTTTGGAAGTAACTGTGCTGATAAATTTGCCAGAGTGTTTCTTCTATCATGCAGTCTCCTTAAATGAGTTAACTTGAGTCCTAGTTAACTATTCAGTTTAGCTAACTGACTAATATAGTGAGGAAAAAAGCTAACTTTTCGTTAAATTGAAAAACACGCTTTACACGAAAACTTACAATTCATTACAAATCAGACACTTGCAAATTGGTCACTTTATTGCTTTAACTATAATAACAAAAAAGCACATGTAGGAATCAAGATGCTAAAAACCCTTTTACCTTTAAGCGCAGCAATTTTATTAAGTGGTTGTATTATTCATGTTAAAAATGGCCCAGGCAGCGCACCTAAGTATTTTGATAATCAACAACTCACTCTAAGTGCCGTAGACCTAAAACTATTAGAAACAGAAGCAGGCGCTGGTAATTTATCAATTGTTGGTAGCGACAGCGCCACTGACATTACCGTAGATGCAGAGATTTTTGCTTACAGCGCTGATGACTTCACACTCACACTAGAAGACAAAGGCAGCAGAGCCGAGCTGGTTGCAAGAGCAAGTAATTCAAATAATTGGCAAGTAAATAGTCCTGGACCTAAAATCAACCTAACAATTACAGTTCCAAGTAACTTGGGTCTGATCATTGACGACGGCTCTGGCAGTATTGATATCAAACAAGTGAATGGTGACATTGAAATCGACGATGGTTCTGGCAGCATTGAAATCTCAGGTGGTAAACACATTGAGATTGAAGATGGCTCAGGCAGCATTACCGTAAACAACACTCAGGGTGACCTAAAAGTTGATGATGGCAGCGGCGATATTTATGCTAATGAAGTGTTAGGCACAGTCACCATTGACGACGGCTCAGGCAGTATCAGTGTAAATGGTGCTGGTGCTCTAGTCATTGAAGACTCAGGTTCAGGCGGTTTGCAAATCAAGAACATCAAGGGCAAAGTTGAGATTGACGAGTAATCTTAAAACTTAACACTAACCCTCTTAATTAAGTAAGCTGTTTTGAGGGGTGGTATGAATAGTCTAGCCATCAGTCACATTGACTGATGGCGTAATAACAAACAATTAAATATATTAGCGATACAAGGAGCAAGCATGGAAGTTATGATTGAAGTACGTCAAAAGTCAGTGTCAATAAAACAAATCATAATGGTGGTTGTATCTATTATTTGTATGGCATTAACCGCTTACATTACGTCATTGTTTATGGCTGACTTTGATAGATTTAACCTACAAGCAAATGAAAAGCTCGCATTTGTGATCGGCTGCACCCTTGCACTACCATTAGCAAGTTTAATTATCTCGCAATTATTAATTGAATATCGTGGCCTAAAAAATGCGATTAAAGCTGTATTTTATTCTTCGATACTGGTTTTAGCAGCTCAAACCCCAATTGTATTTCAACTTATCAGTAAGGTTTAGCACTTTTTATAGACAGTGTAGCAAAGTGAATGTCACTTCGTTGTTGCTGCCTGTTCAGTCAAATAGCTCAATTTGTTTTTTAAGCAATACAATAATGTTTCGGCTCTTTTTCCAGAGTCAGACTCAACATAACAGCGCATTTCAGGTGCATTACCTGAACAACGAAAATGCATTATGTCTTTGTTACTCAGAATCAATCGAGTACCGTCAGTATTATCGAGCTCAATGACACGATATTTAATATCCAATTCGGCAAGTAAACGTTCTGTATCGCTTTGTAGCGCCTTTAAGAAAGCAAGCCCAACATAAGAAGGCACATGTTCTACTTTGCCACTGGCAGTATAGCGTTTTGGTAAACCCGGCATCATTTTAGATATTGGCTGCTTAGCTAATTGAGCTAAAACAACTAAAATAGGTAATAAGGCATCTCGGGTTGGCAGCGCAGATAATAACTTACCGTCTTCATCAATATCGCTTGCAAGTAAATACCCGCCGTTTGCTTCAAATCCAGCGACTTTTTTGTGCTGTTTTTGTAATTGTACAAATGCCTCAATAACAAACGGAGAGCCTATTTTTGTTCTCGCCACTTGCTGAAAACAACCACTCAACTCAATCGCTGAAGTGCAATTAATGGGCACGCTTAGAGCTTCTATTTTTAAAAATTGACTAACAATTAAACCGAGTACATCGCCTCTAAGCCAATTACCACATTCATCCGCCACAAGAGGTCTGTCGCCATCACCATCAGTAGAAATAATGACATCTAGATTGAGTTCATTAGCCCAAATTTTGGCTGTTTGCTGATCTTCTTTACTTACCGCTTCGGTGTCGATTGGCACAAAGGTGTCGCTTCTGCCAAGCTCAACAACGATTGCACCCACTTGCTGGAGTAGTCTGAGGTATAGATCTCGACCTGCACTTGAATGGGTATAAACGCCTATTCGCTTATCTGTTAAATTCAGCTCAGAAAAGTAATTTAAATAACGATTGATATAGGTATTTGTCGCTGACTCACACTCAATTAACTCTGGAACACTCAGTTCATCAGGAAGCTCGATGTATTGACTTAAAATACCTTGCTCATCAAACTTGCTGATCTCGCCTTCTGGGTAATAAAACTTCAAACCATTTCGATCAAACGGAATATGACTGCCTGTTACCATGATACAAGCCTCTCCTCTCTGCATTGCGGCATAGGCTAAGGCAGGTGTAGGTAAGACACCATGAAACTTATAATCCAGACCCAATGCTATTAGACCCATAGCAACACCTTGGGCCATCTCGTAGCTACTAGGGCGATTATCAATACCAATGGCGACACACAGGTTGTCATCGCTTAATTTATCGCAACGTTTACCATGTTCAATAAAAGCCATTGCGAACGCAACACAGATATTTTGCGAAAAATTTTCGACTAAACCACGCGCCCCACTGGTACCAAACTTAATGGAAGTATTTTGAATTAGCTTTGAGACATTCACTTTTTATGGTGCCTATTAATAATTTTTCTATTGAGAAATAGCGCCTTATTCACGCCCATAATCATCTTCAAAACGAACAATATCACTCTCATCTAAATAGCTACCCGACTGAACCTCTATCAGCTCTAAAGCAGTTTGACCTGGGTTTTCAAGGCTATGAACAGCTGTAATAGGTATATATACAGACTGGTTTTCGGTCACATACTGAACTTTGTTATCTACAGTCACTTTGGCTGTGCCACTTACCACAACCCAATGCTCTGCCCTATGGTGATGCATTTGCATTGATAAACGTGCACCTGGATTTACTGTGATCCGCTTCACTAAAAAACGCTCGCCTTCATCAATGGCATCAAATTTTCCCCAAGGACGGAAGACTTCACGGTGTTGATGAATTTCAGCACGAGATTTTTGTTCTAGCTGAGCAACCACTTGTTTTATCGCTTGAGTATTATTCTTATCTGCAATTAACACTGCATCTTTGGTTTGTACTACCACCACGCCTTTTACACCAACCGTGGCTAATAGTTTATTTTCACTCAGTAACAGGCTGCCTTGCGTGTCGATTGCGATCACATCACCAGCAATTGCATTTTGCTCATCATCTTTATCAAGTAACTGCCAAAGCGCATCGAAACTGCCTACATCGCTCCATGTAGCTGCCATGGGGATCATCACCACAGCATCATTTTGTTGTGCTGTTAAAGGCTCCATGATCGCATAATCTATTGAATCACTTGGGCAAGCTAGAAAGGCTGAGGCATCTACACGCGTAAAATCTAAATCATCTTGTTGCATTTGCATGGCGTTAAAACAAGCTTCAAATATGTCATTGTTAAAACGCTTTAGCATGTCTAAATATACTTGAGCTTTAAACATGAAAATACCGCTATTCCATACAAACTGCCCTGATTCAACATACTCCTTTGCGGTTACTTCATCGGGCTTTTCAGCAAATTGGTTAACTGTAAAGCCCCTTTCCAAAGGCTTGCCTTTATGGATATAACCATAGCCAGTATGCGCAGAGGTAGGTTCGATACCAAAGGTGACTAACTTACCCTCTCCCGCACTCTCTGTAGCCTGTGTTATCGCATTTAAAAACAGTTCAACATCGCCAATATCATGATCGGCAGGCATCACTAACAAAGTTGCATCGGGATTCGTCTCTAATGCTTTAAATGCTGCCAATGCAATCGCGGGCGCTGTATTGCGGCCCTCAGGCTCTAGGATAATAGGAAAGTGTGGCATCTCACTTAATCGAACTTGCTCTGCGGTTAAAAATCTATGTGCTTCGTTACAAATAATAATCGCGGGGTCATGTTCGAGGCCTTTTAATCTCAGCAAAGTTTGTTGTAACAAAGACTGCTCGCCTGTCAAAGAGAGAAATTGCTTTGGGTAGTGAGTACGAGACAGGGGCCATAAGCGGGTACCTGAGCCACCAGCTATAACAACGGGAACTAACATACTTGATTAGCTCTAATTATAATTAATCATGCTATTTTATGAGCCTTTTCCTAAAATCGCAAAGTCTCAATAAATTTTACAATTTAAAAAACATGCTCAACAAGAAATTAAAATGATTTTTATCACCACTTATTATATCCAATCACTGCACCTATCCCTTCCATCACTTTAAATAATTACAAAAACAATTAATTTATTTTTTAAATAAAAATAAGCAAATGAAAATTCAAAATAAAATAGAAAAATAAAAAACCACAAACAAAGAATATATAATTAAATTAAAAGTTAACAATAAAAAACTTTAATTAAAAATATGAAATATTTAAATTGGCCCATCTTTTTAAATAATTAAGCAATGGGCCAGATTTTTTAGTAAAAGTTACTTATATTCGACTTCATCATAAAGCAACTCAATCGCATCTTTATTAGTTAAATCATATACTTTTCTTGCAACAGTTTTACCTGCCGAGTTCTGACACTCTATAGACTGCATTAATACTGGTTTAGGGTTTACAAGATTGTTCACAATCTTGTTGCTTAAGAATACATTTGAATTAAACTTATCAGCTCCTACCTCACCGTTAAATAAACCCAAAGCAGGGCTATATTGCGATGTTGTTTGACAGAAAGAGTCTGTTGTTTGGTTTTCCACGCGAAGTGAACTACTCACTTTATATTCACTATGATAACCAAAAGAACGACTAGGCTGGATATACTCACTGCTCTCAGTTAGTTCAACGGTAACATCCCAGTGAATTTTAGGGGCGCTAGGAATTTTTACGTGTATTTTATACTCATCACCTGCATCATCATCACAAGTAACTACTAATTTTTTATTAACTGATACGTACTCATCAGGTATAGTCGAATAAGCTTGGTGAATACGGCCATGTTGATCAACCGTTCTTATATTCGCTGAAGCTATAAACTCCCCTGTATTTTCAGTTTTAACTTCAGCAGAGTAACATGCATTTGCAGTTGCGCTAGGGTGTAGATACACATCCATATAATGCGCATAGTCGCTTGCAATAACTGATGCTGACACAGGACCTTGAGCATACTCTGTATAACGATCATAACCATCAATATCGAATATATTTTGCGAGTTTGCAAAACTATATGTACTTGTCACCAACGAAAAAGCCACAACAGCAAAATTACGTATTTTCATTTATAGTTCCTTATAAAATAATAGAAAATTAGTATCAACTAAACAGAATCAAGTTGATAACCGCCACTCTAAGCCTGCATGACAGCGCTGTCAATTTGATTTTTATTATGTGAACAAACATTTGTTATACTAAGTTAAAGCAGATGTAAAAATAAATTTATTGGTAAATAGATTACAGCTTTAACATTGACAAACAAGCAACACAATTTAGATAATCAGCAACCAAAAAAAATACAGAATATTGAATAAGACAATATAAAAACTTAATAAAAATAAGAAAACCTAACCAATTATCTTGGAAAATATAGTTTTTTGCATGAATTCAAGGTGAGTGATGTAAGATTTCATTATTAACCATTTGGGTTTATTCGAATTTAATTAAATTTTTTTATAACAATGACTAATAGAACAAAAATCAGACAAAAATTCATTCTATTAATCATTGTTTGGTATAAAAAACACAAATTTAAATTATTGTTCATCATACCAATGACCCAAAGCAATCGACTCGGCAAAGCAAACTTATTACTCATCAACTTTGCAGCGGCAAATAGATATCAGTGATGAGGTCACACTCATCGACTTGATGCACAAAATTATGATATTCGAAAAAACAGCAATGGTCGCTTGGTAGTTCACCACTTTGAGGAAGCCACTGCTGGTAAAGCCAACGTATCGTTTGCTCCATGTTATCGTGACTGCCTAAGTGCCTGACTTTAGCGCAGCGCATGTGTGGAATAATCCCATTTTCGACACCAAATACGTTATCAGGTACGACAGCATTTACTGAACAACACAGCTTAAATCGAAATGCATCTTCAGCCATAGTTTCAGGGTCACCATTTGGCATACCAAATGTTCGACTCGAATTGAGTGGCGATAACCCGCTATTTTTTCGCCACGCAATGAATTGGCCAGCTGTTTCGAAGATGCGATTTGCTGCGCCTTTATGCTCTAAAAACGCGATGTTAGTTTGTTCAAAGTTGATAATGTCTACTTGCATGATTTGTTGCTCTATTGGTTGCGGTGAAAAATCAAATACGTCATACCAACTAGGCCAATTTGCAGCTTGTCTAAAGTTTGAAGGACTTTGCTCAAACGTACGCTTAAAGGCGCGAGAAAACGCTTCAGCACTGTCAAACTTCGCTTCTAGTGCAATATCAATAATTTTAATATCGCGCTCAAACGCCAAACGAAAAGACGCCCGCTTTAATCGCGCCAGCAAAATATACTTGCCTACATTTACACCCATAAACACCATAAATACGCGATGAAAATGAAATTTAGATAAAGCAGCAACATCGCTAAGCACACTCACCGTTAATTCATCATCTAAGTGTTGATTGATGTAATCGCAAACCAGCGAAATACGTTGCTGTAATAGATTGCTTTGCATAAAGCGCCTATGTGTTAGTAAAACTGCAGACAAGCTTAATCATACAGCAAACGCTTTACTTGACCGAAATTGCTGTATGTTCAATGTTTTAAATCAAAGCAAGAAATTTAAGATGATGTCGTGAGGTTTGGATCTGAATAAAAGAGCATGTAAAGGGGCTTTACGGTGATGAACGTGTTGAGAGCAACTCGACGTAAAGTCGGTGCTACCGGGTAAAAATACCAATAGCACCGACTTTATTTCGCGTCCGGTTAATCGTTATTTAGGCGCGATTGCAATGATCTTACTTTGATTCGCATTACGGTCATTAATGGTTAAATAAATCTCACCATTAGGTGCAGTCACGACATCGCGAATACGACCTAGACCTTTTAAGATGATTTCATCTTCTGTGACTTTGCCGTTTTCAATTCGCAAGCGGTGCAATTGCTTCTTAGCCAAACTGCCGACAAATAAGTCGCCCTGCCAATGTTTAAACTTGTTGCCCGTATAAAAATTCATACCTGCAACAGCAATAGATGGCGTCCATTGATGCACAGGTAGTTGCATACCAGGTAAATCAGTATGTGGTGTGATAGGCGTACCATTATAGTTCATACCATACGTCACTTTTGGCCAGCCATAGTTAGTGCCTTTGGTGATCAGGTTTAATTCGTCACCACCACGCGGACCGTGCTCTGTAGACCACAGCGCTCCAGTTTTAGGGTGTAACGTTAAGCCTTGCGGGTTACGGTTGCCGTAGGTCCAAATAGTTTGTTGCGCACCTTTTTCGTTATAAAACGGGTTATCTTTTGGCACGCGACCATCTTTGAAAATACGGTGAACTTTACCGTTTTGCGTGGTGATGTCTTGCGCACCATCTTGTAACCCTTCGTCACCATTGGTAAAAAATAAGTAATCGCCTTTAATGGCAAAACGAGATCCAAAATGCCAACCGCGATTTTGATGATTTTCTGGTTTGGCTTCAAATAAGGTTTGCTGCGCTACCCACTCACCATTTTTAATTTTTCCGCGCACAATGGCAGTAAATGCCACCTCTTGGCCTTGGCTGTTTTTACCTGCATCTTTACTATACGACAAATAAATCCAACCATTTTTTTTATAATCTGGATCAGGATACACATCTAACAGCCCACCTTGACGCTTATGCCATACTTTAGGCGTGCCCTTAATATGCGTTTTTTTACCGCCCTTCGTCATGTGCCAAAGCTCGCCTTCGCGTAAGGTATAAAGCAAACTGCCGTCAGGTAAAAAATCCATAGCCCAGATGATGCCATCACTGTTGGTCACTTCTTTGGTTGTCACCTTGTGATAATCCGTATTAAACGACTTGCCCATCTGAGATTCGGGCTGTTTCGCTTGCTTTGCTCTTGCACCTGCTTCACGAATGTATACAACCAGAGTACGAATTTGTTCTTCATTTAACGTCGCGCCAAATGCTGGCATCCCCGCCGAAACAATACCGTTCTTAATGGCATTAGCCAACGCAGTATCTGTGCCTTCAGTCATCCACTGGTTATCAATTAAAGAACCAGCCATGCCACCTGTTAACTCTTGACCATGGCACGACGCACAGGTTGTTTTAAATAGCTGTTCAACGTTCTGGTTATTAGCATGCGAGGCCACGCTCAAGATACAAGCTGCACTTAACAGCGTGGTTTTAAACACTTTTTGATACATAATTTTGCTCGACGGTAGATCGTGTTTTGAATTTATTCAGTATAATGAGGCACTTTTGTAATACCAATACTCTTAATTAAGTGATCTATTTTGAGGCAAGGAAAACGTATCGATAGCTAGGCGAAAATTTTGCTGTTTAGTTATTCTAAATAAGAAATTTTTAACGACGCTAGCGTTAGTTTTAATCCCTCAAAATGATTCAAGTATTATTGAGGATTGGTAAAATACCGTCAAGTTGCGATAAAGGAACATGTCTGTGCGAGAAACGTTTAAATTTTCTATTTTTTCTTTGGCTCTTTTAAGTTGCGCGAGCATCAGCTTTCAGGCCTTATCAAACGCCAATGATAAAGACATTGAAACCCTAGTCACCACCGCCAACCGCACACAAACCCAGCATTTAGACTTGATAGGTAACACCAATAAAATTACCAAACAAAGCATTGAGCAAAGCAACGCAGAGCATTTAAACCAATTGCTAAGCCAAGCATCTAGCACTTGGTTAAGTCGTGGTAACGGACAAGAATCTTTGTTATCGGTGCGTTCACCTGTTTTAACCGGCGCAGGCTCGTGTGCTGAGTTTTTAACGCTTGAAAATGGTATCAGCTTACGCGCGCCAGGCTTTTGTAACGTAAACCAATTATTCGACACCCACTTTGAACTTGCAGATAACATCGAGGTTGTGAAAGGCGCGAATTCATCCCGCTACGGCTCAAATGCTATTCACGGCACTATCAATGTGTTCAGCCCAAGTTTATATGCAACGCCTATGGTGAGCTTTGAATTAGGTGAAGGTAGCTTTTACAGAGTAAACGGTCTTTTCAGTCAGCAAACAGATACTCTTGATACCCTAGTGGGCTTAACACTCACCTCAGATGGCGGCTTTCAAGACAGCTCTGGCTACGAGCAACAAAAACTCTCATTGGCAGCTTCACACAGTTTAGGTGATTGGCAAACTACCCACAGAGTAACACTAACCAACTTAGAGCAAGATACAGCGGGCTATTTACAGCGAGGCGAAAACGCTTACCAAGATAAATCATTACTGCGTATTAATGACTTTCCAGATGCATATCGAAACAGTTTGTCGATGCGCTATGCCATGTTTAACACCTTAAATACGCCAAATTCAGTCTGGCAGGTTAATCCATATTTACGCCATACCGACATGGACTTTTTAATGCACTTTTTACCGGGCACGCCTGTCGAAGAAAACGGCCATTCGAGTATAGGTTTACAAGTACGTCGCGCAAGTCAGCTGTCTGATATGTTCAGTTTAACGCTTGGCTCTGACATCGACATCACTCGCGGCTTTTTAAAACAAAACCAAGCCAACGACACCGAATCAAACTCTGCATTTTTACGCGGCGTATTACCGCAAGGAAAGCACTATGATTATGACGTTGATGCGCTAAATTTTGCCACTTACGCTCAGCTCGACGCAAAAATCACAGACGAACACAACGCCTTTGCCGCACTGCGTTACGATAACACCGACTACGATTATCAAAACAATTTAAGCACTGGTAATTTAAAAGACGATGGCACAGCCTGTGGCTTCGGGGGATGTCGTTATACTCGCCCTGCAAGCCAAAGTAATCAATTTGACGATATCAGTTATGCACTTGGCTATAGCTATAAAATTGATAAACAAACACGACTATTCGCCAAACATGATCAAAGCTTCAGAGCCCCCCATAACAGCGAATTATACCGCCTACAAAACGGTCAGCTCACCAGCGATGTAAAAAGTGTTAAAGCCATACAAACCGAAGTTGGTGTTCGATATGTAGATAAAGATCTCTTTGCTGAGCTCTCGGTTTATCATTTGAAGAAAAAAGACGGCATTTACCAAGACGCCGACCGTCAATATTTAAACGGCCTAGACACCGAACACCAAGGCATCGAGTTTGCACTTAACCGCCAAGTAACGCGTACTATTAGTACAAAACTGGCCTTTAGCTACAGCGAGCACACTTATTTAAATAACCCAACTAATGGTGCGCAAATCAAGGGCAACGACATAGATACCGCGCCAAAACTACTACTTAACCTGCAGATCAATTGGCAAGTTACACGAACTATCATGGCTCAGTTAGAACGCCAGCAAATAGACGACTACTTTTTAGATGCTGCCAATACACAAAGCTATGCAGGCCATAAAATTTATAATCTGCGAGCCGACTGGCAAATTAACCCACAGTTAAGCGCGTCATTTGCGATGATGAACCTCACAGACGAGCGCTACGCAGAGCGTGCAGATTTTGCCTTTGGTAATCATCGCTACTTTGTTGGTGAACCGAGAAACATGAGCTTAAAATTAAAGTACGCTTTTTAATTTGTGTGAATAATTGTCTGAACTGACATTGCTGCCTATTGATAGACAACAAAAATAGGTAGCAACAGCTATAAGTTAGTTTTTTGGATAAACACAATTTTAATATAACAATAGCAACCACTAGAGTTGATAAAGTCCCTGCTCAGACTAAGCTTAATTATGTTAAAAGATAAAGACAGTATTTTAGTCAACTAGAAGCCACACCCCACAATGTGGCTTTTTTAACAAGTACATATCGCCTACCCGCTAGTCGAAATACTCAAAAAGAATGTTGAAAAGTGTTTAAAGCTGTACCTTAAAACACACATTTTCGCGCAACTTAACAACAGTTTATTACCCCTCATCCCTCTAAGCTAAACGCTCATTTCATCAAGGGATATAAAAAATGTCAGTCAAATTGTTTTCTCGTACACCCATTGCAACCGCACTTTTCGCCACCCTAGTACTAAGCGGATGTTCTAGTGACAAAGATACGCGCACCGAACTGCAAAAAGCCGAAGGCGTATGGAATAAAACCGCTTACGGCGCCGTGTTAGACATTCAAGATAACAAGGTAAGTGCTTATGAATACAATACTTTTGGTTGCATAAAAGTGAACCAATTAAGTCATGAACAAGCCAATAAAGACTTCATCGCTGAACTTAAATCAACCGATACCACATTAAGCTTGCGAGAAAAAGGCGAAATTCATGCCCAAACCTATACCACAAATAAAACCCTACCAGCGCTGTGTAATACACCAATTAATGTCACTGAGAGCGCAAGTCCAAACCAAGTTTTTGAGTATTTTTGGCATGCCTTTAACGACTACTATGCCTTCTTTGAGTTAAGAGGCGTTGATTGGTCACAGCAATATGTAAAATTTAAACCGCAAATTAGTGACGACATGACTGACGAAGCACTATTTAGCACACTCGCAGCAATGGTTGCCCCATTAAAAGACGGACACGTGAATATCTGGGCCAAAGATGCCAACTTTTATGTCGGTAAAGACAGCCCTTTTATGAAAGCCGCGGTCGGTATTCAAGGAAACTTTTTAAGAGCAGGCGAGCAAACCAGTTTAGATGACGTATTTAATACCATGCTTGGCCATTATACTGAAATTAGCAAAGCTTACTTACAACCTGACAGCATGTCGCAATTTCCTGCGCAGAGTGATTTTCCGACCTTACTTTGGGGCAAAACCGCTGACAATGTCGGGATTATTGTGCTCAATAACTTAGAGAGTTTTAGCGACACCGATGATGCCACCGCCGAAGTACAACTGGCAGCTGCAGAAACATTACTCGATAAAGTTATGGCACAATTAAAAGATACTGATGGCCTCATTTTAGATATACGTAATAATCAAGGTGGACACGATGCCATCGCCTTAGAAGTTGCCAACTATTTTGCAAATAAAACCGTACTCGCAGTTAATAAACAAGCAGTGACACCTGCTGGCATGGGCGTACCAGTTAGGTATCAAGTGCTTAAAAATGACAGCGCTTATACGAACCCAGTTTACTTGCTAACCAGTCAAATGACTATAAGTGCAGGCGAAGTGCTGGCTATGACTTTAGAACAGTTCGACCATATTCATACTGTTGGCGAACCAACCTCAGGCGCACTGTCTGACATATTAACGTTTACGCTGCCAAATGGCTGGGAGATCGGCCTTTCAAACGAGGTGTATCGCAACGCTCAAGGTAAAGCATTTGAGTTAACAGGTATTGTGCCAAAGCACGCACAGAGCGCCTTCTCAGTTCATTCATTCGACGAAGCACGCTTTTCAAGTTATGACTTTGCGCTTGAGCAACTGAACAAACACACTCACCCAACACTTGCAGTAGATGAATTCGAAGCCTCACTTGAGCAATTACAAACCAAAGGCAATATTCCCAGCATCGCAGTGGGCGTAATTCATGACGGCAAAGTGGTTTATCAAAATGGTTTTGGGATCGCAGATGAAAGCGGAACCCCAGTGACAGCAGATAGTCGCTTTTACCTCGCTTCAGTCAGTAAGACTCTGCTGGGTGCCACACTGGCTCATGCAGAAGGTCAAGGGCAGATCAAATTAGATAAAAACATCGCGCCACTGCTGCCGTTTTCAATTGATAACCCGACATCTGATAAACCCATTACCCTAAGACATTTGATCACCCACAGCAGTGGTATTCTCGACAATAACGCCGTCTATTTGTGTAGCTACTATTTACGTGACAACCACAGCAGTTTAATGAACTTATTGGCACAGAATAACAACTGCCCGCAAGAAATTGACCCAGATATGCCACGCTTTTTCGAAAATTATTTGTCAGCACAAGGTGACTATTATTTTAATGAAAATTTTAGCAGCCAATTTGGACTAACGCCGGGTGAAGCGTCTATTTATTCTAATGTTGGCGCAGCACTGGCCGGCTTCGTACTTGAACAAGATAGTCAGCAAAGCCTACCTAGCTTGAGCCAAAAAACGGTGTTTGGTCCACTCAATATGCACAACACAGAATGGGCCATCGACAAACCTCAAAAGCCCATTGTTCAGCGAGCGGGATTTAGCCCACAAACCGGCGAATTATTCACTCTGCCAGATTACGGCTCTGTCACATACAGCGATGGTAATGCAGTCTCTAGCGTGAAAGACTTGAGTCAATTTTTGCTTGCCAGTATCCATGAAGGCAAAATCGGTGATGAACAAGTACTTGATCAAAACGCCGTTAAAAACATGCTATCGATACAATATGAGCCTACACAAACCGTGCTCCACCATGGCTACTTTTGGAATATCGACCAGCAGTTTATTTCTCATGGCGGCACCGACTTTGGCGTACGCAATAAAATATTTGCCGACCTAAAACGTAAAAACGGCTTTGTTTTGTTGACCAACGCCGATGCGTTTAATGAAAACAGTGAACAAACATTTACTGAAATAGAAGCGTTAGTAAGAACCTTTGCTAATGGTTATGAAGAATAAGCTAAAGTCTAAATCGCCCTGAGTTGTTCAGGGCGACTTAGATTGTTATTCGACTTTAAGATAAGCTTACTTCTTACATTTTAGGCACAGGCTTTAACGCCAACTCAGGCTCAGGGACATCTAAGTAATTCATAATGAGCACTTCTCTGGTGACAGCGTCACCTTCATGCCCAAAAACCTCAGACATTTGCGCATATTTATCAACAATCTGACTAAGTTCTTCCAGCATTTTTATATGCACATTTGTAGGTAAATGCAGAGGCTTAACCAGCGCAAAATCCTCACTCTCTGGCTCAGAGAAAAATGTTTCCAGACTGCGATTCACTTTATCAATTAAAGTTCTCTTGAGTACTAAACTAGTAGGGGAAAAACCAATAGGCAAGTTAAATAAAAACTGCACTTTATCGTCTTTTAATAATTTGATGAGGCCAATATTCTCCAACGCGCGAAGGTATAAGTAACACTCAGAGGGCGATAAATCATAGGTATGAGCGATGTCATCAGGCGATTGCTTTTCAAATGCAAGTAATGAGAAAAATGCCAATAATTGAGGATAGTTCGCAAAAGCCGCGTCTTGTGCGTCGGTAAAATAACTATGGCTAGCAGGTTTTTCTTCGGCCTGTGCCATTAACTCCGCCATGGAAAGCTTGGCTAAATTACACAAGGTTAATAACCTATCAAAACGGATCGAATCATCGTGCAGCATACGCTTAATGGTTGCTTCTGATACTCCCATTACTTCGGCAACTTGTGCATAGCTTAAACCTTGCATCTTTAACCCTTTACGAACAGCATTCAAGCAAAAAGAAATAGTTTGTTTGGTGTGAAGTCGCATATTTTGCACTGCTCCGTCTCAATAATTGATACTGAACAATATAGTGTTTTCCTCATGCTATCAATTACATACTTCACTGTTATACGCTGAAAAAAAATCACCGAGGAAAAATTATGAACTATGTGAATATCATTATTGCAATTCTGTTAGCTGGCTTTTTAATTGCCAGCCAAAAAGCGGGCGTTTTATATAATGCGCTGTTTTTATTTTTAGCAGTAAGTGTGCTGACTCACTTGGGATTGTTGATATATCAGTTAATGAAAGGTCAATTTGGCATAGATTATTGGCAACAAAACCTTATTCAGCTTGGACATAGTTATTGGATAAAACTATTGATTATTGGCGCGTTTTACGCCTTTATCGCCTTTTATAACACCAGCAGACTGCCAGAATTTCAAATGGGTGAAGGCTTGTATAATGGCTTTAAGTATTTTGTTATTGCCAGCTGCATCTTTTCAATTGCATATGCCATATTACCTAGCAAACAAGTCAATTGGCCTATACTTGCCGTAATGGGCTGCTTTTGTTTATTTATGGGCAAAGAGTTTATTCAGTATCAGAAAACCACTTTCGACAACGCCATTACTTTAAACAACCCATTCAAATCACTCGCAGTCGTTGGACAAGGTGGCAACAGTGTTTTATATAACCACCACTACCCGGCTATATCACAACGCTATGCCGTTGATTTTATTTTACCAAACTCAACACTCGATGCTGACGGAATGCCCTCTAAAAAACTCACTGACTACACATGCTTTGGCGCACCTTTATATTCGCCAATTGATGGGGAAGTGGTATCTGCTGAGAGCGGTCTGCCCGATGTTGCCATTGGCGACAGTGATAAAGCCAACCCCGTAGGCAATTTTGTTACCATCAAACATAGCAATAACGTTTATGTGCTACTCGCTCATATGAAACAAAACTCCATCGCCTTGAAGGTGGGTGATAAGGTTAAGCAAGGCGAAACTTTACTCGGTGAATGTGGTAACTCTGGTAATACTTCTGAACCTCATCTGCATATACAGGCGCAAGACCATGCCGATTTTAGAAAAGTTACCCAAACTTACCCTATTTACTTTAAACAAAATGACAAAGATACCTTTGTTAGATCGAATGATACACTTCAATAATACACAAAGGCCAAATAGAGTTCACAAGCTGGAGAGGTAAGAAGTAAGTTTAAAGCTTGCTAGCTCGCCGGTTTGTGAAAGCATACGTAATGCAGCTTGATTAATAGATATACCATCATCTCAGAAAATTATTTTTGCATTACTAGACAATATTCTAAGTAGAACAAATTGGCGCGTTTGGAGTGCAATATTGCTTTTAAATCGCTAGGGCTAAAATCTTCCATGTCATATCTCCTTGATGATGACTTCGAGTAACCTTACCCAAGTAGCGTTCAATTGTTGATCTAGTGACAGTAAAGCAGATTACAGTGTTAGTTTGTAAAGGGGCTTTACGGTTTTGAGTAAAGCGATATTTGAGTGCTGAGCTACGTTGCGCGATATAAAATCGCGCCTACAGGGTTTGCTCTGGTGCGGGGTAAATTTCGCGATATAAAATCGCGCCTAATGGGTTTGCTTTGGTGTGGGGTAGATTGCGCGATGTAAAATCACGCCTACAGGGTTTGCTTCTATGAGAAGGTCAATTATAAGATGTAAAATTTAAACTTATAGCTTAGACCTGAAAAATAACACCAAATGTGTTGTCGCCGTAAACGACGACCTACAAGGGTATAAGTTTCGGATTGAATATAGTGTTCAGAAAATATTAAAGTTAATTAATCGGCTCGTATCTAGTTGGTAAAGCACTAAATTGCAGCCAAGTGTCGCTTTGCATCCAGCGTTTCTTTTTTGGAATTTCAATCACAAACTCATCGCCTGTTTTGTATGTTTTGGTTTTGCCTTTGCTGTCTTTTACAGTAATGGTTGCGGGGGCATCAAAGGTGAATTTGATTTCGTCCATGCTAGGAATGAAAATAGAAAATCCACCTGCCATCTGCTCGGTGAAACCGTTAATATCATCAAGCAAAACAAATACGTCGTAATATTTAAGCAAATCACTATCAAGTGGGGTCACATCCGTATATAAGCTAATACCCACATCATCTTTATTTTTATTTGTGTGTAACATAGTCTTCTCTGCTTCGTCTTGAGGCAGAATAGGTAGACTGATATTTCCTTCTTTATCAATGACTGCATTGGCAATTAACTGGCCCTCTCGCTCAAGCCAAACTTTTACATCACTAAACTTAATGTCGGGGGTTATTAATTGTCAGTTTAAATGCAGTTTTGAAATACTTTGATTTTGTCTGATTAGTGGCGATGTCGCGCACTTGATTCATCTCGCCATATTCAATACTGCGCCCTTCGGCGTAACTAAAGTGACTAAAAAGAGAGCTGCTAATTAATAAGCTTACTGCAAATACTGTTGATAATTTCATTATTATGCTTCCTTGGTAGTAGTTGTATAAAATACCCCCCCTCAATAATACTCTATCATTTTTAGGGACTAAAACTGACGCTAGCTTCGTTAAAAATTTCTTATTTACGACTGCATGGATGCTGAAGGTAGAGCAATGCAGGATCAATTGCCGAGAACAACTAGACATCAAAATTTTCGCCTCAATATCTACAAGTTTTTCTTGCCTCAAAATAGCTCGTTTAATTAAGAGGGTTGGTATAGCTGACCAAGATGCGTACAGAAAAGTTCAAAAGAGTTTTTAAGGTTATGACTTTTATAGAAAAAGTAGAGGGCAATAAAGCGATGTTTACCATCGCTTTATAAAAGAAAGAGAGAGAAATAGATTAAGACTTAACAGCCATCCAAATTGCTGTTGCTACAACTAATGATGCGGCGCCTAAGATGCCTAGCCAAGCTGTCGACTTGCTCTCTTTTGCAGGCTGCTCAGGTGAACTTTCAGAAGCAGGCGCAGCATTTTGCTGAGCACTGTCTGAGCTTTCATTATTTTTTGACTCACTCACAGCTTTGCTTTCTTCTGCAACAGGTGCTGTGCTAGTAGCCGCTTGTGACGCTGGGGCCGCGACAACTTCTTCAGCTTGCTCTGTGACTTCAGTAAGCTCTAATTGCCATTGGTAACCTCTTTTTGAAAAGGTTTTGATGGCATCGTTACCAAAAATAGCACGTAAGTGACTGATATTCTGAAAGACGACTTGTTCAGACACGGTTTTTTCTGGCCAAACCGTTTCTAATAGCTCTGCTTTAGACAGAATTCTATCGTTATTCAAAATAAAGAACTTGAGCATATTCGCAGCTCTGTCTTTTAGCTTAATAACCTTTCCGTGGCGGGTAAGGATTTTGTGTTCACAATCGAACTGGAAAATCTGAAAACTAAACTTCATGTTTTTTAAGAAATAATTAACAACAGGTTAAGAGTAAAGGAATGAAGCCCAGAGGTAAAGCCCCTCTCTGTAAAGGGGCGTTACAATATGATTTTATTTCATGGCGTTGTACTTTTTTGCTGCTAGATATCCACACGGCAATGTAAATAATGCAACGCCTAATAAATGCCACACTAAATTAAAGCCTTGGTGCATCTCTAAAATACTCAGCCCTAATTGAGATAAGTGATAGCTTGGCAATACCCATGCAAACCACTGTAGTGCTTCAGGAAACATAGTAATAGGTAACCATAAACCTGACAGCATCGAAATGGGTAAATAAATTAGATTAACAAGCGCGGGAGCCGATTTGGCTGAAAAACTTAAGCCCATCACTAAGCCAAGCATGCAAAATGGTAAAGTGCCTAACAGCGCTAATGCATATACCTGACCCCACTTAAGTAGCGACATACTTACGCCTGCGAATAACACAGCAAAACTAGAAAGAAGAATAAATATCAAGGTCGAAAACACTAAGGCCGTAAAAGTTTTACCCATTAAGTACTGACTAGCAGGCATAGGCGATAGTTGTTTCAACGCCAATAAGCCTTGCTCTCTATCGGTTGCGACATTGACCCCAAAATTGAATAAAGCTGGGCCCATCACCCCAAAAATGATGTAGTTTATTAGCAAATAGCTACTGGTTTTTTCATCTCCCATAGCGACACCAAAAAACAAGTAAAAGGCGCATGGAAACGCCAAAGTCGGGATCACAAAGCCTAAGTTTCTAAATACACTTTTAGAGTCGCACCACGCTTCTTGTTTAAGACTATATAAACTTATGTTACTCATGCTGCTTGCTCCTTGGCTGATTTGTCTGATGCTGAATTTACTGGTGTTTCATTTTCGTGTTCAGCGGTTTCTGTGAGTGAAATAAAGGTTTGCTCTAACGATGAAGGTTTAACGCTGAGTAAGTCGCAGCTAAGCCCATTTGCAAATGCTTGCTTTAAAAGTGTGTTTGGTGATTTACATCGAGTTGTTGCCTTACCCTCATTTACCAGCCACGACCACTCAGGTAATAATGTCGAAAGTTCAGACTCATTTAGTTCACAAGCAAAGCTCACTTCACTTAACTGCATATTGTGACTTAACTCACTTGGCGAGCCCTGTGCGATGATCTTTCCCTCATTTAAAATGAATAGCTCATCGCTTAGGGCTTCAGCTTCTTCCATATAATGCGTGGTTAAAATCACCGTTTTACCCTGTGCTTTTAATTGTCGAATGGTTTGCCACATTTGTTGACGGGCATTTACGTCCATTGCCAAGCTAGGCTCATCTAAAAATACCAGTTGTGGGTCGCCAATAATGGCAATGGCAAACAACAAGCGTTGCTTTAGACCACCGGATAATTTGCTAAATGCTGTGTTTTCATGGGCATTTAAGTCACTCAAACGCAGTGCTTTAGATACAGACATTGGGGACTGATAGTAGCTCGCGAATAGATTGAGTTGTTCAAGTACAGTCAAATTCGCAGGTAAACTGCCGATTTGTAGCATAGCGCCTACTTTAGCTTTCGCAGCACCAGAACCCGCTGTACTACTCAGTATTTCAACGCTACCTTGTGACGCTTTTAATCGGCCGAGTAGCAAGTTAATTAACGTTGTTTTACCTGCGCCATTGGCACCTAAAAACCCGTAAACTCGGCCCGCTTGTAGCGAGAAGTCTAAGCCCTTAAGCACGGCTTTGTTACCATAGCTATGGTGTAAGTTTTTAACTGAAACTACTGCTGAATTAGTCATAGTTCACCTCGGTGTTTCTTGATTTACCATTAAACGGCTTACCGCGATTGTATTTATAAGAGCTTAATGCGAATGCGATTAAACTATATGCCATACCTAAAACTGCCCACATGATGCTTTCCATAACCAATTCCTCAGTGCGAGATTAACTTTGATGGGTTTAGTATGGCGAAAGGCGAAAAAGAGTTTCAGTGAGCTTTGTCATTGATTGATATGACAAGTGTCATAAAGGAGGAGCAAGCAAACAGTTTTGAGCTTCGACAAATAATTGCCGAAACCCACAAAAGTTAACTCTATGAGCCTACAGCGCTGTTAGCTGACTTTAACTTTAACAAAATTTAAAGTTCATGATTTAGTTGCTAAAGTTTCTTTCTCTTAATAGTTCTAACGCTGCGAAAAGGGCTTTTGCCGCATTCTCCGTATCACCATTGACAGCAATAAAGTAAGCACTGTTTTCATTTGGATATAAAAAGCTACTAACAGAAAAAGACCCTGTGAAACCATCATGTCGAAATGCCGTATTATCTAGCTTTGCAAACCAACCCATCGCATAGCCTACTCCTGGCTCTTGAGCTTCACTATAAATCGTATGTAAGGTTTTATAACTCTCTTTACTAAGTATATTGTCACCACCTTTCATACCCTCTAATACCTTAGATAAATATAAGGCGAGCTCTGACAAACTAATATTAACAGTACCCGCAGGGCCATATACTTTTGGAATGATCTCTTTGCCAGCAGTGATAGCTTGCCATTTTCCATTTTTATAAGTATGCCCTTTGGGTTGATCACTTTGTTCAAAGCTCGGCTCACCAAAACCAAAGTTTGTAATGCCTAATTGCGAAAATAATTCCTCGCTTATCAGTTGCTCCCAAGTTTGGTTTGTCACCCGCTCAAGCATATGTCCGGCAATAGTATAGCCTACATTACTATATTCATATTGCCCCCGCTTTTGCACAGGTGCGGTATTAAGCACCTCTTTTGTCAACATACTTCGCAACATAAGTGTTGTCTTCGAGATATCGAACCAGCGCCTATCTTTTATATCGATATCTTTTTTTAACCCCGATGTCATATTTAATAACTGCTTTAACGAGATTGATTCATGCTCGGCCCTTATTTGGCCTTTAAGTTCGGGAAAAATATCGGCAATAGTGCTGTCAAAAGAAATTACCTCTTGCTCTACTAATCGCGCAGCGACCATTGCCGTCATAGACTTTGTTAGTGAACCAATAGCCCAACGATCATTATCAGTTACTAAAGTTTGGGTATGTATATCGCGATAGCCTGTACTGGCTATTTCAAACACAAGTCCGTCTTTTACTGTTAAGGCTGTGATCGCCGGCAAGTTATAAGCCAACCTTATATTCTCTAAATGCAGCTGTAGCTCGCCGTCTTGGCCTATACCGACCTGCTCTGAAAGTTTGGTTTTATCAATTGGTGGGACCTCTGGCGCCACGTCGGACCCACAACCTGTGAGTGTAAAACTTATTAAAGCAATATTAGCCAGCTTAAACGCTGAGAAAGAAGTGAGTCTAATCAAAACATAATCCTTATTTCCTTGTATAAATGCTCTCCTATAGACTTGAGAGTTTATAAATTACTCAACATTAAATTGTTAAAAACTGTATGTTTAGTCGTTCGGGTTATCAATCTATTGCTGCAAATGCTAAATTAACCCATTCAGTTTAAGGCCAGATAATTTAGGTAGCCTGTGACGCAATTTTTAAAAAATATCGGGATGGTGATCGCCATGACAATCAGTGCCAGCGGTGCAGCGAAATCGCTCAATCATGCCTCTGAACTACCTTTAGAAGCACAACTTGGTCAAAAGTTGATGCTAGATTTTCGTTATTACTGCGAAAGTGGCGAGTCAAAAGCCTGTAGACAAGGTATGACCGAGTTGCCTAAACCACTTGCCGAGTTGATTGCTAAACACCATATTGGTGGCGTGATCTTATTCGCCGAAAACGTGCCAGATACTGCGCAAATCGTAAAACTCACCAATGAGTTACAATCGGCTGCTCAGCAAGCTAAACATCCACAACCCTTGTTTATATCGATTGACCAAGAAGGTGGCCGTGTAGCTCGAATCAACCGTGCTGAGGCGACTTCTTTCACGGGTAATATGAGCATAGGAGCCACCTATCATAAACACGGTACTCACTATGCAAGTGAAGTGGCCACCGCCATTGGTAAAGAACTAAATAGCCTTGGTATTAATGTAAACTTTGCGCCAACCGTGGATGTGAATAACAACGCAGATAATCCTGTGATCAACGTTCGCGCTTTCTCAGAGAACCCACTCGAAGTTGCCAAAATGGGCGCCGCACAAGTTGAAGCATTTGAAGCGCAAAATGTTATTTCAGCGCTAAAACATTTTCCGGGTCATGGTGATACCTCGGTCGATAGCCACACTGGTTTGCCGCTTGTTAAACACGATTTAAAACGCATTGAACAAGTAGAGCTGGCGCCTTTTAAGTACATTATTGATAAGCACGCGCCGGGTATGATCATGACGGCGCATATTCAATACCCTGCACTCGATAACAGCACCTTTGTGAATAAGCAAGGTGAGGTCATGGTTAAACCGGCTACATTGTCGCGTAAAATTATGCATGACTTGCTACGAGAAAAGCTCAACTACCAAGGCGTAACAGTCACAGATGCACTTGATATGGCGGGGATCAGCCATTTCTTTACCCCAACATCCGCAGTGATTGAAACCTTTAAAGCCGGGGTTGATATAGCTCTGATGCCGATTGCCATTCGTACCCCTGACGATATAAAAAAGCTTGATGAACTAATGAGTGCACTGAATGCGGCAGTTGCTCTAGGTGAGCTAGATAAAACTGAAATAGCACAATCGGCACAGCGTATTATTTCACTCAAGCAACAGTTTTTAGCAAGCCAAGCACACCGCTCTGCCGCCATTGCTAAAGCGACATTAGGTAACCCGAGTCACCGTCAACTTGAAAGTGAACTCGCTGTTGCGGCCATCACTCAAGTAAAAAACCAAGGCCTACTGCCAATTCAAGCTAAACATAAGCGCATTCATTTGGTCATGCCTGATACACAAAAATGCCATGCTCTTGAGCAAGCTCTGCTCTCTTTAAGCAAGCAAGAGTTAAATATTACGTGCAGTAGCTTGCAAGGATTTGATCCAAAACAGGCAGATCAAAATATTACTAACTCAGACCTGATCATAGCCGCCCATGCCAGCCCACAACAAAGTGCAGTGGAGATTGGTGGTATGGATGATGTAAAGGCCCTTGACAGTTTTAAGCTCAAACGTAATGAACAGCCAAAAGCATTACTAGCGCTGCTTAAGCAGGCAAAATTTGCTGAAAAGCCAACGCTATTTATTAGCCTGCGCGCCCCTTATGAGATCCCGACTTATGCACCATACGCAGAAGCAGTTTTGGCCAGTTACGCCTACAATGTCGATGTAGTTAGTAAAAATATGATCTCTGGTCCTGCGTTTACTGCGCTCGCTAAAGTGATTTTGGGTTTAGAAAAGCCTGAAGGCCAACTCCCTGTCAGTATTTAAAGGAAGCAAACATGTTATTAAATTGCGATTTAGGTGAAAGCTTTGGTGCGTGGCAAATGGGTTTAGATAGCCACGCTATGCAAGTAATTGATTTGGCAAATATTGCTTGTGGCTTTCACGCTGGTGACCCGGATGTGATGGCTCAAACCCTCACGCTTGCTAAACAGCATAATGTGCAAATTGGTGCTCACCCAAGCTATCCCGACAAGCAAGGTTTTGGTCGCCGCTCTATGAAGCTCAGTCATGATGAGTTAGTAAATTGTTTGCACTATCAAATTGCAGCTTTAGATGGCATGTCACAAGTTCATGGTTTATCAATTAGCTATGTAAAGCCACATGGTGCACTGTATAACGATATGATGGCCGATAACGGCATTTTGGAGACGGTTATGCAGGCAGTGAGTAGCTATGCCAAGCCACTAAAATTGATGTTACTGGCGACCAACGAGCAAGCGTCGCACTTGGCTATGGCTGAAAAATATAACCTACCATTGTTGTTTGAAGCATTTGCGGATCGCTTATATACCAACGAAGGGCGTTTAACCCCAAGAAGTGAACCTAATGCAGTGCATGACAAGCCTGCCTTAATGGCACAAGTCCAGCAGTTGTTGACTCAAGGCACAGTCACAACGGGCTCAGGAAGCATGCTCACACTGAAGGCAGATACTTTGTGTGTACACGGCGATAATGAGGCCAGTATTGCTTTAGTGAAAGAGATTAAGCAATTGATCAATAAAGAGATGCTGAAATAACTGTTCAGACACAATAAAGCCAGATCAAAATTTTACCTAGTAAAAACATGATCTGGCTTTTTCAATTAAGCGAAAGTATTTAAGCACTGCGCGTTGCGATAGCAGGCTCCACTCTTGACGCTTGCAGTGCAGGATAACTCACTGATAGCTGCCCTAACACAAACAGTGCAACCATACCCGATAATAAATACGGCAACGGCACTGGTGTTAAACCAAAATGTTGAGCAAATTGTTCACTAAGAGATAATGCTGCAATAAAGCCAATAACAAGTCCCGTAAGGCTGACCACGGCATTTTCAAGCATAAAGAATCGAATAACCTGACCTTTACTTGCCCCTAATGCTCTGCGCGTGCCTATCTGCCTTTTACGACGATTAACCGAAAAGCGAGCTTGCCCGTAAATGCCTAAGCTTGTCGCAAGTAATAATCCAATACAGACTGATATAAGTAGCTTGCTACTCGCATTATCATCTTTATACGCCCTTAGTCTCACCTCTTCCATCGTCTGCATTTTTTCAATGACGCGCCCAGGTGTGTTTAGCAGTACTTTGTTAACTTCTTCCATTACATTATCAAGCTGATCGGGTTTAGCACGCACAAAATAACGAATTGTGTTGTATACATCGATCACTGGCGAAATAATTGTGCCGTCAACACCATACCACCTTGGCCAAGCACCTTGCAGTGCCTCAACGACGCCTTTAATCCTATGAGGTGTATTAGTGATATAGATTGTTTTTCCCACTGCTTGCTGCCAATCCTCAGGGCTCACTAGCTCAGCAAAGGCTTTGGTAATTAATATATTCGCAGAGATATTATGACTACCCGTCGCGGTAATGGTCGTGTCACTTAGAGTCAGGTTTTCTCCGGCGATTAAATTAAGGCCTAAGTTTTCAACAATATGCTCATCAGAACCATAATAACCGGCATTATCTATTGCATATTCATCGCCAAGATTTCGATAAACTGTAACATGACTCCCCCAAAATCCTAGAGGTACACCATTGAGTGGGGAGACCGCTTCAACCCCCTCAATTGCGCGTAAGCTTGCCAAATCATGGCTCAAGTTTGCGATATAATTCTCAGCAGGTCCCTGCAAATTCGTCAAAACATAAAAAGCATTTTCTTCATCAACACCAGTGGGCCTAGACATCAACTTCTCGCGCTCACTGATCATATTTACAGCATTCACCATCACCATAAAAGTAACTGCTATCTGTAAAATCAGCAGAAAAGGTACCAGTTTCTCTTTAAATAAAGCTTTAATTATCGGGGCTAAATCTCTCATAATTAACTCCTATAAGCTTTTTAGCTGACTTGAAAGTTGAATTCGGCTGGCTTTTAGAATCGGTATCAAACCAAAAATGCAGCTGATCACTACAGCTAAAGCCAAAGTAATAACCACAATCAGGGTATTCATTTGCATTAGCGAACTATGCAAGTGACTGTATAAATTCGTCATAGCAACTAAGCCAAGTTGTGCTAAAAGCAGACCTAAAACGCCCCCAATAAAGCCTACAACCGCTAGTTCCACTGAAAATTGTGCAATTAAATGTTGTCGACTCGCCCCGACAGCTCGGCGCAATCCTGCTTCTCCGGCTTTACCATGGAATTTCGCCATCATCAGCCCCATGCAATTAAGTAAGCAAACAATCAAAAATAATGCGGCAAGCGACACTGCTATTTTGCTATCTTCAGGGACAATCTTTTGTTCGCTAAGATATTGTTTAACTGATACAAGTTTATTCAAAATGCGGTTAGCAAAGCGCCCTTGTGCTTGCTGCTGTTGCGCATAGTTATCTAAAAACAGTTGGAATTGCTGCTTTTTTTCATCATTTTCTAGCTCAGCCCAAATTTTGATCCAAGTACATTCAGAAGCAAGAAAAGCAGCTGTACTTTCATCTTCAGCCGGTTTCCAACACGCGAGATTAATTAGAGATGTGGTAAAAATTTCTTTGCTTACCTGTGTGCTAAATGGCATGAAAATATCGAAAGGTTGTGAATACATAGTATTATTTTGGCCATAGAACTTAGGAACTATTAACCAATCATCAAGCACGCCCACTACTTGATATAAATCCTCACCTAACTGCAGTGTTTGGCCAATTGAGTTTTCTCCGTCAAAAAAGCGCATATTTGCTTGCTTAGTTAATACAACAACTTGCTCTGCGTTGTTATCCGCCGTTTCATCCCAGCCTCTGCCATATAAGAATGGCACTTCAAGCATAGGAAAAAAGTCAGCACTGGTTGTACGTACTTCTCTTGTTACTGCAGTGCCATGCTTTGCTGGATTTTTTACGGTCGTACGGATTGCACTAATCACAGCTTGATATTTGGGAATATCAGATTTGAGGATGCTCATTGCATCCTGATAAGTCATTTCTGGTGGGATAGTATCGAGGTAACTATAATCTACGCCATCACCTCGACTATCAATTTGTACTGAGTATAAGTTATCGCTTTTTGAAGGTATGGGGTCTTGGCTCATCATATAGTTGACGGTATAGGTCGTCATTGTTGCGCCAATGCCCATAGCAATAAGCATGACCATTAAAAAACTAAGTAATGGTGTTCGCTTAAAGCTAATCATCGCTAATTTCACATAATATGAAAACATTTTGACTCCTTAAGCGATAGCTTGAGTCAAAATAGGCGACTCTTCACTTAGCACACCATCTTTTATTTGCACAATTCGCTGCGCAAGTTGTGCCTGCTCATTATCATGGGTCACCATAATAATCGTCGTGCCTGACGCATTAATGTCTTGCAGCAATGTCATAATACCTTGAGCCATTTTTGAGTCTAAATTACCTGTAGGCTCATCGGCAAAAATAACACTTGGCGAACCTGCAATCGCACGGGCAATAGCAACACGTTGCTGCTGACCACCCGATAATTGTGTTGGATAATGATTTTTACGACCAGCAAGGCCAACTTGCTCTAACGCTTTCATGATGCGCTCATCACGCTCTTTTGCATTGAATTTTCGATAGCGCAGAGGCATATCAATATTGTCGTATAAATTAAGTTCTGGGATCAGGTTAAAGCTCTGGAAAACAAAGCCAATTTTTTCATTTCTATAAGCCGACTTTTGCTTATCAGACATCTTAGAAACATCTTTCCCATCGAGTTCGTATACGCCATCGCTGTGATTTTCGAGTAGCCCAGCAATATTCAAAAAAGTGGTTTTACCCGAACCAGAAGGACCGATGACAGAAACAAACTCTCCCTGCCCTATAGCTAAATCAAATGGCTGGAGCGCCTGTGTTTTAATATCAGAAGTTATGTAGGCTTTTGCAAGCCCAGTCATTTTCAACATTTCCTTTCCTTATTTTTTTATTCTTCCAAAACGATGAGATAAGTTGCTACTCCGTTGAGCAAACTTAATTAATATATTTTATTGAAGGACTCTGACGCTTGAAGCCTTCTCAAAAATTCGATAATCAGAAATAACTACAGTATCGCCAAGCGCGAGGCCTGAAATCACCTCGACTTTAGATAAACTTTTCGTACCGAGCTTTGCTGGCACTTTTACCGCTTCGTTATCACGTAGTACATAGATGTGCATACCATCATAGCTTTGTAAAAATCGGCCTCTTGGTAGATAATTTACTTGCGATCTTTGTTCTAGTATCAAGCGTGTCGTGAGCCGCTGATTCTGTCTTAAATTATCAGGCGCTGTGCCCGTGAATCTCACTTTCCCCTGAACACTCCCCTTGGTTATTTCAGGAGACATGGCAACTAGGTTTCCCATGAAGCTTTGCTCGTTAAAATTGATCTCGGCTTCTATGCCTAGGGCTAAATCATCGGCATAAGTTTCTGGAATTAACACTTCGACTTCATATTCACTGAGGTCAACGACACTCATTAATGGCTGGTTTTTACTGACTGTATTTTTTTGTTCTAGATTTAAATTGCCTACCAAACCAGCAACCGGAGAACGTACTTCAAGGCCTAACACTTGCCTTTGTAATTCAGCGACTTTTACCTTTTGTGCATTAAATTCAAATTCATAGGTTTGAATTTCAAATTGCTGACTTTCTTTTAGTAGCGCCACTTCTTTATTCACATGTTCAAACTCGCGCAGTGCATTTTCAAGATCATCTTTGGCTTTTTGAAAATCGATATCACTGATGATTTGATTTTCTTTTGCTTCTTCAGAACGGCGCATTTCTCTTTTCGCGGCGTTAAGTGCAACTCTTGCTTGGCCAATGCGGTTTTCTTGCTGCAGCTGGATATGTTTAGCCTGGATTTTTTCTCTCGCTAGTTGCGTTCTCAGCCTTGAGAGTTGAGTATTTTCTTGATCAAACAAGCTCTGAAGCTCTGGGCTTTCTACTTGCGCTAGCGCTTGACCCATCTCTACACGATCGCCCGCATCTACTAAATAAGTAACGGTACCTTGTGCGGGGCTGTATAAAACAGGGCGGCGAGCTGCTATCACTTTACCTTGTACAGAAAAGTCTCGGATAAAATCGCCTTGTGTGACTTGTGCCAGCTTAAGTTTATCGAGAGAAATCGCTGATTTACCCCCAACCCAGCCTTCAACTAGGGGAAGAATAAAAGCATAACAAAACGTTAAAAATGCAAATAATGAAGCAGTATAAATAACCCACTTTTTGGTTTGTTTAGATGTGGCGACTTGTGAGTCCTGTGCACTTGTATCTGGAATATAACTCATTAAAAACCCTTGCTAATCCGTAGCAAAAATAGAATAAAAATATCTATTTAATGTCACTAAAAAAGACAAATAATAAAATAGGAACGGATTCTATCAGGAAAGACACAAAGGTTAAAGTTTTGTTAAATCGAAGTGGGCAAAATTATTGGCTACGGTTAATAAAAACCGCAGCCGAAGGGGTTAGCTATCTGCACGACCCATGAATTTTTTCTCGTCAGTGTTAATTTTGATTTTGTCACCTGTAGAAATATGCTCTGGTACTTGAACAATTAAACCTGTCGTTAATGTTGCTGGCTTTGTACGTGCACTTGCTGAAGCGCCTTTAATTGAAGGTGATGTGTCTTCAATAACTAGCTCTACGCTCGATGGTAAGTCGATAGAAACCGGCGAACCTTCAACTAAAACAGCCTGCAAGCCTTTTGTTTCTTCGTTAATAAATAGTACTTGCTCAGCAATTGAAGACGTATTGATGTTATATGGTGTGTAATCTTCTTCATCCATAAATACGTGTTCTTCACCGTCGATATAAGAAAGCATAACCGGGCGACGAACTAAATCAGCCAGATTTAGCATTTCTTCAGCTTTAAAGGTTTCATCAACTTTGCCACCAGTAACAACATCGTACATACGCATACGGTATAAACTTCCGCCAGCACGACCCTGAGGTACTGAACGTTCGATATCACGCACAATCATTACGCGACCGTTGTAATCAATGGCATTATGTTTTTTTATTTCACTTGCCTTAGGCATGGCTTTTGTCTCTTTGAAAATAAATTTGCCAAAAACTACCATGAAGTCACTAAAACGCCAAGTACAGAAGGCAAGAGATATATAAAAGGAAGAGGGGAGGGAAGTAAGTTGGCTAATTGAATAACCAACTTATTAAAGTAGACTAATTAACCTAAGCTCAGGTTAATTAACTGCATCTAGTTGCGCTAGCAGTGTTTCTTTTCTGAGCAGACCAAAACAAACAACACTCACGACTGCAAAAATACCGTACATAGATAAAACATAAACCCAGTCATTTTGCTGTGAGAACAAAAATACATTCGTTCCATCATTGATAACGAAGATATTGATCAGTGAAAAAAGAAAAACCAAGTAAAAGTAAATATATTTGCCAAAACTACTTGCATAGGCACCAATAAACATTGCGAACAAGCTTATATAGAAGCCAATACACGACAAACCACCTGTCATATTACTAGGGTAAAAGGCCATCAGTGATAATAAAACAGCACACCAGCCAGTAACCTTGTTGAGCATATTCTATCCTTGAGAATGTACTTGTTAATATTTGTAATCATGTGTAATGCAAAGCAAGTATGTATTGACTTATCTAAAAAAACAATGCCTTTTCGTTAAAATAACTTTAACCGGTGATTAACTTTTTTATTTGTTCTTTTAGCTCAGGTATTAACGCTTGTTCGAACCAGGGGTTTTTCGCATGCCATGGCTGGTTCCTCGGACTAGGATGAGGCAAAGCAATACGCTCAGGTAGCATAGAAGGCCATTGCTGCACCAGCTGGGTCACTGATTTAAAATTGTTACAATAATAACGCTGTGAATACTGACCAACTAATATGTGCAATTGTATTTGTTTAAAGTAATCTCGTAGTGGCTGCTGCCAAGTTTGTGCACATATCTTCGGTGGGGGTATATCTCCACTTTTTCCTCTACCCGGATAACAAAATGCCATCGGCACAATAGCGAACAAGTCAGTATCATAAAACTGTGCTTCGGTTACTCCCAGCCAATCTCTAAGGGTTTCGCCACTTTGATCGTTGAATAACTTTCCTGTTTGATGAACTTTCAAACTAGGGGCTTGCCCTGAGATCAGAATTTTAGCAACCGGTGAGGCTTGAATAACAGGTCGAGCACCGCAAGGAAGTTCATCGTCACAAAGTCGACACGTCGTAATTTGGTCAATTAAGTTCATATTCTCATACTAGCAGTTCATGTTCAGATCGTTATTTTACTAAGTTAATCTGAATTAAGGGCAATAAAGTTTACTTAAATAAACAGCTCCACGAACTAGCATTACTAACACACTCTCTGAAGGACTGTTAATGATTAATACCTTCAAGCTTTTTCCATTACCAATCTAGTAGCTTTAATCCCACTTATAATAATTGGCTATTTTATTGGGTCATACAGATCATGATTTTATCAACTGAAGTGTTAGTCTTATTACAATGACCGCCTATTAGTGAAAAAACATCTTCTATATGGAAAAGTTATTAGCATTTGAATATTGATAACTCTTTTAGGATCACTATTTTACTAAGCCTGTTAGTAAAATAATGATCTTTTAAGAACTAATTGGTCATCTAGTTAGTAAAAACATGATCTAGAAGCCTTAAATAAACAATTAAAAAGACCTTTAGTTAGTAAAAATATGATCTTAGAATTAATTAAGGGAATTCAGTAAGTAAAATCGTGATCTGTCACAAAGCCAGTTGGTAAAAAGCTGATCTTTATAAAGTATCATTAAGCTTAACGTCTTTTTAGTTAGTAAAAATATGATCTCAATATCTTTCATGGGCAGAAAGATAGCTCGCTATTTTAAGAGTTTCTATGAAAATAAGATGACACTGAGCCTCATAAGCCATATTCAATTTGAGTGTAAAGGGGCTTTACACTTGCTGATTTAGGTTTTATTGGTATCATCATCACCCACACCAAATTTTTACTAACTCAGAGCTTATTTATGCATATTTGGGTCGATGCGGACGCGTGTCCAGCAGTTATCAAAGAAATACTTTTCCGCGCAGCTGAGCGCACTAAAACACACACAACATTGGTCGCAAATCATAGTATGCGCGTCCCTGTCACACAATATGTGAACTTGCTCCAAGTGAGCAAAGGCTTTGATATTGCTGATAATGAGATTGTAAAAAGAGTTAAGAAGGACGATTTGGTTATCACTTCTGATATTCCACTTGCTGCAGAAGTACTAGAGGAGGGCGCTTTTGCATTGAGCCCAAGAGGCGAAAAGTTTACTGAGAACAATATCAAGCAAATCCTTAATATGCGGGATTTTATGGATACTATGCGAAGCAGTGGTGTAGAAATGTCAGGGGGACCAGCAAAATTAAACAGCACCGATAAGCAAACCTTCGCCAACGCCCTTGATAGCCTGCTAGCACAACACAGATCATGAAATTATCAACTCAAGGATTAGGAGTAGAAGAGGGCTTAATCGCAATCTATGTTGAAAACCCGCCCAGCATGTCTGAATACCACAATCTTCAATCAGTACAAGAACTTAGCACAGGTGAGATCAATGCTATAAACCAAGCTTGTGGTAATGGCTGGCGTAAAGTTTTCAATATTTATGCAAAAATCTTGGCTGAGTGGCAGCACCGAGATCATCATTTTACTAACTTTAAGCGTTGGCAAGACTACCGAGATAAAGTACTGCTACAAAGGCATAGCCAAGAAGCACTGCTCTTTAGTCCACCAAACTTCTCTGAAAAAAATTATAAATTTCATGTTATTGCAGGCAGAACATATGCCAAGAAATTACTCAGAGATCACATTTTTACTAACTCTTTGGTATGGATAGATGAGGAGTTCGCAATCGACAAAGTTAGTAATTTAGTGATCTGTCCGTATTTAGACTACAGGCAATTAAGTAATATAAAGATAACTCGGCTGGTAGAGCTCTTAACTGAGTTAGAACGCACGAGTGCTTAAAACTCATACCAATCCGCTTTTTTTGAGGCAAGAAAACCTTGTTGCTAGCACCGCTCACGCGTCCTGCTATCGCTGAGGTACCTACATCCATGTAGGCAAGGCAAATATTTCGTTATTTAATTGTTCTCGGCAATTGCTCCTGCATTGCCCTACCTTCTGCATCCATGCAGTCGTAAATGAGAAATCTTTAACGCCGCTATCATCAGGTTTAATCCCTCAAAATGATTAAGTGTTATTGCGGATTGGTATCAGTGCGCTTATTACAACTTACCCCAGTAAAACCAAGCGCCTTAAAGAAAGGGTGGGGAGCGTTGAAACCACATTCATCGAGTAGTTCACTTAAACGCATTCGATCAATTGGATAAAACTCATGTACTAAGTTATGCCGCATACGAGTCTGGCCTATTTCAGTTAAACCCAGAGTACGACAAAATACTAACTGCGCCTCTCGTTCAAACTGGGTTTCTGGCTTCATAAGGTCAACAAGAAATAAAGGCGCACTTGGTTTTAAAACACTATTAATCTGATTTAAAAGCGTTTTCTTTGCACCGTTATCTTCTAAGAAGTGTAGAACTAGCAAACATAGGGCACAATCAACACGCTCAGTTAGAGACGTTAACTCACCACATTGTATTTTTACCCTATGACTTATGCCCAAGTTAGTAAAATTTTGATCTGCGATTGCGAGCATATCAGCAGAAACATCTTGCACAATAAAAGACCATGTAGAATTAAGCTTAGCTAACTCTATAACCTCTTTACCCGTACCTGCTCCCACAATTAGGATTGTCGCTTCATCAGGAAACAGCACGTTTAATTGTGCAGCTGTCAAACCATGTAGTAGTTCGTAGCCGGGCACGAGCCGCGTGATCCTTTCATCATAATGAGTGGCTTGCTCACCTTTAAAATCAGGCATATTAAGCACCTTTTATTAATACGTTCGAATAACCGCCGGGCTGTTTTTTAACTTGTACTTGCGTGGCAACGCGTTCTGACATTTCATTTACGTGTGAGATCACGCCCACCTTTCTACCCTGTGCTTGCAGAGCATCTAAAGCATCTAGCGCCACACTCAAGGTTTCAGGATCTAACGTGCCAAAGCCTTCATCAATGAATAGCGAACCAATATTTACTTTGTTTGAAGAAAGTGAAGCAAGCCCTAGCGCCAAAGCCAGAGAAACTAAAAAAGATTCACCACCAGAAAGCGTATTCACGGAGCGCTGCTCATCGGCCATATCTTTATCAATGATAGCAATATTCAAAGAGTGACCAATCACAGTCAGGCGATATCGCTTAGACAAACTCGCTAAATGTTGGTTGGCATATTGCAGTAAAATCTTTAATGTCTGAGTTTGCGCAATATTACGCAGCTTTTTACCTGTGGCATCACCGAGTAATTTATCAAGCAAGTGCCAGTGTTCATACTTAGCCTGAAGCGTATTGAGCTTTTGCTGTTCAGTTGCCAGTTTTTCGACATTTTTGTGATGTTGTTCAAGCTGCGTGTTCACACTCAGCCAGTGTTGTTGCGTTTGTTGAAACTTAGACTCTAAAATTACTAACTGCTCATTAATTTGTTGCTCAGTTAGCTCGGTCAGCGCTTTCGCTAAATGCTTATGCAAGCTCTCTTTTAAATGACTTAACTTGCCTGATAGCTCTACTTTGCCGTGCGATAACTGTTTAAACTCAGACAAGGTTTGCTTAATGTCCGCTACGGGAAGCGTGAGTAAGTAAGAGACTCGCTCTTCATTCAAGTCTGCATAGTTCTGTGACTTTTCATTAAGCCATTGTTCAAAGCGCGACTCAAGCGTGGCTTTTTGAGTTAGTAAAATCTCGATCTGCTCAGCTATATTCGTCAGATCTTTTTCTTTATCTTTTTCAGCTTGCAAGATCTGCTTCAATTGTTCAGAGCAAGTATTTAAATCATGTTGCCTTGCTTTTAATTGTGCCTGACACTTTTCTTGCCATTCATCAGCGCTGATCTCTTGTGGTAAACGCTCAAACCTTGCTTGCTCAAAGCTCAATTTCTCTGAGCGCGCATTTTCAACTGTGCTGTTAATGCCGTTTAACTGCTCTGAAACATTCACAGCTGATTCTTGTAAATGATTCAGCTGCAGCGTTAATGCTTGTTGAGACTGCTGAAACTGAGCTAGTTTCTCTTTATTATTTTTAAACTCATCAACCGCTTTTGTTAAAGAAGCCAAAGCAGCTTGTGGGGCATTTTCAAACTGCGCCCACCATGTTTCATCGGCATAATAATCACACGCTTGTTGTTGCGCACGATTTATTTCTTGCGAAAGTTGAGTAAGTGTATTTTGCTGTTGTTCAATCTGATGAGAAAGCTCAGTGGCTTGCTGTGTGATGGCATTTAACTGCGCTTGTTGTTGCTCAAACAACTTTTGCTGTTCTTGTTGAGTGTGCCACGCTTTTTGCAATTGCGACTGAAGACCTGTGAAGTGCTGTTGCTGCTGTAGAAGCATTTGTTGATGATCTAAACATTGCTGCAGCGACCACCCTTGGTATTCGCTAAACTGTTCAAGTTGTCCTTGAAGCTCAGATGCTTTGCTCGTTAAACGCTGATGCTGTAGTTTGCTTTCTTGATATCTAGCGTTCACTTTTTCAAATTCAGTTAAATGAACTTGGCTACGTTGCATTGCTTGTTCGTAAGCTTGTTCAGCCTGTTTGTGTTGAGTGGAAAAGTCATTTAGTAAGTTTGCCCAATGGCTATCAATATGATCAACCGCGTAGGGATGCTCTTTTGAGCCACAGACCATACATTCATGACCAGGCTTTAGATCTACACGTAATGCGCTGATGCTCTCGCTAGCACGAAGTTGAACTTGCGTTAAGTTATCCCGAGTCACTTGTACCCGTTGCTTACTTAGCTCTTTTTGCTGCTCTGTATCTGCCATTTGCACTTCAATGGCTTGTTTCTTTTGGAAGTTACTTGCCATTGAAGATTGTTGTTGTAACTGCTCCGCACTGATATCTGAAATGTGCTGCATCAAAGCAATCACGTGTTGCAGCCGCTGAGCCGCTGATTGCAAATCATCGATGTTTAACTGTTCAACTTGCTGCTGGAGTACATCAATTGACGATTGCCCCGAAATCAATTGTGATTGTAATTGTGATAACCCAGACTTGAGCGGCTCTGCTTGTTGGGCGTTTTCTTGATGCTGCTTTTGCGCATGTTGCAATGAAGCGCGCGCACACTGAGACTGAGACTGTTTATCTATGATGTCATCTAACAAGCCTTTGAGGTGAGACCAGTTTTCAACTGTACTTTGTAAGCTGTTATTGGCAGTTAATAACGACTCTAATTCGTGACTTTGTTGCTGTACTTGTTGTAATTGCGTATTGGTATTTTGCTGTTCTATTGAAAGCTTAGCCTGCTGTTGCTCAACCTCACTCTGCTGCTTTAAGACCTGCTGTAATACTGAATCAGCATTCGCGATTTTCGTATCAAGTTGCCTAACTTCAAACAGAACACTTTGCTGCTCTGTCACATAGACTTCGGTTTGTTGTAGCGCATCAGACGCCTTGTTCGACGCATCTTGTGCTTGCTGGATTTGCTCAGCAAAGTTTTTTGTTTTGAGCTCGCTTTGCTTTAACTCTAGTGCACTTAAATTGTTTTTTGTCACCGTCCATTGTTGGCGATTATCGGCAATCTCAAAAGCGGCTTGTGCTTGCTCTGCTTCATTAAATGTGTGTGCTTTTTCTGTCAGTTTGGCGTCTGTTTCTTGAATAGCCTGCTCTGTTTGCACTAATTGAGTTCGCAATTGGGCTGACTCTGCTAGCCATTGCAATGACGACTTGTGCTGAGCTTGCTGCGCTCTTAATTCATCTAACTGCTGTTGGTGATTTTGCGCCTCAAGGGTTAATTGCTCAAGTTGCTCATCGGTTAATAACACATAGGCACTTAAGCTATCTTTTAATCGCTCGAGTTCTGCTTTCTTTTCTTTATGTTTTTCAAAGATCAGCTGACCAATACGACTGAATTTATCAGTCGCAGTCAAACACTCTAAAAGTTGTGCGCGCTCATCGCTACTGGCTTTTAAAAATGCGGCAAACTCATGTTGAGCAAGTAACACAGTACGGGTAAATTGATCAAAGCTAAGACCGATTAATTGCTCGACCGTTTTAACCGCCGCGCTTTTATGGGCCAACAAGGTTTCGTCACTAAGACGGATAATCTCGTGCTCTGGTGTTTTGAGTTTACCTGAGACTTTTTTACGCGCTCGGGCAACAGACCATTTTGCTAAATAACACTCCCCATCTTGACCTAAAAAAGTCACCTCTGCAGAGCCCTCTGCACAACCTCGGCGAAGCAGGTTTCTTGGGTCGTTTAACTTAATGTCGTCACCATTGAACGACACTGTGTTCTTTAAATCATTTTTTAAACGGGCTGTTTTTGCATAAAGGGCTAAACAGATCGCATCTAACAGGGTGCTTTTACCTGCGCCTGTGTCGCCAGTAATTGCAAATAATCCGGCTTGCTCTAAGGGCGCTTTTTCAAAATCAATATCAGCGTGGGTGATAGAGGCTAAATTTGTGATTGTTATTTTAAGTAATTTCACGCATTTTGCTCCTCTTCCATGGCATTTAAAACTTCGGCTAAGCAGTCAGCTAATTTTGTAGGTAAGTCCTGCTCTGAATCGACCTGCTGCTTAAAAACCATATCTAGCAAATCAAGTGGGTTTAATTTTTCGACTTGACCTAAATCTTGGAAAATTACTTCATCGTCATGCTTTTGCACATCTTGAACACGCTCAATGCCACAAAATAAAATGTCTTTATCTTTTAGGCTTAATGAAATCTTCTCCCTAAACTGGCTATCGGTCTCGCTGGCATTAAGTCGTAAGCGAAGATAAGGGCTCGCTTCGTGCGATGTTAAATCTAGCTGTTCGATTTCATCGCACAGTGCATCAATATCCGCCCCTCCTTTTTCAGGCAGCACTATCAGCTCTCTAAGCCTTGGTGTGTAAAGGGGGTTTACGCTCACGCATGCTTTGCCATTAAATTCACACACGAGTACTTGGTGTTGATAGTTTTTTTCTGAAAATGACATCGGCATCGGCGTACCGCAATATCGCTTTGCGTCGCATTTTGCTACCACTTGGGCTTTGTGAAGATGGCCGAGCGCAACATAATCGGCCTTATCGGTAAACACTTCTGCTGTTACGGCATCAAAACCGCCTATGCTGATATTCCGTTCTGAATCTTCACTAATGGTGCCGCCTTTGGCGTGCAGGTGGCCCATAACAATAATAGGGGCGGTGCTCTCTTCGCACAGTTCAACCACCGATTGGTAAGCTTGCGCCACACCTTGTTGGTAAGCTTTATCATTTTGTGTATCTAGTGTGACATCAGCAGGGCGCAAAAAGGGCATAGCAACCACTTGTGCCTTACCCTTTTCAGTTTCAATATTCACTAGACAAGTTGCTGGGGCTGCTTTGTCATATCGGCCAATAACATGAGTATCAAATTGTTTTAAAAGAGGTTTAGCGGTCTCAATGCGATTCGCAGAGTCGTGGTTACCTGCAATAATAACGATATGCAATTCAGGACATGCCTGTTTGGCTTGCTTTATAAATTGGTAAAGTTGTTGTTCGGCAGAAGAGGGAGGGGTTGCTGTATGATAAATATCACCGGCAACAAGCAATAAATCAATCGCCTGTTGTTGTAACGTTGTCACCAACCAATCAAGAAAATGCTGATGCTCTTGAACACGGTGATGTTCGTAAAACTGTTGACCTAAGTGCCAATCAGAAGTGTGTAATACTTTCATGTAGCGCTCCCTTTCGCATTGAAACGCTACTATAACACCGCTTTAAGTATTTGTTTAACGAGTAATTTGCCACCAAATAAAGGCAACGACAGGCAAAGCCAGTAAAAATAACAAAACTGGAGTTTTAAACACTTTCGTTTGCTTATTCTGCAACACTTCAAGTGCGGACTTTTCATTACAAGCGGCAACTTTATCAACATAAAAGTAGCCATCTTCTAAATATTGTTTGCAGTTTTGTTCATCAGCCGGAATAGCCACCAGCTTGTCTTGCTTTTTCAGGATGTAGAAATCCATATTGCTCACCACATTTTACTGTAAACGGGTACACTATACAGAGCAAAACTAACGCCAACTTTTTAACGTAACTATTTGCTCAAAAATCAAAGAGCGCGAATTTAAAAATAATTCGCAGTAAATATCAACAGTCAAACTAAGGTTTTTTGATCAAATTTGTTAATACCCAGCATAAACCACCAAAATAAACGTAAGATGAATTAGCTGCTGTTGTTTTCTGCTTATATTTTCGTTGATATCGATGAATTTCGAACTTGTACTTTAGTGGAACAAAACGTCCAAAAAGTCACTAAAAAACATTAAAACGTTACTTTATCTCAATTTAATTGCATTTTCTTGATGCTTTTGCGACGCTCAATGCGTTATGCAACTATTAAAGTGCAAAACATTCTCTCGTTCACAAACTTACAAAGAATAGATAAGTGCTGAACAACAATATCTTGGGTAGCTAGGAAAACATATGAAAAAAATAACCAGTGCCTTATCACTGTGTATACCGCTTATGGCATCGAGCTTAGCGGTTGCTAGTGCTGTTGAGCAAACAAAAGGCAACTTTGTAGATAAGTTTCGTCAATTAGACGAAGTACTGCCAACACCAAACGTCTACCGTAACGCAGCAGGTGAGCCAGGTGAACGTTACTGGCAACAAAAAGTCGATTACGACATAGACGTTGTATTAGACGAAAAGCAGCGCCGTTTAACCGCTGAGCAAAGTATCGAGTACAAAAACAATTCACCTTACACGCTAAAATATCTTTGGATGCAACTAGACCAAAATATTTTTAAGCAAGACTCACTTGCTGAGCGAAGTGCTACATTTAAAAATAGCCTGCAAAGCAATCCTGCAGCAAAACCAGCAAAGATCAGCTTAAACCAGCTTCGTCGCCAACAATTTATGGATGACACTGAGCTGGGTTTTGTGATCAGTGATGTCAAAGACGAAGACGGCAAGCCACTAAAAGTTACGATTGTCGATACTATGATGCGTATCGATTTAAACGAGCCATTAAAGCCTGGCAAGTCGACAGAGTTCAGCCTTGATTTTGCCTTTAACATTGTTGAAGAAGATGCCGTTGGCGCGCGCTCGGGCTATGAACACTTTGAAGAAGATGGCAACGATATTTTCTTACTGGCGCAGTGGTTCCCGCGTCTTACCGCTTTTACTGACTATGAAGCTTGGACAAACAAAGCGTTTTTAGGTCGTGGTGAGTTTACACTGGAATTTGGTGATTATGATGTAGAGATCACCGTACCTGCAGACCACATTGTTTCATCAACAGGTGAACTGAAAAACGCCAAAAAGGTACTCACAAAAACACAATTAAAGCGTTTAAAAGAAGCAGAAACTGCAAAACGCCCTGTTTTTGTTGTGACTGAAGAAGAAGCGATTGAAAACGAAAAGGCAGGCACAGACAAAACCAAAACTTGGCGCTTCGAAGCTGAAAATGTGCGAGATTTTGCTTGGGCGTCTTCTCGTAAGTTTATGTGGGATGCCAAAGGCTATCAACAAGGTGGTAAAGAGCAACCACTTGTTATGGCGATGTCTTTCTTCCCGAAAGAGGGCGGTGATCTTTGGAAAAAATACTCAACTGAGTCAGTGATCCACACCATGGAAGTGTACTCGCGCTTCTCATTTGATTACCCATATCCAGTCGCACAGTCAGTGAACGGCCCTGTAGGCGGTATGGAATACCCAATGATCACCTTCAATGGTCCGCGTACAGAGCTGAGAGATGATGGCTCACGCACATACTCACAAGCCGAGAAGCGTTTCTTGATTGGCGTTGTGATCCACGAAATTGGTCATATTTACTTCCCGATGATCGTTAACTCAGATGAGCGCCAATGGACTTGGATGGATGAAGGCCTTAACAGCTTCTTAGATGGCGTCGCTGGCCGTGAATGGGATCCAAACATTCCTTGGGGCGTAGAGCCGCGCGATATCGTGCCTTACATGAAGTCTCAAAACCAAGTGCCGATTATGACGCAGTCTGACAGCGTATTGAATCTTGGTCCGAATGCCTATACCAAACCAGCAGCTGCACTGAATATTCTTCGTGAGGTGATTTTAGGCCGTGAACTATTCGACTTCGCATTTAAAGAATACTCGCAGCGCTGGAAATACAAACGTCCAACCCCAGCTGACTTCTTTAGAACCATGGAAGAGGCTTCAGGCGTCGATTTAGATTGGTTCTGGCGTGGCTGGTTCTATACCACAGATCATGTTGATATCTCGCTAGACAAAGTTTATCAATTACGTATTGATACTAAGAACCCAGATATCGACTATGCACGTTTGCGTGAGTTTGAACAAAGCAAACCTATGTCACTGTTCAACAAACGTAACCAAGAAGAAGGCAAAGCGCTTTGGATTGATAGAAACAAAGACGTGTCAGACTTCTACGATGACAATGATCGCTTTACTGTGACCAACAAAGAGCGAAATGCGTATCAGAGCTTCTTGAAAAAGCTTAAACCTTGGGAGCGTAAAGCCCTAGATAGAGCGGTTGAAGAAGACAAAAACTATTATGTCATGGAGTTTAGCAACCTAGGTGGCTTGGTAATGCCAATCATTCTAGAGCTGACGTATCAAGACGGTTCGACGGAAGAGCGTATGCTACCAGCTGAGATTTGGCGTCGTAGCCCGAATAAAGTGAGTAAGTTAATCATCACAGATAAAGACAAGCCATTAAAATCTGTTGTAGTTGACCCTCGCTGGGAAACTGCTGATGTCGACATTGAGAACAACCATTACCCTCGTCAAATCATTCCTTCTCGTTTAGAAGTATACAAACGTAAGAAGAGCTCAGCAAAAGTTCGTCGTGATATCATGCATGACATCAAAACTGAGTTGAAAAAAGATGACAAAGACGAAAAAGAGAAGAAGGATTAATCCATGAGAGCTTGGCTTGCTGCCAGCTTACTTTTACTGTTGAGCGGTCAAGTCGCCGCTCACCAGTTAAAAGCAGCAATGACAACCATATTAATCAATGAGCGTACAGGTAATCTTGAGCTCATGCATCGCTTTTATTTGCATGATACAGAGCACGCTGTAGAAACCTTGATTGGCGGTCATGCCGATCTGTTTAAGCACGCTAAAGATAGAGCAGAATTTGCACAATATGTAAATCGTAAAGTGGCTTTACAGTTAGCAGATAAAACACCTCTCAAGCTTTCTTTAGTCGGTCAGGAAGTTGATGGAAAGTTTTTTTGGGTATACCAAGAAACGCAAATTCCTGCAGATTTTAGCGCGTTGCGAATGCAACACGGTGCACTAAGAGACGTTTGGGCAGATCAAGTCAACATGGTCAACTTCGAAGGTAAAGGCAAAGTAAAAACCTTACATTTTGACGGTGAAGACAACTGGCTCACCGTGCATTTTGATAAGTAACCGCTTTTTGCTTTATACCAATCCGCTTAACTAAGTGGTCTATTTTGAGGCGAGAAAACCTTGTTGGTAGCAAGGCAAATATTTCGTTGTTTAGTTGTTCTAAATGAGAAATCTTTAACGCAGCTATCATCAGGTTTAATCCCTCAAAATGATTAAGTGTTATTGCGGATTGGTATTATTTTGAAGCAGAGCTCAGGCTCTGCTTATTTATTAGCCCTTATCTTTCCCCCCTAATCCAACCTTTTAATCTTTTCGTATATATTACGATTACGCTCAAAAAGACCACTCACTTTTATGACTCAAACTGCAGTAAATGCTAACTACCAAGGTGTTATCTTTGATTTAGACAACACGTTAGTCAGCTCCTCTTTAAACTTTAAACATATTCGCGCTGAAATCGGATGTACTGAACACACAGATTTATTGACCTATATTGAACAGCTGCCAGAGATTGAAGCTCAAGCTGCCATGGATATTGTCTTAAGCCATGAATACCAAGATGCTGAATCAGCAGTATTAATGCCGGGTGTTGTAGAGTGTCTTGCAGCGCTGGCAAGGCAAAACATCAAAATGGCGGTTGTAACGCGTAACTGCCAATACGCGGCACAACTGAAGCTGGCAAAAACCGGTCTAGAGTTTGATATTGTACTCACCCGGGACGATGCCCCCGCAAAACCTGATCCAACCGCATTACTGCAAGTTGCAGATAATTGGCAAGTAAACCCTTCGCAGTGTATTTACGTTGGCGATTTTTTGTTTGATATTCAGGCTGCAGACAATGCGCAAATGGACAGTTGTTTGTATATTCTTGATGGGCACCCTGACTACGCAGATGCAGCGACGCATACAATCGAGCACTTTTCACAATTGACTAAATTAGTGCTCTCGTAAAGTTTGGTTTTCAAAAATATGCTGCTAATCTCGCTGCCCTCTAGCTCAAAGCCTTGAGTCTTGCTAGAATCTGGGCAATTTTTTAAATTCATAACACGAGAATTAAGATGGGCAGAGCATTTGAAGTCCGCAAAAACGCCATGGCAAAAACGGCGGCGGCAAAAACCAAAGTTAACTCTAAATACGGTAAGGAAATCTACGTTGTAGCTAAAAACGGCGGTGCAGATCCTGAAACAAACCTATCTTTACGTCGTCTAATCGAAAAAGCGAAAAAAGACCAAGTACCAGCACACGTTATCGATAAAGCCGTTGAGAAAGCAGCGGGTGGTGCAGGTGAAGACTATTCTCCAGCACGTTACGAAGGTTACGGTCCTGGTAACTGTATGGTTATCGTTGACTGTTTAACAGATAACCCGAATCGTACTATCAAAGATGTACGTCTGCCATTCACAAAAACAGATTCGAAAATCGGCAGCCCGGGTTGTGTAGCTCACATGTTCGATCACTTAGCTATTTTAGGATTTGATGGCGACGATGATGAAGTGGTGCTTGAAGCATTAATGATGGCTGATGTTGATGTAACTGACGTTGAAGTTGAAGACGGCAAAGTATCTGTATTCGCGCCTCACACTGAATACTTCAAAGCGAAAACAGCATTAACAGAAGCATTCGAAGGCATTAACTTTGAAGTAGATGAAATCACTTTTGTACCGCAAACACATGTTGAGATCACAGGCGAAGACGATCTAGCTAACTTTGAAAAGTTTATGACTATGCTAGAAGATTGTGATGATGTACAAAACATCTATCACAACGCGATTGTGAACAAATAATCATCGCACATTGCATTTAAAAGGAGCCAATTGGCTCCTTTTTTGATATTAACCATACAAGGCGCTGAAAACTTACTCATTTCATTTCGAAAAGCCAAACATCCGCTATAATTTATTTACTGCGTTTATATAAATTATCGGTGAGATGTTAGATGTTGCGATTTCTGTACGCTTTATTATGTCTATCAAGCTTTTTTGGTATTTGTGCTGAGCGTGCAACCATTAGTGGCTTTGGCAACATAGGAGCCGTCCATTCCAATTCTGACACCTATCGCTTTAGAACTGATATCTCACGAGATAATGACAACTTTGAAGATACTTTGGACTTTAGTGCCATTAGTTCTCTAGGCATTCAAGCTGACATATCTTTATTACATGATTTCGACCTCGTCACCCAGTTAATTTATCGCGGGCAAAAAAAAGTCACCTTAGACAACGCTCTCAGCTTGGCTTTTTTAAGATATAAACCTGCCCCTAATTGGGAACTAAGAGTTGGCCGCACGCAACTCGACCTGTACTTACTCACAGAATTCAGAGATATTGGATTTGCTTACCCGTGGGCAAAAGTGCCTACAGAAGTCTATGGTTTGTTGCCATATCGCTACTTAGATGGCGCTGACTTTACCTATTTCAAAAGTCATAACTACTTAGACTACCGTGTTAAATTATTCACTGGTCGCTCTTCTAGTCATATCGCGCTTGATAGTGCTAATGTAAAACTAGACATAGATAATGTCATTGGCCTCTCATTTGAGCTCAGTCAGTTCGACTGGACTTTATCGCTCAAACACACCCAGGCACGAACAATAAATAACATTTCTCAAATGGATGAAATTATTGGTGGCTTACAACAGATACCTGACGTAATTTGGCTCGATAAAGCTGCTTTTATTAACGACTTTTCGTTAATAAATAAAAAAGCATATTTTAGCTCTGCAGGACTCAAATATAACGTGGGGCCAATGACTTTTTTGACCGAGTTTGCTCACCTCCACAGCGATTCATCAGTGGTTTCGGCTGTAAGTAGCGGCTATATCAGTACGACCTACAATTTAAATAAAGGGCAACTATTTTATACCTTTGCGATCACAGAATCCGATCCGAGTGAGTTTAACGATGCGGTCAATATTCAGCGATTTTTACCTAACCAAGTTGAGGAGATTATTCTAGCGGTTAATGAATCATTTCGTGTATTCAGCCCTAATCAACAAACCCATTCTCTCGGTGTCAGATACGACGTGAAAGACAATATTGCCCTCAAGTTACAAATTGATCACACTAATATTGATGCTCAAGGGGGGGCGCTGTGGTCATATCAAGGTATGAATACCTTGGCACCAAAAGAGTCTTTTACCACCCTGTTTTTTAGCGTGAGTTTTACTTTTTAGCTATGAAAAAGTTAATTATCTTCCTCACCCTAATACTCGCTTGCTGCATAATGAATAAAGCAACGGCTAAGCCTATTTCTATCATTGTGCATGCCGACAATGCTACAGACTCACTGTCTAAAAAGCAGTTAATTGACTTATATATGGGCCGATATGTTGCTTTCCCTGACAATCAATCTGCTCAACCATTAGATACACTCACACCTGAGGGATTGAAATCAACTTTCTACAAAAGGCTCGTGAATATGCCTTTATCGAGAGTAAATGCGTATTGGTCTAGAGTTCGTTTTACCGGTAGAGCTACCCCTCCAGAAACATATTCTGACGAGCAGATGGTTTTAAACTTTATAGCCGAAAACCCCAATGCCATTGGTTATGTATTTAGCGACGCTTTAACTAAACAACAAAAACAAAAAGTAAAAGTCATCTTGGAGTTATATGAATAAGAGTGGCTTATTACTCAGGCTCGCAATATCAATTAGCTTTGCTGCCGTGTTTGTGGGTTTTATTTCGTCGCAGGTATTTTTTAAACTGGCGTATCAAAAAAACCTAGATAAAACTCAGGCCAGTATTGAGCAGCTTTATGAGGTCGTTGCACCAACGGCCAATATTGCGGCCTATTTAGGTGATCAAGAACTAGCAAAAGAGGTGATTAATGGCCTTAGTAACAACCAAGCTATCTTAGCTGCATCGTTTAAATCGGAGCTATTTTCAATTCAAAGTGAGACCTTTAAATCTGAACCTGCAAAACAAACAGAATTCATGGTTTACTCTCCTTTTGTACCCTCAGAGTCGTTAGGTTCAATCAAAGTTCAGCACAATTTAGCCTATATAGAAGAAGACTCACAAAATGCGGCAAGTTTCTTATCTAACTCTTTGCTAATACAAGCATTCGTTGTTACTGTCATTGCTATTTTTATTGCATTTTACTTCATAACTAAGCCCATTCTTATTATCGCAAATAGTCTGCATTCACTGAATCCAGGTACAGCAAGACGTTTAAAAAAGCCTGTTTTTCACGACAAAAGCGAGCTAGGTAATTTAGTTGAAGACATCAACCTACTATTAGAAAAAGCAGAAGAACAAATCTCTCAAGAGCGATTATTACGATCTGAAATAGAACTTTTAGAAAAACGCTTCAGGTTACTATTCGAAAACTCCGTCGCCCCCATCATTTTAATGGAGCCTAGAGGCAATATACTTCTCACTAATAAAGCCTTTAAATCTTTAATAGAACGAATAGAGCAACCCATAAAGAAAAACTATGGGCCGATACTCAGTGAACTATTTGAAACACCTGAATTAGTGACTCGCTCTGTCAATAGTGCATTTTTGAATGATGAAATCGCCATAGGTGAGCATCGACTAAAATTTAAGGAGCAAGGTAAAACCATCTGGTTACAAGTGGTTGTTTCTAGCATCATTACTGATGATTTAAAATCGTATTATCAAATCACACTCAATGATGTATCTAAAAAACGTGACGAACTCGATAAGTTAAGCCGACGAGCCGATTATGACGCCCTAACCAATATGACTAACCGCCATGCTGGTGAGAAAAGAATTGATCAACTCATAAAAGATAAAACACCTTTCGTATTTGCCTTGATGGATCTCAATGGCTTTAAACAGGTTAATGATATCTATGGTCATGATGCCGGTGACGAAGTGCTGATATTCGTGGCAAATCAGTTAAAACAGCTCACCCCGAGCAATGGGATAGCGTGTCGATGGGGAGGCGATGAATTTGTGGTCGTATTAGAAAATACTAACAAAGCTGATTTTGAATTGTTCTGTGAGCAACTCACGACACGGATCGTTAAACCTTATACACTTATCTCACACCAAGCTAATGTGCAGGTAGGTCTTTGTATTGGTGCTGCTTTTTACCCATATGACACAAGCCACAAGCCAGAGCTTATTCACTTAGCCGATAAAGCCATGTATGCCATTAAACCTGAATCTAAAACAAGGGGAGGAAGAACGCTGGCATTTGCGATCCCCACTAAGACTTTAGAGCGCAAATATGAATAAAAGAGAAAGTGTTGACTACAGCAGTATTCTTGGTCAAATAGCAACGGATAAGGTGAAGCGTTTAAAGTCATTTATTCTTCTGATCAGCATTTCTTTGGCCTTGTTCTTTATTCTCAACATATTAATTTATCAACAAGGCTACGCTTACACCCTTGTCGTCGCAATCGGAATCTTTATATTTTTGCACTGGTTTGTCTGTGAAGATACCTTACCTGTGGTGTCTGGTATTTTTATATGGACTTTGACCTTGCTGGCATTCTTTTTTGCATGGAATATTGAAGGACTCTACGACACCAGCTTACTTGCCTACCCATGCATTCTTGTATTTTGTGCCATGCTTAACAGTCGGCTACTAATCATCTCTACAACCGCATTTATGGTGATCAGCATATATTGTTTAGCCTATGCAGAATATACAGGATTATTAGCCTCACCACTTGCTGAATTCGCCGATTGGCGCAAAGCCCACAACATGGCCCTAGTGATGTTAATATTCGCCTCTGTGGTTTACTTATTAACGAAAGACATTGATAAGTTGCTCGAAACACTCATCAAAATGCATGTTAATTCACTTAGAAATAAAACTCGAACTCAGCGAAAAGCACTGACTAATAGATTAACTCTATTGCCTAATGAAATAGCCTGTACGCAATATGTCCAAGGGCGTATCTACCGCCATCATCAAACAGAGCAACTCAGTGCATTAATGGTGCTTACCTTAAATAACTTAAACTCCATTAATGCCTCTTTGGGGTTTGATATAGGTGACAAGTTAATCAACATGATTGCACAACGACTAAATACATTGTCTGAAGATAACGCCAAAATTTTTCACAGCTCCAACAATCAGTTTTTTATTTTTATTGATGAAACTGATTACCACGATATAGAAGCTTTTGCCCACCAAGCATTGCAAACTACTTTTTTTAGCAATTACGTCGAACAGTACGAAGTAGAAGTATCGGCCTGCATTGGCATTGCAATAGCCCCTCATGATGGTAATCACTATGATGCGCTATTACGCAGAGCACACACTGCGCTAACTAAAGCAGTGCAAATGGGTCATAACCAATACGCATTTTTTGATTTAGAGATGGAACAACAAAGCAAAGCGAGACTGGCTATGCTAGCAGGGTTAAAACGTGCCATTGAACAGCAAGAGTTTGAGCTCTACTATCAACCCAAAATTGAACTGAGTAGCAACTCCATTGCAGGGGTAGAAGCGCTGATCCGCTGGCGTTTACCAGATGATACATTAATTCCTTCTTCCATTTTCATTTCTGTCGCAGAGGCTTCTGGATTAATTAATGAAATAGGGATCTGGGTAGTAAAACAAGCAGCTAAAGATTGTCTTACTTGGCATCAGCTCGGCTTTAATCAGCTTGGAGTGTCAGTCAATGCCTCAGCAGAACAGTTTAAAAAAGGCAATTTTGGCAGTTTAGTATTAAAAACCTTAAAACAACAAAAGCTCGACCCCTCTTATCTAGACATTGAAATCACTGAGTCACTATTCATTGAAGACGAGAAAAACATACAGGCACAAATTCACCAAATGGTTTCCCAGGGTATTTCGATTTCTATTGATGATTTTGGTACTGGTTATTCAAACTTAAATTACTTAACTAAATTTAATGCTTCGACCCTAAAGATTGATCAATCCTTTATCAAAAATATGATGCATGAAAGAAATCAATACCACTTAGTTGATGCCATATTGAAGATGAGCCACGCAATTGGGATCGAGAACATTGCTGAGGGTATAGAAGATAAGAGCACTGCCAATATCTTAATGCAACTGGGCTGTAGATACGGTCAAGGCTACTACTGGTCAAAGCCCATTCCTCAACCAGCTTTTTGCCAATTTTTGATAGATTGGCTTAAACACAGTAAAGCCAGTTGAGCGTATTTCTTATGCCAATTATGACATCACTTCTTCATTGTTTTTTTTGAACATATAAATCTAATTAATCAATTTATAATAAATTAGATCACCTTCTATACTCAATTCTGGTGTAAACAAGCCGGACACTTGAGTGCAAAGTTTTGATACATGAAAGAACAAAACGTGATTTAAAAACTTACCTATTAAGTTAGATATTAAAGTGGTTTTACGTTTCATTCATGTTGTCACTTAACACCAATCAAGTTGAACGTAATTTAACGCACAGGATGAACATAATGAAGGTCCACACTCAGTTTCGTAAGTCGGTACTTTCCACCTTTGTAGGTCTCGGTATTTTAAGTTTAGGCGCATGCGCCAGCTCGCCACAAATGAGTAAACCAAAAGGGGCGACGGGGACTGGTAATGTTGCAGTTGGTACGCCTAAATCAAATCAATTTTGGTGGCCTGAACAATTAGATTTATCGCCACTTAGAGATCATGACAGCCGTTCAAATCCACTTGGTAGTGACTTCAACTATGCAGACGCATTCAATAAGCTAGACATGGCGGCACTCAAAAAAGACATGAATGAGTTGCTTACCACATCTCAAGATTGGAGGCCTGCAGACAGGGGTAGCTACGGCCCATTGTTCATCCGCTTAGCGTGGCATAGCGCAGGAACATATCGCACACTAGATGGCCGTGGCGGTGGTGATGGTGGTCAAATGCGTTTTGACCCACTGAATAGCTGACCTGACAACGGTAACCTCGATAAAGCCAAAAGATTACTTTGGCCATTAAAGCAAAAGTATGGAGAAAGCATCTCTTGGGGTGACTTAATGATACTGGCAGGTACAGTTGGCCTTGAAAATATGGGGTTTAAAACATATGGTTTTGCCGGCGGCCGTACTGATGACTTGGAGCCTGATCTTGTTTATTGGGGCCCTGAAGTAGAAGTGCTTGCCAGTGACCGTGAGGAACGTGACGGTAAACTACAACGTCCTCTTGGGGCGACGCATATGGGTCTAATTTACGTTAATCCTGAAGGTCCAAAAGGAAAGCCAGATCCACTTGGTTCAGCTAAGAATATTCGTATTGCCTTCGGCCGTATGGCTATGAGCGATGAAGAAACCGTTGCACTAATCGCTGGCGGTCATATCTTTGGTAAAATGCACGGTGTGCACAAAGCAGGCCAATGTGTGGGTAAAGAACCCGGCGGTGCAGCTATTGAAGAGCAAGGATTAGGCTGGAAAAATAAATGTGGTAAAGGTCACTCAGAAGACACTGTGACCAGTGGCCTTGAAGGCGCGTGGACGCAAGCAACGACTCGCTGGACGACACTTTATTTACAAAACTTACTTAACCTTGAATGGCAACAGACACGCAGCCCAGCAGGTGCAATTCAGTGGATCCCAACCGATGAATCGCTACATACTTCAGTCCCAGACGCACATGTGAAAGGTAAGTTTAATTCACCGGTTATGACTACCGCTGATTTAGCCCTTAAGTACGATCCTGAATATCGCAAAATAGCAGAGCGTTTCTTAGCAAATCCAGAAGAATATCGCCGCGCATTTGCAAAAGCTTGGTATAAGTTAACACATAGAGATATGGGACCAAAAGCTCGCTACCTTGGTGATAATGTGCCGAGTGAAGCGTTAATTTGGCAGGACCCTGTACCAGCTGTCGACCATACGCTTGTCAATGCAAAAGATATTGCAAACTTAAAGCGCGATATTCTGGGTACAGGTTTAACCATCCCTCAGCTTATAAGAACGGCATGGGGCTCAGCTGCAAGCTTTAGAGCGTCAGATATGCGAGGTGGGGCAAATGGTGCACGTATTATGTTAGCACCACAAAAAGACTGGGCAGTAAATAACCCAGATGAACTAAGCATGGTGTTCAGTAAACTTAAAACTGTACAAAGCAATTTCAACAGAAAAGCATATGGTAATAAAAAAGTCTCTATGGCAGACATCATCGTATTAGGTGGTGCAGTTGCTGTTGAAAAGGCGGCCGACAATGCTGGCGTAACAGTGTCAATCCCCTTTACACCGGGCCGAACTGACGCCGCACAAGCACAAACAGATGTAAAGTCATTCTCACTACTTGAACTAAAAGCAGATGCCTTTAGAAACTATTTCAATACTAAAGAAAGCTATCGCTCTCCAGCCGAAATGTTAGTCGATAAAGCAGAACAGCTTAATTTAACAGTGCCAGAGATGACAGCACTTGTAGATGGCTTGCGTGTCTTAGGTGCAAACAGTAATGGTAGTAGCCATGGCGTATTCACTGATAATATAGGCGTTTTGAGCAACGACTTCTTCGTTAATCTATTGGATATGTCGACGGTTTGGAAAAAGTCAGCTCAAGAAGTCTTATATGAAGGCTTTAGCCGTAAGAGTGGACAGAAACAATATACTGCGACCACGGTAGATCTTGTGTTCGGTTCAAACTCTGAACTCAGAGCCATTGCGGAAGTTTATGCCTATGATAATGCAAAGCAAAAGTTTGCGGATGATTTTGCCAAGGCTTGGCACAAAGTTATGCAACTTGACCGCTTTGATTTAAGACACAACCTTTAAGACTCTCACAGAGCAAGAGGTTCACTCTTGCTCTTTCTTCATCAAAAAGCCGCTAACTTGTAGAGTTAATATACAAAACCAACTATATTCTGTATAAAATAACCACAAAAAACACCTCATTAATGATAGCGACTGGCTTCTCCAGAATAAACTTAAAACATGCCCTGTACTTAAGTGCAGTAATTTGCATGTGTTTTACTTCGTCAAACAGCTATGCTCGTACAACGCTTAAAATTTGTCATGAAGCCAGCAATTTCCCGCCATACATTTATCAAGAAGAAAATCAAACTAAGGGGCTATTAAACGATATCATAAAAACTGCCGCTGAAAATGCCAAAGTGATCGTGCAACTCGATGCCAAACCTTGGAATCGCTGTCAAAAAGATGTCAAGGCAGGTAACAGCCATGCTTTATTTGCCATGATAAAAACTCCGCAAAGAGACAAAGAGTACGCTTTTCCGGATTACAAAAACGGTCATCTCTGGACGGCAACTTATCCTGTTTTTATAAAACAAACGTTAACATTCTCGCTGACTGACTATTTACCAGATAAAGGACTTGGTGCACCATTGGGGTATGTTGTTTGGCAAGAGTTGAGTCAGAGAAATTGGTTAAGCCCATTTCAATATGACCCTGAGTTAGGTCTCAAAATGGTGGCGCAAGGAAAATTAGATGGGTATGTGGTAGAGCGCTTAATTGGACTTCATCTACTTTATGAAAATCAACTCACTGATGTTATAAAACCCTCCAAAGAACAATTATTAGATGCTGTTTGGTATTTACCATTTAACAAACATTTTTATAAACAAAACCCCGAGCTTATTCAGCAAATTTGGCTAGAAATAGACAGAGCAAGAGAGCAGCTTAAGAACAAATACAATAAACCTTAGTCCTGTTTTATTTGCAGGCATACTTCAATATCTGGAATTAACTGCCTGCTTTTAGGGCTTAGCTATCTCCTCAATATCGTGTTTTTACTCATTCACAAACCAAACACATAGGCATGAACTTCTGTTCAAAATACTAACTCACTACACGACTGCGAAATAATACCAAATCCTTAAAAACTTTATGGTTGAATAAGCATCAAAAACCCCTTAATATTCCTTTAAGTAATTAGATATAACAAAATGCAATATGGGCGCATTTTTATATAAATAAAGGCTATGTCATGACTGAGCAGCAGCAATTGAGTCAAATCTATCTTGATGCCAACGCAACCACTCCTGTATTACCTGCGGCCGCGCAAGCTGCGCTTGAAACCATGCAGACCCAATTTGGCAACCCGAGCAGTAGCCACATTACAGGGCTTCAAGCTAAGCAAATAATGGAACAAACTCGTAGTAAAGCACGCAAAGTAATTGGTGCTAGTAGCGGGCAAGTTATCTTTACCAGTGGCGCAACCGAAGGGATCCAAACGGCCATTTTGTCTGCGCTTTATCAAGCGAAGCAGATCTACAGCTCTGATAAAAAACCTTGTATTTTATATGGTGCAACTGAGCATAAAGCTGTACCTGAATCTCTAAAGCACTGGAATCATATTCTTGATATTCATGCTGAAATTAAAGCCATCCCAGTTAATAAAGATGGTTTGTTAGATTTAGATTTTATCGCCAAAGAAGTACCAAATGCTTTGATGATCTGCACCATGGCCGTCAATAACGAGACCGGTGCAGAGCAAGACTTAAACAAACTAGAAACCGTGATCAGAAGTAATAACCCCAATACATACTGGATGGTTGACTGCGTTCAGGCACTCGGTAAAGTTGAACTGGATATCGCGAATACGAGTATTGATTACGCGCCATTTAGCGGTCATAAACTCTATGCAATGAAAGGCATCGGCTTTGTCTACATTCGTGAGCAAGCCCCTTTTACACCATTTATCGCAGGGGGTGGGCAAGAAAGTGGGTTACGCTCAGGAACTGAAAACTTACCCGGTTTAGCTTCACTGAATGTGATTTTCGATGAGTTGCTTGGGCAGGGTACGGGTGTATTTGCCACCAAAGAAACACTACGCGGTTACCGCGACCAACTTGCTGAAGCGTTAACAACAGCATTCCCTACCATTGTATTTAATAATAACTTTGCGTGTAGTGTCCCAACTACACTGAACTTCGCTATCCCAGGGTTTAGTGCCAAAGAGATCTTAGATTTATTCGATGCAGCTAATATTCGTGTCAGCTCTGGTTCAGCGTGCAGTTCGAAAGTAACAGGCAGTTTTGTGCTTGATGCAATGGGACTGCCTCAAGTACAAAGTGAAGCCGCAATTCGTCTATCTTTTGGTCCTGCAGCCACACAAGCTGAGATAGATACAGCCTGTGAACGCATTGCTTATTGTGCGAAAGCGCTTGGCCATAGTTGCTTAGTAAACATGGGTGACTTAGATAATAAGTCAAAACTCGATGGATTAGTGCAATTCAAAGTCGGCGGTAGTTGCTGTTGGTTATTTGTCGATGGTGAGAGCCAAGAGGCAATCATTATAGAGCCACTTGAAGAACTCACTCAGCGTTTATTAACCGTTTTAGAATGCCAAGGCCTTACTTTAAAAGCAGTTATAGACACACATGGTCATGCTGATCACGCTTCAGCCAGAACACAACTGTTAAATAATGAATTAAGAGACCAAGTGACTGATCATCTAGGCTGGCCTACCCAGTGTCACGTTGTAACAGTCGATGCACTGACTTTGCCGTTTATCGATGTAGGGAAATTCGCTTTAGTCAAAATTGCCACGCCAGGACATACACAAGACAGTATCTCATTGGCGGTTTGCCACAAAGCTGAGTTAAAGGCGGGTAAGTTCAATAGTCTTTATACTTTCTGCGGTGATTTAATTTTAATGGGCACACTAGGTAGAACAAACTTTGAAAGCAGTGATGCGTCTCAAATGTATCAATCAATAAAGTTACTAAGCAGCTTATTAGAACTAGATAGCTTGCTTTGCCCAAGCCATGACTATAACAATGAGTTTATCACAACTCTAAATGCAGAAACGCAGCGTAATCAGTTATTAGCAGACGTTGTAAGTCGACGTATTTCAGTTACAGAGTTTATGAGTAAAAAGACTGAACTCGATAGCCACATTCATGACCAGGCCAACCAAGAAATTATGTGTGGTGCGCTGACTAATTGCTCACAAAAGTACAGCTTCCTAGAGTTAAATAACGGTGCCTTACAAGCTCATTTAGACAGCACTAAAGACGTGCAACTGATTGATATTCGAGAACCACATGAATATGCACTCAACCATGCGCAACAATTTGATAAAAACGTACCATTAACCAGACTTGCAAACTTCATTGGCCAACAACGACTAAACAAAAACCAACCCTTGGTGCTTGTATGTCGTAGTGGTAGTCGCTCTTCTGTTGCTGCGCAAGCGCTAGTCAGACTTGGGTTTGAGCATGTAGCCCATCTAAAAGGTGGCTACGCTTTAGCGCAATAACACCCTATATTCCCCTAAAGTGATGAGCTATAAAGCGCTCATCACTTTGTTAACCCCCTTTACAGTGCTCTGTATATTCGTAAACCAATGTTAATAGAAAAATAAACCATTGATTTGTATGTGGTAATTTTATCTCATCTTGCTTCTCAGTATTTATTCCTAGTGATAATATCACTCAAATCTAGCCTTCTAGCGCTCTTTAGAGTGATTACTAAGCTGGCGAAAATGAAGATTTCGATTTTTCAAATCTTTGCATAATTCATCATGTTATTAAAAGACATGTGCTTAGAGAGGTTAAAACACTGGTTTTGTTTCAATAACAACCTAGCCAAAACCCTTGCTTATCGCTCAGATGAATACTTGCATCCAAAGATAAAATATCGAGATGAATTATTAAACAAATAAGGGATAAACTATGCTAAAGCAAGCACTAGCACTGTCTGTGGCAATCGCACTGACAGGCTGTAATAGCTCAAACGAACAAGTTGATTCAAACGTGGCAGCTCAAAATAAAACACAGGTTTCTTACCCTGATACACGTAAAGATAACGTAGTAGATACTTATTTCGGCCAACAAGTTGCTGATCCATACCGTTGGTTAGAAGATGATATGAGTACAGAAACGGCAGAGTGGGTAAAAGCGCAAAATAACACAACGTTTGATTACCTAGCTAATATCCCTTACCGCGACCAAATCAAAGAAACCTTAACCGAGTTAATGGATTTCGAAAAAATCGGCACACCATTTAAAAAAGGCAAATATACTTATTTCTACAAAAATGATGGCCTACAAAATCAATATGTACTTTATCGCCAACTTGAAGATGGCGAGCCAGAAGTATTTTTAGATCCAAATACGTTTAGTGAAGATGGTACAACCTCTTTAGCAGGCATTAGCTTTACAGAGGACGGATCACTGGTTGCTTACCAAATTTCTGAAGGTGGTAGTGACTGGCGTAAAGTCATTGTATTAGACACTGAAACCAAAAAACAAATTGGTGAAACTTTAGTTGATGTGAAGTTCAGTGGTATTTCTTGGTACGGTAATGAGGGTTTTTATTACTCAAGCTATGACAAACCAAAAGGCAGTGAGTTATCAGCAAAAACTGATCAGCACAAAGTATATTACCACCAACTAAATACACCTCAGTCTGCAGATACAGTGATTTATGGCGCAAAAGCAAGCGAAAAACATCGTTATGTTGGCGCGAGCGTTACCAAAGATAAACGTTATCTTATTATTTCTGCCAGCATTTCAACTTCAGGCAACAAGTTATTCATCAAAGACTTAACTAAGCCAAACAGTAAGCTAGTTACTATCCTTGATCACACCAATTCAGACACATATGTGATGGATAGCGAAGGCAGTAAACTAACCTTAGTTACTAACCTTAACGCACCGAATAAGCGCATTGTTACTGTTGATGCGAGCAATCCTACACCTACTAACTGGCAAGATCTTATCCCAGAAACTGAAAATGTGCTAAGCCCGAGCATGGGTGGTGGCTATATCTTTGCAAGATACATGGTTGATGCCGTATCTAAAGTAAAGCAGTTTGATAAAAAAGGTAATTTAGTTCGTACCGTTGAGCTACCTGGTGTAGGCACAGCTTATGGTTTTGGTGCTGAGAAAGATGACGAAGTTTTATATTATGCTTTCAGTAACTACAAAACACCAACAACGTCTTATAAGTTAGATATCAAATCAGGTAAGTCTGAAGTTTATCAAAAGCCTGAGATTAACTTTAACCCTGACAACTATGAGTCAAAACAAGTATTCTACACCTCAAAAGACGGCACTAAAGTGCCTATGATTATCACCTACAAGAAAGGTTTAGAACTTGATGGTTCAAACCCAACGATCCTGTATGGTTACGGTGGTTTTAACGTCAGCCTTACGCCTTCATTCAGCTCTTCTCGAGCTGCATGGCTGAAAATGGGTGGTGTTTACGCGGTAGCAAATATTCGTGGTGGTGGTGAATATGGTAAAAACTGGCACAAAGCAGGTACGCAGCTTCAGAAGCAAAATGTATTTGATGACTTTATTGCCGCAGCTGAATACCTAATCGATAAAGATTATACGTCAAGTAAGAAGCTTGCTCTAAATGGTGGTTCAAATGGTGGCCTATTAGTCGGTGCTGTAATGACACAACGTCCAGAGCTATTTAAAGTTGCACTGCCAGCTGTTGGTGTACTTGATATGTTGAGATATCACACTTTCACAGCAGGTGCAGGTTGGGCATACGACTACGGCACAGCAGATCAAAGTAAAGAAATGTTCAAGTACCTTAAAAACTACTCGCCAGTGCATAATGTAAAGGCGGGTGTGCAGTACCCTGCGACACTTGTAACGACAGGCGATCATGATGACCGTGTTGTACCTGCTCACTCTTATAAGTTTGTAGCAGAACTGCAAGACAAGCAAACGGGTTCAAATCCAACGCTTATTCGTATTGAAACGAATGCTGGCCATGGTGCAGGTACACCGACGAGCAAGATCATCGACCAATACGCCGATATCTTTGGATTCACATTACATAATATGGGTGTGACTAAGCTTTAACACAGCTAATTACCTTTTATCCTTTTCAAAACCCGGTATGTCTCAATACCGGGTTTTTTATTTATAAGACCTTAAAAGTTATTGTAAGAACTTTAATAATCATAAAAACTTACAACTGTTTGCTCGAAGAATATACATACTCCTTGTAATATTTGCTTCTGAAATACGTTCACTGAATCATGCGTGTAAGGAGCACCGCTGTGAAACCAATCTTTACCTCCCTGATTGTTACTTCATTGATAACATCACTTAGCACTCTCGCAAAACAAACATGTACAGATATTGAAAATGAAGTTTGGTCCAATAACCAATGCACAAAATTCGAAACTTATAAAAGTACCCAATTAACGTCTTCCCCTGCATTGGCCATTGTACTGCATGGTGACGCACATAATTATCAGCCAGCCGAGCAGTATCGAATTGCACAAAAACTCGCATCTCAACAGAAAAATGTTATTGCTGTTGGCATGTTAAGACCTGGTTATACCGATGATTGGGGAAGAACATCTGATGGACGTCTTGGAGACACTGTTGGTGACAATTATGATGATGAAACCATTAAACAGATTGCTTTAGCAATCCAAGCTTTAAAACAGCAGCATAATGCTAGCAAAGTTGTGGTGCTTGGCCATTATGGCGGTGCAACAATACTAGGAAGACTCTTAGGCATATATCCAAACTTAGTAGACAGTGCAGTACTGGCATCCTGTAATTGCAATATAAATGATTGGCGAGCAACGCTTTATGAAAGGCTGAAGTTAGATGTCTTAAAAGATGATTTAGACACTAAAACCCCCATGGAGTTGGCTAAACAAGTTTCAGATAAAACCACAATTTCTTTAATTGTTGGTAAAGATGATGAGCGCACAGGTCCTCGTTATTCTCGAGAATACTATGATTCTCTTAAAAAAAATGGCAAGCAGGTATCCCTGCAACTTATTGATGGCAACCATTACATTTTCAATAACGAGATTGTTCTAGACACTGTTAGTAACGCTTTAAAGTTATAAGGAATAATCATGAAATATATCTTTTTTATCACAAGTATATTATTTAGCCTGTTACCTACACAAGAAGCGCTCGCAAAATCAGCATGTAGTAACATTGAACGTGAAGTTTTGGTTGCTGAGCTGTGTACCAAGATTGAAACTTATAAGAGTCAAAAAAATTCAGATAACCCAACTCTAGCCATTGTTCTACATGGCGACAGTGCATTTATCCGACCTTTTGTTCAGAACCGTGTTGCGCAAAAAATTGCTGAGAATAACGACAATGTGATTGCAGTCGGCATGCTACGACCTGGCTACAAAGATGATTTTGGAAGAAAGTCAGATGGAGAAATGGGTTTAACGGTAGGTGATAATTATGATGATGAGCGAGTAAAGCAGATCACTGACGCGATTAAGTCCTTAAAACATATTCATAAAGCTGGAAAACTAGTCCTAATTGGGCATTCCGGTGGCGCAGCAATTACAACCCGAATAATCGGGCTTTATCCAAACTTAATTGATCATGCGGTAGCCATTTCATGTCCTTGTAATATTAATGCCTGGCGAAAAGACATGCTGCTTCGTAACGAATATGAGCCTTTTAGGGGAGACTTGCCAATCTCTTCTCCAATTGAACTCGCAACAAACGTTTCGGATAAAACCAGGATCAGCTTAATGGTTGCAGAAAAGGATGATGTAACTAAACCGTATTTGACCAAACAGTATTACTGGGAATTAAAGAAGCAAGGAAAACATGTAGAAATGAAGATTATCAAAGGCGGCCATAATATTTTTCAAACGAATGCTGCAATGGAGCTAATCAGTAAAGCCTTATGAAATTAGTGCAAAAAACACAGGGTATCTCTTTTAAAAGTGATACCTCTTTATATTTTTTAAACCGTTTCTCTTAGCCTTGAAAGTTGTTTTTCAAGTGTCTGTAAGTTGAAAGGCTTCAAAATAAAACCGCTAACTTTTTCTAATAAAGCTTGCTGTACTTTTTTCTTGTCGTTTTCACAAGTCACCATGATCACAGGCGTGTCTTTTAATTTTTGATCATTGCGGATCGATTTAAGTAATTGCTGACCATCCATTTTGGGCATATTAAGATCGGTGATCACAAGATCGTAAGAGGCATTTTTTAGCATCCCTAACGCCTGAAAACCATCGATAGCTTCATCTAAATGTTCAAAACCGACATGCCTTAACATATTCATCATTACATGTCGCATCGCGGCCATGTCATCAACAACGAGCACTTTCATCGTCAAAAGTCTCCTTACTTAAAATCAAACAACCAAAAATAAATATAGAACACGAGGAAGGAAATTACTGCAAAAAGTGCGTTCAAGCCATTACAGTTGCTTACAGACTACTGCGTTGTGCGACTTAAGCCTTACTTAGCGGGAGCTCCATAAATACACTCAGCGGATTATCTCGATAAAGACCAAAACGCTCACATCGCTTAAAACCTAAACTTTCGTATAAGCTGATTGCTTCAGCCTGTTTACTACCTGTTTCAAGGCGCATAAGAGGGATTTGCGCTTCTCCAGCATAATGAAGCAGGGTTTGCATTATACGCTTAGATAACCCCTTACCTCGATAAGCGGGTTTTACGTATAAACGTTTCAATTCACCATAAAGCGTTTTATCAAACTGTTTCACAATCGCACCACAAGCAACAATGCCATCTTCATTTAATAAACCGATAGCACGCACATTGGGTTGGCGTAATTCAGAAAGCGCAAGAGACTGATCACTGGCAATAGGATAGAGTGTATTCATCAGCCGATCGATCTCCGCAAATAACTCAATCACATTGGGATCTTCTGGGTTTAAATCGACTAATTGCATGTTATGTCAAATCCTATTTGATATCTTAAAGCAGCCATAAACTATACCTGCTTGATTAAAATGAACAAGTTAATTTAACCGATATAAACAACTATTTAACTTAAAAGTTAATGCAGATCAGAAAGCACGACGCTTAAGCCATTTAACTGCATCGTAAAAACGACGCTGCAGTTAGTAAAAATTTGATCTATACATAAAATAAGTTCGTTAAAGTTAGTAAAATTTCGGTTTATAGCTGAGGTTTGACCCTCGATTGTTTAAATAAATTCAATTTAATTCTAAAAAATAATGTGAATTTTCTTTTCTCAGAAAAAATTGAGAGTCAGTACCTATAAATCACCTTGAATAACTTCAAATAAGGCTGAAAAATCGACCCACTTAATATCCATAACCTGAGTTAGAATAATCGTGATCTAATCCTCAAATTTGAAGTGTAAAGGGGCTTTACACTTACATTAAAATTTACTTTGAGTTGCCATCTAAAATAAATAATAAGCTTTTTAAACTGGCTTCTGGGTCGCTATCAATGAACTCAGACTGGTTTTCTAAACGGTGCTGATAACGCATTGAAGGTGCATGCTCTGCCATTTCGTCAATTAGAAATTGAGAAGTCAGATCAGGGTCGTTCACGCAAGCAAGTACTTGTCCGTTTTCGCTGAGTAACTCATGTAAACGGCGTAAAATCTTTTTATAATCTTTGGTCAGTGCAAAACTGCCTTTTTGGAAACTAGGTGGGTCAATGATAATTAAATCGTAAGGTCCGAACTTTTTGACTTTCCCCCAAGATTTAAATAAGTCATAACCTAAAAATCAGACTTTCCTCAAGTCATGTTCATTTAATTGATGGTTTACCCAGCCTTTTGACAATGCCGCTTTGGCCATATCAAGATTCACAACACTTTGAGCATCACCAGCAATGGCTGCAACTGAAAAACCGCAGGTATAGGCAAAAAAGTTTAAAACACGCTTATTTTTACTGTTTTCTAATACCCACTTACGACCATAGCGCATGTCTAAAAATAAGCCGTTATTTAGCTTTTGACCCAAATCGAGCTGAAACTTCAATCCGTTTTCAATGACATTTTGCTGATCTGTTAATTCACCAAAAGCCACTTCTATCGGTGAATTCATTTTAAATCGATACTGCAACAATACACTTTTGACTTGCGCCTGCCATGTATCCATCTGCAACCATGCAGTAATATGCTGTTTTAACACGGACAGAAAATCTTCATCGACTTCTTTGAAAATTGAAATCAAGATTTGTCCATCAAGCCAGTCAATTGTTAATTGCTCAAGCCCTTCAAAAGCTTTGCCTCGGCCGTGAACGGCAACGGAGAAAGATTTGCAAGATGAGAATCAAGGAATGAGATTGCTGAGGGCTGCATAACGGGCTCAAAAAAGTAAATAGGGGCGTATTGTACTCACAAAAGCACGAAGCCCCTAACTTCTTTAACCAAAGCTTATTTGATCAGTAACTTTGTGCGTTTTTCACAAACTCTGAATAAATAGAATCTTTAATGAGTCTATCAGGTGTAAATGCATAATAATGCTGATAAACATTTTCAATTGCCCCCAAATAAGTCACATCGAGCGCTTTTTCGATTTCCTGCTTAATTGACAATGGCGCAGGGAAAATACCAAATCCTTGTTCGCCTAATGCTTTCATTAATGCACTGTCATCAACGTGACCCGCTACAGATACCTCTAACTCTAGGTCTTCTAACCAAAACTTAATCGCGCTTGTCACCGGACTGGTTTTAGCTGGTAAAATGACAGGTAGCTCACTTAGTAAGTTAGGGAATTGCGTTTGTACACTGCTTTGTAAGCTGGCTTTACCAAAAAAGCCCAGTTGGCTCTTGCCTATCTCATGGCAAAAAGCCTTAAACGGCAGGCTGCTATCTAATGGCTTATCGGCTAATACCAAATCAAGCTTGTGCGTGGCCATTTGCGCCAGTAGCTCAGCTTGTTGGCCATCAATACAATGTAAATTCGAAATACGTTCGTTTTCAATCAAAGGCGCTAACCATTTAGATACCAAAGATTTAGGTAAGGAATCTGAGATACCTACCCTTAGCGTTTTAGAAACATTGCTCATATCACCCTGAGTCGTCTCCAGCCACTCTTCGGCAATGGCAAACATATCATCGGCATACTGTTTAGTGACTTGACCAAACTCAGTAAGTCGTAAACCTCGCCCTTCACGTAAAAATAATGGTTTACCAAGTCGATGTTCAAGACTGGTAATTTGCGCACTGACTGTTTGTGGTGTCAGATGTAATACTTTACTGGCTGCCGCGATGCTGCCATGGCGGCTTACTTGCCAAAAGTAATAGAGGTGGTTGTAATTTATGTTGGTAATCATTCGATTTCACCGAACCCTAAGTAAGATTTAATCAGCTTTTTTCTTTTCGATTACATTAGTAGATTAATTCCGTCGCTGCAATATATCGCGATAAAACTTTATAAACTGATTGGAATTTACACGATGAAACTGATTTTGACGCTACAAGACAAATTACAAAATGCTGCGACAAAAATGCAAATTTCACGACTGGTGAATAGCAAGCTGTCTAAGTACAGTGAAAACATCCGTAAAATTACTATCAATGTAAAAGACATACATCAAGATCAAGCCACCAGCATGAAGCAATGCAACATTGAATTATTATTGCCAGGCTTGCCAAGTATGCAGATCAGAGCCAAGGGTAAAGACTTATTACAAGCAACAAAACGCGCTCTTCAGTATTCACAACAACAATTAGCGCATAAATACCAACTAGGCCACTAATTCCCAAGCACTTGCCATGGCAAGGATGCCGTGATTTTTCTGAAACAATTGCTTGGACATGGCATATCTTTAAAACTGCAAACATCTACAGCCAACATGTTAAACTCTCATTATTAAGTAAAAACCACGAGACGTGACATGCTAGTTTTATCCAACAATGTTGAAATTCCAGCTTGGCAATTTGAATTCAGCGCAATCCGCGCCCAAGGCGCAGGCGGTCAAAACGTCAATAAAGTATCAACCGCCATTCATTTAAAGTTCGACATTAAACGTTCATCGTTGCCACAATTTTATAAAGAAAGACTACTTGCGCTAAAAGACTCTAGGATCACAAAAGAGGGTGTCATCGTCATCAAAGCACAGTCTCACCGAAGCCAAGAAATGAACAAAGAGGAGTCATTGGAGCGCTTAAAAGCCCTTATTTTAGATGCGATTAAAGTTCAAAAAACACGAAAAGATACAAAACCTACTCGCAGCTCACAACGTAAACGCGTCGATAGCAAAGTCAAAAAAGGCCAAACTAAACAATTGAGAAAACGTGTTGATTACTAATACCCCCCCCAATAAAACTTAATCATTTTTAGGGACTAAAGTTGCCGCTAACGGCGTTAAAAATTTCTTATATACAACTGCATGGATGCAGAAGGCAGAGCAATGCAGGAGCAATCACCGAGGACAACTAAATAGCAAATTTTTTGCCTTATTAGCAAAAAACTTTCATACCCTCAAAATAGCCCACTTAATTAAGTGGATTGGTTTAAAACACCCCTAGCCCCCATTTTAGATATTATTTATTGCAGATAACGGGTAAATTGTTTAATAATAACACGTTCAAAAGTCTGTACTTTTGAACTTTAAGGTAAGCCAAAACGACTAGGACGAAATATGAAAACTCAACTCGCGTTATTATTCACCGCTATTACGGCACTATCAGGCTGTTCAACAACGACTGTTGAACGCACAGTTAAAGACGGCGTTAACGGTGCAATAAAAGGTATCCTTGGCTCTACAAGCCCATCATCTCCTGTAACAAACACACCAAATCAATCTGGTAATTACTCAGTAAAGCGTGAAAATATTTCCATTATCACAGCTGAAAAAACGTCGCGAGATTATGGGCAAACAACCATAACTAAAGCCGAGCGTAATCCAAATGATAAAACGAGCCTTCAAATAGGGCGTTCTTTTCACCCTCGTATCGGTAATGTCGCATTCGAAGCTTACTTATATGAGTACTCACCTGAAGGCTGGTTAATCAAAACAAGAACTAAATTTGATACAACCTTTAATGAGAATATCACACTGCCAGCTGGTAAGTATTACATCAAAGCGCAAACCCGAGGTGTTGACAGAAAATCCTATGCAACAGGTACAATTACTATTGACCCGTTCGTCACTAATTACATCACCTTAGAGTTTGAATAATTTGTAAAAACAATAAAGGCCTTATTTAAGGCCTTTATTGTTTTTGAAACAGTTTTTCATTTTAAACTTAAATTTTTCTATCCTAATAAAACTCATTTTGGCAGTGTGATCACGAAACTCGCGCCGCCAAGTTTACTTTTTGCCACCACACATTGCCCTTTGTGCCAACTCACTATTTTTTTCACTATGGCCAAACCAAGCCCATAACCACCAAGGTGCTTGTTGCGGCTCTTTTCTAATCGAACAAAAGGCATAAACACGCTCTCGTACTGGTCTTCTGCTATCCCTTCACCATCATCTTCAACCACAATAATAACCTGCTGTTCAACCTCTCTCAGAGATACATCAATTTGGCTAGCACCATATTTATCAGCATTTTGTAGCAAATTTTGTAATACACGGGCAAGGTAATGCGCATTGGCATTGACTAGTACACCTGATGAAATAGACGTGGTAATTTCTTTACTACTGAGCCCTTGCAGCTTATCAAGTTGCGCCAGGAATAACTCTGATAGATTAAACCATTCACAACTTATCTGCTCTCCAGCGATTTCTAAACGTGCGTAACTGAGCATCTCGTCTATTAATGACTCCATTTCCTGTACGTCTTGTTGCATGCCTGAGATTTGCTCAGGCTGCGCGCTTTGTAACATAGCAAGAGCAAATTTTAGTCTAGCAAGTGGAGTACGCAACTCATGAGAAACAGCATTAACGAGCTGCTTTTGATCAGTCATCAAATTAGCCACTTTATGCGCCATAATATGAAATTGCTCGGTGAGATCTGAAATCGCAGAAAAACGTGACGCTTTACGTTCTACGTTTAAGTTGCCTTGTGCTAATTGTTCAGTGACCCGTTTAAACTGCATCAAATCTAGCCATAGCGGTCGTAACCAAACAATCAACAATAACCCTAACACTAAAAAAGAAATGAATTTGAACAGGTATAGTTTATTTGAGGCTGGTTCTGAAGGTAAAAATGGTCCAAGTTGAACTAAGGTATAATTATCAATAAGCAAAAAACTCAATAATGCCTGACCCTGTGCATTATAGGTTGTCAGCACTTCACCATTTAATAATTGAGTACGCTGCTCGTCTAACCATGCAATGCTATCAATATCTAGCCCTTGATAACTCATCTGAAGCTGTTCAGGCGCAGTAATGTGTGCTTGCATCACATGCGCTATTTGTTTGGCATGACGAAGCTCATCTGGAGCGTGTGTTACCCAATTTTGCCAAACATAGTCACTGGCTTGATTAATAACAACAATACTGGTGAACACTACTAAATAAAGACTAATTAGAAGGCGAACCACGCTTGTTTAACCCCAAGCCGACTTGGAGCATAAATAACCTTTTCCCCATACTGTGATAAGTCTAAATGGTTGCTCTAAGTTATCTCCCAACTTCTTGCGAAGACGTGAAATACGTACATCGACACTACGATCAAGTCCATCATATTCTCTGCCTACAACATGTTTATAGATAAACTCTCTGCTTTGAGTTTCACCCGCGTTGCTTGCTAGAGTCCACAATAAATCGAACTCATAACTAGTAAGCTCAATCTCTTTGCTATCAAGGTACACTCGACGATCGGCTTTATCTATTTGTAATGCACCTAGGGTTAGAGAATCTTGGTTTACAGACTTATTCTGACAACGACGGAGTAGGGCATTCAAACGCGCCAATAACACAAAAGGCTCAACTGGCTTAATGACATAATCGTCCGCCCCAATCTCGAGCCCTTTTACTTGATCAAAATCGCTGTCTTTGGCACTTAAAAATAATACGGGTCCAGAATACTCGTCTTTGATAGCACGGCAAATACTAAACCCATCTTGATTCGGTAGCATAATATCTAAAATAACAATATCGGGTTGCATAGCAATAATCTGCTTCGCAGCGTCAGACCCATCATGGATCATCTCGACATAAAAACCATTTGCTTTTAAAAATTGTGCAGTCAAAGTGGCTAAACGAACATCGTCTTCAACTAAAATAACTTTAGACATTAAAATAAACTCCAATCAGACTTTAACTTTCGGCGGTACTTTCGACTACTCAATGCATGGACCTTAATAGTTTGTTCTACCAATGTACGCTGTTTAGAGTCACGCAAACTAAATACCATCGTTTTATCGAGTGTCACATCAAACATTTCAGAAGCTTGATTTTGCCTAGCCCAACACTTCAGTTGCTGCTTATTTTGAAACAAACACACACTCTGTGGCATTGGTGACTGCCAAGTTACGTTTGCTTTCATTTGGCATACTTCTCCTAAACTTTTTACGACGCAGGTGATAGGTTTAATAGCAAGAGAAGGCACATGCTGATTACCATGTTCAAAAGCGTTTTGGGCATTTGCATGAGAGGAGAATAAACAACTCGCAACCAATATGAATAATGGGCGACTAAAACTCATAAAGTCCCCCGATAAATATATAATCTTGATGCTTATCATTCACCAATGGGCTATCAGTTATCGCACTCGATAGGAAAGTACGCTTAGCACTGAACTTAAACTGCCACCGCTTATTAACTCGATAGTTAAATACGGTCCCGAGAAAAGGCGATACACCTTGCTTACCCTGATAATAGTACGTTTGCTCTACATTATCTTTACTATTTATCCCATAGTAATAGTCAATAAGTTCAGCACTTTGCCAGTCAAACCCAGCTGAGAGCTGCAGTTTCGCTGGCCAATCAAAAACAGGAAGTTGGTATTTATAGCTGGCTTTAATATGTTGGCCTTTATAAACGCCACTGAAATCATGTGACCACTGAGCGGTTACTTTATGTTGTTTACCTATATACCAATGCGTAAGTATACCGGCATCTATAGCCCAATCACGCTTGGCAATATCATCTAAAGTGGGAAGCCGTTTTGGTTCAACAGGTTTATCGGTATCAGGGAAAAGGTCTTTAGAACCGTTCGAATCTGGAGAAGTTGGTACTTCAGAATTACTACCCCCACTAAATGCGCCATCAACGCCAATAAGATTACCGGCATGCAGCCGATTAAAATGTTTTTGCTCACCATTAAGTTCTAGAATAGCACTAATATCAAAGTGCTCAGCTTCTTTAAATGTATAACCAAGTGTAGTGCTTTCTAGAAAGAAGCGTTCATTGTAGTAACTGACGTAAGGCACAACAATGAGAGGAATATTTTCGCCACCTTGCAAAGGGTTTGTTAGTATGCCCCCCCCAACAGCTAACGACACCTGCCATTGACCAATTTCAATACACTCCTCATTGGCTTCTGAGCAAGTTGATGACTCAGCAGCTAAACCTAATCTTGACGTCGTTAACGCAGCCAACAACAATAAATACTTTAAAGAAGCTTTCAAAATCAAACCCATTAATTTCCCTGATGCTAATTTACCACTCCTAAGTTATTTTTCTATGCTCGGTAACATTAAATAACAATTCGTTTGGCTAAAATAACAGATATTCTAGACAGGCTGATTAAGATTAAAAAACACACAAAGACTTTTAACTTAATCACTTTCAAGGAGCCCAAAGTGAAACGTTCTCTTTTACTCAGTTCACTGGCACTAGGTATTTTAATCGGCTGTGGGGGTAGTAATAACACTGATACACCTCCATTAGATGAACAAAAAATTCCAAAGTTAAATGATATAAAAGTATCGGCAGCACCACTTATCAAAGCATCTGAGTTTCAATTTTCTCAAAACCTTAAGAACGGATTGTTCAAACGTTATCAAGCGCGCCTTTCTAATTATAAGGCTCCAGAAAACGATGCAACCGCTTCGCCATCAACATCAAAAGACTTCTCTCAAACAAATCAACAAGAACAAAATGTTGATGAAGCTGACAGAATTAAATATGACGGTGAGTTTTTATTCATTGCGGCTGATTCATTCAACGATATAGATCATGATTCAAATGAAGGTGAAAACTATATTCGTATCATGCGACGCAATGAACTGGGTGAAATGAACCCAATACAAAACCTGCCTTATTCTGAAGTGCATAGTTCAGATCAACACCTCTACCTTCATGAAAATACACTCGCTATTTTAAATTATTCACCAAGTTATTTTTCATTCCCTATAGCAAATGACATTGCTGCGACTGTAGAGCCATACTTCTATTATGGTGATAATGAATTTGAGTTAAGCCTGGTTGATGTCAGTCAACCCAGTCAAGCCGCCATCAAGCACCAATTTAAAATTGAAGGGGGACTAATCGATAGCAGAGTTATTGATGGGTCCCTTTATCTAGTGAGCAACTATCACCCTAATTTTACTGGATTTGATACGAGTAATAATGATGAAACGACTTTGCTGACAAACTATCAAAACCTCAGTAAAGTGCAACTCGCTGAACTGACACCTAACATTATTAATACGGCCACTCAGAGTAGTGAGGAGTTGGTCACACCAGATAACTGTTATATTTCATCTGATGCATCAGATAAAGATGGATTCGACAGTATTATTACTATCACTAAAGTTAATTTAAGTAACCCTGAACAAAGAGAGTCACTTTGTATCAACACGAATATCTATGGGATATATGCTTCAGAAAAGGCACTCTATACACACGGTACTGTATTTCAAGATGATACAGTAAAAACCGTTATTCATAAGTTTGACCTGGCTGGCGATACTCTTGAATACACAGCAACAGGCGCAGTCGAAGGGCATTTAGGCAGAGGACCTGATAACTTAAGATTCAGCGAATTTAATAACGATTTACGTATTGTCACTACAACTAATTTACCGTTTGACGAGTCTGCTGGTTTCTCGCCATTTAAACATCAGTTATTTGTTTTACAACAACAAGAAAACTTATTGGCGCCCATTGCAAAATTACCTAACGATACGCATCCCACTCCTATCGGCAAAACCAATGAGCAGGGCTTAGTTGATGAGAATATTTACGCGGTTCGTTTTTCTGAAGATAGAGCGTTTATCGTGACGTTTAGACAAATAGACCCTCTTTATGTTGTCGATTTAGCTGATAAAACAAAGCCTAAAATTGCAGGCGCATTAGAAATTCCTGGGTATTCAGCCTACTTACACCCTGTCAGTGAAAACTTACTGCTTGGTATCGGACAAAATATTCAAGATTGGCAGGCTCCAGATGCGCAAGAGATTGAAAGTGGTGCCAAAGTCACACTCTTTGATATTTCAGATATTACAAACCCGAAAGTCGTTAATGAGAAAGTATTTGCAAATGCTTACACTCCTGCAGAGTGGGACTATAAATCACTCAGCTTTTTAGAAACTGGAACAGGGGTATTGCGATTCACCATGCCTGTAGAGACATGGCAAAGTCAATCTGATAACAACACTTCATATTTATGGCATAGAGTTAGCGAGCTTGCTTCATTTGAAATAGATACCACAGAAGCGCCCACACTTAATTACCTTGGCAGCAGTAAAGTAGATTATTCAAGTATTAGCCCAGAGGCCGCGCCATATGTATGGGGTGGGCTAGACAGGGCAGTAATACACAGCGACGACTTGTATTACATTCATGGCAATTATATTTGGCATAGCTTATGGCAAACACCAAGTGACAATAAAGGCCCACTCTAAAAATAAAAGTTTACGCATAATGCCCTAACTGGGTATTACCAAAGCTGGCTGCTGCCAGCTTTTTTTTATTCTAAATGACACGAATACCCAAATCTCAATTGTTTTGAGGGACTAAATCTAACTCTCGCTTCGTCAAAGATATCTATTTATTTGTAAAGGGGCTTTACATGTTTGAAAGAGAAAAACGGGGTATAAAAAAGGCGGAGGGAAACTGAGAAAACCCTCCGCCTAAAGCGTACTCTTTAACTGAATCGATACTCATAAACTAATACGGGCGATTAGTTTATAAATTCATCTTTTCAAGGGAAAAGAAAGTACATCACTTAAAACAGTTGTTACAATATAACAAAACATAAAGTGTTACAACATCACATTTTAAGTTTTTTTAATTAATTTTGTTTTTAAAGGCAACAAATGAAAAATGCCAACTTTAAGCTGGCATCAATCTAGGAAAGAATTTGGTTAAGTCAGTGCTTTAATTATAAGCAGCTTTGTATTTAAGGCGGTAGCTATGTAACAGCGGCTCGGTATAGCCATTAGGTTGCTGTTCACCTTCGAATACTAAGGCTAACGCCGCTTGATACGCTAGATTACTTGTTAGACTCTCATTACTTGATGCCATTGGCGTATAGTGTGTGTCGTGCTGATTTTGCGTATCGACCACTTCAGCCATCTTGGCAAATGTCGCTTGTACTTGCTCCGTTGTACAAATGCCATGTTTCAGCCAGTTCGCGATATGTTGACTTGAAATACGCAAAGTCGCTCGGTCTTCCATTAAACCAATATGATTAATATCAGGCACTTTTGAACAGCCAACGCCTTGGTCTATCCAACGCACCACATAGCCCAAAATCCCCTGTGCGTTATTCTCAAGCTCAGATTGAATATCTTCTTTGCTCAGCTCTTCATCAAGCAGCAGAGGTGGCGTTAATAAGTCATCAAGTGACGCTTGCTGACGCGCTTTCAGTTCAGCCTGAATAGCAAAAACATCCACTTGATGGTAATGCATCGCATGCAGCGTTGCCGCTGTTGGAGAAGGCACCCAAGCCGTATTGGCGCCCGATTTAGGGTGAGCCAACTTTTGCTCCATCATCATTGCCATTTTATCTGGCATCGGCCACATGCCTTTACCGATCTGCGCCTTGCCACTGAAACCGCATTTTAGACCAATATCTACATTTTGATCTTCATATGCCGCTATCCAAGGTTGTGCCTTGATCTGAGCCTTTGGCAATACCGGACCCGCCACCATAGAGGTATGAATTTCATCACCGGTTCTATCTAAGAACCCTGTGTTAATAAATACCACGCGAGATTTAGCTTGGTTAATACATGCCATTAAATTCACGGAAGTCCGACGTTCTTCATCCATAATACCCATTTTTAATGCGTTTTCAGGCAAACCGAGTAAACCTTCAACACGAGAGAATAGGGTATTGGTAAAGGACACTTCTTCTGGACCATGCATCTTAGGTTTAACGATATTGACGCTCGCCGCTGTCGAATTTTTAAATGGGCTATTACCTTGAAGATCATGCATTGCACACAGCGACGTGATCACCGCATCCATGATCCCTTCAAAGATCTCTTCACCATTTTGATCTAAGATCGCAGGATTCGTCATTAAATGCCCTACATTACGCACAAACATCATGCTGCGACCTTTCAAGCTCAAACGCTCACCACTCTTACTGATATATTCACGATTGGTTTCTAAGCTGCGCGTCAGTTCTTGACCATCTTTTATAAACGTATCCGTTAGGGTACCTTTCATCAAGCCTAGCCAATTGCTGTAAACACCGACTTTATCTTCAGCGTCAACAGCGGCCACAGAGTCTTCACAATCCATGATGGTCGTTAACGCAGCTTCAAGTAAAACGTCTTTGATCCCCGCTTTGTCGGCTTGTCCGATAGGGTTGTGTGGGTCAATTTGAATTTCGATGTGTAAATCATGATGCTTGAACAATAAAGCCGTTGGGTTCTGTGCTTGACCTTGATAGCCCACAAACTGTGCAGGTGTCGATAGTGAGACTTGCGAGCTGTCATTCAACGTAACAACAAGTTGTTCGTCTAGCACTGAGTAGTTGGTACTCTCAATATGAGAGCCTGATTGCAGTGGCAGGGCAATATCTAAAAACTGTCTAGCGTAAGCCATTACTTTAAAGCCACGCACCGGGTTATATGCTTTTTGCTTTTCAGCGCCGTCTTTTTCTGGCAATAAATCCGTGCCGTACAAAGCATCATAGAGCGAGCCCCACCTTGCATTCGCCGCATTCAATGCAAAACGCGCATTGCTTACAGGCACAACCAGTTGTGGGGCTGCTGTGAGCGCAATCTCTGGTTCAACGTGTTCAGTTGTAATATTTACTTCTTCAGGCTCAGGCACTAGATAACCAATTTCAGACAAAAATGATTTATAAGCCTCTGCATCCCATTGCCCTTGCTGCTTATGAAAGGCATCAATTTGCAACTGAAGCGTATCTCGCTTTGTCAGTAATGATTTATTGATTGGTGTAAGTTCATTGACCAGATCTGCAAAACCTTGCCAAAAAGTCTCTGCTTGCAAACCGGTGCCCGGCAAAGCCTGTTGATTAACGAAGTCATAAAGTTGCTGATCTATGGTTAAGCCAGCTTGTTGAACTGTTGCACTCATGAATATCTTCCTAAGCATAAAATTTGAACGGGTTTAGACAAACCATATCTTAAAAACAGCGAAAACCTAACCCCTAATCCATTCACAAAAAGAATACCCAAGATAAAAACTATAAATTTAAAAAATTATAAAAATCGGCCTAGTGTTGAATTAAGCGCCAAACAGAGCAAATAACCAACAGCTTTATGGTGTCACTCTCATAAACATGAATAAAAAGTTACACAGCAACCCGTTCGAAGGATTTTTATTATGACTAGCTATCAATCAAAACTTGACCACTTCAGCACACTTTGCCAAACACAGGGCAATACGTGGCAATCAATCAGTCCTGAGTTTGCAAGCCGCATGAATTTGCAAAACCGCTTTAAAACAGGCTTAGACATCGCAAAGTACACTGCAAAAGTGATGCGTGAAGACATGGCGGCCTATGACGCAGATAGCAGTCAATACACTCAGTCTCTAGGATGTTGGCACGGCTTCACTGCACAGCAGATGATGATGGCAGTTAAGCGCCATCAAAAAACGACTAAACGCTCTTACGTTTACCTAAGTGGCTGGATGGTTGCGGCACTTCGCTCTGAGTTTGGTCCACTACCAGATCAAAGTATGCATGAGAAAACCTCAGTACCTGCACTTATCGAAGAAATTTATACTTTCTTAAAGCAAGCTGATGCGCGTGAACTCGATCATCTATACAAAGAGCTAGATGAAGCAAAAGCAAATGGCGGTGACGTTGAAGCTGTACTGAGCAAAATCGACAACTTCGAAACACATGTAGTACCAATTATCGCTGATATCGACGCAGGTTTCGGTAACGAAGAAGCAACATACCTTCTTGCTAAAAAAATGATTGAAGCGGGCGCATGTGCCATTCAAATTGAAAATCAGGTATCAGATGCAAAACAATGTGGTCACCAAGCAGGTAAAGTAACTGTGCCACACGAAGACTTCTTAGCAAAAATTAACGCTGTTCGTTATGCATTCCTTGAACTCGGTGTTGAAGATGGTGTAATCGTAGCGCGTACTGACTCACTAGGTGCAAGCCTGACACAAAAAGTGCCAGTATCTAAAACTCCGGGGGATTTAGCTAGCCAGTACAACGCATTCTTAGACACAACACCAGTGTCAAGCGGTGCAGACCTTGAAGAAGGTGAAATGGCAATTAAGCTAAACGGTGAACTTTGCAAGCCAGTGCGCCTAGACAATGGCTTATACCAATTCAAAGAAGGCACAGAAAAAGACCGCGTAGTACTAGATTGTGTGACTAGCTTGCAATCAGGCGCTGACTTACTGTGGATTGAAACTGAAAAGCCAAACGTCAAGCAAATCGCAGAGCTTGTTAATCGCGTTCGTGAGCAAGTACCCAATGCAAAACTAGTATACAACAACTCACCTTCGTTCAACTGGACGCTTAAGTTCCGCGAGCAAGTATACACAGAGTGGCAAGCACAAGGTAAAGACTTATCTGCTTACCCAGATCCGTCTCAAGACATCAAAGCATTGATGGCACCTGAGCTAGATAGCTCAGAGCTTGCAGCTGCGGCAGATGTACTAGTACAAAACTTCCAAAAGGATGGCGCACGTGAAGCGGGTATTTTCCACCACTTAATCACGCTACCGACTTATCACACGGCCGCACTAAGCACAGATATTCTTGCTGAAGGCTACTTTGGTGACCTAGGCATGCTGGCTTACGTACGTGATGTTCAACGTCAAGAAATCCGCCGTGAACAAGCGTCTGTGAAACACCAAGACCTAGCAGGTTCAAACATCGGTGATACACACAAAGAGTACTTCTCTGGTGATAATGCACTAAAAGCAGGTGGTGAAGCCAACACCATGAACCAGTTCTAATTTTTGAGTCATATAGTTCCTTATCAGCAAAGGGCCCAATCGGGCCCTTTTATCATTTAGAGTAACCTCACTAAAAATATGTAAAGGGCCTTTACACTCCACATTTCAATCACAATTTGCGCTTAAGATTCAATAAATATTTCCCTTCAACAAAGCCATATGAAACGTTTTACCTTGTTGTTAGCGGCTTTGGCCTTTAGTTTAAGCGCCGCACCGTTAACATCAGAAATAATTTCTGAAGCCAAAAAGCTCACCAAGGAAGGTAAACTAGATGTCGCACTGAAAACGCTCGAACGAGAAAAACAGTTAATTTTTCAACCTCAGGTTAATTTACAAAGAGCCAAAATAGCCCGTGAGCAAGCGCAATATAACCAGGCCATAGAACTACTTTTGCCGCTACTTACACTGCCTGAGCAAACTCTTGATTTTAGATATAACGTGAATAAAGAGTTAGGGGTTAATTACCGTAGAAACATGAACACGGATAAAGCAGAATATTATTACTTAGCGGCAAAGCAAATCGCACTTTCGTTAGATGATGATGACCTTATAGCGCAATCAATGATAAACCTTGGTGTTTTATATGAAGCCCAAGGTGCATTTGATAAAGCGATGGAGCAACAAACCAAGGCACAAAAAGCGTTAGAAAGCTCAGATAACAATGAACTAAAGGCAGCCAATTACTACAACCTGTTTGGTTTATCCAATGTACTACGCCAAAGGACTCAAGCGCGTTTTTTCCTTGAGCAAGCCCTTGTTTATGATAAAAAAACCGGCCATAAACGCAATATAGCTTCGACAGCCCTAACGCTCGCACAACTATCGGCTAAGGAAGATGACTATCAAAACGCCATTCCTCAATTAAACGAAGCTATCTCGTTATTAGAACAGTTAAGTGCCAATGAAAGCTTATCTAGTGCGCATGGAACTTTATTCAGTATTTATGCAAAACAAAATAAGTTCCCTGAAAGTTTATGGCATGCAAAAAAAGAAAACGCATATGCTGAAAAGACTGAATCTACAGTGCGTAAGTTTTGGTCTTATATTCATTTGGCGCAAGCTTATATTCAACAGCAGCAACCTGATATCGCACTAGAATATCTTGCGCTATCAAAACCTCTTGCAATGTCATTTAAGTCAGCTTTTTTTTCCCATCAATTTAACCTGTATTCAAGTAAAGCCTATGCGCAAAAAGAAAACTATGAAGACGCTTATTCATATTTACTTAAAGCAACCGCAGACTTTAAAAGCGTCGCTAAAAATATCGAAGAGCGCGATGCCGTCACAATTAAGAAACGCTTAGACAATTTACTTAAATCACTTAAGCTCGCACAAGAAGAAAAGAAACATGCTCTAACAACTATTGAGTTAGAAAATGAAACCCTGCAAAAACGTATTTGGTTATTAGCCAGTTTACTCATCTCAGCTATGAGTGGTTTTGTTATTTATGCTTATTACATAAAGCAAAAAAATACTCACTATAAGGCTCAAATGTTTCAGCACAACCTAGAACAAAAGGAACAAATGCTTGCTGATATTTCTCATGAACTTCGCACTCCCCTGAGTGTACTTAAACTACATATTGAAGCCCTAGAACATAACCTGATTGACGATAAACTTTTAGCCTACGGCAAGATCAATGACAAAATTGCACAACTGAATAATCTTATTTCTGATGTATACCAACTATCTCAATTACAAAACAAAGCACTCTATATCGACTTGCAAGAAATCGATTTACACCAGCTTACGCAAAAGTTTATGTCCGATATTAAAGTACTTACAGAGCAACATCAGCTAAGGTTTATAAGTGACATCGACTTTGCTACAAATACGGTATTGAAAACGGATCAATCAAAGCTCAAACAAGTTATACTCAATCTTGCGAAAAATGCTTGTCTCTATACGGATGCGCCCGGACATGTCAGACTGAAGGTAAGAGCAAATCATACCCAAGTGTTTATTCAACTCGATGATTCTAGCCCAGGTGTGAGTGATGAAGACTTACCAAGGCTTTTTGAACGACTTTACAGGGTTGATAAATCTCGCTCTCGGGCCTTAGGCGGTTCAGGATTAGGGCTGTCAATTTGCCAAAGCTTAGTTCGTTCATTAAAAGGCAATATAGTTACCAAACATGGTAAATCAGGTGGATTGTGTGTTCAGGTCACTTTGCCAATTAAAAGCAACGCATAAAGCTTAATAACTCAATTTGTAGGCTACTCTGGGCCTACAAATTTACTCCACATTCACTCCATTTTTCTTCCACATTGGTTTGTTTTAATAACGCCATTTACACGGGAGAAAGAATATGTCTCAACCAACTTTAAAACATGGCGATTGGGCGAAAATCATTGAAACACGCCAAAAGCAAAATAGTACCCAGAAATCACGTAACTCATCGTTCAAATTTGTCTCTATTGGGCTTGTCTTCCTGACTATTTTTGCGGTTTTTTATTGGACTAGTTTACCTGCAACTCAAGCAGAAACACCACTGTCAGATGACTCGCAAACTCGCATTGCACGCTATTTTTCAAAACAATTTATGATGGGCACTTGGCAATTAGATGAAGTAAAGTTCAGTGAATACGGTGTTATCACACATGTTCGAGTACCTGAAAAGTTAAACATGGACGGTGACGTACTAAGAAATTACATACAACACTCTCTTTGTCCGCCAGCAAGCAGTGTGATCTGGCAAGATGTTAAAACACATCCTCTGACTCTAAATTTATTTGTGTCATTGCAACGAAAGGGGCAAAAGGCCAAATGTAATAACCCTAATTCAAGACAAAACAGTTAACCCAACAAAACTAAAAGGACAAAGGAGCCAAAAGGCTCTTTTTTTATTACTATTCTAACTCTAATCGGGCTCTTTCTTGCAAAGCCTCTGGCAGCTCTTTGGTGACTGACACGCCGAGCTCTTTAAACTCTGAAGCTTGTTTGATTAAATTACCTTTGCCAGCATAAAGCTGAGAAAAGGCTTTCTCATAACTCTCTTTGGCTTTATCTAATTGAGTTCCCACCCCTTCCATACTACTGAGAAAACCATTGAGCTTGTTATAAAAACGCTCAGCACGTAAAGCAAGTTCACGGCTATGCTTTGATTGCTCTTCAAAACGCCAAAGCTGTTTGACGATGTTAAGGCTAGTTAAAAGTGTAGTGGGTGTCGCCACTAAAACATTATGCTCTAACGCATGTTGATAAATGGCTGGATTATGTTTAACTGCCGCAATAAATGCCGATTCTACAGGAATAAACATGATCACCACTTCAGGTGAGTTGATCCCAGGTAGCTTTTCATACCGTTTATCGCCCAACTCCTTAATACGATCTGCCACAGCCTGATAGTGCTGGATTAAGGCAGTTTGCGCTTCAGCATCACATTCCGCATTCACATAACGAGTGTATGCATTTAATGATGTTTTAGCATCAATGATTAAGTGCTTTTGTTGGGGAAGGTAGACCAATACATCCGGTCTAAACTTGCCAACTTCAGTGGTAAAAGACGCTTCTCTTTTGTAATCATCACCCGCTCTTAAACCCGCACTTTCTAAAACATTTTCAAGCATAAGTTCTCCCCAATTACCTTGGGTTTTCTTTTGTCCTTGCAGTGCTGTCGTTAATTTATCAGCTTGTTCAGTGATTAATTTATTATTTGCTTGCAGGTGTAACAGTTCGGTTTTTAATGCTGCGCGCTGCTTAAGTTCTTCACTATGAATAGCTTCCATTTTGTCACGAAAGCCTTTTAATTCACCTTGAACTGGTTGCAGCAATTGACCAATTCTTTCTTGGCTTTGTTGCCCAAAACGCTGCGACTTTTCTTCGAAGATTTGATTAGCTAAGTTTTCAAACTCTTGTTTCAATTGAATCTTGGTTTGCTCTACATGATTAAGCTGAGCTTCTAATGCTGCTTGTTTTTGATCTGATGATGCTTTTAATTCAGCTAACTCAACCGCAATGAGGCTTTTCTCTTGCTGTAGTGTTTGTAGATTTTGTTCTCCCTGTTGCCAAAGCTTATGGAATTGTTGTGCCTGAAGTTGTTTCTCACTTAAGCGAGCTTGAGTTTGTTGAACTTGACCATGCAGCTGCAACTTATCATTTTGTAGCTGTTGCACTAATTGCTGCTCAGCTTTGTGAGCCTGCTGGAATTGCGCTTGTTGAGCAATATGTTGCTCAAGTTGTAATTCAAGTTGATGGATTAAAGATTGTTTTTTTACAAGGCGTTGCCAAAAAAAGGGCAAAGGAGCAGCAACGCCTAGGATACCGACTAAGCCATGTACCCAAGTTAATTGCGAAATAAACGAATCAATCATATCAACCTCTTAATATTATTATTAGGCTGATAATACCTCAGACAAGGGCAGGGTTCACTAATGGGTTAAATTGCCGTGTCTATTTGCTGTTCATCAAAACGATACCCAGCCCCATATACAGAACCTACCAGCTTAGAAGATACACCTATTTGCTTAATCTTCTTACGGATATTTTTGATGTGGCTGTCGATAACACGATCAGAAATATCAAAATTATCAGGTTGGATAAAGTCTAGAATTTGTTGACGAGAGAAAACACGACTAGGCGCTTTATAAAGCAGTGCAAATATATCAAACTCAACTTTAGTTAACGGTAAAGCTTGGCCTTTAAGCTTTATCAAAAGTTGCTCTTCATCTAACAGTATTTTTTCTTCTTTAACCTCTAAAGGGGCGCAACGACGAAGAATAGCCCTTACTCGCATCACAAGTTCAGCAGCACTAAAAGGTTTACACACATAATCATCAGCACCAAACTCAAGGCCTCTTAGCCTGTCAGCTTCAGCGACTTTTGCCGTCATCATCAAAATAGGCACCATTGAAAATTGTCTGATCTGCTTCATGCATTCAACCCCATCTTGATTGGGGATCATAATGTCCATTAAAATGGCATCAGGTTTATGTTGAGCAACCCAATCGACAACCTCTGCACCATCGGCAATATGGGTGACTTCGAATTGAGCGGCTTTAAAAAATAACATTACCTGCTCGGCAATGTCATATTCATCTTCAACAATTAGAATATGTGGCATGGTTTCTTATTTTATTACTGAGTCTTTAGACATTTTAGTTGTTTAAGCTGAGCTTTAACACTTTGCTTTAGCTCATACGATAAAGTTTCATCAAATAAAAGCATAGTTAAAATGCTTGAAAGATCTTCACTACTGGCAACTTCTGAAAGTAAATCCTGATCACAAGGTGAAAGTGGTTCAATAAAACTTAATTCAGATTGTTGATGGCAAAGCATAATCGACTCCAAACCGTCTAAAGAATGTAACTTAGTAAGCGATAGGGTAATTAAAGCAACACAATGTGGATCAAATGTGGAATGATGAAAAGCATTTAAAAAAAATGGCCAACTATTAAGTTGGCCATTAAAAACAAGTAAGTTAAGGGGGGAAATAAAACAGTAACTCTGCATCACTGTACTTATGGACTGCCCTTAATCGAGTTAGTTCAAAATAATTTTAACTTTTTTAGCTTTGCAATAATGCAAGCATTTGCTCCTCATTAAAACTATTGAAACTCATATGCTTGTCATTAAATAACGCATCGACCAGAGCCTGCTTTTGCTGCTGCATAGTAAACACTTTTTGCTCTATTGAATCAGCCATAATTAACTTATAGACAAAAACAGGCTTATCTTGTCCTATTCGATACGCTCTATCAGTCGCTTGATTTTCTACCGCCGGGTTCCACCAGGGATCAAAATGGATCACGGTGTCAGCTTGTGTCAGATTCAGTCCGGTTCCACCCGCTTTTAAACTTATCAAAAACACGTTGCTCTCACCTTCTGTGAACGTCGAGATCACTTTGTCTCTGTGACGTGTTTGGCCCGTAAGTATACTGAATGTAATACCAAGCTCATTACAATGCGCTGCAATCAAATCAAGTACTGACGTGAACTGACTGAAAATAATCACTTTACGGCCCTGCGCAAGCATTTCAGGCAGATGTTCACCCAGCCAAGCCAATTTGGCACCTACTTCAGAAGTTTCACTATCTACCAATTTAGGATGACAACAAATTTGTCTAAGCTTCAAAAGGGCATCTAAAAATGCCAATTTACTTCGCTCAACACCTTGTTCTTTAAAGAGTTCTAAGAGTTTATTTTCTAGTTGTTTTTGTATATTTGAATATAACTGAGCTTGTATTGGCGCAAACTGTAACTCTTTCACTAATTCAGTTTTACTTGGTAACTCAGTCGCTACTTGTTGCTTGGTTCGACGCAATATAAAAGGCGAAATAAGGTCTTTAAGCTCCGAGACACGGCTTTGGTCTTGCTCTTTTTCTATCGGTTGCTGGAAATAACCTTTAAATTGCTGCTTGGTACCTAATATTTCGGGCATAACGAAATCGAGCAATGATTTAAGCTCTAGCAAATTATTCTCAACCGGCGTGCCACTGAGACAAAGCTTAAACTGTGCAGACAATTGCTTAACACACTTAGAGACTTGCGCCGCTTCATTTTTAATGTACTGCGCTTCGTCTAGCACAATCGAATCGAAGTCGAGCCCTTTATAATACTCCAGATCGCGTTTCAATAATGGATAAGTGGTCAAGATAAAACGTGCACCATGAAGGTTGTTTAATACCTTATCTCGTTGACTGCCATGGACCGTCGTCAAATGTAAATTAGGCGCAAAACGCGCAAACTCATTTTGCCAATTCCCTACCAAACTCGTTGGACACACTATTAAGCTCGGCTTAGTCACTAAGGTATTATGCTGATTAATAAAGTAAGCAATAACTTGCAGTGTTTTACCTAATCCCATGTCATCAGCAAGGATCCCCCCTAGCTGATGGCGGTGTAGAAACTTCAACCAATTTACGCCCAGTTCTTGATAATCTCTTAATGTAAATAAATCACTGCTATGATTACTTGGTTTCAATTGAACTTGATCAGGGCTATTAAGCTCACTGAAGTAATCGAGCAGCTTTTTATCTTTACATTCGATGTTAAGTTCATCGATAGTAAATAGTTGCTTGATCACCGACAAAGGGAATTTAAATTGCGCACTTGAAGCGTAATAACTAAACCGCGCTTTTAAAGACATCAACTTATCATAAGCGCGTCTTTCAAGCGCATAAATTTGTTTGGCAATTTCCACATAATAGAAGTGATTCGCGAGTGTATTTACTTCAAGCTCAGCATGCTTGTCCCAGTCAAGCAAAACAGGGTTAGAATCGAGTAACACTTTGCCTGTGATATGATGATGCTTGTCCCTTTTCAACAATAAAGACACTTTTGTTGATATAACCGAACTCGATTCAGTGATCTCATCTACCCGCCAACCTTTGCTTTGCAAGTGACCTCTTATTTCATGGTTAAACCAATGGATAAATGCACCATCTTGTTGAAGCAAAACAAAAAGTTCATCTTCAAAACGCAAGCCTAGACCTAATAAATATTGTTCAGAGCGTTTCAAAGTTTTGCTGATTTCTGTATTTTTTGCATCTGTCTTTAGCGATGAGATCAGCTTAAAACCAAAATATGCGTCTGAGGCAACTAATTTAAGCTTTAAAGGGACACCTGATGACTCTAGCCCTGTTTGCGCACCATTTGGCATGCTGACGATATTATCAGCAAATACCTCTTGGAATCGCTTCACAACTTGCATCAGTTGATCATTCGGTACTGCAGGCATCGTGTTGATATGTGCTAGCTCTAGGGCACTCAACGCACTATTGATTCGACCTATGGTATGTGTATCTGTATCCAAATAGAGCGGTGGCTCAGTCTTAATAAGGTGCCAATTTTCAATTCCCTCAATCGACGCAACTAATTGTGACTTATCATTCTTTTGCTGCCAGTTAAGAGCTAGGTTGGCCTGGTGGCCAAGCTTTAAAAATGTTCTACTGTTTTGTAAAAAAAGTCGCTTTGTTTGCAAAAGCTGATTAACCGCTTCAAAGCCCCACTTTCCTGAAAGCTCATAATGACCAGGTGAGTTTTGAGAACGAACCCAACTAAATAGTCTAAAGTCAGACTCAAGCAAGCCTGGAGGGGCTACAGGGCTATTTAACTGAGGTTCAGTCAATAAACGACCTAATGGGTACTGACCATCAGGACGATAGGGCGACATTTTGGGGTAAAGCAAAAGTTCCTGACCGGTTGGTTCGAGCGTAAACAGCAAGACATTATCAGTCTCAATAGATTCGCCATGTTGCAAACTTGCTAACTCATTAAACCAATCATTCACTAGAAATGCTTCACCAAAGCCGCCTGAATGCTCAACTTTTAGCTTCAGGAGAACAGCAGCAATATGTCGACATTTAGCATTATTAGAGCAGGTACATTGAGCATCTACACTCGGGTTATTATTTACTTTAGTAATTTTAATATGTTGAGAGAAGGTATTACCAAAATTGCCTATGACTTGACTATCGATCGTAGAAAAGTCTTCGCTATGTTCTAAAAAACTAATTTGGGAATTATGAAGATACTCTTTTGCTTTAGATAAAAGGCTACTATTGAAGTACTGCTTTAAAAAACGCTCAGAAAGGGGAAATTGAGTCGCTTGCTCTTGTTTTATTTCCTCAAAAAGAGCAAATAACTGTTCTTTAGATAACTGCGTTGACATTTAATTCGCGTAAAAATCAAATCATCCGCCCAGTATATGGAAATATCACCAGCGAATAAACCCAATAACCTAGATATAGCAAAAAACTTAACTGGTAAGACAAGATCTAAATTTAACAATGAAAAATAGAAGTAAAAAAAGGGCCAAAGCCCTTAATTAATTGTAACTTGCAAGCAACTTTTGTAATTGCTCTAGACGTTTGTCGGTGATGACCTGATTATTAATTTTTATTGTTATGTCACCGCTTTTATTACTTCTTTGCAGATCAATAAATTCATTGCTAAACAGAGACTCGTTTCGGCGGACAGGCTGCTCAACATTAATCAGGAACTGAGTAATTTTGATAGCACGTTTCTCATCACTCATTTCTTCAAACATAAAAGATTGGTTACGTAAATCTTCTAACAACAAGAAAAACATATCTTGATCTTTTTTAATTGCGTCTATTAATTTCTTTGCAGCCTCACGACCTAAGTGATTTGGCGTTGGGTAGTGTTGCAATACTTTTAAAGGAATTTGTTCGAAAGCTTTTAATGAATCAGCGATTGCAGTGTGAGATACCCCTTCAAGCTCCGCAATCTCTCTGTAAGAGCCTTTCTTACCTTGAGCAATAAGTTCTTGCTTAGTATAAGCATAAGCTTGTCCTAGCTCCCACAAGCTAGGTGCAATATATTGATCAGAAGAAACCGCTAACAGTTTTGCATCTTCATCATTAAAATCAGGGGAAGAAAGCACGACATAATCAGCATCTGCAAGTAAACAGGCCTTACGGCGTCTAGAGCCAGATAAAACCCATTGAACATCGCCTTTTGACCAGCATAATGCAGGGTGGAGATTGCGTTGGTCATTTTTGATTGCAGGGAGAATGTCAGCAACTGATTTATGAGAAAGTAAACTTTGTTCACGGCGATTTTGACCAAATACTCTGGTTTGAGATTCAATATCGCTGTGTTTGATCACCTGACACGTTAATGTGATCGTTCTATTTGGATCACTCGGTGCCGGCATAGTTAATACTTCACCGACTGAAGCTTGTTCAAGTAACTCATCTAAGCTACTGGTACTTACAGGCGAAGCAAAAGGGTCTAAGCGAGTGTCATTTTTACGTTTTTTAGCCATGTAAAACCTATTAACCTTGTTGTTCTAGAGACGATTGAGTTGAAACCCAGTTTGAACGGATCAGCATTTCAAGTTCATCTACGACATCTTTGATATTTTCTTGAGATTTGATCAAAGATTCACGACTAGCAAGGCTATCAGAAGTTTTTTGATCAAAGATCGTATTGAAAGAAGAGGAACTCGCGGTAATAGCAGAACTATGGTTGATTGGATAACTCATAACCTGACGTCCAAAAGCACTACGAACATCTTTGACGATATCTCGTTGTGAATGATTACCTTTAACATAATTAGTAACAAGGAACTGCATAAAATCCCAACCTTCATGACCTAAAGCTGCAACTGTATGGTAAATCTCACCTAAACGTTTCAAGTATTTATTGTTTGCATCGAAGTCAACCGCTTCAGGATGAACAGGTATAAGCATCGCAGTAGAAGCCATTAATGCGTTATAAAACATGAAGTTTAAAGAAGGAGCAGTATCAATTAGAATAATATCGAACTGGTCTTCTACAGGCTTTATCACTTTTTCTAGCAATTTGTGATAATGACGTGTTTGTTCATAACTAGAGGACTCTTTTAATTCAGTTGCAGTTTCATGTTCAAAATAAAAATCATCCATCCCAGATGGTAAAAGACGGATATTTGGTATATGAGTTGACTGAAAAGCTTCACTAACGACGTCCGACCAAACTTCACCTTCGTCTAATTCAATACAATCGCGCATGAGATCACCAACAGTAATCGGCTCTGGGTCTTGAGAAGGAAAAAAACTAGAAGAAGAACCCTGAGGATCAAGGTCAATAATACCGATACGATAACGTTTGATATTTGTTGTTGCTAATGCAGCAGCGATGTTCACTAGAGATGTTGTCTTGCCACACCCACCTTTTAAAGAGTTAATGACAATAACTTGAAGCTTATCATTCTCTTTTCGCTGATCATGAGAAATTCCCATAATTTCAGCCATCGCAAAAATATTAGATAATGTGTAAGCATAATGACCGTTAGCGCCTTTTTGAATATTCAGCTTATCAAAGTCACCTTGGTCATGTCTTCGTTTGAGTGTTCTATTATTACAGCCAAGTAAGTCAGCAGCTGCTTTTTGTGTATATGTACGAAGCTCTTTTTCATCGCTTTTTAAATGAGCGCGATAATGTTGGATTCTACCTTCTAGAGACTGTTCAGCAACTTCTGCTGTGGCCTTTAAAAGTTTATAGGTTGATAGTGCGCGAGTATTAATTGACATACATAATATCCTTAACTTTATGCTAAAGATTATAATGTCCATAACTTTAATAGTAAACAACAAAAAAAGAAGACATTTGTAAAATTGTTACTTATAAAGAATAAATAAAAAGATTAAGTATGGTTAAATATAAGGTAATTAAGGTTAAGGTAGGAAAAAACTTAACTAAACAACTGATTTTAAAGAATATAACTTAAAATAAAGGATCACATTTTGACGAAGTAAAGATCAGATCTTTATTAACATGCAGATCATGATTTTACTAACTGTAAAATCAGATGAATACTTATCCACAGCTTGTAAACAAATTTATAAACATAAATAACGAAGAGATCAGATTTTTACTAAGATATATCAGATAGTTATGCACGGATCATTTGTGTATTGATTGTAATAAGTTAATAAAGATCTGATCTGTTCTTAGTACAGATCAGATCTTTATTAATTTGGAACTAGGTTATACACAGCAATAACGATAAGGTTTACCTTAAAACCATTAAAAGATATGACAAATCGACTTTGACTTAGTAAAATTTTGATTTGTAAAATGAGTTAGTAAAAAAATGATCTTAATAAAAATCAGGTTCAGATCAGTTTTTTACTAACTTTAATTATTAACTTTTGCTGTGGAATATGTTGTTATACCATGTCGTCGAAATTTGGAAGTAAAACAATGAGCCGAAAGGTGAACATCTCAGTAGATAATCTACCTGATTCATTACGTGGGCAAATTCATGGAGTAGAAAGTGCAACCGATAATGAAAATTTAGCACTATTTACAGATAACAAAGATGTTCGTATTACACTTGACAGTGCTGCACATGAACTTCGAGCGTATTCTAATACATTCAACCATTATGATCTTTGGGGTCGCTTTGTTCGTTCAGGTCATAAAAAGTTACCACTAGAAGAAGCACCGAAAAAAACAATAATAACACGACGTATCTCTGAAAAAGTTGATGGTATTCTCTATGAAGGTGAGATAAAAATTACGCCTGCAGTAGTGAGTACTAAACTTGAAGGCGAAGAAGTTGAATGCTTGGTTTGGCCATCTGATCGTGAAGAAAAAGTAGAAAGAGCATTAATTAGACTTGCCTCCAAAGGTAAAATTGTAAAAATCAATTTTAAGTCCGGTATTCAATATGCTGTTATATTTTCTATGAACGAATTGGCGCAGGAATTGAAAGCTGTTGGCCAATCTATGCCTTACCCACAAATTAAAGAATCACTTGAAGCACTTCAAGGTTCTAAATTATCATTTAAATATTCAGCTACAGATACTAAAAACACAGATATTGATGATTCTTTCTACGAATCTAATATGAATTTTCTTTCTTCCTTGCACTTTAGTGGCAAAAAAGGGCAGGGTGGCAATGTAAAATGTGTTGCTTGTTTGAACGCATTTGTTCATAACATGATCGATAACCTGGAATATAAAGGTTACTATTTCAACAGAGCACAAGAATTAAAGCGCGGTTTATCTCGTTGGATGATGCTTCGTTTGTATCATTTATGGCGATATGCAGCACCAGGAAAAACCTACCATTTTAGATTGCTTTCTATCATGGAAAAATACGGTTCTATTTATTCAACAGATGAAATAACCGAAAACAAACTGAAAGCATTGCGCCGAGATATGACAACGACAATGAAAGATTTGATCGAAAAAGGTGCAATTTCTGAATATGATATAACCAATGTAAAAGATGATAAAACTGGAAAAATCATCGATTATGTTTATGAGATGCATCCTTCAGAAGAGTTTTGTGATGAAATTCTGACTTTAAATAAACAAAATAAGAGAATCGAAATTCAAGGTGGTAAACGATTAGTTGAAGCTGTTGAAGTAATAGACGAAGATGTACTTGAAGAGATTGTAAAAGAGTAAACCTTGTATTTACTCTTTTTTCTCTAGATAAATTCTATCGACTAAAAAATTATACTCTCGTTTTCTTGGATCACTCACACTTGCATCATAGTTAAGAAGACTACCCACTTTTAATTTCTTGCTTGGATTTAACATAATAAAAGGTAAAGCACCACTTACATGGTATCTATTGCTCGCAGTAAAGCGAATATTTACTTCTGGCGTTACTCTAGTTGGTCTTCTTATTCTTAATTTAGAATCTGCCTGTAAACTTTGGACTCGAAGTTTTTCAGTTTCAACAGCCTTTAACCATGACTCTTGATCTATAGCTCGTGGGTTAGAATATTTAGAAGAACGATCTAGCATTTCTAGCGCTGCATCTTTGGTTAAAGTTTTAGTTGCATGCTTCTTCATCCAAGAGAATCTAACCGAAAAAGGTGATTCTGATTCGCAGTGGATTTTTCGATATGCAGCTAAAGTAATTAAATTAGGGACTGCAGAATGAACGGCTTCAAAACGTGCGTCATTATTAGGAATACTAAGAATTAACTCTTTAAACTTTGCCTTTTCAATGTTTATTGAATTGATCCTATTTTGCAAATGTTTAAATTTATCCTCAACTAAAACAATACCAGGGTGCCTTGTTAAAACTTTGCCACTTTTGCCAGATTCTAAAAATAAATCATTATATGAAAAAATAATCTTTTTTAAGGCTTCATCACCAGTTAATTCATTAACAATAATTTTTTCAGGAGCAGTATGTTCTTGCTCTTTATTATAGCCTGGCAGAGAATAATAATTAGCTGAAATAATATTTGCTGATTCAAGTTCTTTAGAGAAAAGTTCTAAATGATTTTGCAGCAAATCGAATTGTGCTTTGATAAGAAAGTTGATATTCATTTATGTTCAAATAATAACATTTATAGTATGATGTGTTCTTTAATTATATCATAAAATGACACCTTATAAAATTTATTCTTGTATTGCGTTTTCGTGAGGGATAATAACATTTTCATTATAGTCGAGAGTAAGACTAACTGTATTAAAACACTGAGACGAGATAAAAACGTTTTTCAATAACAGTTCTGCAATAAGGAATTGAAAAATACCTATTGTTTATAAAAAAGGAAGTAGTTGAAATAGTTACATTCTCCTAAAAATTTAGGATTTCAGTATCCAGCTGAACATTGAAAACAAAAACACCTTAATACAAACTTGGCAAAGTCAATGGTGTTCATGAAAAATTAAATGCATTAGCAAAATAACACTTAAATACGAGATTATATTTGATAAAACGTTAGTTATCTCTTGGACAATATTTCTCTCATTAAATTATAGGTAGTTAGAATTAGATTTTGGAAATCAACACATGAAATGTCTGCAACGTTAATTACAAAAAGACAAGATTAATTCTATTTCCTTGGTAGATAATAAATTCAGCAGTGTAATTTTTGCAATATTTAAGTATGATGTGTTCTTTTTTATAACACATTGAGCTAACGATTGTCTAATCTTGTTTAGCTTCAAGAATTAAATAGTTTTGGGGTTAAGTTAAATTGGGTTATGAATTACTATGGTGACATAATGATTATTAAGTAAAAAGTGTTAACTCTGTTTCAATAGGGCAAAAAATTATGTTGCCTAAAATTCAAGATTCAACAATGAAACTTTGAAAAGAAAATAAGACTCTTAAATACCAAAGCGTTGACGCACTAAAAGAGATCAAAGGCCAAAACTTAGAACAAAATAGCTATATAAATTATTAATAGCAAAAATTAAAGATATGAATAACCACTTTTACTTAGAGACTTAAACTGAAATTATGATCTGTTCATTTATATTCTTAAGAGAAAATTTGTAAAATTTCATGCAGACCTAATTTCAACCAAATTAGCAAAGCAACTTCATAGAACTATATGAAAATAAAAAATATCAAATGTCGGTAATTGATATTTATGAGTCTATTACTAGAACTCAAAGAAGTTTGAATTTATCTTAAGAGATATTTAGATAAGCGAAGTTAAGATTATCTAAAATTTTGGCTTGGAATTGTTTTGATACACAAATTTGTAATAACAGTCATGAAAACAGTAGTATCTTTATTGGTGTAGTTTTCAATAATGAGCAAAAAGATGAATTAGTTACCAAATAGATCTCTTGGTAATTAAATTAATATTAACTTAAATGAAATTGTTATAGATTGAGATCATTGAGTACATTCAATGTTCTATAGTCTAAAATGTATAATTAATGAAGGTATTCTTATTATTGTAATACGATACATACCATACGGATTTAATTTAATATTAACTACATTTAATCTCGTTCTATACGGTATTTAAAAAATATAATTTATAACAGATATTTAAGAACAGCATATCTGTTATGACATGATACAAATGAAAACAGTGCATCGAATACATCAACATTAAAAAAGCAATTTGATTGTAAAATTTAACGACTCAATCAATGCGCTTTATTTGCTGATCCGACAATGTATTAGCACTTTATTGAATTCATGAGAAATAACTACACTTCTTCGGCTAACTTTCGATGATTTCCGAAAGATTAGAGACTTAAAATTAATCTTGCATTTCTATTATTAAAAGTTCAGTTTTAAATTAAAGATGATTAAAGGACTTTAAATCTAAATAGTAAATTTCTGTATTTTTAAAGCTCTTGTAATAAAAAAACTTATAGCGCATCTATGGAAAGGGAGTGGCATAAAGTTTTTCTCAATGATGCTGATAACTTTAGATACTTATAGTTATAAAAGATTGATAAAAATATCGACGTATGAAACATACAAACCTCATGACTAATTACAATTAAGGCTTTGAAAATAATTCACACTAAGAAAACTTCAGAAGAATAAATTAACTACCAACAACTTCAATAGCAAATGGAAAAAGAGTTTATCAAATAAGTCAGCTCTTAGCGAAATAACCTTTAAGAAATATCTAAAAAGTAACGAAATTATCCTATTTTGGAGTTAAAAATAAATGAAAACTATAAATCACAGTGTACTTTTCTAGCAAGATGAATGACTTAAACATTCATTTTGACAATGGTTTAGCCTGAATTACATAGATTTTGCCTTTTCCTGATCTGCAAATAAATTCTAACTCTGTGTATATGAAAGCTTAAATAGTATGATGTGTTCGTAAATTGTCTTGCTAAATCTTATGATGTGTACTTATTGTGGTGATCTAGTCTTGTATTCCTTTGTAATGCGCCGTTTACGTATACTAAATTATTTTGTATGTTGTGTTCTTTGTTTGTGTTGTTAATATTGAGATCAAAATCACAATGTTGTAAGTTGTCAGTGTTCAAAATAAATATAGGAATGAGGAATGAACAACTGGAATCCAAATAGCTGGAGAGATTTTCCAATCGTCCAGCAACCTGAATATCCGGATCAGGCACAATTAAAACAAGTCGAAAAACAACTAAACTCTGCTCCACCATTAGTATTCGCAGAAGAAACTAGAAGCCTTTACAAAAGTTTAGCTGACGTGTGTGAAGGGAAAGCCTTCTTACTTCAAGGGGGTGATTGTGCTGAATCATTCTCTGATTTTAGTGCTGCAAATATTAGAGATACGTTTAAAACATTACTTCAAATGGCAGTAGTACTAACTTATGGTGGAAAATGCCCTGTAGTTAAAATTGCAAGAATGGCTGGTCAATATGCTAAACCTAGATCATCGGACTATGAAACCCTTGATGGTGTGTCATTACCATCGTACCGTGGTGATATTGTAAATAGCTTTGAATTTACTGAATCTGCTCGTATACCTGATCCAAACAGATTAATGACTGCATATCATCACAGTGCAGCAACATTAAATTTATTAAGAGCATTCGCACAGGGTGGTTTAGCAGATTTACACCAAGTGAACCGTTGGAATATGAGTTTCGTCGCTGCAAACCCATTAAAAGAAAAGTTCCAGCAATTAGCAGATAGGATTCAAGACGCACTTCAGTTTATGGAAGTGTGTGGAATTGACTCGACTGTTGCACCAAGTTTAAAAGAAACTTCGCTTTATACTTCTCACGAAGCATTACTGTTAGGTTATGAAGAAGCGCTAACTCGTAGAGATCACCTAACTGGTGATTGGTATGACTGTTCATCGCATTTTGTATGGATAGGAGAACGTACTCGACAACTAGATCATGCACATATCGAGTTTTTCAGAGGAATAAAAAACCCAATAGGCGTAAAAGTAGGGCCAGGCATGAAGCCTGATGAGCTAATTGAATTAATAGATGCCTTAAACCCAGAAAATATACCTGGTAGATTAACGCTAATAACAAGAATGGGTGCAGATATCTTACCCGAAAAGCTTCCAGCACTTGTAAGAAGAGTACAGGAAGAAGGTCGTAAAGTAATTTGGTCTTCAGATCCAATGCACGGCAATACTGAGAAAGCGACTACTGGGTATAAAACACGCAGCTTTAACAATATCTTACGTGAAATTAGTCAATTCTTCGCTGTACATAAATCAGAAGGCTCATACGCAGGTGGTGTTCATTTAGAAATGACCGGCCAGCACGTAACAGAGTGTACTGGTGGTGCATATGGTTTATCGGATGAAGATTTAGCACAACGATACAGAACTCAATGTGACCCAAGACTAAATGCAGATCAAGTTTTAGAGCTAGGTTTCTTAGTTGCTGACTTATTGAAGGATGCAAGAAAATAGATCTACTTTGATTGAGCAAGATATCAATTAATTTATAAACCCCACATTTTTTAGTGGGGTTTATATGATTAAAATTATCCAGAAATTTGAAGAATACAGATTTAAAAACTAGTACTTGCGCCTTACTAAGCCAGCTTCAGAAATAATTTTTGCAGAAATCTCTTCTACTGAGTGTTTCGTAGAATTTAAGTAAGGAGTTTTATGCTTCTTAAATAACATTTCAACTTCTCTCACCTCAATACGGCATTGACGTATTGACGCATATTTAGAGTTGGCCATACGTTCTTGTCTAATTAATGACAGCCTTTCAGGGTCTATCGTTAACCCAAAAAGTTTGTCTTTATAGGGTAATAAACATTTTGGGTAATTGCCTTTTTCGAGATCGTCTTCAGTCATCGGGTAGTTCGCAGCTTTGATACCATACTGCAAGGCAAGATATAGACTAGTCGGTGTTTTACCACTTCGACTCACTCCAACGAGAATAATATCTGCTTCTTCATAGTTCTTTATATTTGCGCCATCATCATTTGCCAATGCGTAGTTAACAGCGTCAATCCTGAAGTCATAGCTTGATTCGTGTATTGAGTGCGTTCTATGAATACGAGGAACAGGTTCTGTTTTTAGTTCTTTTTTAAGAACATGGCTGGCCAGTGTTAAAAAATCATAACAAACGGCATTACTAGATAAAATAATATCGGACAATTCCGGATTAACAAAGGTGAAAAATACTAAAGGGGTTTCACCATCTGCACTAACTGTATTATTGATTAATTCTTTGATTTCTTTTGCTCTTTCCACTGTTTCTACGAAAGGAATGGTTTTATGTTGAAATTCAACAGGAAAAAGTGAAAGAGTCGCATGACCAAAAACTTCAGAGGTAATGGCTGTTCCATCCGAAATATAAAAAGCAGTTCTCATAAATAAGCCTAATGAAATTTGTTTATTTTCCTTATCGCGGTTTACGCGACTAGCTTTGCCAGTGTAGAATGCACTCGACTATACTAATGGTCAAACAATCTCTCACATTTATTACAATTTGTTTATGGAGACAGTTCCGTGCAAGACTACGTTCTCTGGTATCAAGAGTTAGGTATGCAAGATGTACCTCGAGTGGGTGGCAAAAATGCGTCACTTGGGGAAATGATTTCAAACCTAGCAAACGCTGGTGTACAAGTACCAGGCGGATTCGCTACTACCGCCGAAGCCTTCAATGAGTTTTTAGAGCAATCAGGCTTAAACGAAAAAATTCACAAAATCTTAGACACATTAGACGTTAATGACGTTAAGACCCTCGCTAAAGTTGGTGCTGATATTCGTCAATGGATCATCGATACACCTTTCCAACCAGAACTAGATAAAGCAATTCGCGATGCATATAAAACGCTCCATGGTGATGCTTCTGCAGACGTTTCTTTTGCTGTTCGTTCGTCTGCTACTGCAGAAGATATGCCTGACGCATCATTTGCAGGTCAGCAAGAAACTTTCTTAAATGTTCGTGGTATTGACGCTGTAATGGTTGCAATCAAACACGTATTTGCTTCGTTATTTAATGACCGTGCAATTTCTTATCGTGTTCATCAAGGTTATGATCACCGCGGTGTTGCTCTTTCTGCTGGTATTCAGCGTATGGTACGTTCTGACAAAGCATCTTCAGGTGTAATGTTTAGTATCGATACCGAATCAGGTTTTGAAGATGTTGTATTTGTAACATCAAGTTATGGTCTTGGCGAAATGGTTGTACAAGGCGCTGTTAACCCGGATGAATTTTATGTTCACAAACCGACTTTGGCCAAAGGTAAACCTTCTGTAGTTAGAAGAAACCTTGGTTCTAAAGCAATTCAAATGGTTTACTCAAGTGATGAATCACACGGTAAACAAGTTGAAATTATAGATATAGAACCTGAACTATCAAATCGTTTTTCAATCACAGATGAAGAAGTACAAGAACTAGCAAAGCAAGCTGTGATCATTGAAAAACATTATGGCCGTCCGATGGATATCGAATGGGCTAAAGATGGAAATGACGGTAAACTTTATATCGTTCAAGCGCGTCCAGAAACAGTGCGCTCGAATGAAGACGCAAACGTGATGGAACGCTTCCAACTTAAAGCACAATCTAATGTTATTGCAGAAGGTCGTGCTATCGGCCATAAAATTGGTTCTGGTGTTGTACGAGTACTTAATTCAATCGATGAAATGGATAAAGTACAAGTTGGTGATGTATTAGTTACTGATATGACAGATCCAGATTGGGAACCAATCATGAAACGTGCAGCTGCGATCGTTACAAACCGTGGCGGCCGTACATGTCACGCAGCAATCATTGCTCGTGAACTTGGTATTCCAGCTGTAGTTGGTTGTGGTAACGCAACAGACTTAATCACTAATAACCAAGAAGTAACTGTTTCTTGTGCTGAAGGTGATACAGGCTATATCTACGAAGGCAAGCTTGATTATGAAGTAATTACTTCTGAAATTGACTCTATGCCTGATTTACCAATGAAAATCATGATGAATGTTGGTAATCCAGACCGTGCGTTCGACTTTGCTAAGTTACCACATGCTGGTATTGGCCTTGCGCGTTTAGAGTTTATTATCAACCGAATGATTGGCATTCACCCTAAAGCATTAATCAACTTTGATACACAACCAGCTGATTTACAAGCTGAAATCAAAGAAATGATAGCAGGTTATGCTTCTCCAGTTGAATTCTATATCGAGAAACTAGTTGAAGGTATTGCAACTTTAGGTTCAGCATTTGCACCAGAACGCGTTATTGTACGTATGTCAGACTTTAAGTCGAATGAATATGCGAACTTGGTGGGCGGTCAGCAATATGAGCCGGAAGAAGAAAACCCAATGATTGGTTTCCGCGGCGCGTCTCGTTATATTTCTGAAGATTTCCGTGAATGTTTTGCTCTAGAATGTGAAGCTATTAAACGTGTAAGAAATGGCATGGACTTAACGAATGTTGAGATCATGATACCATTTGTTCGTACATTAGAAGAAGCAGCTCAAGTAATACAACTACTTGAAGAGCATGGCTTAAAACGTGGTGAAAATGGCTTAAAAGTAATCATGATGTGTGAATTACCATCAAATGCATTACTAGCTGAAGAGTTCTTAGAATACTTCGACGGTTTCTCTATTGGTTCTAACGATTTAACTCAGTTAACATTAGGTCTTGACCGTGATTCTGGTTTAATCGCACACCTATTCGATGAAAGAAACCCTGCAATTAAGAAGCTTTTATCTATGGCTATTCAAACTGCTAAAGCCAAAGGTAAATATGTTGGTATCTGTGGCCAAGGTCCTTCAGATCATGAAGATTTTGCTGCCTGGCTTGTTGAACAAGGGATTGATTCTGTATCTTTGAATCCTGATACAGTGTTAGAAACTTGGTTGTATTTAGCAGATAAACTTAAAGCAAACTAATTGAAAAGCCGGCAATTGCCGGCTTTTTTCATTTTACTTTGTCTAATCTGTAACAAACATTTCTAAAAATTCGCTGTAATTTCTTCAAATAGATTCTAGCTTTAGGGTAATAAAAAGAAAAACACATTAGAGCAACCAAACCAAATATGATTGAAGGACCAGGCACAACAAAAAAGATTATTGCTAATATTACAAATAGACAACCTAAACTCAAAGTAAAAAATTTCTTCATAGCAGCCTCCTGTATTAAATAATAGCAAGTTAAATATAATTTTCTGTTTCTAACTGTAACAAAGAATATAAAACTCAATTTTCTTAACATTCTACCGTGATACAATAGAGTCATAAGTAATAAGTAAAAACCGTCATGATTGCTCAAATTTCTCAACAAGATAACGCAAATGAATTAATCAATAGCTATATAGATAAGCTTAAAAGTTCAGGCTTTACTGGTGATCTTGATACCAGTTACGCAACACGTATTGTTAATTCAACTGATAACAGTATTTATCAAGAAGTCCCTCAAGCTGTCGTTTTTCCTAAGTCAAATAAAGATATACAAATAGCACTTCAAACAGCCAACCAAGATCCATTTTTGTCTTTAACATTTGGACCGAGAGGTGGAGGCACAGGCACTAACGGGCAATCACTTACACCCGGCATTATTCTAGATTTATCACGACATATGCGTGAAATTATAGAAATAAATGAAGAAGAAAAATGGGTAATAGTTCAAGCGGGTGTGATTAAAGATCAGTTAAATGATTTTTTAAGACCCTTTGGATATTTCTTCGCTCCAGATTTATCAACGAGTAATAGAGCGACAATAGGCGGCATGATAAATACCGATGCTTCTGGCCAAGGTTCGTTAGTATATGGTAAAACCAGTGATCATGTTTTAGGCTTAAAATCATACTTGGTAGATGGCACCGAGTTAAACACAAGTAAAATTACTAAAGAACAAGCTGAGTTATTAGCAGAGCAACAAGCAAGTACGTCATCTGTATATAAGCAAGTACTTACTTCCTGTGAAAACAACAGAGAATTAATTCTAAAGAAGTTCCCGAGACTCAATCGTTTTTTAACTGGTTATGATTTAGAAAATGTTTTTAATGAAGATCTATCTACATTTGATTTATCAAGAGTAATAACAGGAAGTGAGGGCTCACTTGCGGTAGTTTCAGAAGCAAAACTTAATATTACACCCATTGCACCTTTTAAAACTTTAATAAATATAAAATATGATAGTTTTGATTCTGCACTTCGTAATTCTCCATTTTTAGTTGATGCCGAAGCAACATCCGTAGAAACCGTAGATAGTAAAGTTCTTAATCTAGCAAAAGAAGATATTATCTGGCATTCAGTTTCAGACCTTATTCAAGATGTACCTGACAAAGAAATGTTGGGTTTAAACATGGTTGAATTCAATGGAGAGACAGAAAATGAAATGGATGACAAGATTAATAATCTTTGTAATAAACTTGACGCACTGATCGAAAATAAACAAGCAGGTGTTATCGGTTATCAACTAACAAACGATAAATCTGAAATTCTTAAAATTTATACGATGCGTAAAAAGGCAGTCGGGTTACTTGGTAATACAAAGGGAAAACAAAAACCTCTCGCTTTCGCGGAAGATACGGCCGTTCCTCCTGAAAATTTAGCAGACTTTATCGCTGAATTTAGAACATTGCTTGATAGCCATAATCTACATTATGGTATGTTCGGTCATGTAGATGCAGGTGTACTTCATGTTAGGCCAGCACTCGATATGTGCGATCCTGAGCAAGAAAAATTACTTAGAAAAATTTCTGATCAAGTCGTATCACTGACAGCTAAATATAATGGTTTGATGTGGGGCGAGCATGGTAAGGGCTATCGCAGTGAATATGGTCCTGAGTTTTTTGGTGAAACACTTTTTAACGAACTTAGAAAAATAAAAGCAGTTTTCGATAAAAACAATAGATTAAATCCTGGAAAAATATGTACGCCAATAGAAAGTAAAGACTCACTTGTTTCAGTTGATGGCCAAAAAAGAAGTTGGTTTGATCGCAAAATAGATGTCACTGTTAAAGACAGTTTTGAAAATGCCATGAATTGTAATGGTAATGGACTGTGTTTTAATTATGATGATGACACACCAATGTGTCCATCTTATAAAGTTACCAAAGATAGACGACATTCACCAAAAGGGCGAGCATCATTATTTAGAGAGTGGTTAAGAATTCAAGAAGAGCAGGGCGTTAATCTACTCGAAGTTGAAAAACAGTTAATTAATAAAGAAAATGATACTACTTGGTGGGAAAGGTACCGAAACTCTGGTTCGAATAATTACGACTTTAACCATGAAGTCAAAGAAGCGATGGATGAATGTTTGGCTTGTAAAGCATGTTCTTCAGCATGCCCAATTAAAGTAGATGTTCCTACATTTAGATCACGATTCTTAAATTTCTATCACAGTATTTATTTACGACCAGCTAAAGATTTGCTCGTAGGAAATGTTGAAGCAACTGCGCCACTTATGGCTAAATTTCCTAGGCTAAATAATTTTATTGTAAACAATTTCCCTGGAAAACAATTCATTAATAATATAATTGGCTACGTAGATACACCTAACTTGAGTGTACCTACAATATCTGAACGCATAAAAACAAAAAACAAATTTGATTTCGAAAAAGTTAATTTACTTTCTGAATCTGAAAAAATTAATTCAGTTTTAATCGTACAAGATCCGTTTACTAGTTTCTATGAAGCAGAACTTGTTGCAGCAACGATTAAACTTATCGAAGCATTAGGAAAAAACGTTTTTGTTCTGCCATTTGTTCCAAATGGAAAACCTCAACATGTTAAAGGTTTTCTTAAAGAATTTAAAACGACTGCAAAAAATTCAAGCCAGTTTCTGAATCAAGTTGCAGAATTAAACATTCCTATGATTGGTTTAGATGCGTCTTTAGTAATGGTATATAGAGACGAATATAAAACAATTTTAAACTCTGAAGATAGAGGTCATTTTGAAGTTAAACTTGCACATGAGTTGTTCGAATCATTTGATTTTAGCTGCATAAAAATTAACAGCAATTCTAGCTTTACTCTGTTATCTCACTGTACAGAAACAACAGCAATGCCGTCAGCATCAAAAATTTGGAAAAATATTTTTTCTCAGATAGGTTTAGAACTAAAAACACCTACAACTGGTTGTTGTGGTATGGCTGGAACTTATGGGCATGAAAAGCAAAATTTTGATAAATCTAAAGTGTTATATGAATCTTCTTGGAAAAAGAAGATAGAAAATGAACAAATAGAGACTATTTTGTCGACCGGTTTTTCATGCCGCTCACAAGTTAAACGATTTGAAGGTAAGAAGCCACTTCATCCAATTGAATTTATTGCTTCTAAACTTTAAATATATGATTAATGTGGTTGAAATAATTCAACCACATTCAATTTAACATAATAAAATTGCACTATTATAAAGTTCTCTTAGACCCAGACTTTGCACGATCTGACACATTAGTTTGTACGTAAATCTGGTCTGTCGTCGCAATTTTTGAATGCCCAAGATCTTCGGAAAGATGTTTCAGTGGTCGATGTTTTGCATCATGTGTTGCACCTGTATGGCGAAGCCAATGAGATGTAGCTGCTTTAAGTTGTTCTGATTCATCTTCGAAACCGTCTCTTCCTAATTTTTCGATTGCAAGATCAAAACTTTCTTGTACTATTCTTCTTATCTGTCTCACATTCATTCCACCTTGACCTCGTAATTTATGAAGGATAGGGGATGGATCATCTGCGCGAGGTAAAGATTCATAACCTCTATGAATACGATACCTTTTCAAATACTCCAAAAATTCTTCACTCAAAGTTACGTCTCTGAGTTTGTTACCTTTACCCATCACGCGCAAAAACCAATAACTGTCTGAATCTTGCCAGAAATGACTCATTACAGGTGACCACTGAGGCCTATCTGACAGTTCAGAAATTCTAAGATATAAACCTTTTAAACAAGCTAAGGTGAATAAATTCCTTTCGAATTTGGGCTCTTTTTCACATTTATCTTTTGTCACACCGAAAACATATTCCCACTGAAGGTCACTTAGAGTATCAGGCATATTGATTTGGGATTGCACAACTAAATATGGAGAATTTTTTTTCACTACAGGCACATAGTTAAAAGCGGATTTTTCTTCTAACTGTGCAAATTTATAAAATACATTTAGCGCAGTAAACATGGCTGCAAGCGTTTGTTGACTCACGCCATTTTCTTTTTCTATAAAAGGTCGCCATTTATCATTAAAACATTTTATGCCGTCTTTATCTTTGAACCGCCATTGTACAGAATTTGTAGACCAAGATTTTTCAGGCTTAACCATGAAGTCGACATAAGCTTCTATATCTTCACGCTTTAAATTGAAAACTGATGACTTTGTAAAATGCCAAGACCATAGATATAAACGTTCGATTTCATTTCGAAAACGATTGAATGTTGCCTCAGATTTTCTTCCGTAAACATACAAAAACTTTAATAAAAATTCGTAATCCGAAGTTATAAAGTCATGTTTAGAGTTTAGTGTTGTGAGTTTAGACTCTAATTCAGGATATTCGGTTTTAAGGGTAGCATCTTCAACATGGGCAATCATGTATCTTAATTGCTTAACAGTATCAACTAACGGAAAAATCATGTTAAGTCCGATATTGGTTAGTATTGGACATAGTTTAGATATTTCAAACGTCTATGTAAACTAAAGTTTTAACCTAAAGTCACACTCTAATGTATATCAAATATTATTTAACATAACGTAAATTATACGATATTAACTAAAGAAGGAAATAATGCTAAAATTTACCCTCAATTATTAGTTGGCCAATAAAAATGAATGAACAAACCTTTTGGGAAATTTTAGAAAAAGTAATTCAATCTCCAGAAGATCAAAATGAAACGCTTAAAACAATATTAGCAAAATTAACGAGCAATAATATCGAACGTTTTGATGCAATTTATACAGAAAAACTTAAGAATCTTTGGCATTGGGATAACTGGGCGGTTGCGTTTATTATATGTGGTTGTAATACGGAGTATGATTTTTTAGATTTTTGTAATTGGTGTTTAGTACAAGGAAAAGAATTTAATATAAAACTTACTAGTAATCCAGACGAGCTGTTCGATTATAACTTTCCAATTAAAGATAATTTACCTTACCCTTATATTGATGAACTTGATTTGGTGCCTGGTCTATTATTTGAAGAATTAACTGGTGAAGAACTGCCGTATCATCAAGTAGTTAACTTTCAACCTAAGGGAAAAAGGTTTAAAAATAAACCTAAGTCCCTTAAAGAAAATTATCCAAATTTATTTAATAAATTTTGGAAAAAGAATTAATCGATAATAATTCTTAACATTCTTCTTAATGGTTCAGCTGCTCCCCAAAGTAGCTGATCACCCACAGTAAATGCACTAATATATTTCGGCCCCATCGTTAATTTTCTAATACGACCAATTGGTATATCTAATGTGCCTGTTACTTTTACAGGTGTTAATTCTTCTGCTGTAATAACTCTATCATTTGGAATAACACGAACCCATTCATTATGATTAGCAAGAATGCTTTCGATCTCTTCGACACTTAAGTCTTCTCTTAATTTTATGGTCATTGCTTGGGAATGACAACGCATTGCGCCGATTCTTACGCATAACCCATCAATTGGAATTGGTGAGCGACTTGAACCTAAAATTTTGTTTGCTTCAACTTGCGCTTTCCACTCTTCTTTTGATTGACCAGAATCCATTGGCACATCAATCCACGGAATTAAGCTTCCAGCTAAAGGTACACCGAATTGATCTTTAGGAAGAGAGTCAGATTTTATTTTCTCAGCAACAAGCTTATCTATTTCAAGAATTGCTGAACTTGGATCATCTAACAGTGCTTTAACTTCTGAATTAATTTCACCCATTTGAGTGATTAATTCACGCATATTACGCGCACCAGCACCAGAAGCTGCTTGATAAGTCATTGGAGAAACCCACTCAATTAAGTCACGTTCGAATAGACCACCAAGTGCTAACAACATCAAAGAAACAGTACAATTACCACCAACAAAAGTCTTAACGCCCTGCTCTAAGCCTTGCTTAATCACATCATTATTGACTGGATCTAAAACAATAATACTGTCACTTTCCATTCTTAGTGCAGAAGCAGCATCAATCCAAAAGCCAGCCCAGCCTGATTCTCTTAAATGAGGATAAACTGATTTTGTATAATCACCACCTTGGCAAGAAATAATAATGTCCATTTCAGACAAAGCAGAGACATCATTTGCATCGAGTAATGGTTTTGGTGTACCAGCAAAATCAGGCCCTAACTGACCAGTTTGAGAAGTTGTAAAAAAATGCGCTTCAATGTTGTCAAAATCATTCTCTTGCTGCATACGCTCCATTAATACGGAGCCCACCATACCACGCCAACCAACGAGTCCTACTCTTTTCATATTCATTTACCTTGTTTAAATTATTTAGAATCATTGCGTGAGTCTAGACGTCTAAAGCTACCAAAATTGAAATTATTTAACTAGTTTTATCTTTGCTAATTTACAAACTTTCATGCAGCAACTGTCTTTCAATATAAAGTAAGATGTGTTCGTTTTCGATTTAAATAAAAGCCCATATTTATATGGGCTTTATCTTCAATCCTTGAAGAATAGATTAAAATTCCATTGATACATCTAAACTGATCTGTTGTGCCATTTCTTTCTCACGGATCAACACATCATTTTGCTGTACTTCAAAGTTTTGACCCAAAAGATTTTTAACTTTGAAAGTCACTGTTGTATTAAAGTTAGGATAGTAGCTGTAAACAACATCTAAAGAATTGATAGGCTGTTCATATGCATCATCAAAGCCATTTACACCAGCAGCAAGTATGCGGTCACCAAAAACATTATATATAACAGAAGCTTGATGATTACCATTATGAGAGTCATAGTTCAATTGGAAGTTTGCTACGTATTTAGAATGACCTGTCATACGGCGTTTTAAGTTTGTTAAGTCGCCTTTATCTGATTCAAGGATCTCAACTTCAGAATCGCTTAATGTCACGTTACCAGAGGTAAAGAATGCTCCGCCAAGCGCATCAGCAGAAAGTTCCATCAACCATTCAGCCTCAATGCCGTACACAACTGCGGAATCAGCATTTTCAAACTCGAGCGTAAAACGACCATCAGACTCAGTAAGTTGCGCTTCTATTGGCTTATCAATATCTTTATAGAAAGCACCAACAGAGTAGTTATCGCCATTATCCATATAGAACTCAGCTCTAAAATCAAAGTTATCTAAGTAACTAGACTCTAAAAATGGGTTACCTAATGTACGATAATCTGTTAGAGGATCCTGATACTGTACCGGCGTTAGCTCACGTAAATCAGGACGAACCACAGTCTGACCATAACCAAAACGTAATTGATGTGATTTTTCGCTATACGTCATAGATAGTGCACCGAAGAAATCATCCTCCATTACACTAGCTTGTTGAATAGCCTCTTCACTTAACTTATCAGCAAGTAAAGCTGGATCAAATGCTGAACGAGAAAATGCAAGTGCTACTTGTCTAAAGTCTTCATAGCGAACACCACCTGATACACGCCAATTTTCTCCGATCAAGTAATCAATGCTACCAAAGTATGCATCAATTTTTTGTGCTGCTAAATAGTCATCAGCATTTGGCTCTTGGAACAAGATTTCAACATCAGTCTGATCAATTACTGAATCAACACTAAAATATGAGCCTATACCAAGTGCTTGTTTTTCATTATCTGCAAGTGAAAGTTGTTGATTTTGACCGAAGCGATAATTAAAGAAGTCCGTTCTATAATCACGTGTTTTATCAACAAAATAGCCACCAGTTTTGATTTCAAGCTCAGAGCCGTCAAAGTAAAAAGCTTTACTTGCGTTCCAACCCCAATTTTCAACCTTATCTTCCATATCAACGAAGCGATATAAGAAAGGATTACCACCTAGGCTACCGTTATAAACCGTTTCTTTGTATTGACCATTTTCATAGTTATCACGAACAGTAATTTCTAATTCGCTTGGAATTTCAGTTGTAGCTGTTGAATCAGTGTAATGCCAATCAAAACCTACACCATCTAATACTGACCAAGTTAAGTTATGTGTACCGCGAATTTGTAGGATCTCTAATTCACGCTGCTCAAAAGAAGTCGTATTCTTACGCTGCACTTGACCATCTTCAATGCTAAGTGACTTTGAAGGCTCTTGATACAATGCGTAAGAAGCTTCATCTTCTGTATCACGTAGCATCATATAACCAGCATTCACATCATGACCGTCCAGTTTATAGCCTAGGTTTAACGAGGCATTTAACTTAACGTTGTTTTTAGTAACATGCTTATCTTCTTTTGCAGAATAACAGTCAAAATTTTCCTTACTACAATCTAATTCTGAGGTATCAATTGTAGATAAAACTGAATTAAATTCCTTTGAATTTGACCATTCATTGTCATAAGCAAATGATGTCAGAAATCCTAATTGGCCACCAAAACCAAATACATCATCTAACCTATCGCCGTAAACAAGTTTAGCACCGAAATCAGGATCTAAGTCTTTTTCAACCATGCCAAAATCACGTGGTAAAGCTTTGATCAGAGATTTATTGATTGCAACTGCTTCAGCTTGACTGATATCAGAGCCCTGCTTTTGTGATTCAACCGCACGAATATTTCTAGTTGAAATATCTGATAAACCATTTACATATGTGTTTAGCGCCATTTGCATTTCAGCAGGTATAGCTCTCAGACCGTCATCTTTACCTAACCAGTCGTCGTCACTGCCATTATAAACTAGGCCACGATCATTAGTGTCTTTATATGCGCCACCGATCTCAATCTTGAATACACGATCTGAAGGGATACTTTTTGTACGGATATTTACATCACCACCACCGAATGCAGCTGGCATATCTGGTGAGTATGCTTTTTGTACCGCAAGAGATTCAATGATACTAGAAGGGAATATATCTAGTGGTATAACGTTACGAGTTAAATCCGGGCTTGGCACTAGCGCACCGTTTAAACGAACACTTGAGTAACGTTCGCCCAGTCCTCGTACATAAATAAATTTATCGTTTACTAAGCTCAAACCAGTTACACGGCGAAGCGCAGACGCGGCATCACTATCACCAGTTCTTGAAATTTGCTCAGAACCCATGATGTCAGCGACGAATGCTTGGTTTTTACGTTCTTCTATTACGGCACTTGCGCTACCTTTTAAGCGACTTCCAACTGCAACAACTTCTTCAATTTCTTGTGCAGTTTCATCAGCAGCGATAGCTTGTGTAGTCGGTGCCAATAAAGAAAGTAATGATAAGGTAATTAGATTTGCCTTAAATTGCTTTATTGGTTTCATAATTCATTCCTCTAAACCAAATTGATTCAAGAAGGGCGCAATACTGCGCCCTGAATACCATAATTAATGGTTTAGATTATTTAGTACGTGCAATTGAGGCTGCAACGAACTTAGACCATGTGCTTTCTTCACCTTCAGCTAAAGCACCTACATAAGCAACGTCTTTGAAGAAGCTGTTAGATTCGCTTAACTTAGCTGATTCAACTGCAACTGTATTTCCGTCTTTATCTGTAATAACAGACTTAGTAGATACACCATCTGCAGCTAATACATTATCAAAGCTTGAGAAACCGATTAGTTTATTCATTTCACCTGCTAAGAACCATTGTTCAATATTGAAGTCAGCTAAATCACCAGTCAGTGGCGTTTTAACTTCTTCGAAATTAAGACCACAAGCGAAAATTGAATTCATGAAAGTGATGTCACCAGCTTTAGCATTAGCATGTACACCTTCAGCACCTGACTGGTCTTTTTCGTTATAAAGGTCAAAACAACCAGCACCGGCTTCTGTAGAAGAGTTTACGAAAAGCATGTTAGCAAGTTTTGCTTTGCCCCACTCTTTCATCTCCATACCTGCGCCAGTACGACGGCCTTCAGCACCTTCTTTACCATTTGCAATTACTGTCGCGTTTGCGATAGTTGGATAAGACACTGTTGTAACAAGACCTTGGCCATCTTCTGAAGTTGGATCTTTCTTAGCACCATCCGTTTCAAAACCATGGTTACCGTACTCTTTAGAGTGAACTAAAATGAACTGGCCGTTACCTTTCCAACCTTCATCCCAGTCGATACCGTCATCGCCAGTCTCTGTAACAACAACGTGGCTGATATTTACAGAACCACCAAATAATTCGATACCATCATCAAAACCGTTATGAACATGAATGTAATCAATTGTAGTACCTGAACCAACAGCGTTTAATGTAAGACCGTTAAGTTCATCACCTTCAACACCGTAACCTGCATATTTAATAACAACGTGCTTCAATGTACCACTGTCGTCTTGAGGGTCATTACCGCCATAGTATGAAACAATACCTTCAGCCTTGTGATTACACATGCCTGCATTTGCGTCAGTTTCAGAACAACGGATTGAATGACCTAAACCGTTAATCTGTACACCACCCCAGTCACCAATTGCTGCAGTTGTTGAATCATCGCCGTCGAACTCTGCGTAGCTAGAGAAAACGATTGGCTTATCTACTTCACCAATTGCTTCAATGTTTGCACCACGTGCAATACGAATGAAGTTTTCTGGCTTAGTGAAAGCAACATTAACACCAGCTTCGATAGTAAGTGTTGGACCATTTACGTCAATTGTGCCGCCGTTTGAAGTGTCTACGTCAGTACCGATGAAAAGTGCACCTTCGAAGATGTGCGCACCGCCATTTGGTAAAGCTGGAATTAAGAAAGAAGCAGTAATGTCTTTTGCATTACTTGCAAATGCTTGGCTGTAGATACAGTTTTTGTTTTCGTTGTCTGCTTTACCTTTAAACTCTGCACCGTCCATTGTATAAGATGCACATTCAAGTGTTTCTGTAGGAGGAGGAGTAGTACCACCATTATTTCCTGAGTTATCTGAACCTGTATTGTTTGTAACGTTGCTTGTTGAGTTGTCAACACGGTTATCATTTGTTGTTGGTGTTACGTTGATATCACCGCCGCCACAACCAGCAAGTACAAGTGCAGAAGTAATTAAGCTAGCTTTAAAAAACCCAGAAAGTTTCATTTTAATCTCCAAAAAAATATTAAGTCGTTATAAGCGCAAAAAAGCTTGATGCATAAAGTAATGGAGATTTGTTACTGTTGGGTTACATAAAATATAAAGTTAAATGACAGTATTAATACAGTTTGATTAAAGGTAATAAATATTATATTGCAGTATAAAATAGAAAAAGCCGCTCCAGCTATACTGAACGCGGCTTTGGTGTTGCGATTTTGTTTATATTATAAAAGTGCTTTTTTCAAGCTTTCTGAATGTAGTTTTTCTTTCTCAACAAACTTAATCCATTGTTTGGCTAATCTAGCTGATTTTTTGTGTTTTTCAGCTTGCTCAAAAGCAATAATGGAAGCATCAAAATTTTCTAAGTTATATTGCGCCATACCAAGTGCAACATATGCGTTGGATTCAAAATTTAAATCACCTTTATCAAGGGCTTCTCTGGCATAATCAGCTGCTTCCTCAAATTTTTCTAGATTTAAATACACTTCGGCTAACCTTTGTGCATAGTTACCATGCTTTACTTTGCTTGTTGCCTTTTTAAAATGATCAATAGATTTTTCATCTTCCTTTGCTTGTACAAAAGCTTCAGCTATGAAAGCCTGGTTCTTTGCGGAATCTTCAATCTTTCCGTTTACAATCCCTTGTTTCAATGCCTCAGCAGCTTTAAAGTTCAAACCGTTATACATATAGACTTGAGCCAACTGCATTATTTCGTTTTTAGATTGAATAAAGCCTTGCTGCTTAGCCGCCTCAAGTATAGCCAGTTGCTTTTTACTTTCGCCCACTTCCCCATACATACCACCAAGTTGCACCCAATACTCAGGTTTGTTAAAAAGCTTAACCATCTTTTCTAGTACAACGACAACTTGCTCAGGTTTATTCAGTGAATAGTAAAGAGCTCGTTGTAAAACTAGCCAGTTCTCCTTTGGCAGCTCATTTTTACTTTCAGATAAATTAATCGCTACATTGATGCTCTCTAAAGCTTGGTCATACTGTTTTTGCAAGTAATGCGCGTTGGCTCGTAGGACATAATAGCTATTTGCAATCGGTTTAGTGTTACCACTTTTCCACTTATCAAGATAAGTGATTACTTTCGTATAATCATTGCTAGCCATAGCAAGCTGAGCCAGACTAAAAGTCGTAGATTGTCTCAAAGATTCAGGAATTTGCTCTTCTGAAATCACTTTCTCAAATGATTCAATCGCCTTATCTAACTGATTTTCGTTATAGTAAATAAAGCCATAGAAGTTATACATCATCGCAACTTCGTAAGCATTCATACTACTTGATCTGGCCTTAATATTATCTAACGCTTCAAGACCTTCTTTAACTTGACCTTCATCAGCCAATTTTTGAGCTCTCGCTAACTGGCTGTACACTTTGTTTCTAAGTGCTGGTACTCGCTTAGTTTTAGTTTCTGCATAGACTGTATTAATATCTGTTAAGGGCGTGACCGATAACAAACTTGGCAAAACAGACGCTGATAAAACAATACTAACGGTTAAAGTTAACTTTCTAATATTCATTACATTTCCTCGCAACACTCAAAAAAACTAACCATTAATTTGGAAAGAGATTTTGTTTTGAACACCGGCCACTTCAACCGCTTCGCCATTTACAACACGCGGTTTGTATTTAAATTTGAGTGCTGCATCTAAAGCAGCTCTGTCGAAAATACTCTGAGGCTCTGCTGTAATCACCTTAGGCTCTCTCACTGTGCCTTGTTTAGTCACTATGAACTCAACAATTACATAACCTTCAATGCCACGTGAAAGTGCACGTCTAGGGTATACAGGTGCTACTTTTACAATTGGAAGATACTCACCATCGCTTGACTCAAGTGCCAAACCACCGCCTAAATCTACATCAGCCTGAACATCTGCACTGAAGTCGAAATCAGCGCCTGCAGCATCTAAATTGTTTGCCTGCATTTGAGGTGCTTCCATAGGTGGAGGTGGCTCTTTAGGTGTTGGTGGCTTTTGTGGCTTTCGCTCTTTCTTTTGTACAGTTTCTTCTTTCTTTAACCTTACAAAATCAAGGACCTGGCCCTTAGCAGGATCTGTCATCACGCCTTCACCGCTTTGGATCAAAGCCTGCATCCCTAAAAATAGGAAAAAGGTGATCGTAGCGGCAATCAGTAAAGCGGTTAAATAACGCATCTTTGCTCCTATGATTCTTGTGCAGCAATCGATACATCAAACGCACCTGCAGCACGTGAAGCATCCATCACCTTGATTAACAACTCTGTTGTGGCTTTTTTATCTGCCTGAATAACTACACTACCCTGAGGATTCTCAGCTTTTAGTCGTTCGATGTTCGCCTGTACAGCACGAATATCAATTTGACGTTTGTTAATCCAAATTTCACCTTTATCAGAAATCGCAACTAGAATATTTGCTCGTTGCTTTTTAACGGCTGTTGCAGCTTCTGGACGGTTTACATCAATACCCGCTTCTTTTACGAAAGAAGCTGTAACGATGAAGAAAATTAGCATGATGAATACAACATCAAGCATTGGTGTCATGTTGATTTCTTCAGCTTCTTCTTCTTGAAAAACTTTTGCTAATGGTGCTCTCATAATTCTTTACCTCGTGTTACTTAGTGATCTAGCAACAATTTATCTTCTAACAACTCTACTTCACGTTTCGCTTTGCGCTGTAAAAATGTCACAGCAAATACACCTGAAAGTGCACCGACCATACCAGCCATCGTTGGGATAGTGGCTTTGGATACACCCGCAGCCATTGAACGTGCGCTACCTGTGCCTGTGATGGCCATTACATTAAATACTTCGATCATGCCTGTAACTGTGCCTAATAGACCCAATAAAGGACATAAGGCAACCATGACACCAATGTATGGCAGGTTTGTATTTAACTTAATACCAATGCGCGAAATCTGAGCTTGTTTAATTTGTTCCGCATTCCAGCTATTACGCTCTGAACGTGCTTTCCAGCTAGCGATTACCTCTTTGCGCTGTTGACGGTATAAACCGAATAGATAGATAAAGCGCTCTAAAATAAGTAACCACATTGCGAAGATAAGGACACCGATGACCAGGAGTACCTGGCCACCTGTATCTAGAAAGCTGCGTAGTGCGTTAATTGCATCTAGCAATAAAACCACGTTTACGCTCCTTTCTCGCTACGCTCTGCAATAATGCCAGCGCTTTGTTCTTGCAAAATAAGTAACAAGTTACGTGAACGCGTATTTAAAAGCGTGTATAAGAATACGGTTGGGATAGCAACAACTAGACCCAGTACAGTTGTAACAAGTGCCTGCGAAATACCACCCGCCATCAGCTTTGGATCACCTGTACCAAATAAAGTGATTGCTTGGAAAGTGTTAATCATACCCGTTACTGTACCTAGTAGACCTAGTAATGGTGCTACAACCGAGATAATCTTGATCAGGGTTAAATTACGAGTGATTTTAGGCATTTCACGAAGTATTGCTTCACTTAGCTTTAACTCAAGTGTGTCGTAAGCAACATCTGGATACTGCTCTTTAACTTTCATCACACGACCTAGCGGGTTATCTTCACGCGGTGTCGTGTCTTTAAGTTGACGATGAATTTTAGCACTCATCAGCATTAAACTAATGAAGCGTTCAAGTGCGATAAGTAAGGCAATAACACCGGTTGCTAAAATAACATAACCAACAGAGCCACCTTGATGAACTTGCTCTTCTGTATTTGGTGCTTGAACTAAAAGGCCTAAAATAGAACCGCCAGTTGGGTCTAGTGCAAAATCAACGACTCCGCCATTAGCTGCTTGTAAATCTGCCGCTGAAGTCTGATAACGTGCAACCGGCTGTCTTGTTAGTTCAGAAATTGTGTTAGTAACCGGGTTGAAAGTTAAGTATTTACCATCAGCAATTAAGTTAAACGCGCCAACACGTAAAACTTGTTTATTTACTTTCTCACCACCAGCAATAATGACTTCTGCGTTATAACGAGAAACCTTGCCTTGCTCTGTCATTTCACGTTGTAGTTCGAACCACACCTTTTCAATGTCTTCAATTGAAGCAAGTTTTGAGCTTGAGCCCATCTTTGCAGCCATTTCATCCATAAATGCACTACGACCTGAAATTTCAGCAGAAACGACAGATGTTTGGAACTTATTACTTGCATCACCAGAAACTTGTTGAAGTACACCAAATAACTCTTTAAGCGTACCCATACGTTTACTTAACGTATCAGACAAGTTTTGAAGCTTGATTTCATTTTCTTCAAATGACGTTTCTAAACGCTCTGATCGAGCTAATTGCGCATTTCTGTCTGAAGTAAGCTTACGAAGTGCCGCATCTTGCTCATTGCGTTTTGCAACAAACTCTGCCTCTCTCGCTTTATTTTCAGCAGTTTGTGCTACTTGGCCTTGCTCTAGCGTTTTAAGTAACGCATCTAAGTTAAGTTCTTCGGCCATTGCTGCGCCTGATAAACCGAATGTCGTCGCTAAGATCGCAGCTTGACAGAATTTCTTTAACAGTTTCATTTTAAGACCTCTTATTTCGCAGCGTTGATTGGAAGCGTTAGCATATCTGGGGCAAGTTGCTTACGTGCTATGCGTAGTGCTTTGTTAATTTGGCTGATATTCGTATCTGGTAATTCTTTGAATTGTTTTGATTCTTTTTCCCAAATACCTGCCATCTTTCCATCTTTAGTGACATACATCAGCTCTAAACGACCGACACGCAAGAAGTCAACTTCACGCTCTTGACCAGCAACATTAATAAGCGCTGGGTAGGCTTCAATGGTGCGACCGTATTCAACTTCAACTTGGTAAGCTTCAAGTACACGACGGAATTTTTCACTTGATGTCACATCAGCACGTTCCATCATTTCACGAAGCTTTGAAACGCGCTGCTTGCGCTCTTCTAATAAGAAAGGAACATCTAAAGCAACAAACTGCTCAAGGCCAGTGATCATGTTAAGCATTAACGGTGTGATCTGGCGCTCAATTACTGACACTTGATCCATTGATGCATTGATGTCAGCCATCTCTGCTAATTGGTTTTGAATTTGTTTATCTAATTGACTGTTGTAAACCATCAAACCATCAATTTCTTTATTTAATGTTTTGAATTGTTGTAATTTCGACTGCATAGAATCAGAAATAGAGTCAATTTTTCCCTGAGTTTTTAAAGCAGAGTCATTAATCGCTGCACTTTTTTCAACAACAGGATTTAAAGAATTGGCGTGAACACCAGTTGCTGTTGCTAAAACACCTGCAAAAAGCAGAGGGTTAATGCACTTCATCGCATACACCTTAGATTGATTGTTATGAAATTGCGTGCAGTTTAAATAGGTAAAATGACAGTGGTGTTGCGCAAAAAATACAATTTTATTACAGATGTAATAATTGATTTAAATTACTTGACAGAAGCGAGATATAATTAATTAGGTCTTATATCGATTTTAAATTTTCATTTATAGTTATAGTTATAGTTATTAAAAATATAAAAAGCTCCAATAGGAGCTTTTTATAATAAAAATTATAGTTAGTTAAACTTTAAACTTTAATAACATCTCTTCTAAGTTTTTAAATTGAGCTTGAAGTGTTCTACACTCTTCTAAAGTCTGATGAAGGTTATCGACACCTTGTTTACTAATATCGCTGATGTGATGAATATCAGAATCTAAGTTATGTATAACATCATTTTGTTGTTGAGTTGCACTAGCTACAGCATGGTTAACGCCATCAATTGCATCTATGGCAGATGTAACAGACTGCATTTTATCACCTGCGGCAGCAGCTTTATCTGCACTTTCTGATGAATCTTTCAATGCTTCAACCATAACGGCAACGGCTGTACTAGAACCAATTTGAAGGTCTGAAATGGTATTTTCGATTTCTTGAGTTGACTCTTGTGTACGTTGTGCAAGTTGTCTCACTTCATCAGCTACGACTGCAAAACCTCTACCGGCTTCACCTGCCCTAGCTGCTTCAATTGCGGCATTAAGCGCTAAAAGATTAGTTTGTTCACTTACACCTTTTATCACTTCAAGTACTTGTCCAATACTTGCTGAGTGCTGATCAAGACTGGTTACTGTATCTTGTGCTTGAGCCATCTTATCACTTAAAGAAGAAATCCCTGCAATATTAGAATTAAGCACATCTTGGCTATCTGCACTTAGCTTATTTGCTTCAGAAGCAAGTTCAGATGCATTATGTGCATTACTACTTATTTCTTGCGCACTAGAAGACAATTCATTAATTGCAGTTGCAACACTATCAGTGCGTTTCGTTTGATCGTTATACAAAGAAAGCGCATCATTTGCTTGCTCATTCATACTGGTGATAGATTGTTGTAGGGTTAAGGTAGATTCTCGAACTTGCTTAATTGAGTCATGGATCTTGTCAACAAAGATGTTAAATTGAGTTGACAATTCTCCAAATTCATCTTCATTGGAGCAACTTAAGCGTTGAGTTAAATCACCTTCGCCTTGCGCAATGTCTTTAATGGCGTCATTTAACTCTTTGACAGGCCTCATCAAGTATTTAAGCAATAATTGAAGCATCACAACAATTGCAACAACACCGATGACAAGATAAATCAAAGCCATGTTTCTAAATGAAGATACCGAAGAGTAGGCAATCTCTTTATTAATTACGACACCTAGATACCAATCAACGTTATTAATGCCTTTCATAGGCACGAAAGACACTATTTTTTCTACACCCTCTAACTGCATTTCAATAAACTCACTTTGAAGAGATAGACGCTTTCCAAACAAGTCAGTCATTGGTTTGTCATTTAATCTGGTATTTGGGTGAGAAAGAATTCTGCCTTCACTGTCTAGTAAAAATCCATAACCAAAGCCTAAAAAATCAATTTCGTTTATGATATCTGTGATGATGGCCATATCAATATCGCCACCAGCAACAGCGCTTAATCGACCACTTTCAAATAAGGGCACCACAGCAGAGATAGTTAACTCATTTGTCGTGACATCTATATAAGGCGTAGTAAATGCGGTAGAGCGCTTTTGTTCAGCCAGTTTATACCATGGCCTTGTTGTCGCGTCATAATCTGCAGGTAATTGAATTGATGGGTCATCTAAAACAAATGTGCCATCTGGCATACCAATGTAAGTATTTTTAAACTCACCTGCGATATCAGCTGTTTTTAAACGTCGTAAGATGTCTAATTCTGTGTCTGACTGTTTATGGCCTTTTGCAACTGACTCTACAATTTTAAGCCTGTCATTAAGCCAGTTTGCGATATTTTGGGAAACTGAATTTGATATTTCATGCAAAACAGCGGTAAGTTGTTCTTGTGTTTGGGCTCTCATAACAATGAAGTTATTGATTGTGAATAGCCCTAAGATGATCACTAAAACCAAAGACGCCGCGGCAGTAACTTTGGTAGAAAAACGTAATGATTGGAGCATGGGGATCCTACTTATTTTTATATGAACGCAACCTTTGCAACTCTTTTTTAACAAATTTTTTAGTGTTACGCTCTATATAATCGACAGAAATTCATAAATCTTAAGCACAATTAGTATAGAACATGTATTTTTTGCAATTGCAGCTTAAGTACAAATAAGTAAAATGCGTAATATTTTGCAAGGAGCGAACTAGAGTGACTATACACTCCAGGCTATGGTTGTTTTGTTTCCTAGCTTTATTAACTTCAAAAGCAAACGCTTCAGGTATTGCTGAACTCAAAGCAATTCAAAAGCTACCAAATAATGAGCTCAAACTTAGATTTTTTGGGCAGATTGATACCGCAAGCCTGACTGACCAAATTACAGCATGCGAATACTATGTTTCATTCTCAGATGTACTTAGTAATATGGGTCAAATTGATGAAGCAAAAAAAATACTACAAGATGAACTTGATTTTCCTACCTATGAATACAGCCACATAAATAGAGCACGTTTATTTAAAAAGTTAGCAGACATTCAGTATCACAACGATGAGTATGACATTGCACGTGAGACCATTATAAATGCGATTAATCACTTCAGAAAATCAGATAGCATTGAACTTTTAACTGGTGCAATTTCAAGGCAAGCATCAATAGAGCTTAGGACAAGTAACTATCAAAAAGGACTTGATATTGTTAGCGCTTATCACAAAAACAACAAAGAAAAATTAAATAAAAAGAATCTATCTTCTATCTATTACTTTTATGGTCGTGCTTATGATCATTTAGGTGACTTTCAAACAGCATTAGAGTACAAGTTAAAAGGCTATCAAATTATCACCAATCTCGAAGTGTCTGATAACAAAATGGCCAGTACTCTGTATGGTATAGCCGACTCTTACAACAAGATTGGTGAACATCAACAATCCTACAAAAAATTTCAAGAAGCACTCGTGTTAGACAGAAAAACTGACAACAAACAAGACATAGCACACAGCCTAACTAAATTGTCTAATCAAGCCTATAAGATTGAAATGTATGATATTGGAATTCAACATGCTCAAGAAGCAATAGATGTTTTTGGTTCTATAGGTAATAAACGAAATGTCGCCTGGTCAACACATAACATGGCTTTAAACTATGCTGGAAAAGGTAATTTAGAAAAAGCACTTTCACTTGAGGAGAGTAATTTAAGCTTCTTGGTACACATCGTAAAAGACTACCATCTAAAAACCTCTGTTTGGAATCACCTTGGTGAATTAAATCTAGCAATTGATAATCCAAATAAAGCACTCAATTATGCTAAACAAGCATTCGAAATTGGTGAACTGGATACATTGAAAGATAGAAGGCAAGCTAGTCTTAACATCATGCATCGTGCTTACTCTAAAATGAACGACTTTGAAAACGCTTATTTGGTACAAAATAAATTACTTGAATTACAGTCTATTGCGCATAAAGAAAACTATGCAAATAGATTAGCTTTTTTAAAAAATACAATTGAAGCTAAAGAAAAAGAACAAAAACTCGTAGAGAAAGAGCAGGAAAATTTAATCATAAGTAACGCACTAGCGCGTCAGCAAAACCAACAAATGGTCTTCATCATACTATTTACTGTATTCATATCTTTCACACTCATTATATATATTAAAATAAGACAAAGGCGTGTATTAGAACAACAACAAGGCTTACACCTTAATAAACTACTAGAACAAAGAAACCAATTATTTTCACAAATAGCGCATGATCTCAGTAACCCTGTTACAGTAGCTAGTTTGCATATTGAAGCAATGCAGCATGACATAATTGAGTGTAAACCAGAAAACCTTTCTAAAATTAGTGAAAAGCTTACAGATCTAAACCACTTAGTTAAGGACTTAGCAGGTCTTGCTAAACTTGAAACTGCGAATTTTACATTAACGACTAAACAAACAGATTTAAACAAGTTTGTTAGCGATATTCATGATGAGTTGGCGACTCAAACTACAGAACAAAAACTGACAGTTGGGAGTAGTGAGTTTAATGAAACTTTTGCTCAGATAGATCCATTTCGAGTCAAACAATTAATTGCAAATTTATATAGTAATGCAAAAAAATACACATACAAGAGTGGCCAGATTGACGTGCATTTTGCAGCATGTGAGCGTTATTTTAAAATAATCGTACAAGATAGCGCGCCATCTGTGCCAAAAGAACATTTAGGGCAAATTTTTGACCATCTATTTCGAGTTCCAAATATGTCGAACACAGAAACACCCGGCCATGGCATAGGATTATCCATTGTTAAGCAAATTGTTGAATTACATCAGGGTGAGATTAATGCATCAGAGAGCGAATTAGGTGGATTGAAAATAGAGGTTGATTTACCGCTAAAATAAATTATGCAAAGTAAAAGCTAGATAAAAAGCTCTAGCTTTTTACTGAGTTTGAATTAATCACAATCAAATTCTGGCCAATCTACAATGTAGTCTTCAAAATCTTCTTCAATATCGACGGTATTGTCTTTAGTGACTCTACCTTGAATACTAATTCCAAAATCATTCATTTTGTCTTTTGTGCCACTATTCAGTAAAGGGTGCCAACTTGCTAAGCCCCTGCCCTCATAAAGGCGTCTGTAGCTACAACTATTAGGCATGAAAAAAATATCTTTCAGGTTTTCTTTGGTGAGTTTGACACACGATGGCACGAGCGTTTGTCTTTCTGTATAACGTGTACATGCACACGTCTGTTCATCAATGTACTGACAAACTAAACTTGAATATATAAGTGCTTCTCCCTCTCGTAGGTGATCTGTACTTGAAAAGTCCTCTTCATCACTGTCTATAAATGAATGTAGACAACACTTACCACACCCATCACAAATGCTTTCCCACTCTTGGTCATTCATTTGCTCAAGCGATTTAGTTTGCCAAAATTGTTCTGCGCCCATTGTTTTCTCAAATTACTATAAACGCGTAAATTTTACTTGATGCAAGCAAGACAAGCAAAGGGCCAACAAATGTTGACCCTAAAAGCCCAAATTAGCGTTGTAATTCAACCCATTTTTTAATCTTAGATTCTAGAATTGGCATTGGCAGTGCGCCATCAATCAAGATTTGAGTATGAAATGCTTTGATATCAAATTTGTTACCAAGTTGCTGTTCTGAATAATCTCTTAGCTCTTGAATTTTAAACTGACCAACCTTGTATGAGACAGCTTGTCCTGGCCAACCAATATAACGCTCAACTTCTGCCGTAACATCAGACTCAGCCATAGACGAGTTCTCTAGCATAAACTGAATTGCTTGTGCTCGCGACCAGCCCTTTGCATGAAGGCCTGTATCAACGACAAGCCGCATCGCCCTTAATTGTTCGTCAACTAAGCGACCATACCACATGAGTGGATCTGTGAATAAACCAAGATCTTTACCAAGGCTTTCTGCATAAAGCGCCCAACCTTCAGCAAATACAGTGTACCCGCCAAACTTTCTAAAGCTTGGAAGACCCTTTACTTCTTGCTGAAGCGCAATTTGAAAGTGGTGACCAGGTGCGGCTTCATGAATAGATAAGGTCTCTACTAAAAACTTCGGCTGTGCCTTTAAATTATGCGCATTTATATAAAATACACCAGGTCGACTGCCATCAGGTGCAGGTGCAGCATATGATGCACCCGCTGCAGACTCAGCTCTGAAGGCTTCAACCAACTTTACTTCGTAATCCGCTTTCGGTTCTACATCAAATAACAGTGGCACTCGCGCATCTATTTTTTTCTTAACTTCCACATAGGCATTGATCAATTCATCTGAAGATTTGAAATAGAACTGTTCATCTTCTCTTAAAAACTCGAAGAAAGCTTGTAAGTCACCGTCAAATTTTAATTGTTCTTTTACCCATTCCATTTCATTTCTTATACGCGCAACTTCTTTTAAACCAATTTCATGGATTTCATCCGCACTCATGTCTAAAGTGGTATGGTTCGCAATCTGATATTCATACCAAGCTTTACCATTCGGTAACGAGCTATACCCAACACTTTCACGGCTGTTAGGTAGGTACTCTGTGTTCAAAAATTTAGTCATTTTCTTATATGCTGGAACAAGCTTTTCAAGAACCATGAATTTGTATTTAGCTGTTAACTGTTCTTTTTCAGTTTTTGTGAAAGAGTCAGGGAAGTTATTAATTGGTCCCCAGAAAACTGATTGAGTTTCGTCTTCTACAATATGGGCTTCAAACTGAGGAATGAGTTTAGTTGTTAGAGCTTTAGGTAAAACAACGCCTTTTTCTATCCCCAGGCGCATATTCGATTCAATACCTGCAAGCCATTCAATAAATCCATCAGCTCGAGAAACAAAGTTGTTATAATCTTCAACGCTATTAAATGGCTGAGCGCTTTGTCCTGAGCCTAGGCCGGCAAATACATTATGCAAACCAGACATTTGATTGATTGGCATCATATAACTTGGAAATTCAAAACCTTGTTTAGAAAAGGCAAGATCACGTTTTAGGATCTCATAACTCAGTAATGATTGACCAGACAAGTTATTTTTATCAATTTTATCTAGCTTCTGTTGATATGACGTTAGTAATTCATATGTTTCTTTAAGACTTTCATCGGTTGCAACAGCATCAAACTTATCATTGACACCTTGCCTGCCCATATACGTGCCTGAAATTGGGCTAAGTTCAACCATTGAGTTAAAGTAATCTTCACTTAAACTGTTAACGAGTTCATTTTGATTAAGCTGTTTGATAGATTCTACAGAACGCTGTGTATCAGTGCCTGTGGCACTGCAACCGACCAAAGAAGCAGTTAAAGCGATAGCTATTAGAGAGTATTTAAACATCATGTGTCCTTATTAAGGTATTTATGACAGTGTGCCAGAGCTTAATAAAAAAACCATGTGTTAATTTAAGTTTAAACGCTTTGTTACACTTTTAAAGGCAACACAATATGAACACTTAATCCACCCAGCGGTCCGTTTGAGGCGAAAATGTTTCCTAGATTCGCTTCTATAATTTGCTTACATAAACTTAAGCCAACGCCTTTATGTTTACTTGAGTTTTGTCTTGCTTCATCTAAGCGCACAAGGGGGTTGAATATGTCATTTAATAAATCTGAAGAGATAGCTTCTCCTGAGTTATCTATATTTATACTAAGTGCATCTGATTCATTATCAATGTTTATTGAAATATTCATTTGTGAACCTCCATGTGCAATGGCATTATCACAACACTCATTAAATACAGTGATCAGGCCTTGTTGATCGTAGTCTAAAAGCAGTTCCTTTTGTTTAGCTGGTAAAGAATTCTCATCAGGAAGTGCCAAACTCAACTTTGTTGTGTCTACATTGATAGATTGAATGTGTAATAATAAGTCTTTAACTGTATATTGTTTCACTGTTAAAGTTTGGATATTTGGCGATACTTGCATTAAATGATCGATAAACGAATTGAGCTCATCAATTTTATTCATCAATTTGCCGTAACTTGTGTGCACATTATCTACAATATTTTGCTGCAGTGATTCCACTTGTACTTTCATCACTGTCAGTGGCGTTCTTAATTCGTGAGATAAATCAGCAAATAGCTTTTCTTCTTTTTGTTTCACGGCTTCGATACTCGACTCTTGCTGAAGTTTCTCTTTATGAAGATTCTGATTTAAAACATCAACTTGTGTTTCAAGGTATGTTACGAGTTGATTTTGTACCGATTTATTTTGTATCGCCAGCGCGACGGTAAACAGGCTAACCTCAAGTAAATACCCTATTTTTATGTAATCAGAAATCTCAAGACTTGGAAAAATATTGCCGTAACTTGCACCGACAATCGTCAATATATTTACAAATAAAACATGATTAAAGAGGCTTAAAGAAAAAACTCTTATCCCTGGGGCTTTTTGATACCAACTCCAATAAGCGGTATATAAGAAAAGAGGAATAATCAAAGTGCTCAAGACTAAATTAAAAAATACTGTGTTAAACCACAATGAAACCGGGATGAGAACAAGATATGCGTATAATAAATACGTATAGATTTTACAAAGCACAGAATTAAATTGCTTAAATTGTAAGAAACTCTTGATAAACAGCAAATGAAAAATTGGCACTGATGTCATTAATAAAGTTGAAAATAAGCTGGACTCACCGCCTAACATAGGCCAGAAATATTTTGAGGTGAAGCCAGACATGTCTAACACAATCATTAAAAAAGTGAATGTCCAGAGTGCATAGAAAATATTGGTTCTATTAGGGTTAAAAAATAGATTTACACTAATTATGAGTAAAATAGCCATGACAACACCGGCTATTGCACCATTAATGAGAGTACTTTTTTGTGAGGTGGCTAAATAATGATTGTAGCTATGCAATCGGATATTGGCAGGCGCATTTGCAAACGTTCTGTATTCAACCAATAGTATGTGTTTTTTATTGTTGTTTAAATTTATAGGAATATAAAGCTGGGGGTCATAAATCGGTCTATCATAAAATGTGTCATTGCCATTAAGTTGAAATTTTAACTTTAAACTTGTGCCCTCAATTTCGTAAATCCGAAACAGGGGAAGTCTTGCATAACCAAAAGAGAGATACCAATTTTCTAAATCAGATTGATTATCTACTTCAAGTTTAAGCCATTTACTGTAATTATGAATTTGCGGCTTTTGTTTTAGACTATGCGCTTCAACCCAATTTTTTTTATCTCTAACAGTGCTATAGTCAAATAAATTATTGTCATAGTTAAGGTGCATCAAGGAAAAGTCCTTGAGTTCATAGACCGTACCATGCTCATCTAGCACTAAATCGCTTGCTTTGACAGCAAAATTGGATAGGACAAAACACGCACTTAATACAATAAAATAACAAAAACGCATCAAATAGAGTCAATTAAGAATTATTAATATTTACAATTTATGAACCAACTATGGATCAAATATGGATTGTATCAGATTACACACTAATCTGATTGTAAATGAATGTAAAATCATAAATCTGTAACTATATGTTTCTATAGTGTTCTCATTTAATTTTATGTCATTAAACACTTGAATGATTACACAATCGTCAGGATGAAATATTTCTGTAATATTTCTCTGTTTTAATGCCGCCTGAAACAAAAACTTCATGAAAATGCCATATAAGGCATAAACAAAACGAGAACATTATGAGTGCTTCTAATCAGCAAACACTTTTCAATAAAATCTTAAACTGGGCAGCAATTGCTTTCCTAGTTTATTTAGTATTAGTTGCCGTTGGTACAGTCAGTGGTGGTTTTAAATTAGCATCAGGTGGTAGTGCTGGTGCGAAAGAGATTTTCTCATTCGCAACTAATCCATTTGTTGCTTTATTACTTGGTGCACTTGCAACTGCACTGGTTCAATCATCTTCAACGGTAACATCTGTAATTGTAGGTTTAGTTGCTGGTGGATTGCCTATAAGTATTGCAATTCCTATGGTAATGGGTGCAAACATTGGTACTACAATTACTAATACATTAGTTTCTATTGGTCATATACGTTCTAAAGAAGAATTCCAGCGCGCATTTTCTGCATCAACAGTTCATGACTTCTTTAATCTTCTTGCAGTATTAATCTTCTTACCACTTGAGATTATGTTCGGCTTATTAGAGAAGTTTGCATCTAGCTTGGCACATTTATTTGTTGGTGATGCAGATCTTTCACTGAAAAGCTACAACTTCATCAAGCCACTAGTAAAACCTGCTGTAGGTTTAGTGAAAGACGCAGTTAGCTTCTTAGATGGCAAAGCTGTTGGTATTGCAATGGTAGTTATCGGTATTGCAATGATTCTATTTGCCGTAACTACGCTTGGTAAGTTATTGAAAAAAGCTCTTGTTGGTAAAGCAAAAGATTTACTTCACCGAGCCATCGGTCGTGGACCAATAGCAGGTATCACCTCAGGTGCTGCAGTTACAGTAATGGTTCAATCATCTTCAACCACTACCAGCTTAATGATCCCTTTAGCGGGTAGCGGTGTTTTCACAACTCGTCAAATTTACCCATTTACGCTAGGTGCAAACATTGGTACTACCATCACAGCACTGCTTGCAGCTACATCTATCACAGGTCCAGCAGCAGAAGTGGCACTCACTATTGCCCTAGTTCATGTAATGTTTAATGTATTTGCAGTAGCCCTAATCTATGGTATGCCTTTACTACGTGAGATTCCATTACAGCTTGCTGACAAGCTTGCAAAAATTGGCGCTGAAAATAAACCTGCAGCGTTAGGCTATGTACTAGGTTCATTCTTCGTACTACCTGGACTAATCATGTTCGCAGTAAGATAATATACTGAAGTAAAAATGAAAGAGGAGCCCTGCTCCTCTTTTTTGTTTTTTGATCTCCTTAATATTTATTCAATAATTTCCTTGCAATTGAATCCTGCTAAGTCTAAATTGATTTTCAAATTATATTGAAACTTTAAAAATGATTTTATCTCAGAAATTAGAAAACTTTGTATTGCACTGTGGTGAAATGGGTAGCCGTTGGGGTTTTAACAGAACGATTGGTCAAATGGTTGGTCTGTTGGTTATCAGTGAACAGCCTCTTAGTGCAAATGAGATTGCTGAAGCACTTAGAATAAGTCGTGGTAATGTCAGTATGGGCATCAAAGAACTACAATCATGGCAACTGGTTAAAGTCATTCATGTGCCTGGTGATAGGAAAGAATACTATGCACCAAATGGGTCTATTTGGGATTTGGCAAATAAAGTTTTTGAAGAACGACGAAAAAGAGAAATCGATCCGACACTTACTTTGCTTAGAGATTCGATTATAGAACCGGCTCAGTCTAATGAAGAAGCTTATGCGCAAGAGCAAATGCAGCAGATCCATGACTTATTAGAGACGGTTACTAAGTGGTCAGCCGAGTTACAAAGGCTTTCACCTGAACAATTACAAACTCTGATGAAACTTGGCTCTTCGGTCAGTAAAGTAATAGATTTGAAAGATAAGCTTTTAAAGAAATAATTTCACACTTGCAGGCATTAAGCCCAATCAAAAATGGCAGCTATGAAGCTGCCTTTTTTTATATGAGATTCGTACTAGATTTTTGGATAGCCAATTCTATCTGATAAATAGCCAACACTTGTTGCAAAGTAATAAGAGCGATTCCAATGCATTAAGGCTTTATAGTTATCATACGCTAAATACATTCGTCCATTTATGTCATCTGGCATAACTAACGCAGCTGTAATATCTACTTTAGGCAAGTCTGAACCATCCGCTCTTCGTAAACCCAGAGCTTGCCAGTCACTTAAAGAACGCTCTGAATCTTTCCAGTATTCCAGCCATTGCTTACGCGTTTTTGTACCACGCTTTAGAACATATTTATGATCAAAATTTTCAGGTAGTTGAATTTGACGACCCCAAGTAAGATTGTCATTCCAACCAGCTTGTTTTAAATAATTAGCAATGGAAGCAAATGCATCAACTTCTGTGGTCCAAATATCTTTTCGCCCGTCCCCATCATAATCAACGGCATAAGAATTAAAAGATGTTGGCATAAACTGAGTTTGACCCATTGCACCAGCCCAGGAGCCTTTGAACTTATCTAAACTAATATGACCATCTTTTAATATATCGAGTGCAGCCCAAAGCTGACGCTTATATAAAGCCTCTCGTCTGCCATCGAATGCGAGTGTAACAACAGAACTTATAACAGGATGACCACCTTGAATACGACCGAAGTTACTTTCAAGTCCCCATAGGGCAACGATAAATCTAGCTTGTACGCCATATTCTTTCGCGATCGTCTCTAAAACAGGCTTATGCTTTGCATATAGGTTTCGAGCTCTATCAACTTTCCACTGAGGAACGCGTTTTGGTAAATAAGTTTCCAAAGTCTCAACCACTTCCGGTTGATTTTTATCCGCTTTTATAACTTTCTTTTTGAATTTAACGGTTGCAAAAGCTTCGTTGACTAAGGTCTGACTATAACCCTTGTCTAACGCTTCAACTTTTAATTTTGAAACATATTCATCGAATTTTGCTTGTGTATTAGCAAAGGCTGAAAATGATAAACTCGAAGCGATTAATATGGGCAGAACAATTTTAGTCACTATCTACTCCGTTTTGTTTTTTTAATTCATCCAAAAGATTCTCTTCTTTTGGTGGTAATTGTAAATAAAACCCTTTTTCAGTTAACTCAGACTGAACAAGAACAATATCAGCAACACCTAAACGTTCTCTCTTAGATAAATCGAACATCATGACGTAAATTGGTGTGCCAAACATACCCATTAAAGGTTCAGGAATTTTGCTAAAATCATCACGTTTTTCAATGTAAAGGTAAGTATCTGCTCTTTTTGAGCTTTTGTAGACCGCAGTTAGCATTATAACCCTATAAATTCTTGCTTATATCTTGACAGCACTATAACATGACTAAAAATATAATTGGAAAGTTTAACGAGCAACAACTAAGCCTGATTAAGCTTTACTGCAATGCTCAATACCCTGTCTTTCTAATTTTATAAACTGGATAATTATAAGAACTGCGTAATATGTCTGAACAAACATTCGAGTTGAAAGGCAATCTTTTCACTCTTTCTGTATTACATCTATTTACTGTCGACTTAGCTCTATTACGCAAAGAGCTAGACGAAAAGATTTCTCAAGCACCAAAATTTTTCCAAGGTGCGCCTATCGTAGTTAATCTTTCTCAGGTTCAAGAAGAATCAATTAATTTTCTTGAACTTCGCAATGCAATTTCAGCTTTACAACTTAACCCTGTTGGTGTTTGTAACGGTTCTGAACATCAAAATAGCTCGGCTAAAGAAGTTGGCCTGTCAGTACTTAATTACAGTCAAGACGTGCAAAAGCCAAAATCTAACACTTCGACCGAGGTTGTTGAAAAAGAAGTTTATTCACCGCCGCAAGTCATTCAAACAACGGTGCGTTCTGGGCAACAAATTTATGCTAAAGGCAGAGACTTAATCGTGCTTGGAGCGGTAAGTCACGGCGCTGAAGTGATCGCAGATGGTAATATTCATATTTATGGTACTTTGAGAGGCCGAGCAATAGCAGGCGCTTCAGGTGCAGAAAATGCGGCAATTTATTGTCAACAATTAAAAGCTGAGTTAGTTTCAATCAATGGAAGCTATTGGTTAAGTGAATCACTTCAAGGTGAATATTGGGAACAACCAGCACAAATAACACAACGTAACGAATCTCTAGAAATAACAGCTTTGGTCAAAGGATAATTCAGATGGCAAAAATTATTGTCGTAACTTCAGGTAAAGGTGGTGTAGGTAAAACTACCTCTAGCGCAGCGATTGGCACAGGCCTGGCGCTCAAAGGATACAAAACAGCCATTATTGACTTTGATATTGGCCTTAGAAACCTCGATTTAATTATGGGTTGTGAACGCAGAGTTGTTTATGACTTTGTTAACGTTATTAATGGCGAAGCAAACTTAAATCAAGCACTTATCAAAGACAAAAGAGTCGAAAAACTCTATATCCTTCCGGCATCACAAACACGTGACAAAGATGCGCTTACTAAAGAAGGCGTAGAAAAAGTTTTAAATGAGTTAAAAGAAGAGTTTGACTATATTGTATGTGACTCGCCTGCAGGTATAGAAGCTGGTGCTATGATGGCACTATACTTTGCGGATGAAGCAATTGTAACGACAAACCCTGAGGTATCTTCTGTACGAGATTCAGACCGAATCTTAGGTATTTTACAGAGCAAATCTCGTCGTGCTGAACAAGGGTTAGATCCAGTTAAAGAACATCTACTTCTTACTCGCTACAACCCTGAACGTGTAAACGCAGGTGAAATGTTGTCTGTGGAAGATGTACAAGAAATCCTTGCTATTGACCTTCTTGGCGTTATCCCTGAATCAACAGCAGTGCTAAATGCCTCAAACTCTGGTCAACCTGTTATCCTTGATAATGAATCTGATGCTGGTCAAGCTTACGCTGATGCAATTAATCGCTTACTCGGTGAAGTCGTTGATTTCAGATTCTTAGAGGTTGAGAAGAAAGGTTTATTCAAGCGTATATTTGGAGGATAGAATGTCATTACTCGATTATTTTCGTTCAGAAAAGAAATCAAGCGCTTCGCTGGCTAAAGAGCGACTTCAAATTATCGTTGCACATGAACGCTCAAAACGAGGCACACCTGATTACTTGCCACAATTAAAGCAAGATATTTTAGATGTTATTAGAAAGTACGTGAAGGTCGATTCTGACGCTGTAAACGTCCAATTTGAACAAAATGAGGATGATTTAGCAGTCCTTGAACTTAACGTTACATTACCGGATGACGAAAAGTCTTAATTATAAGGCCTAGGCAATGCCTAGGCTTTTTTATTTTCATCGACAAACTTTAGCTATTGCCATTCCTCAAGAGCGTCTTTTAAAAACTCCCATCGCCAGGATTTAAGTAGTTCTGGCCTAATTAATAAATCCCTTGTTTCATCAGTGTGTTTCCATTTCCAACTGATCAATTGATTAATTTGTTTTTTTGAAGCAAATACATCAGCAGGAACTTCAGTGGTCAAAGCCACTTGCTTTATTTTAGTTGCAATGTCTTTTGCAGCTCTTTTGTATTGAGGATAATCAATCAAGCGAAGTAATTTCTCAGGACATGCTTCTATATCGACTAATTTCGCTTGCTCGATCAGGTTTAGAATTTCTTTACCAGAGCGATTCACTTCCATAGCCTCTACACCTGGGATATTTCTCAAAGAAGAAAGGCTAGTAGGCCGACGCCTTGCTATCTCAACCATATTTTGTTCTTTTAAAACAAAATTCAAAGCTAAATTTTTGTTCTTAGCTTTATCCCTTCTCCACGGCGCAAGCAGTTGTAAAGCTGCTAAATCTCGTGGTTTAAGTTGCCACGCATTTTTAATATCTTGATAGAGTAATTCATCTGGTAATTCGTAAGAACGTTTCTCAATAACCAATTGGCTTTCTTCAAGTACAATATCAATTAAACCCTTTTCAGAGATTTGCTTATTAATATGCTCAAAACATGGCAATAGGTAAAACACATCACTGGCTGCATAATCTAATTGTTTCGTTGTCAGTGGTCGCTGTAACCAGTTTGTCCTTGATTCACTTTTATCAATCTCTATTTCAAGGATTTGCTTAACCATATTGGCAAAACCAACACAATTGCCTTCACCTAATAATTGCAAAGCAAATTGAGTATCGAACATTGGGGTTGGTACAAAACCAGCAAAATTATTGAACACTTCAATGTCTTCAGACGGTGAATGAAGTATTTTTAATACATCATCTGATCTCAAAACTTCCCAAAAAGCAGAATAATCTAACTCTGCTAATGGGTCTATTAATGCTAAGTTTTTTCCATCATAAACTTGGATCAGTGCAACTTCAGGATAAAAAGTACGACGACGCATAAACTCTGTATCTAATGCCAATATAGTGGCGTCACCAATTGCTGTTACAAATTCATCTAATTGTTGTTGCTCTGTAATGACTTGGTACTGCACTTTCACTCCTAAGCCTTGGGTTATAAAAAAACCGGCTTTCGCCGGTTTTTATCAATCTTTTAAAGCACGTCTTAGTATTTTACCGACGTTAGTTTTTGGTAACTCGTCACGGAACTCTACTAGTTTCGGTACTTTATAATTGGTTAAATTATCTCGACAGTGATTGATTATATCTTTTTCTGTTAAAGATAGGTCTTTTTTCACAATAAATACTTTAACTTGTTCACCACTTACTTCATGCGGTACACCAATAGCAGCAACTTCAAGTACACCATCGTGCATGGCAACAATTTCTTCGATTTCGTTCGGGAACACATTGAATCCAGACACTAGTATCATGTCTTTTTTACGGTCAACGATGTAGAAGAAACCTTCGTCATCATAAGTTGCGATATCACCCGTAGCAAACCAACCATCCTTAAGACACTCTGCAGTAGCTTCTGGACGATTATAGTAACCTTGCATGACCTGTGGGCCTTTAACGCAAAGCTCACCAGCCTCACCTTTCGGTGCTTCTTCGCCATTTTCAAGAATAATTTTAAGTTCAGTACTCGGGGCAGGTAAACCGATTGACCCATTGTAACCATCTAAATCATATGGACAAATTGTAACAAGTGGTGCACATTCAGTAAGACCATAACCTTCCATTAGCTTACTCTTAGTTACTGCTTGCCACTTTTCGGCTACCGGACGTTGAACGGCCATACCGCCACCTAGAGACATTTTCAAATTAGAAAAGTCTAAATCAGAAAATCCAGGCGTATTCAATAAGCCATTAAATAAAGTATTTACACCTGTGATAGCAGTGAACGGATGCTTAGCCAACTCTTTTACAAACCCAGCCATGTCACGCGGGTTGGTAATTAAGATATTGTGACCACCATATTTCATAAATGTTAAGCAGTTCGCTGTTAATGCGAAGATGTGATAAAGGGGAAGTGCCGTAATAACAACTTCTTTGCCTTTATCAAGTACATTGTCTAAACAACCCGAAACTTGCTCTAAGTTACCCACCATATTGCCATGTGAAAGCATTGCACCTTTAGATACACCGGTAGTACCACCCGTATACTGTAAAAAAGCTAAATCATCTCTATGAATATCAGGTGCTTTGTACGCATTCGGATCAGCACTAACGACTTCATTAAAAGGGATCGCGTTTGGTAATGAAAATGGCGGGACCATCTTTTTCACGCGCTTAACCACAAAGTTAACTAAATGCTTCTTTACACCGCCCAACATGTCGCCAATTTGTGTAAGTACAACATGTTTGACGCTTGTCTTACCAATCACACTTTCAAGCGTATTAGCAAAGTTTGCAAGAATAAAAATTGCTTTTGTCTCAGAGTCATTCAATTGATGCTCTAATTCTCGCGCTGTGTATAAAGGGTTCACATTAACAACAGTACAACCAGCACGAAGCACACCTAGAATGCTAATTGGTGTTTGCAACAAATTCGGCATCATTACCGCAACCTTATCGCCTCGACCTAACCCTAATGTATTTTGTAGATAGCTAGCAACTGCTTTTGTTGCAATATCAACTTGTTGATATGTCATCGTTTTTGACATATTGCTGTATGCAGGTAATGACGCATACTCTGTAAAACTTTTGTCAAATAATTCAAGCAGTGAGTTGTAGTGCTCTGGATCAATTGTTTCAGGCATACCTTTTGGGTAACGCTTTAACCAAATTTTATCCACAGTAACTCCTCGTTTATCGTTCTTATTTTAATATTAACCTTAATATATCTAAGGCACTTTAACAATTGAGCAAAAACTCTAATTTACCGATATTCCCACATTTTTCGATAATGTACAATCAAGTTTCATTATATGCGTCGAAATGAGATGAAATTGTTTGTAAAGTTTGCGCTGCATTTTGCATATGACAATGATGACCTCCTGGCATAAAAGATATCGTCAAATTTAGAAAACAATGTCTGAATAATTCTAGTTGAGTATCTATCATAGAGTATCCCTGATCTGCTTTTATAAACAAAGTTGGGGTGTTTATACCATCTAAACAAGACAAAGCTTGTGCTGTAGAGAACCTGAAACCTGAATGTTGCTTTAAACGTGGATCAGTTTTCAGTTTAACGCCATGTTCTACAAAATCCGTATTACGTTTCATCAAAAGTTCTGCGTTATCATAATCTAATTCTGAAACCTTCATTCTTGCCTTTACAACATCATCAAAACTTATAAACGATTTGCTTACCAAGCTCTCAAATGATTTCTTTCTTTGTTTAAAAGCGTTTAATAATTGCTGTTTTGTGTCGCTCGGTTTTGTTGTGACTATCCCTATTCCATCAATCAGAGTCATAGCTGCAATGCGTTCAGGATAACAGGCGGCATATAGATTACAGATCATGGCCCCCATAGAATGCCCTACTAAAAAGACTTTTTTGAAATCAAGCTCTTCAATTAGTGTTCTCAAGTCATAAACATAATCAATAAAATAATAGTGGGCATCATGACTTTTCCATTCTGATTCTCCATGACCCGGTAAATCTATAGCAAGCCAAGTATAGTCCTTAGTATTTACTTTCTCATTCAGCATGGGTTTGAAGCTGTCGCAATTATCCAGCCAGCCATGAATACAGAGGACTAAACTTTTTCCATTACCTACAATTTCCCCTGATAAACCGAGTTTTTTTAAAACACTTAGCATGTTTTTTTCGTAACTTGTCATATTTTAATTATTTATTAAACGCTTAACTGATAATATCTTCCTCTTACTTAAAACTAAAAGCAAAACAATTCAACAAACATTTGCTATGCCTTGAGTCGATTAATAATTAGTTATTTTTAAGGTTTATCTTGTTGAACACACGGGAAGAAATAAGGAATACATATGAAGTACGCGATGAGTGCAGTAACTGCATCGTGCTTATTGGCATTCGCTAATCAATCTTTGGCTGCTGAAGCACCAAAAAATATTATCTATATGATAGGTGATGGTATGGGTCCTGCTTTTACCACCGCATATCGCTATTACTCGGACAATCCGAATACTAAAGTGGTAGAACCCACTATTTTCGACCAGATACTCGTTGGTATGGCACACACCTACCCTGACGATGATACTTACGTTACTGACAGCGCCGCTGGTGCCACAGCTCTAAGCACAGCAATCAAAACCTACAATGGTGCGATCGCGGTCGATACACATAAAAAACCTTTGAAAACCATGCTTCAAGTGGCAAAACAAAAAGGCATGCGTACTGGTTTAGTATCAACTTCACAAATAAACCACGCAACACCCGCAAGCTTTGCAGCGCATAATGAATCTCGTCGTAATTATGATGAGATCGCTGATGATTACTTCGACATAAAAGTTGCAGGAAAGCTACCCGTCGATTTAATGCTTGGTGGTGGAGTGCAATATTTTAAACGCAGTGACAGAAACTTAGTTAAAGAGTTTGAAAAAGCAGGTTATCAATATACTTCTGACTGGCTAAAATTAAATCAAATTGAACAATTACCAGTACTGGGCCTATTCGCTGACAAAGCGTTTCCGCACGCAATAGATGATAATCCAAACCGCTTAGAAAAAATGACTTTTAAGTCTTTAGATTTAATGTCTAAAAACAATGATAAAGGTTTCTTTATCATGCTAGAAGGCAGTCAAATTGATTGGTGTGGTCACGCAAATGATATCGCATGTGCCATGAAAGAAATGCACGACTTTGCCAAATCAATTGAACTTGCAAAAGCGTACGTAGACCAAAACCCGGATACATTATTAGTTGTAACCGCCGACCATTCTACAGGCGGTTTAACCCTAGGTGCGAATGGTAAATATACTTGGTTACCTGATGAAGTGAAGAAAATGAACTCGTCAGTTATGACGATGAGCAAAGCATTACTTGAAGCTAATGATTTAAAAGCTGCATGGTCTGAACATACAAGTTTAGAGCTTAGCAAAGACAATTTAGCTTCTCTGTCAAAAGCTAAAAAAGACGGAGATGAAGCGCTTTACAAAGCAATCAACAAAGTCATCAATACAGCTACTTATACTGGCTGGACGACAAGTGGTCATACTGCAATAGATGTACAAGTATTTGCTTATGGTAAAGGCTATGAGCAATTTATCGGGTCACAGAACAACACTCAAATTGCAGAAAAACTAATTCACTTTATCGAAAAGTAATTTATTGAGCAGTGATTTATATAGCAATAATCAGTAGTAAAAAGCCAGAACACTGTTCTGGCTTTTTACTTACTTAAAAATGATATCAGGTGTTATTCTCTACCAGGCAGCTTTTTCCAAGTTACCGTATCTCTGACATAATGTGGCTGCGCATCGGCAGGGTGAACCGTGTTACCTTTTTCAAATTCAACTTCTGCAATTTTTAGCATGTACGCGGCATCAGGTAAGGTAATTTCTGAGATGACATCTAAATTTAAACCGGTGGCTTGCTCAGCATAAGGTTCCCACGCGGTTCCTACCGCAGTTAAGCCTTTAATCGACTCAGGTAAATCAACTGGCGCACACACCACTTCATTTTCATCAATGCCCAATTCAGCGAGCCCTTTTTCAGATTTACGATAATGTGCGAAGTAAATCTCACCCATTCTTGCATCGATACCCGTGATGACTGAATCTAGCCCTTGTTCTTCAATCGCTTGCTGTGCCATTGCCTGTAATGTTGAGACCCCCACCAGCGGCAGGTTTGCACCGTAAGCAAGCCCTTGAGCGATCGCGACACTAATACGGACACCAGTAAAACTGCCCGGTCCGCGACCAAATACAATGCCATCTAAATCTTGTAACTTACAGCCTGCTTTGTCTAATAACTCAGAAACTAAAGGCAACACTTTTTGGCTATGTTGCTGAGGACAAACTTCAAAATGTTTAACTGTTTGACCGTTATATTGAATGGCAATACTTAGCGCTTCAGTTGAAGCATCTAACGCTAAAAGGTTATAAGTCATATTATTCTATGTTCTCTAAAAACTGTAATGCGCTTTGGAAATCTCTTGTGCGGCGCATATTAGGTAAGCTTTGTAAAAATGTCTGCCCATATTTTCGCGTAACTAGACGGTTATCGCAAATGACAAGTACACCTTTATCACTGTGATCTCGAATTAAACGGCCAACACCTTGCTTAAGGTTAATGATTGCTTGAGGTAATTGAATGTCTTCAAAAGGCTCACCACCGGTTAATTCACAATCTTTCATTCTAGCTTGTAATAATGGGTCGTCAGGTGATGTAAAAGGCAGTTTATCAATTAACACACAACTGAGCGCATCACCACGTACATCAACTCCTTCCCAAAAAGAAGCTGTGCCCATTAATACCGCGTTTCCGTGTCGAATAAACTGCTCTAGAATGATCCGTTTAGACGATTGGCCCTGCATAAACACAGGATATTCAGTGGCAGTGCTTAGCCCCTCGTAAACTAAGTGCATGACTCGGTAACTGGTGAAAAGTAAGAATGTACGCCCTTTTGCTGCCTTTATAAGCTCTTTGGCGAGTTTTACTAAATTATGCGGCATCATATCATCACTGGTTTCCGGCAAATATCTAGGCATACATAACACCGCCTGATTTTCATAATCAAAGGGACTTTCGACCAATAATTGATGCTTAGGTTTTAAGCCCAAACTCTTATTAAAATGATCTAACGAATCATTTACTGATAAGGTCGCTGACGCGAACGTAAAACTCGCTTGGGTACGTTCTATAATTTCTTTGAATTTATTTGCGACGTTTAAGGGTGTGATATTGATTGTTAAGAAACGTCTAGTTGTCTCGTACCAATAGCTGTAACCCGTTTGTGTGGTATCAAATGCGCGCTCTAATTGTTTTTTAAACTGCAAGACCTTTTCAAATGGGTGTTCAATTTTGTCGCTCCTATCAAGGCAAAGTTTTAAGACTTTATACAAAAAATCCAAATCTGAAATAACACGATGCAACGCATCACAAATGGTTTTGCTTGTTAAAGATTCTCGCCAATCCCCCCGTGAGCCCTCACCAGCAAAAGCAAGTCGAAGATCGGCAACTGCCGTTTCTAACTTATTAAGTGTATTGCCCAATTGCAACATATCTGGAATATCAGAGCGATAGATCAAACGCAAATCATTGATCAACGCCACCAGCTGTTTGGTACTTATACTGTCGCCAAAATAATCACTGGCTATTTCTGGAATTTGGTGTGCTTCATCAAAAATATAATTGTCAGCGTCCGGCATAAGCTCTGCAAAGCCTGAATCTTTCACCGCCATATCAGCAAAAAATAAGTGATGATTTATCACAACAATATCTGCCTCCATGGCTTTAATACGTGCTTTTCTAATGTAGCATTCAGCGTAATCAGGACACTCCTTGCCTAAACAGTTATCAGCCGTTGAATTTACATAAGGTAATACTTTGGCATCCTCTTCAATTCCAACACAATCGGCTAAATCACCCGTATTAGTTTGAGAGGCAAACTTTGCAACCATGGCTAGTTGATGCATCACATCAGGGTCATCGGTTGGCACATGTGCGACATGCTGCTCAAGTCGATAGGTACAAAGATAATTTGCACGCCCTTTTAATAGAGCAACTTTTCGACCTTTATTCAGAATTTTAGTAAGTTGCGGCAAGTCTCGATGATAAAGCTGCTCTTGTAGTGCTTTAGAGCCAGTAGTAATGATCGATTTTTTTTCGCTGAGTAACACTGGAATTAAATACGCGAATGTTTTACCGGTACCTGTTCCTGCCTCGACTACACATTGAGATTTATTTTCTATTGCGGCATGCACCATCTCAGCCATATCAATTTGAGGCTGTCTTGGTTTATATCCAGGAATATTTAAAGCTAATGGACCTGATTCTGAAAAAAGCGTTTTAATTTGCAAGAAGTGACTACAACAGTGTTTTTTGCAATTGTACGGTTTAGTGTTTAGATGAGCAACCGAGTGTTCGAAAACATAACTAATCTGTTACGCCCATACATCTAAATGCTTGCCATCTTCCTTGTCGTTTTCATTTTCTTTTTGCTTTTTATTGGGTGATTGCTCATTGGATTTTCTTTTTACGTCTTCTTTTTTGGCTTTATCGAGTTTTATTTTTTCAACTTTATTATCGATAACACCTGCAACATAGAAAGTCGGCTTATGTGACACCTCAAGCCTAATTATGTTATTTAACAAAGGTTTAAATGCATCCATTATATCCTCCTGCAAGCTTGTACCTACTCCTTATTATCGACCGTTATAATTTATACTTTAAAAAATTCAAAATTTTAGTTGCACTGAAACCGTAAAATATGTTTTCCTAATTGCGTTATCAAAATTGATTAAGAGAATTTACATGTTTATTACACTGACAACTATTCATCATCACCATCATACACCCGAATAGCCTGTCAGGTATTTCGCTGGTGGGTTATTCCTAAAAGGAACCTCCCGGCGACCAAACTCAGAATTTATATCGCCCCGAGGTTCCCTCGGGGTTTTTCGTTTTAGAACAAAGGATATAAATTATGAGTACTAACAACCGTTTAAGAATCGCAATTCAAAAATCAGGCAGACTTTCAAAAGATTGCCAAGAACTTCTCAAGCAACTAGGTGTTAAATTAAACCTACGTGAACAACGCCTAATTGCTCACTCAACCAATATGCCTATCGACGTTTTACGTGTTCGTGATGATGATATTCCTGGTCTTGTTATGGACGGCGTATGTGATCTAGGTATCGTTGGCGAAAACGTACTTGAAGAAACACAAGCTGAGCGTCAGAGTCTAAACCAATATTCTGAAGTACTTAAACTTTCAAAATTAGACTTTGGTTATTGTCGACTGGCATTGGCATGGCCACAAGAACTTGGTCCACAAGATAAGTCATGGTTTGAAGGCAAGCGTATTGCAACAACTTACCCTGAAATCCTAAAAGGCTATTTAAAGCGTGAAGGTATAAATGCGAGCGCGGTAATGCTAACTGGCTCTGTAGAAGTCGCTCCTCGTGCAGGCCTTGCCGATGCAATTTGTGACCTTGTTTCAACTGGTGCAACTCTTGAAGCCAATGGCTTAATGCAAGGTGATACGATCCTTGAATCAAATGCATGCCTTATTCAAAATCCAAAACTGAACGATGAAGATAAGCTTGCACTAATCAATAAATTAATGCCGCGCTTAAAAGGGGTTAAGCAAGCCAAAGAGAGCAAGTACATCATGTTGCACGCACCGAAAGCAAAATTAACCGAAGTGTGTGAACTACTGCCAGGTACTGGTCAGCCTACCCTATTATCACTTGCTGGCTCTGACGATTATGTGGCGTTACACATGGTTAGCAGCGAGACACTATTCTGGGAAACCATGGAAGAGTTAAAAGCACTTGGTGCAAACTCTATCCTCGTTATGCCAATTGAAAAAATGATGGAGTAACAACTGTGTTCAAGTGGAATGAGGGTTCTCAATCAGCACAAGCTGCAATTTTAGAAAGACCTGCAGTTACAGCCAGTGAGTCGATTGAGAAGCAAACACAAGCGATTATTGATGATGTTATTGCTAACGGTGACAACGCATTACTTAAGTTTGCTAAAAAGTTCGACAAACGTGAACAACCTCGTTTACGTGTACCGAGCGAAGAAATAGTGAAAAGTGAAGGCTTGCTCGAACCGTCTTTAAAACAAGCCATTGATTTAGCTTATAGCAACATCAAAGCGTTTCACCAACAGCAACAACCGATGTCTAAAAAGATTGAAACCGCACCGGGCGTGGTGTGTGAATTAAAATTTGAAGCCATCGATGCTATTGGTCTTTATATACCGGGCGGCAGTGCGCCACTGCCTTCCTCTGTTTTAATGCAAGGCGTGTGTGCGCAATTATCTGGCGCCAAAACTGTGGTATTAGCAACGCCAGTAAATGGTAATGAGCGCATCCACCCTGCCATTTTATATGCAGCTAAGCTTTGCGGGATCACCACTATCGTTGAAAGTGGCGGTGCGGGTGTTATCGCCGCTATGGCGTATGGCACCGAGTCGGTTCCTAAAGTAAACAAAGTATTTGGCCCGGGTAACAGCTATGTGACCATGGCAAAACAACTGCTGAGTCAGTCTGTTCCTGGGTTTGCGATTGATATGCCTGCAGGCCCTTCTGAAGTTATGGTCATTGCTGATGAGCGTGCAAACTCAGCTTTTATCGCCGCTGATTTACTCTCTCAGGCAGAGCACGGACGAGACTCTCAAGTTCTACTTGTGTGTAATAGTGAAGAAATAATCGCCCTAACACAGGAGCAAATAGAGCTTCAGCTTGAAAGCTTATCGCGTGCTGATATCGCACGTGCGGCGCTAGAGAACAGTGCCTTGATATTAGTCGATGACATGGCACAGGCATTTGACGTTTCTGCCAAATATGGTCCTGAACACCTTATTTTACAAATTGACCAAGCCGACCAATATGTCGGGTTAGTTAAAAATGCAGGCTCAGTGTTTGTTGGTGATTATACGCCTGAATCTGCGGGGGACTATGCCTCTGGCACAAATCACGTATTACCAACTTATGGCTACAGTAAAGTCTACTCAAGTCTTAATTTAATGGACTTCTATAGAACATATACTGTGCAAAGTATTACCCCTTCGGGTTTAGTGAATTTGAGCAAAGCGATTTTGCCGCTTGCTGATGCAGAAGGATTAGACGCACACGCCAATGCCGTTAAAGTGCGTTTGGAGAACTTGTAAATGAGTGATGTGATCACCACGCTGTTACCAAAGAACATCAATGAGCTAAAAGCGTATAGCTCAGCTAAAAGCATGAAACTAACGGGCTCAACTTGGTTAAATGCCAATGAAAGCCCGTATGCTAAAACTTTTGACGTAAGTGTAGATAACTTGAATCGTTATCCTGATCCACAACCACAAGCAGTGATTGAGGCATACGCTGATTATGCAGGTGTTAGCGAAGAAAATGTATTAATGACACGCGGTGCTGACGAAGGAATTGAGCTTTTAGTTAGAACTTTCTGCGAGCCGGGCAAAGATTCAATCAGCATTTTTGCACCAACTTACGGCATGTATAAAGTCACGGCTGATACACACAATGTCGCATTAAATGTATTGAGCCAAGAGCAACTCATTAATGACGATAAAACCGCAATTAGTGAAGCGTGTGCGCAATCAAAACTGGTTTTTATTTGTAATCCAAATAATCCAACCGGCGCAATTTTACCTGTAGAGAAAATTGCTGAAATTGCGGATGAATTGTCTGATAAGGCCATTGTTGTAGTAGATGAAGCGTATATTGAATTTTGCGAAGCATATTCTTCTGTAAGTCTGTTACAAGATTTCAATAATGTGGTTGTCTTGAGAACTCTTTCTAAAGCGTTTGCCTTAGCGGGTTTAAGAACGGGCTTCATGCTTTCTAACAGCGAATTATTGAACGTAGTCAAAAAGGTCATTGCGCCATATCCAGTTTCGACTGTGGTTGCTGCGATTGCAGCACAAGCATTAAGTAAAGATGCCATCACCCAAGTAAAACGCCAAGTGCAAATTTTAAACGCAGCGAAAGCTGAGCTTTCGTTGGCGCTTAAAAACAATAAGCAAGTAATCACTGTTTTAGACAGCTTTGCAAACTTTGTGACTATCCGTTTAAAAGACAAAGCAGCCATTGATGTTGCCATGCAATCTGGTTTGATAATGCGCCCATTTGTATTATTCGATCAAGATGATTGGATCAGAATCTCGATTGGCACAGAGCAAGAATTACAACAAGTCACCGACTGGCTGAATGGCCTCTAAGTAGTAAGGAATAAAAATGAGTCAACCATATCTATTTATCGACCGAGACGGCACCTTAATTGATGAACCAATCACGGATAAACAAGTCGACAGTCTAGAAAAGCTAGTATTACTGCCAAATGTCATTCCTGCGCTTTTACAGCTTCAAGCTGCAGGTTACCGCTTAGTCATGGTGTCAAACCAAGATGGCTTAGGCACTGATAGCTTCCCAACCGCTGACTTCGATATTGCACAAGACAAGATGATGGAAATTTTTTCATCACAAGGGATCAAGTTCGATGACGTGTTGATCTGCCCACACTTTGATGAAGATAACTGTAATTGTCGAAAACCTAAAACAGGCTTGCTTACAGAATTAATGCGTTCAGGTAAAGTCGACCTTGCTAAATCTTATGTCATTGGCGACCGTCAAACTGATTTAGGCCTTGCTGATAACTTGTGTATTCAAGGTATTTTGTACGAAGGTGATTGGCCGCAAATAGTGACTCAGTTAACCACTCAAAATCGTGAAGCATCAGTAACACGCAACACCAAAGAAACTCAAATTGATGTTGCTGTTAATCTTGACCAAGGCGTAAGCGGCGAAATTTCTACCGGTTTAGGTTTTTTTGATCACATGTTGGATCAAATTAGAACACACGCCAATATCTATCTAAATATTAAAGCCTCTGGTGACTTACACATCGACGAACACCACTTAGTTGAAGATATTGGTATTGCTCTTGGCCAAGTTGTGAAACAAGCCCTTGGTACAAAAACGCAAATTAACCGTTATGGTTTTGCGCTGCCAATGGATGAATGTAAAGCTGAATGTCAGATTGATTTATCGGGCCGCGCCTCATTTGTACTTAATGCTGATTTCTCCCGTGAAAAAGTCGGGGACTTAGATGTGCAAATGGTTGAGCACTTTTTTAAATCGTTCTCTGATAATGCTGCTGTGAGTTTGATCTTATCTGTTTCTGAGGGTAACTGTCACCACCAAGTAGAAGGGTTATTTAAAGCTTTCTCAAGAGCATTACGTGTGGCAATCCAAAAAGATGCGAGCCAATTAACAGCAAGCTCTAAGGGGTGTTTATGATAGCCATTATAAACACCGGCTGTGCCAATATAAACTCTGTACGTTTTGCATTTGACCGATTAGGTGCTAACCCTGAAATTATTACTGCTCCTGAACAATTAGCACAATTTGATAGAGCAATACTTCCTGGTGTTGGCCATGCGTCTGTTGCCATGAAACGTTTGCTTGATAATGGTTGGCAGCAAGCCATCGATGAATATCAAAATCCCTTGATGGGCATATGTTTAGGTATGCAGCTTTTGTGTGAGAAAACCTCTGAAGGCGACGTTAACTGCTTAGACAAGATTCCAGGCGTAGTTACGCAGCTCGAAGTAGGCAATTTAACTGCACCGCATATGGGCTGGAATAATTTAAGTATTGAAAAACCTCACGCGTTAACACAAGGGATCACTGCACAAGATCAAGTCTACTTTGTGCATAGCTTTGCGCACAGTGTAAACGACCACACCTTAGCATCTGGTGCATATGGTCAAACATTTTCTGCCATCGTCTGTAAAGACAACTACGCAGGTATGCAATTTCACCCTGAAAAAAGTGCACAAGTCGGCGCAAAGCTTTTAACAAACTTTTTAAATTGGAATGTATAGGCAGAGGTTAACATGATAATTCCAGCTTTAGATGTACTACAAAATCAAATTGTTCGCCTCTACCAAGGTAAATACGACACAGCCCAGTTCTATCCATTTGAATTAGGTGAGCGTCTGCTTGCCTACCAAAACTCAGGCGCAGAAAAATTACATTTAGTAGATTTAGAAGGCGCTCGTGATCCGCAAAAGAAACAGTGGCAACAAATTCAAGCAGCAACAAAAGCATTAAACGTTCCTTACCAAGTCGGTGGCGGCGTACGCAGCTATGAAGATGTAAAACAATGGATTGAAGCTGGCGCGGCTCAAGTTGTTATTGGGTCAATGGCCGTAGATCAACAAACGCAAGTTGCAGAGTGGATCAAAGAGTTTGGCCCTGAAAAATTTGTCATTGCACTGGATGTGAACAAAACCGGATCTGGTTGGGCACCTGCAACACATGGTTGGTTAAGCGATGCCGACAAAGACTTATTCACCCTACTCGACTTTTATGTGGAATTAGGAGTTGTTGACTTTTTATGTACGGACATCAGTAAGGACGGCACTATGACAGGCCCCTCTTTTGCCTTGTATGAAGAAATCGTTGCACACAATAACAACATAAAAGTACAAGCCTCTGGTGGGGTGAGTTCATTAGACGACATTAAGCGACTCGCTAAAATTGGTGTAGGCGGTGTCATATTAGGGAAATCACTACTTGATGGTGTTTTTACAGTTGAGGAGGCACTTGCATGTTATCAAAACGCATAATTCCTTGTCTTGATGTAAAAAATGGTCAAGTGGTCAAAGGCGTAAAATTCAAAGGCCACGAAGTTGTCGGTGAGGTACTCGAACTTGCTGAGCTTTACAGTAATGCCGGTGCTGACGAGCTAGTGTTCTATGAAATTTCTGCCAGTGTTGAAAAACGATTATTAGATGTCACTTGGGTAGAGCAAATCGCCCGTCACATCGATATTCCGTTTTGTGTTGCTGGTGGTATCAAGTCTGTTGCAGATGCAGCAAAAGTACTTGAAAGTGGTGCTGATAAAATAAGTATCAATAGCCCTGCAATACACAGACCTGAACTCATTAAAGAATTACATGATGAATTTGGTAAACAATGCGTGGTCGTGGGTATCGACAGCTTTTATGACGTAGGAACAGATCAATATCTTGTTTATCAGCTTACTGGCGATCCAAATGCGTCATCTAGAACTCGATATAAAACACAAGAGTGGGTGAAACGCGTGCAAGACTTGGGCGCTGGTGAAATTGTATTAAACTGCATGAATCAAGACGGTGTACGAAAAGGCTATGACAACAAACAGCTATCAGAGATAAGAACCATTTGTGACGTGCCACTTATTGCATCAGGTGGTGCAGGTACCATGCAAGACTTTGTTGATGTATTTAAGCAGAGCCAAGTAGACGGTGCACTCGCTGCCAGTGTATTCCACAAAAACGTTATAGACATAAACGAACTTAAACAATACTTAACAAACAATGGGGTCGCAGCTAGATTATGCAACTAACTAAAGATAACTTATCAAAACTTGATTTTAAAAAGTCCGATATGCTGCCTGCAATTATCCAAGATGCATCAACTGGGCAAATTTTAATGCAAGGTTTTATGGATGAAGCGGCCATTGCAATGACTTTCGAAAAAGGGCTAGTTACCTTCTATTCTCGTTCAAAGCAGCGTTTATGGACAAAAGGTGAAACGTCAGAAAACTATCTAGAACTCGTTGAAGCCCATACAGACTGTGATTATGACTCTATTTTAGTATTAGCAACGCCTAAAGGACCAACATGTCATTTAGGCACTACAAGTTGCTTTGGTGACGCAAAACCTGATTTGGCTTTTTTAGCTACGCTTGAAAATGTGATTTTTGAACGCAAAGATGCAGATCCAGCATCAAGCTATACAGCATCATTGTTTGCCAAAGACTTGAGCCGTAGTTGTCAAAAAGTGGGCGAGGAAGGTGTTGAAGTCGCACTAGCCGCAATGAAAAACGACAAAGAAGAATTGCTAAATGAGTCAGCTGACTTGCTTTATCACCTAACGGTTTTATTGCAGCGCTGCGAGCTAAATCTAAAAGATGTAATTAATACGCTTGAGCAGCGTCACAAGTAATTAACCTTAGTTTTGGTTAATTATCATCTAAAAATAAAAAAGCCCAAGTGATTAAAATAACTTGGGCTTTTTTATTATTTTAAAAGTGAAAATTAGAACGCATTTGGATGTTCTACACCCGTCCATGCTTTATACAATTTAGCCTGACGTTCAGTCGGGGCATTAACTGCTTTCACCTTTTTAGGTTTATCAAAGTCAGATGTAAGCTTTATTTTTGTCGTCATAAGTTGATGACGTCTAATAAAGCTTGCAGTAACTTCTTGCTCTGGCTCAAACAAAGCCAGCGTCTCTTTTAATGACTTACGTACTTGACGTCCATCTAAAGCAACTAACTTATCTCCGGCTGTTAAACCACCTTGCCATGCAGAACTTTCTCTCGCTACATGATTTAAAATAAGTAGCTCGCCATTAGATTTTGCCATCACATCCAAACCAGCAACGGCTTTGCTATTGTCTGGGCGTGTATATTCTAAGCCAACAATTGCAAGCAGCGCATCAAAGTCAATGCTGATCGGTGATTCAACATTATTTTTCCACCAGTTTGAATAATCCCGACCTGAAATTTGCTTTAAAATATTCTGAACATCTTGGCTATTAAAGCTCTTTGGTAGTTTAAACTGTTTATATAGTTCTGAATGCACATCTCTATAACTTACTTTACCTTCACTTTTATCTAGTAAGTCAATATCTAGTGCTAGTGACACTAATGACCCTTCTGAGTAAATATTGGTACTGAAGTTACGCCCATGGTCGCCACCTGCGTTGATCCACTTATCAAAACTTGTTTCAGCAGCAGATTGCACTTCTCTACCAGGCGTTTTTAAATGACGTGAAATTGTTTTATTGAGATCTTTATAAAACTCTTCATTAGTCGTTATTCCAGCACTCAATAGTAAGTAATTTTCTAAATAACTGGTTGAACCTTCAGACAACCACAACAAATCAGAATAATTAGGTGCAATGTAATCGTATGGCACTAAGCCTGCTGGACGGTAGTTTTTTACATTCCACGTATGGATAAATTCGTGCGCAGCCGTTGCAATGAAACCAATATAATCATCACGCTTAGCAAACGAATCTCTATGCCTTTGGATTATTGTAGAGTTTAAATGCTCAGTCGCACCGCGTGCGCCGCTAGTCGCATGAACCATAAATACATAACGTTCATAAGGATAGTCATGCCAAATTAAGCTGCCTGTCTTAACAAGCTTTTTGAGATCAGAAAGCATTAATTCAACATCGTAATTGCCCTCGCCCCAAATAACGAGTTCGTACTTACGGTCATCGACCTTAAATTTATATAAGTCGTTAATGCCTGTCTCAATAGGAGAATCTAATAAAACATCATAGTTGTCAGCTTTAAAACTATGCTTGTCATCTGCGAAATCCATTCCAGAAACTGATCGCCACCCTTTTGGTACATCTAAGTCGACAGTTACAGGCTCTTGTCTATATGAATCACTGAACATAAAGAAGCCTGATGCATCAATAAATGCGTGGCTATCATCAATATGACGAGAACGCATGCCCAATTGATTCGCATAAACTTGGTATGAAATGTTGACTTCTGTTGGCTCATTTAAATGTACGCGCCATGTATTTTTATCAATCTTTTTCCATTTAAGATCTTCGCCGTTTTCACTTTTTGCATTAAAAAAACGAATACCATTGGCAAGGTCTAAAATTTCATAGCGACCCGTGCGCCAGTCTGGGAGATGCACATCTAAATGTGCTTGAGCTGTTTTCGGAAAAGTTACTTTAACATCACCGAGATGATGCTCAGGTTCATGTATCGATAATTTATATTCCACATCGGAAAATGCAGGAAAAGCTGTAAAAGCAGCAAGAAGAGAGAGTGTAATTTTTTTCATACTGGTATTTATAATATTCATAGAAAAGTATAAGAAAAGAATAACAAACTCCCCTTATAAAGTTTAATAAAAGAGATAAACTACATATCATCAGGCTTGTTGTGATATGTAACAAACAAATTGCCTTCAAAAATGAGATAATTGTTGTAAACTTAAAGTGTTAATGAATTTATAGATGGCGAAATTTGTGACCAATAAAGATGCGCTAATAGAAAAAAAACTAAAACAAGCAGTTAAAGCACGAGCTGAGCTCGAGAATGCGCATAAAGATCAAATACAGACTCTGAGTAATTTTGCTGCGAAGCTCGCAGTGAGTAGTAAAGGTCAAGATGTTGCTCTAGATAATCTTTTGGCTAAATTTAGACAAGCGCTTAGTAAAGGCGTCAGCTTTGATGATTTAGCTCCTCTTATTAACACCATTACCCTATCCCTTAAAAATCAAGAATCTGTAAACGCTGAAAATCATCAAAAGCTTTCAAACAGTATTTCTGACGCAGGTAGACAATTACAAAAACTCAAAGGTATCCCAGATGATACTCGCCGCAAACTACGTAACTTATTAGATCATGAATTGACTGAAGTAAATGTCAGTTATGAATTTTTGCCAGTTTTTGAGAAGCTCATTGGCATTTATCAAAAAGTGTTAGCTGTTAAAACAAGCTCTGACGTAACAGCAAAACCAATAACAGTGCAAAAACCAGAATTGGCTAGTGAATTATTAACCTTAGCCAATGAAATTACATTCGAAGACGATGTATCTAAAGAAGTCATTGATATTAAAACGACACTATCTCAGTCTGCAGAAGTCGATGTATTACTTGATTGTGCGATTGCTATCATAGAGATAATTGCCAATAGCATTGCCAGAGAGCGTCAATCTGCTCAAGGTTTTTTAGTTTCACTGAATCAAACATTAGAAGAGCTCCATGCATCTATTCTTAGTACGACCAATTCGACTAAGCATATGAGTGCCGAGCTTTCAGGTCTAAATAAACAAATTGAGACTAAGATCAAACTTTTAAATGAACAAACGCAAAAAGCGACATCCATTTCCGATTTAAAAGAACTGGTTGACGGTGAGTTAAAGCTTTTGAGACAAGACTTAGTCAAACGTGAAGAATTAGAACAAAAAGATAAAGCGGACTTACTCGCCAGTTTTGAGCAAATTAATTCACGTATTAATGTTTTAGAGACTAAAGTTAATACTTATAAGAAAAAGCTTTCAGAACAGCAATTTAAAAGCTTGCTAGACGGCTTAACAAAACTACCTAACCGTGCAGCGTTTGATGATAGATTTAATCAAGAGTTTCACATGTTCGAACAGCATGGTAATGAAACGACATTAGTTGTTATAGATGTCGATTTCTTTAAATCAATCAACGACCAATATGGCCATAGCGCTGGTGATAAAACACTACAAGTAATCGCTAGAGCTTTAAAGAAAGCAATACGTAAATCTGATTTTATTGCCCGTTATGGTGGTGAAGAGTTTGTTTTATTAATGCCTGGTATGCCTTTGACTCATGCCAAAGCGCCATTAGAAAAGATTAGGAATACCATTAAAGCAATTCCATTTAAGTTTAAAGATAAGCAAGTACAAATAACTGTGTCTTTAGGAGCGACGCAATTTAAAAAAGGTGATACACCTTTGGCAGCTTTTGATAGAGCTGATGATGCACTTTACGAAGCAAAAAACAGTGGTAGAGATCGCCTTTGCATTCGTAAATAACAAGGAGAATGCCTATGCAAGTCCAACTAAATCCAACTGGCGTACTTAATTTGCTTTCAAAGCTTGAAGTCGACCTTTTACAAGCCTCTTCAAGTACAGAAAGGTATAAACTTTTTAGAAACTGCGTATTAGCAGTATTAAACGTAGGAAGTCATACTGATTCTAGCAGTGAAATCTACGACAAATACCAAGATTTTGATGTAAAACTCATCGCTAGAGAGCGCGGTATAAAAATTGAGTTAGACACCCCCCCCGAAACTGCCTTTGTAGATGGAAAAATAATCACAGGTATTCACGAGCATATATTTTCTGTAATCCGTGATTTGTTATTTATTTATCAACGCCATGAGCCAACTGAAGACGAGCAACAAATTACTCATATGGTCTTTGATATGCTCAGGAATGCTTCTGCGTTACCTGTTAATACAGATCCAAATATGATTGTTTGTTGGGGCGGTCATTCAATCAGTGAAATCGAGTATAAATACACAAAAGAAGTCGGATATGAACTAGGCTTACGCGGGCTAAATATTTGTACCGGCTGTGGACCTGGGGCAATGAAAGGCCCTATGAAAGGCGCAACCATTGGTCATGCAAAACAACGTATTACTAGTAACCGTTATTTAGGCCTAACTGAACCGAGTATTATCGCCGCAGAGCCCCCTAACCCTATCGTTAATGAGCTCGTTATATTACCCGATATCGAAAAACGTTTAGAAGCATTTGTCAGAACAGCTCATGGCATTATCATTTTCCCTGGTGGTGCGGGTACAGCTGAAGAGCTTCTATATCTATTAGGCATACTGTTACACCCTGATAATCAAAAACAATGCCTGCCCGTTATTTTAACAGGTCCTGAGTCATCAGCTGATTATTTCAAAGAAATCTGCCAATTTGTTGAAGATACGCTCGGTGAAGAAGCTTTAAGTAAGTTTGAAGTGATTGTTGGCGATCCAAAAAAAGTTGCTGTCACTCTCAAGCAAGCTATGCCTAAAGTTAGGGAATATAGAAAATCTCAGGGCGATGCTTATTATTTTAACTGGACGCTAAAAATTGAGCACCAGTTCCAAATGCCATTTGATCCAACTCATGAAAACATGGCTAATTTGAACCTGTCTTTAGATCAGAATAAAGAGTTTCTGGCTGCTGATTTGCGTAGAGCATTTTCTGGGATTGTCGCAGGTAATGTTAAAGATGAAGGCATTAGAGAAATCAAAAAGCATGGTCCTTATCAGCTTCATGGTGAAACCACATTAATGGAAAAAATGGACACCCTGTTACAAGCATTTGTAGAACAAGGTCGTATGAAATTACCTGGCAGTAAATATACGCCGTGTTATGTAGTGAATAAATGAGTAATACCTTAGTACTAATCGATGCGCTGAACCTCGTTCGGCGCATTTTTGCAATTGAACCAAACCAAGAAGATATTACCGCTGTAAATAATACAGCTCAGCGGGTTTCTTCAGCCGTCAATAAGTTATTAAATCTTACTTCAGCAACACATGCGATAGCTGTGTTCGATGGTGATGGAAGTTGGCGGTATCACTACTACGACAAATATAAAGTAGCAAGAAAACCTATGCCTGAAATCTTGTCTAGCAACATGCAGATTATTGAAAAGGCATTTGAAGAAACTGGCATACCCGTTTATAGACCAGATCACGATGAAGCTGACGATGTCATTGCAACTCTTGCAACTAAGGCAGCTGCTGCAAACGTAAATGTAGTGATAGCCTCAACAGATAAAGGCTTTTTTCCTCACCTTTCCTCAAGCATTAGAATATACGATTATTTTAAAAAAACCTGGATTGATACAAAGCAAATAAAAGATAAATTTAAAGTCGAAAAGCATCAACTTACTGAACTTTGGGCTATGGCAGGTGATAAAACAAATGATGTACCAGGTATAGCTGGAATTGGTTTAAAGACAGCACAAAGATTATTATACGAATGTGGTGATTTTGAAAATATTTTAGCTTACAAATCGCTAAAACCCGGTGAAAAGCAAAAGATCCACTCTGGTGTAGATGATTTTATTACCAGTAAGAATTTGGTTTCATTGAGAACAGATATACATTTAGGCTTTAATCTACAAGACTTGAGAGTTACCCGTTAATTATCTAATAAAGTTTTAACTCTTGAAGACTTTGATATACTGGCTTGGATTAATCTCTTGGACTTGTCATGATCAAAAAAGTACTGCAATACATAATTTTAGGCCTTGCTGTTTATGCAAGTATTGTCATGCTAGTGATCAATTTCTATAAAGATGACCCTCAAGCTATGATCTGGCAAGATAGAGAGGCATTCAATAACCGCTTTATTTCAAAACTTGATGAATCTGAAGTAATGCCATTAGAGGAAGTTCTTGAAACACTGGGAAGCCCTGATCTGACCTATGTGTCTAAGCAACAAGATAATGTTTTTCAAATTGTTTACTATAGAACACAACTTGTTAAATCTGATGGCATTACAACTCAAGACGAGTGCACGGGCCTCCTATTTAAAAATGGTATTTTGCTAGTTTGGGGTGATAATGCAACTCTTGAATATACAAAAATAAGTGGAGAATAATGCCACCGTGAAAGCATCTGCTACACAATTAAAAAGGCTCTTTGAGCATTCACATCAAGTTCTAAGGCTCTACTACAATAAAGAAAAATGGCCTGTTATATATCCAAGTATTACGCAACTGGCTGAAAGGTTTGTTCAGTGTTACAGTCAACAACCTGGTGCATTACATGCTCACCTTCACTTTTACGCAAAACATCAAGGGTACACCACCAACCTGGTTGTAAATCAATGCATACTTGTTACTTCAATCTGTCACGCACTAAATTTTAATAAAGAAATCACAGAATCATTAGTAATCGCGGCCATATCTGACCAAATTTGCACATCAAATGAAACTAATAAACTTGCTGCTGGGCAACACCTAACGAAGCAGGCTCTAAGGTTAGTTCAAAACCGACATGCACTCGCTGTGAAAATGCTGAATAAAGGTAATGTGCCCACAGGACAAGTACAAAGAATACTCGCCCGTTTAGATAAATATGCCTCAGCCATTACGGGTATTAATGCAATACCTCTTTATGATAATCCAAGCATTATCGTTGCAATTGCGATGCGCATTGCCAAAGCAATTACACCTAGACCAAAAGTAAAAACGTTTAGCCTTAATCAAGCGATAAAATCACTCTATTTAAGCTGTTATAACGAGTTCGCACAGAATGCATTATGTAAATTAAGTGCACAACTTGTTGCACACCCTTCAGGGCTTGCTGTGTCTTATAAGAATGAGCAATGTATTGTTTTAGCAAAAAACGGTAATGTCCATTATCTTGCGCTAATGATAGAAGATGAAGCCAGAAGGATCATCAGAACATCTCAGCCCATCATTGGTGAATACCGAAGTCAAATTATCAGTGATCCTATTCTCCTTTATAAAATCTGGTTTAATGAACAGTTACCTGAAATAAAAGTTAAAACTTTTAACGATAGTGAAAACCTTAAGTCTATTGCAAAGCTCGGAAACACTAAATACCCTGACTTTAAACAGCTAGAAAAAGTCGTTACTAATTTTGAACATATAGAGCAAGCACTAAGAACTGCAGCAAAGCAATATAATCGTCAAGGACAAAAAGCTGGGAGTTTGAGGCATAGCTTAACAATGGTGGGGTTAGATACAGCTGCTTTACTATGCCAGCGTGTATTGCTAGAAACCATGATTGCAAATATTAGTCACCCATTTGCCTCTGATATTATTAATAAATACGCGCACATTAATAAAGTTATTACCCTATTAATAAGTAAAAAGCACAGTGAGAAGTTTGAATTTTATCTCTGCCCTTTCGCCGCTTTTATTTACTTCTTACTTCATCAACACCCTGAAAAAATGATGCGTTTTATTCAAAAAGATGAAGATGAATTTTCGAGTAAACCACTCTCAATTGCACAATTATTTGGGCTAAAGGATTACCAACATGATTCATTAATAGATTATGTGAGCAATTACTTTTCTCAATCATTTTCACATCGCGCACTGTTAAATACTGAGACAAAGACTAAAAGTCAGTTGAATGACGTAGACAAAGAATTTGTTGCTATTAAGTATTTGGCAATGACAACACTATTTGATATTGATTTAGGAACACCTTGGCAAAAACAGACCACAACAGATGTCCTTAAACACTTCGAGTGGGAAAATATTGATGTATTCAAACTAGCTCTCCTAGACCTATCGCCACATTGTGTCATTGAGTAATATTTATTCTATAAATATTATCAATGACAAATATAAATAGTGATTATGCCTAATTTTCATTACTTGCTGGCATAAGATTGCATAAATTGATATAAAACGCGCTTAATTTTTCAAGCGAACACACACCTTCCTTCTTTGTTTACTACACTCTGTATTTAGTGCCCAAGTGGCTAGGTGTGAAAAATATATTGATAAAGGAAACCATAATGGCAAAGCAAACTATCACTGTGATCAAGGGCGATGGTATCGGTCCAAGCATTATTGATTCAGCAATTGAGATCTTAAACGCTGCAGGCTGTGATTTTGATTATGAATTTGTTGATGCAGGTTTAACTGCACTAGAAAAAACAGGTGAGCTTCTACCTAAAGAAACACTAGAAGTAATCGAGAAAAATAAGATCACTTTAAAAGGCCCATTAACTACACCTGTTGGTGAAGGTTTCACTTCAATCAATGTAACACTACGTAAGCAGTTTGGCTTATACGCGAACGTTCGCCCGGTAAAATCTTTTGCAGGTACAAAAGCACGTTACGACGACATTGACATTATTACTATTCGTGAAAACACACAGGGCATGTACTCAGGTCTTGGTCAGGTTGTTTCTGAAGATGGTAATGAAGCAGAAGCAATGTCAAAGATCACACGTGATGGAGCAGAGAAAATTGTTACATTTGCATACGAGCTAGCACGTCGCGAAGGTCGTAAAAAAGTAACAGCAGTTCACAAAGCGAATATCTTGAAATCAACTTCAGGTTTATTCCTTAAAGTTGCACGTGAAGTCGGTGAGCGTTACCCAGATATCGAATCTGCTGAGATGATTGTTGATGCAACATGTATGAAACTTGTTATGACACCTGAAGAATTCGATGTAATCGTAACAACTAACCTATTTGGCGACATCTTATCAGACCTATGTGCTGGTTTAGTGGGTGGTCTAGGTATGGCACCTGGCGCAAACATTGGTGAAAATGCTGCTATTTTTGAAGCAGTTCACGGTAGTGCGCCTGACATTGCAGGTAAAAACCTTGCAAACCCAACTTCGGTAATCTTAGCGTCAATCCAAATGCTTGAATACTTAGAAATGGGTGAAACAGCCGACCGTATCCGTAATGCAGTAGCTGATGTGATTAAAACAGGTGACAGAACTACGCGTGATTTAGGTGGTAATCACGGTACTACAGATTTCACACAAGCTGTAATAGACCGTCTTTAATAAAGAATGAAGCTTACATTAATTCTTGTTTAATAACTCGAAGAGCTGCCTAAGGCAGCTCTTTCTTTATGATTAAAATTTAAACCTTCTTAACATTAATAAGCCTGACAATAAAAGAACAAACATACTACCGCCAGAACTCGACTCTTCACTTTGATTTTCAGTAACTGTCACAGTTATTATTTCAGTCTTCGTTTTATTACTCTCATTGTCTGTTAATGTTGCTGTGACATTAAACTGACCACTCGTAGAATAGGTGTGTGACACACTTTCACCATTGCCTTGGTTACCATCACCGAAGTCCCAGCTAACACTATAACTTCCTGTACCGCCAGACGATGTTGCTTTAACAGATAACTGTAGACCATTCGTTGTCACTAAAGTAGTTATCTCAAGAGGGACGGATAAAGTAATCTGATTAGATTTTGAAACTGCATTATTATTGCCATCAGTCATAGTAACTTTAATCATGTAAGACCCGCTCAGTGAATAACTATGGGATATTTCTTCACCACTTAAGTTATTGCCATCTCCCATATCCCATTCGATATTATATGGTTCAGTGCCTCCATCATAAGATACTTTACCTGTCAAAACACCATTTACATGTGCTAAGTCAACTTCTGTTATCACTAATGGTTTACTCAAATTAATTTCTGTTTCGACACTATGAACTTGACCATTTTCTTTGCGTTGTGTGAATTTAACCGTATATTTTTGATATTGTTCAAATTGAATCGTGGGATGTAGAACTTCACTTGATTGCCCATCCGAAAATTCCCAAGTAAATATATCTGTCTCAGAAAATATAAAGCCACTTGCGGAAAAACGTACTTGCTTATCGTTGATGGCGTAACTTATGTCTGTTTGTCCAGGTGTATAAGCAATTTGAACTTCAGCATTAACGAAAGATTCTGATATATCAATAAGTTCTATTTTTAAGCCATATTTAGGCACCTGAACACCAGACTCAGGCTGTAATTTGAAAGTATAATCTAAACTATCATCAAAAAAGCTCACTGACGAAAGGTCGTTGTCTCCTAGTCCTTCTGATTGTGGTGTCAGTCGCATGGCCGCATCACGAACTTGTATCGCTGAACGAGCAACATCATTACCGTTAGACTTTAATATAGGTCTCTGATCAGTATCTATAATTAGTAAGTCACCAAAGCCTTGATGTTCTGATGTGTTATTATTCTCATAGTTTTCATTAGAATACCAAAGCGTCAAACCAGCTGGGTATTGTGCATACTGTAAGCCTTTATCTATGCCTTGATAACTCCTCAATTGTAGATAGTAAGCATGTTCGTTGCCTGCTTTATATCGCCCTATTTTTCTGAAACCGCTGAACTGGTTACTGTTATCACTTTCAGCGTTGTCACTTAGTATGACTTCTTGTGGTGAAGATATGGTTATGTCGTCGATTACTATTCCAAAAAAAGAAATCGCAGTATCTGTTTGATAAACAAATGTAATGGTTACTTGTTGATTAGAGTAAGAAGTAAGATCATATGTTAACTCTATAAAATCTGCATTTTTTACATCGGTCGTTGCCGAACTTCCATCGATGTAATGCCTTACACCTGGGTAGTTTGGGTGAGTTGTTTTCGTTACGTTACCAGCTAATGGCTCAGAATTTACATACACTTGAAAAATATCGTAATCAGATTCAATACTAAACTTACTCTTCATTTTTAACGTTAATTGATTAGATTCTGGTAATGACACCTTAAATGACATTTGATTATTAAGATTATTACCATCACCCGAATAATATTGAAATGCGCCTGAACTTGGCACGATAAAGTCTTCAAGAAAAGATGGTAAATTAATCTTGATTTGGTTCGTGGATTCGTTAAAAGCACTTGCATGGCTCAAATTAAGATTTGCAGAGCCATCAATAGAGGTTAATTCAAGCGATTTTTGGTTGACCCAATTTCCACCAAAACGATTTTGCAAAAAATCCAAGTTTTTCGGGCTGAACATGACAGGAGTCGAACCTCTGACTTCGCCCATCCAACTGCCACTTGACATGACTGACCAATTAGCAACAGGTTCACCAATCTCTATGTCTTTTAAATCGTACTCATCTGGCAAACCTAAATCATGACCAAATTCATGAACTACTACACCAATCCCAGCATCAATCGGATTAATCGTGTAATTAAACGCTTTGATAGTTGAGCCTGATATATTAGCTGGTTGATTTGAGCCATTTGTTGCAAAAAAACGGTGCGACCAGATCGCATTATCACCTAAAACACCGCCACCTGCTTCTTGGCCAATACTTGAATGGAATAATAAAATATGGTCAATCACACCATCTGGCTCATTGATAATACCATCGCCATCAATGTCGTATAGATCACTTTGATCGTATTCAGAAAGGTCAACACCTTGCGCAACTAAAGCCTCAACAGCTTCTATGACCAACTCAGCTACATTCTCATCTCGAATTTCTCCACTCTGTCGACCATAATAATCGGCCTTTTCTTTTGCAGTAACCCAACCATAAACGCTACCCGTTAGGTCAAAGTTGTTTCCTGTTACATTACGATAATATTGTCTTGCACTGGAGAAGGTTTCTCCGTTTGGTCCTTTAAAGCCATCAACAGAGTAAAGTAAATCACGATAATGTTCGGGTGGATAACTGTTATAGAACATATCTGTATCGCTTAATTCGAGTCTAGGATCACTTGACCTCAAATCAGGAAAATCTACAAGAATACCTAAAATTTTTACTTTATGAAGCGTATCAGTGTTGTTATTTTGTGCAAATTGTTTTGTGCGTTTTAGTGTTGGTTTCACTAATTCGAAAGGTGCTGTTAAAGATACTGATTTTGGCTTTCCGCTTTTAGATATATAATTATTTAATAACTGCATTTTCTCATATTCGCTTAAGGCTCGACCTAGTTTCTTCTCTTCCCAATAGATAACCCTTTCTTCATTTAATCGTAATAAATCAGGCATAGCATAAGATTGTAAGCTATATAAAAGGCCAAGATTTAGTAAAACAAAATGCTTTAAATTCATGCGGTACACCGATATCTGTCTATTAATTTGATACTATCATTACAAATGTGTATACGTCTGTACAAAGATAAAATCACAGAAAAATACTTTATTCATACACTCATTAAAAATAGACCACAAGAACAAGCAAATCATCACCTCCTATAAATTTATAGAAATTTTTATGCAACTTTAGTTTAAACAACCTTGACTTATGCATATAAAAAACCTTTAATAATTCTGTTCAAATTTTAATAGTATTTATATTTCAAGTTATGATTTCTAATTTATCTTTAAACGTCGTACTCGTACTGGTCTTATTCAAAAGCTCAGCGGGGACGTATTAACTTGATTTACGATGAAACCCCGCAATTGCGGGGTTTTTTTTTGTTTAATTTTACGATTGCACCGAGGAATGAGGATGGTACAAACGCAATTTAACGGCTCAGAGTTAGTCGTGAAAGCTTTAAAAGCTTTAGAAGTAGAATATATATTTGGCTACCCTGGTGGGTCAGTACTGGATCTATATGATGCATTATTTCAACAAAGCGACATTGAGCATGTATTAGTTAGGCACGAACAAGCTGCAACACATATGGCTGATGGCTATGCCAGGGCAACTGGTGAAGTCGGCGTCGTGCTTGCAACATCAGGCCCTGGTGCAACAAACTGTATTACTGGTATTGCCACTGCATACATGGATTCTATTCCAATGGTCGTACTATCAGGGCAAGTGCCTTCAAATCTGATTGGTGATGATGCATTCCAAGAAACCGATATCGTTGGTTGTTCAAGACCAATTGTTAAGCATAGCTTCAACTGCAGAAGTGCAGAAGAGATCCCTACGGTTCTGGCCAAAGCTTTTTATCTCGCTAATTCTGGTCGCCCAGGTCCGGTGGTCGTTGAATTACCAAAAGACATTTTAAATCCGCAGTTAAAGTTCGAGTTTAAAATGCCTAATCAAATAGAAATGCGTACTTATAACCCTAGTGTTAAAGGTCACGGAAAACAGATAAAAAAAGCCGTTGAAGCTATCTTAAATGCAAAGCGTTTAGTTATCTATTCTGGCGGTGGCGTTGTTTTATCTGATACATCAGATAAATTGAAAGAGCTGGTAGAAACTCTGAACGCCCCCATCACAAATACCCTCATGGGGTTAGGTGGAATTAGTGGCACTCACCCTAACTTTATTGGCATGCTTGGTATGCATGGCAGTGTTGAGGCGAACAAAGCGATGGCCAATGCAGATGTAATTTTAGCACTAGGTGCAAGATTTGATGATCGTGTTACCAATAATGTTAAAAAATTCTGTCCAAATGCGACCATTGTGCATGTAGATGTTGACCCTACTTCTATTTCTAAAACCATCAAAGCACATATTCCAGTAGTTGGATGCCTTGCGACTGTATTTGATCAATTGTTAAGTGCAATTAACGCTAGCTCAGAACGCATTGACCGAGCTGCACAAGAGGTTTGGTGGGAAGAAATTACAAAGTGGAGAGCACAAAAGTGTCTTGCTTATGAAACCAACCCTGAAGTATTAAAACCGCAAACTGTCATCGAGAAAGTATACGAGATTACTAATGGCGATGCCTACGTATGCTCTGATGTTGGCCAGCATCAGATGTTTGCCGCCCAGTACTACCCGTTTAAAAACCCGCGCCAATGGATTAACTCAGGAGGCCTTGGCACCATGGGCTTCGGCTTGCCTGCTGCAATGGGGGTCAAAATGGCTTTTCCTGAAAATGAAGTACTGTGTGTAACCGGTGATGGTTCTATTCAAATGAATATTCAAGAGCTATCAACATGTTTGCAATATGGTTTAGCAGTGAAAATTATTTCGTTGAACAACCGTTCATTAGGGATGGTGAGACAATGGCAGGATATGCAATATGGTGGTCGCCATTCAAGCTCTTACATGGAATCTTTACCTGATTTTGTTGCGCTGGCAGAAAGTTATGGCCATATCGGCATTAAAGTCGATAGCCCTGATCAACTTGACGAAGCACTTGAAAAAGCATTCTCTATCAATGATAGATTGGTATTTTTAGATATTCGTGTAGACGAAAAAGAGCATGTTTATCCTATGCAAATAAAGCTTGGTGCAGTTGACGATATGTGGTTGAAAAAAGGAGTGAAAGCATAATGCGTAGAATCTTAAGTATCCTTTTAGAAAATGAGCCTGGCGCATTATCAAGAATTGTTGGCTTATTCTCACAGCGAGCCTATAACATTGACAGCTTAACGGTTGGAACGACTGACGACCAAACCTTGTCGCGTATTACAATCACCACCCATGGTGACGATAGAGTCGTCGAGCAAATAACCAAACAAGTCAATAAACTGGTAGATGTGCTGAAAGTTCAGGACTTAACTGAAGTTCAGCATATTGAAAGAGAGCTGTTACTTGTTAAAGTATATGCAAGAGATGAAACCATGCGTGCCGCCGTAACGCGTATTGCCGATGTGTATCAAGGCGCCATTATCGACATGGGTAAACAAAGCTATACCCTGCAACTGCTTAGTAGCTCTGAGAAAATTGAATCGTTTTTAGATATGCTAAGACATGAGAGCGATATTATAGAATTAGTACGCTCTGGTGCGGTGGGGATAGGCCGCGGTGATAAGGCTTTAAGAGCCTAAATTAACAATAAAAAAAGGGGCTGAGGCCCCTTTTTAGTCAATTCAATATAAGTAAATATTACTGATTTACTTGATCTTTAAGACCTTTACCTGCTTTGAAGCTAGGAATATTTGCTGCTGCGATTTGGATCTCAGCGCCAGTCTGTGGGTTACGGCCAGTACGAGCTGCACGCTCTTTTACTGAAAAAGTACCAAAACCAACCAGTGCTACTGAATTACCTTCTTTAAGAGAAGTTGTAACAGCACCAGTGAATGATTCAAGCGCTCTTGCTGCAGCGGCTTTAGAAATTTCAGCATCAGCTGCCATCTTTTCAACTAGTTGAGCTTTATTCATTATTTAATTCCTATTTATTGTAATTTTGCCTAAGCAAAACCTATGTTTATGTATTTTTCGGCTTAGTGCAACTATTTACTACAGATTTTTATGAAAAATCGCATTAAATACCGTAAATAAAGGGCTTTCGAGTTGTTTTAGAGTTTATTTTAATCAAGCCACTTAAATTCTTTTAAACTCACTTTGTTATTAAGAAAAATCACTCCCTCATTTTCAAGCCTTTCTTTCTGTTCAAAAAACTTGCTGCTATCCACCGGAAATGAAATTTTTCCTTGAGCGTTTATAACTCGGTACCAAGGTAACTTAGAATCTTTTGGCAACGTTTTTAAAATCCGGCCGACTTTTCTAGAGTAATTGGCATGTCCCGCCAGTTTGGCGATTTGTCCGTACGTTGCGACATGACCATATGGAATTGCACCTATAATGGTATGGACTCGTGATTCTAAATCATCCATCATATATTTCACCTAATTGCTTAAATCTAGACCAAATCGCTCTAGCTACAGCTCCATGGTGTCTCGTATGCTTTCTGAATACATGGATGTTAGCTGTGAAACTGTCCTGTCTATCTACAATCCTTATTCGCTCTAATTCACCGTTATCAATTTCATTTTTACAATGCTCGAGACTGGTTAGTGCAAACCCTAAGCCGGATAACAAAAATGACTTCATAGAGGTCAGGTCATCGACTTTCATACGATTCGTGTTTAGGGTGTATGTCAAACGTTCACTATCAAAAGCAAACGCACTTTCAAACATAGCAATACATGGATAGGACTCTAACGCTTCGTAATGCAAAGATGTCGGTAACAAACCTTTTTTTGCGACAATTCCAAGCTCTATCTCCCCTACTTTCATCGTTTCAAGCTCACCCGTTGCGTGAAACAAATCAAACCAAGGGCCTATGCCTAATTCAGCTTTACCATTGTTCACTTGCTGTAGAGCTTCAAAACGCGGGCCACTGGTAATTGAAAATTCAGTAGACTTATACGTTTTAAACATATCTCCAATGGCCTCATTGTATATATTTTGATATGAAATAGGTTCATAACAAATACTAAACTTAGCTTCATTGCCCTCAGCAAATTCATTCGCCAATATTTTCAAATCATCACGAATAGCCAGCAACTTGGTGGCCTCTAGATAAAAATGTCTGCCTTGCTCAGTAAGTTTTAATCGATATGCTTCCCTATCTACAATACTAAAACCAAGGTTTTGTTCTAGTCTTTTAATAGACTGAGAAATGGCCGGCTGGGTCTTATGCATTCTTAATGCAACTTCTTGTAAGCTTTTAGAATTTGCAACTGCATCGAGTATTTCGAGATCTGCCAACTTCATAAATTTAATTTATCAACTGTACAATTTTTAATAATTTTAATTTTATCAGTTTTTTTCTTATCCTTACCGAAATTTTTAAGAGCTAATTGCAATTCGCTGAATTAAATGATCGATTTAGATGATTGGTATAAATAAATGGAGTAAACCATGTTGAGGTTAAGTGTTATCGCACTGCTTACAGTTTTGACACTAGGCTGCAGTCAAGAAAATGAAAAGTCTGAACAGATAGAGGTCATACGACCAGTAAAACTATTCGAAGTGAAAGATCCTACAGCGCACAATATTCGCAGCTTCCCAGCCGAAGTCGTGGCTAACCAAGGCTCTTACCTAGCTTTTCGTGTCAGTGGGGAACTAATAGAGTTCCCTGTTCGCGCTGGGCAAACTATTAATAAAAGCGACCTACTCGCTAAATTAGATCCAGAAGATTTTCAATTACAGTATGAACAACGTAAAGCACAATTCGAACTTGCTAGTGCTCAACTCAAACGTGTGGATTCATTATTTAAACGTTCTATTGCAACCAAAGCTGAGTTTGATCAGGCACTGGCTAACAAACAAGTCTCTGAGTCTGCATTTAAAATCGCTAAAACCAATTTAGAAAATAGCGAGCTTCGCGCGCCTTTCTCAGGAACGGTTGCTAAAGTCTTTGTTAAGAACTTCGAAAATATCGTTGCCAAGCAAAATATTCTGCGGCTCGAAAGTAGAGATAGGATGGATGTGGTTATTTACGTGCCTGAACGTTTAGTTGCCAGAGTTAAAAAGGATTTAGATTATCTCCCATCTGTGACCTTTGATGGTTATCCAGACAAAGCGTATGACCTATCAATCAAAGAATGGGACACACAGGCTGATCCTGCCACTCTAAGCTATAAGGTGGTTTTCTCGCTACCCATTCCTAAAGACTTTAATTTATTTGAAGGGATGACGGGTCAGGTTTCGATAGACCTTTCAAAAATCACCGAGCATCACAGCAATGCAATCACTGTCCCTGCCTCTGCGGTTTTCTCTTCAGATACAGAGCAGTTAGAAAATAACGCCTATGTTTGGGTTTATAATCCAGAAATACAGAGTTTGTCTAAGCGTAAAGTCTCGGTTGGCAATATCTATCAAGATCAAATTGATGTACTGGAAGGCCTTAACGTTGGCGAACAAGTTGTATCGGCTGGTGTATACCATCTGTCTGAAGGTCTAAAGGTAAAACCTTGGATTAAAGAGCGAGGTTTATAATGAGCCTAGCTAAATGGTCAATTGATAACAAAGTCATCAGTTGGATGTTTGCGCTATTGCTTTTAATAGCAGGTGCAGCCTCCTACTTAGATTTAGGGCAGCTCGAAGACCCTGAGTTTACGATCAAAAAAGCCATGGTCATCACCTATTATCCAGGTGCGTCTCCTGAACAAGTAGAAGAAGAAGTCACCTTTGTCATAGAAAATGCCATTCAGCAATTGCCTTATGTCGATACTATTTCTTCAATTTCTTCTGCAGGAAAGTCACAGATAACTGTTGAAATGAAAAGCACTTATAGAAAGCAGCATTTACAACAGATCTGGGATGAGCTAAGAAGAAAAGTAAACGACCTGTCAGGACGTTTTCCTAAAGGTGTTTCTACACCAAATATAATTGATGACTTTGCCGACGTGTATGGCGTGTTATATGCGATAACAGGTGATGGCTACTCTTATAGTGAATTAAAAGATTATGTTGATTACTTAAAGCGTGAACTCGTTCTTGTTGATGGGGTCAGTAAAGTCAATGTCTCAGGTACTCAGCAATCTCAGGTTATTGTTGAAATATCGACACAAAAATTATCACAACTAGGCATTCCGCCAGCTCAAATTTTTTCACTGTTACAATCTCAAAATCATGTTTCGAATGCGGGTAAAATACGAGTTGGCGATGAGTCAATCCGTTTTCACCCAACTGGTGAATTCCATGATGTGTCTGAGTTAGAAAGCTTATTAATTTCGAGCCCTGGCGCCAATGAACTTATCTATTTAAGAGACGTCGCGACAGTCAAAAGAGAGTTTGCTGAAATCCCTACTCATTTAACTAAATACAATGAGCAGCAGGCACTATTATTAGGAATTTCATTTAATTCCAGAGTGAATGTTGTTGATGTTGGTAAAGCAATCGATAAACACCTGGCTGACCTAGAATATCAGCGTCCACATGGTATGGAAATTTCTTCTATTTATAATCAACCAAGCGAAGTAGAAAAGTCGGTTAACGGTTTTATTGTTAGTTTAGTTGAAGCCGTCGCGATTGTGATTGTGGTGTTACTGGTATTTATGGGCGTGAAGAGTGGCATTCTGATCGGTGGTGTACTCCTTCTTACGGTACTTGGTACATTTATATTTATGAAATTGTACGCCATAGATTTACAAAGAATTTCTTTAGGTGCGCTTATCATTGCATTAGGGATGCTGGTTGATAATGCCATAGTCGTCACTGAAGGTATTTTAATCAATCTAAAACGCGGACAAACCAAAGTTCAAGCCGCTGTAAATATTGTCGCTCAAACTAAATGGCCGCTTCTTGGTGCAACTATCATAGGGATCACAGCATTTGCGCCTATTGGTTTAAGTAGCGATGCCAGTGGTGAGTTTGCAGGCTCTTTATTCTGGGTATTACTCATTTCATTGATGTTGAGTTGGGTTACTGCTATTACATTAACGCCATTTTTTGCTGACCTTATGTTCAAAGAAACAAAAAATAGTGATGAAAAAGCTTCAGATCCTTATCAAGGTGTTATTTTTACTGTCTATAAAGCCCTGTTAAGTACCGCGCTTAAATACCGTGTTTCAACCATTTTATTCATGGTTGCACTACTCGTTTCTTCTGTCATCGGCTTTGGTAAAGTAAAACAGTCGTTCTTCCCAGCTTCAAATACACCCATGTTTTATGTCGACTATTGGCATTATCAAGGTGCTGATATTCGCAGTACCGCAGAAAACATAGCTAAGATAGAGGCTTTCTTGTTAAATGACGAACTCGTTGAGGATGTTACAACAACAGTTGGTCAAGGGGCACCAAGGTTTATGCTTACCTATGAGCCAGAAAAACAATACAACGCCTATGGACAACTTATCGTCAGAGTGAAGGACCGTGACTCCGTTGTGGTTATGATTGAAAAGTTAAGATCGTTTGAAATGAATATGCCGATTGATGGCAAAATAAAAGTGAAGCGTATGGAAATTGGTCCATCTACGAGTGCAAAAATTGAGGCTCGTTTCTCAGGTGGAGATCCAGTTGTACTTAGACAGCTCGCAGAAAAAGCTAAACACGTTCTACAACAAGATAAAGGGGCATTTAACATTCGTGATAATTGGCGTCAGCGAACTAAGATGATCCGCCCTCAATTTAATGAACAAAAAGCCAGAAGACTAGGTATTAGTAAGACTGATATTGACGACTTACTGCTTACCTCTGTAACAGGTAAAACGGTCGGTTTATACCGAGAAGGCACAGAGCTACTACCAATTATTGCGCGCTCTCCAGTTGATGAACGTAATCAGGTAAATAACTTATCAGATTTACAAATATATAGCCCTATCCTCAATGTCTTTGTACCAATAACAACGGTTGTTGATGATTTTGAAGTAACTTGGGAAGATCCTCTGATCATGCGTAAAGATAGAAAGCGTACTATCACAGTTATGGCTGATCACGATGTCATAGGCGACGAAACACCAGCAAAACTATTTGCACGCGTGAGAAGTGATATTGAAGCGATACCACTCCCTAAAGGCTATCACTTAGATTGGGGTGGTGAATTTGAGGCCTCAAGTAAAGCGCAAAAAGCAATTTTTGGTTCATTACCCTTAGGTTACTTGGTCATGTTTATCATTACTGTTTGCCTGTTTAACTCTGTAAGACAACCGCTTGTGATATGGTCAACCGTGCCTTTAGCCATTATTGGTGTTACTGCCGGGTTAGTCGTGTTTCAAGCACCATTTAGCTTTATGGCTCTATTAGGCTTATTAAGCCTATCAGGCATGCTTATTAAAAATGGCATTGTATTAGTCGACCAAATAAATTTGGAGTTAAGTGAAGGTAAATCACCTTATCAAGCTGTTTTTGATTCGGGTGTGAGTCGTGTTCGACCTGTTTCGATGGCTGCTATCACCACTATCTTAGGCATGATCCCATTGCTATTTGATGTGTTTTTCAAATCAATGGCTGTGACTATCATGTTTGGGTTAGGCTTTGCCACAATCCTCACTCTGATTGTTTTACCAGTGATTTACTGTTTGTTTTACTCGATTAAACAAAAATAAAAAAATGGCCTTAATTGGCCATTTTTTCTGCATGTAATTACTTATGTATTTGCATGCTTTAATAATTCAGAGCTAGTTAATTTAAATCTAGCTAACTTAAAACTATTTTTATTTACGATTCAAAGACAAGGTGCCTTTTTTTCGTTCCGCAGGCTTTCTTGAATTCTTCTTAGGCTGCTGCTCACGCCTTTTAGATTTTGCATCGGTATAACGCGTCACAGCTTTTTTATCTGATGGCTTTTTGATTTTTTTATTGCTATCTACTGAACCTTCTTCTGTTTTAGCTGATCCTTCAATGGCTTTGTTTATTTCAGCCATTTCTTGCTCAGTTAAATGTCGCCATTGTCCAGATCTTAATCCATTCAAGTTAACATTCATAATTCGTACGCGTTTGAGCGCTGTTACCTCGTAACCAAGGTATTCGCACATTCGACGGATCTGTCTGTTTAAACCCTGAGTGAGGATAATGGTAAAAGTCTTATCGCCGGTCTGTTTCACGAAGCATTTTTTGGTTACCGTATCTAAGATTGGCAAACCACCTGCCATTCTTTCGACAAAACGTTTATTGATGCTTCTATCAACTGTAACCACATATTCTTTTTCGTGGTTATTGCCGGCACGTAGAATTTTGTTAACGATGTCACCTTCATTTGTGAGAAATATTAATCCCTCAGAAGGTCTGTCGAGTCGACCAATTGGAAATATACGCTCGGGGTAATCTATTGCACTGACAATATTACTTTTTATTTTTTTCTCAGTCGTACAGGTTACGCCAACTGGTTTATTGTAAGCAATGTAAACACGTTTAGGCTTTGCTTTAAGTGGCTTACCATCAATCAGGATTGTATCTTCGTCAGATACTTTCACACCCATTTCCGGTAGATTACCGTTAACCTTAATACGTCCAGCATCAATAAGCTTGTCAGCTTCTCTTCTAGAACAAAAACCTGTTTCACTAATGTATTTATTTAAACGTGTTGTAGCAGTCAAAAGACAATCCCAAAAATTCAATTGGCAGTATTTTAAAGGATTAGTATTTAATTTTCTCTAATTTTTCTGCCAAACCTTAGGAATTAAGTGGAGTTGATATTCAGATTGTTTATTTAGGTGCAAACTTTTAGATTTATAGTCAATTTGCCCCCAATTAGGATTACTTTTCATCCATTGATAATTTTGCACATTGTCTTTCGTAATAATACCCATAGGTATTACTAATTTTTTGTGTTCAGCCCAATAAGGGTGTTTGTTGTGATGATCAAATAAACTAACAAGCGCCCATGCCCCCATCATAAAATGCCCTCCGACGCTTGCTTGTACTTCACCTGAAGCTATTTTTTCTAGGCTTATTGATAACCAGTCAAACCCACCAAACACGATATTCTGACTTTCAGTGCAGGCTTGTTTGCATGCTTTCATTGCGCCAATAGCCATAAGATCTGAAGCAGCCCAAACAATATTTATATCTTGATGTCTTTTAAGTAGTTTTAGCGTTTGTTTAGTTGAGAGAGATTCGGACCAAGACGCATGAACTTCTTGTGCCACTTTCACACCTTTAGAAGAAAAGAAGTCAACGGCGCCTTTTGCACGCATATCTGACTCAGAGCCATAATGACCATTAATAAGTACAGCTTTTAGACTTTTATTGTTATTGCTTGAATTATAGAGAGATTCCGCCAGATCATACCCAGCTCGATAATTATCGTGGTAGACTTCACCTAGCCAAGATTTAAAATTTTCTCCAGGGCTTGCTATTTGTTGCTTTTCTTCCCCAGATATCGTCTCTTCTAAAGTAATTGAAGGCACTTTATACTTTTCAAGTAACTTTAGTGTTTCTAACGCTGCACCTGGATAAAGTATCAAAATGATGTAATCAGGCTTTTTTTGATACTCAAGATATTTCTTTAACTCTTGATACTGAATATGACGATTGCCTTCACCATAAATCACATCTAGTTCAAAGCCCAACTGAAAAGCAGCATGTTGACTAATAGTCTGTACCTTGCGCCAAAAAGGGTCATCAACCACTGAGGGATTTACAAACAAAACGGTTTGCTTTGCCGCAGAATTAAAAGCTAGTATAAACAGAAATAAGAAGAGCAACCTTAATTGAAACCGCATTTAAATTTTTCTTCCCATACCAAACCTAGAATGCTTTGTCTTTGTACATATCTGCCCACAAGATGGCTGATGCGTGAAATTCAGGTAGGCATTCATCACTGATGTTTAAATATTGACACGCTTTTTGTAATTTCCACCAGCTCCCTGATTCATACGCTTTAACGATATTTAAGACATAGTAATGAAAGTTTGCTTCACCTAACAAGGCTTTTTGAAGCTCTTCAGGAAAAGGCAATTTATCGACAACTTTTTCCATTGGCCTATCTAAAATTGCATCAAGTAATGAAAATAGACCAACTAAGAAACATGCTGATCCTGAATTTGGTTGAACCTTACTGCCTATTAGTTCACAAAATCGAGCGCGAACAATACTCATTCTAGTTAGCTCTGTTGGTTTGCCTTTGGCAACATGCGCTGTCATGATCAAGCCCACAAACTTTTTAGTACGTTCGTACCCTAAATAGACCAAAGCTTGCTTAATAGACTCAATTTTACTTTTTATAGGAAATACACCTGAATTAATTAATCGCAACAATTTATAAGCTAACGCAGTATCTTGGGAGAATAATTGCGCAATTTTAGTCACATTGAGATTGGGTTTTAAAACTTCAGTATAAATGAGCATGACTATGGTGTAGTTGAATTCAATATCATTCTCTTCAATAACACGGGGTTTTGCAAAAAAATAACCTTGAAAAAAATGAAACCCCATTTTTTTTGCTATTTCATACTCTTCTTCAGTTTCTATCTTTTCAGCTAAGAGTTTAATATTTTTTTGCTGTTTTAATTCATCAATAATAGGACCAAGTGTATCAAGCGGACTTTGCATCACATCGAATTTTATTAGACGAACTAATTTCAAAAATGGTTTCCACCCCTCTTCATATACAAAGTCGTCTAATGCTAGTTTATAGTTCTGATGAAACAAACTCCTAACGCGTTCATAGTTTTCTTTCGTAGGTTGAATAGTTTCTAACAGTTCTAGGATAACATCATTAGCAGGGAGAAATGTTGCAAGCTCTTGCTTTAAAGATTCAGGACCAATATTAATAAGAGCCTTCTTACCGGATGTAAGATACCGCGTACCAAGATTTAACTGATTATCAAGAATAAGTTTTGCAGTTGCTTTATCTTCAGCAATGTTGGGAAAACTGTTGCTCGAGCCATCTCTAAAAAGTAGCTCATAGGCAACAACTTGCTTTTTCCTATTAAAAATAGCTTGTCTTGCTACAAAAACTTTCAAGCATAAGCTCCTTTTCCCAAATACATCTTTTCAATATGCAACGTTTAATATAATAGCATTATAGTAAGACAAAAAAACCAAACTAAATAACTAAAAATAAAGTCATTAATTTAAAATTATAGCAAAAGATAAATAGGAATACGGCTGAAATAAGCATAGTTACTCATTTCAGCCAAATAAGTGAAGATTAATTATACAGTTTTATGATGTATTCATGCGCTAAACCCTGCCACTCGAAGCGGGCAGACTTAGCGTTCCTCGAAATAACATTGTATTGTGATTCATTGGTGCTGAGTAATGACAAAGCTTGTTCAAATGATTCGATTAAATTTTCTACTTGTTGAACTAATGACTCACCATTAAAGACAAAGCCTGTTTCGTTATGCGAAACTGTATCTTTTAACCCACCGACACCATGCACTAAACATGGCTGTCCATCACGCATAGCAAGCATTTGGCTTATGCCACAAGGCTCAAATGAACTCGGCATTAAGAATAACTTGCCTAATGGATATAGTGTATCTCCAAGCTTTTGATCATAGCCATTTAAAAATAAAACATTGTCTCTTCTTGCCATGACCTGCATAAATTGCGATTCAATATATGGGTCGCCACTTCCAAGAATAACTATGTTGCTATTAAACTTATCAGCAACTAGAGCTAAATCATCAAGTACAATACCATTTGCAGATTTTTGCATTAGCAATAGCACTTTTTGATCCGTTATACGGCCCACACTAGAAACAATTGGTTTCTCTTTCTCAGCTTTCCATTTAGAAATTCTTTGGTGAGCAATATAGTGTTTAGTTTCGATAAGGTGAGACTTGGACATCCATTTAAATATGCATTTTTCCGCTTCTTTTAGGTACTGTTTATAAGAGAGTTTATCCTTATCTGCTTTATTGTAATTACATCCATTTAGAATACCAAACAGCCTACCTTGACTCGCAGCCAAACGCATATCATGTTCTAGTCCTTCACCACCAAAAAAGCCTTCATCTGGCCGACTCGTTTCTTGTACCTCAAAGCTGTAAGTAGGTGAAACAACATGGATCACATCACATAAGTTAAGACCACTACGCATCGGGTTATAACAGTGAGGATATTGATGATCACAAATTTGATGACCATCATAATTTAATGTTGGAAACCAAGCTTCTAAGCTTGATTCATCATGATTAAAAGGTCTTATACCTTGAAGAGCTAAATTGTGTACCGTGTATACAAGTTTCAACGTTTTCAAATACACAAAGCGTGGGCTAAACTTAGCAAGCACAGACACACCTGCTGCATGCCAATCATGTAAGTGAATAACATCAAAGTTATCAATTACCCTATGTTCTATAATTTCACAAATTGCAGCACTAAAAAAAGCAAATTTCGTTGCATCAGAGGCAAACGGCCTGTTTGCACCATCATCACAATATATCTTCCCACCATTGTCTGAAAACAAGGAATGTGAAATGACATATTGATTTACACCTTCACTTGATTCAACTAACCACAAACTCGCTGTCTCTAAATGTTGCCTGAAAGGCACTGCTATGTCTGCGATAAAGTGTCGAGTTAATTGCTCTTGACCATAATCTGGTACCACAACCGATACCGTTAAGCCATGTTCGCTTAAAGCGTAAGGGATGTCACGGATAACATCCGCAACCCCCCCAACTTTACAATTAGGCAATCGGTCATTTTCAGCACCGACCATTAAAATATGCATACCTTGCCTTTTAAACTACTGAAAGCTCTTGTTTTTCTTCATTTACTTGTTGACGTTGATTATACGCAGCAAGCATATCTCTCGTCACCAACACAATGCCTTTTTTAGACACTCTGAAGCCATTCTCTTCGTCTACTTTTGAATCATAGCCAATCACTATGCCTTCTGGAAGTTCACAACTACGGTCGATGATGGCATTTCTAACTTTACAGTTTCTGCCAATTTTAACACCGGGCAGGATCACTGAGCCTTCAATAGTACAGTAAGAATGAACATGGACATTTGAAAAAAGTAATGATTTACGCACAACAGAGCCAGATATAATACAACCACCAGAAACCGTTGAATCTACAGCCATACCACGTCTTTCCTCGTCATCAAAAATGAACTTGGCCGGAGGTAGCTGTTCTTGATAAGTCCAAATTGGCCAGCTCGGGTCGTATAAATCTAATTGTGGCTCTGGAGAAACGAGCTCCATATTTGCTTCCCAAAATGAGTCAATTGTGCCTACATCACGCCAGTAAGCTTGACCTTTTTGTGTTGGCTCTCTGAAAGGAAATGCAAACACGTTATGTTCTTCGATGATGGCAGGAATAATATCGTGACCAAAATCGCGACCGGAACCCTCTCGTTCTGCGTCTTTTTTCAACTGCTCGAATAGGAATTCAGTATTAAATACGTAGTTGCCCATTGATGCTAGACAAGTCCCTTCTTTTCCAGGAATAGAAGAAGGTTCGGCTGGCTTTTCGTCAAAACGTCTGACTCGATTATTGTCATCAACCGTCATAACACCAAACGTATTAGCAGCTTCTTCACAAGGCACTTCAATACAACATACTGTCATATCTGCACCGGTTTCAACGTGCTTTGCTAGTAATGCGCCGTAGTCCATACGATAAACATGATCGCCTGATAAAATCATGACATATTTTGGCAATTCATGGCGAATAATGTCCATGTTTTGGAATACCGCATCCGCTGTTCCACAATACCATTCATCACCATAACGCTGAGATGCCGGTAAGATCTCAACAGATTCACCCAGTTCCTTTTTAAAATGTCCCCATGCTCGATTAACGTGGCGAATTAGTGAGTGAGATTTGTACTGTGTAGCAATGCCGACACGTCTGATTCCTGAATTTATACAATTTGAAAGCGGAAAATCGATGATCCTATGTTTACCGCCAAAGTACACAGCAGGCTTTGCACGCCAGTTAGTTAATTCATGTAAACGAGAGCCTCGACCACCAGCCAAAATTAGGGCATAGGTCTCTCTGGTTAAATTACTAATATAACGATTTTCATAACTAGGCATGTTGCTTCTCCATTTGTTCCTTGTCTGTAATCTGTGTTGTATCTGGCGCTATTTGCCAGATCTCTTCACTATATTGTGAAATAGTTCTGTCACTTGAAAATTTGCCACTGGCCGCAGTATTAAGAATACTCATTTGAGTCCAATGGTCTTTATCTTGATACGCTTTGGCCGCATTACTTTGCGCCTGACAATAACTGTCAAAGTCATAAGCGGTTAACCAAGGGTCGCTTGGGCATTTAACAGCATTAATAATGTCGTCGAAGATGTTTGGTTCGAATAAATTAAAGTGACCACTTTCAAGTAATTTAAATACCGCGCTCAAGCTTTCGCTGTTGTGAATGACTTTCTGAGGGTCATAGTGTGACCTAATAGTGTTGGTTTCTTCTGCTTTTGCACCAAATAAAAAGAAATTATCTGCACCAACATTTTCTAAGATTTCGATGTTAGCACCATCGAGAGTCCCGATTGTAATGGCACCATTCATCATAAACTTCATATTGCCTGTGCCCGATGCCTCTTTACCTGCGGTTGAGATCTGCTCTGATAGATCGGTCGCAGGGCAAATCGTTTCCATCGAAGTAACATTGTAGTTAGGAAGAAATGCGACTCTTAAGTAAGGTTTAGCCCTTTCATCTTTATTAATGACTTCAGCAACATTGTTGATCAATTTAATAATTTGCTTAGCCATGTAATACCCGGGCGCAGCTTTACCACCAATCAATACACAACGCGGTGTCAGATTTTCTGTTTTGCCCTTACAAATCTGAATGTACAAATGAATAACATGAAGGATGTTCAATAATTGACGTTTATATTCATGTATGCGCTTCACTTGCACGTCAAACATCATATTTGAATCAAACTCAACACCACATTGTGATTTAACTAAAACAACAAGTTTGTCTTTGTTCGCTTTCTTAACATCAAACCATTTGGCTTGAAACTGCTTATCATCATAGTAGCGACGCAAGTCTTTAATCCTACTGAAGTCAGCAATCCACCCATTGCCGATATAGTCACTTATTAATGATTTAAGCTCAGGATTGCAATGCGCAAGCCATCTACGTGGGGTTACCCCATTGGTTTTGTTATTAAATTTCTCAGGCCAAAGCTGATAGAAGGTGTTGAAAAGACCACTTTTCAATAACTCAGTGTGAAGTGCAGCAACACCATTAACAGAAAAACTGCCCACGATTGCCAAATAAGCCATACGAATTTGTGGCACATCCCCTTCTTCAATTAAAGAAAGCTCCCTTTGTTTTGTAACATCGCCTGGCCAATGAATGGCAACCTGCGCTAAGAAACGGGCATTAATTTCATAAATAATTTCTAATAAGCGAGGTAAAAGCTTTTCAAATAATGGAACTGACCAACGCTCTAATGCTTCAGGTAACAAGGTATGATTCGTGTATGCCATGGTACTTGAGGTGATTTGCCACGCTTTATCCCACTCGATTTCATAATCATCAATCAGCAAACGCATAAGCTCTGCGACAGCAATACTTGGATGTGTATCGTTTAACTGAAATACATGAAATTTAGCAAAATCATCAAAGTTTTCACCATGCTCTACCACCCAATCATATAGAATGTCTTGTAAACTCGAACTGGTTAAAAAGTACTGTTGGCGAAGCCTTAACTCTTTACCGTTTTCGCTACTGTCATTGGGATAAAGCACCATTGAAATTTGCTCTGCTAAGTTTTTTTGCGCTACAGCATCAGAATAGCTACCTTCATTGAATTCTCTTAAATTGAACTCATCTGTTGCTTCAGCTTTCCAAAGCCTCAGTGTATTTACTATGTCATTTTTATAGCCAGGAATTGGTACATCATAAGGCACAGCAAGTACATCCTGAGTATTCACCCACGCTCTATGTGTTCTTCCATGCTTATCGACATACGACTCAACATGACCAAAGAACTTAACTCGCTTTGACTGTTCAGGCGCACTCAGCTCCCAAGGGTGTCCCTCTCGTAACCAGTTGTCTGGATGCTCGACTTGATAACCGTTTTCAATAGATTGATTGAACATGCCATATTCATAACGAATACCATACCCAACAACCGGAAGCGCTAGACTGGCACAACTATCTAAGAAACACGCTGCAAGTCGTCCTAAGCCACCATTGCCAAGACCGGCATCATGCTCAGCACTACTTACACACTCCAACTCTGCACTATATTGCTCAAGCGCTGTTTTTACATCTTGCTCTAAATCAAGATTCAAAATAGCGTTACCAAGCGCTCGCCCCATTAAAAACTCAAGTGAAATGTATGCCGCTTTTCTAGTAGGCTGCTTGTTTCTCTGCTCATTGGTTTTTCTACATTTAGCTACCAGCCTATCTCGAATAGTTAATGCTAGTGCATGATATAAATAGAGCCTTGATTCGACATTTTTATCTCGCCCTAAGGTATAATAAAAATGTCGATTTAAATCTTCACTGACATCGGCTAACAAGGTGTCGACCTTGACTGTATCAGGCACTTGTCCATTTGAATTTTTATGACTCATTATCATTTCCTTCAAAATTAGTAGAAAAAACCCAGCTTGATTGAGCTGAAATATCTAAAACTTGATCTATTTGATTTATTTTTACCGTGGGCTCAGAGGTGATATGTAAATGCCACTTTTCAGTAACCTTAGGGAGACTGACATTGACTACTGCCTCTCCTGCATTGAAGAGTAACAACAGTGAAACTTTATTGTTGTTATCATCCAAACGACACATTAAAAATTGCGAAGTTGAGTCATGCCATTTAACGGTATCCATAGGCTGAGATTGTTCATCAAGCCAGTGCACAGAAAAGTCGCTGTCTTCTTGATGTACAAAAAAAGGATGCATGAAAATAGCAAAACAATTCCTTATCTCTACAAGTCTAGCAATAAAGTTTCTCAAATCGTGGTTGTTTTGCTCTTCCCAATTTAACCAACTTATGTCGTTATCTTGGCAATAGGCGTTGTTATTACCTTTTTGAGAATGGCAAAGCTCTGTGCCTGCGGCAATCATAGGCACACCACAAGACATGAACAGCGTGATAAGTGCATTTTTTTGCTGTTTTAGTCTGAGAGAATTAACGTTAACATCTTGGGTTTTACCCTCAATACCGCAGTTGAAACTGTGATTGTCATTGTGACCATCTTGGTTGTTTTCACCATTTGCAAGATTGTTTTTATGTTCATAACTCACCCAATCATTGAGTGTAAAACCGTCATGGCTGGTGATAAAATTGATTGAATTTAAGGGACCTCGCAAGTTGTGTTCAAATAAGTCGTTTGAACCATGGATCCGTTTAGCCAATTCAGGAAGGACATGTTGCTTGGCTTGCCAGAACTGACGAACAATATCTCTGTATTTATCGTTCCACTCACGCCATGGAGCTGGAAATGCACCTAGCTGATAGCCTCCAGGGCCAATATCCCAAGGCTCAGCGATGAGTTTACATTTACTTATAATCGGGTCTTGATGGATTGCTTGAAAGAAGGCGTGACCTTTATTGAACCCTTTGCTGCCTCTACCGAGAATACTGGCGAGATCAAACCTAAAACCATCAACCCCGTAATATTCAACCCAATATCGTAGGCTATCTAATATGAGTTTTAGCGTGTATGGGTCATCTATATTGACTGTGTTGCCACACCCTGTATCGTTAATGTAATCACAGTTGTCAGCTAACAATCGATAGTAACCAGAATTATTGAGCCCCTTAAAAGACAATGTTGGCCCTTCAAGCCCAGCTTCAGCGGTATGATTAAAGACAACATCAATGATAACTTCTATACCAGCTTTATGAAGTAGTCCAACCATTTGCTGAAATTCATCAATGTTTCCATCAACAAGGTATTCTTTATGTGGGGTAAAAAAGTTAAGCGTATTGTAGCCCCAATAATTCTGTAAGCCTTTGGCTGTTAAAAACTGTTCACTGATAAAGCTATGAACAGGCAATAACTCGATTGCATTAATACCCATAGACTTTAAATGATGAATGAAGTGTTCATGTGCAAGGCCAAGAAATTTACCTCTCAGGGCTTCGGGGATTTTGTTATTTAATTTCGTCGCGCCTTTTACATGACACTCATAAATAACAGTCTCACTCCATGGAACATTTGGCCTTTCTCCTTGATATTTTTGAAGTAAAGCTAATTTCGACTTCGTCATATCAAAAGCATTATCAGCATCATTGAAATGCCCAACAGGTAAATGACAAAAGTGCCTTTCGCTCCAATAAAAATGGCCGTGAAGGTCTTTTGCGTAGGGGTCTAGCAATAATTTATGTTCATTATGTAACTGACCTGAACTCAAATCATAATTACCAGAAGCCCGGAAGCCATAAATACAGCCTTCTTGTATGCCTTCAACACTTACTGACCAGACTCCCCCTTCATGTAAATGCATAGCCAAACGCTCTGTTTCAGCATAGCCACTGATATCGAATAAACAGAGTGAAACATATGTAGCTTGTGGAGCATACACTGCAAAATTCACTGAATTATTTGACTGTGAAGCGCCTAAGGGTGAGCTATTACCTTTACCAGAAATCAGCATTCTTACCCCGTCACGAATTTTAAATAGAGTGTGGATAATGGCGGGATGGTTATTTGAATACTTTGCTCAAAGCCATGACTGGCGATATCTTGTGTCTCGATAAGCTGTTGGCTGTGTGCAACTGCATTAACACCACTGCCCCAAAACGTCACATCATCAGTGTTCAGAGCAACTTGATATACACCTTTAGCCGGAACCCCCATTCTGAATTGGTGGTAAACTTGACCCGTGAAATGAGAAATTACGACGACATGCTCATTTAGAGATTTTGAGAAACGAATAAAGCCGAAAATACTTTGCTTACTATTATCACTGTCAATCCACTTGAACCCATCAGATTGCTGATCCAATTCATAAAAAGCAGGTGATGTTTTGTAGACTTGATTTAACTTTTGAATTGTCTTAAAAACACCATGATGCGCTTCATAGTTAAGTAAATCCCAATCTAAACCCGCATTGTGGTTCCACTCTTCCCTGGGTGCGAGCTCAGCGCCCATGAAAAGTAACTTTTTACCAGGGTGCGCATACATAAATGCATAATACGCTCTTAGATTAGCGAATTGTTGCCAATCATCCCCCGGCATTTTAGATAATAAAGAGCCTTTACCATGTACCACTTCGTCATGGCTGAGTGGCAAAATATAATTTTCCGAATAGGCATAAGCCATCGAAAAGGTCATTTCATGGTGGTGGTATTGCCTATGAATTGGATCACGCTTCATATAATTTAACGTGTCATTCATCCATCCCATATTCCACTTGTAACCAAACCCCAAACCATTATTATCAACAGAATTGGTCACACCAGGCCAAGCTGTTGACTCTTCTGCAACCATCATGATGTCTTTTTGGTTAGCATAACTGCGGGTGTTTACTTTTTGTAAAAGGTGTATGGCGTCAAAGTTTTCTCGACCACCTAAATGATTTGGTACCCATTCATTTTCTTCGCGGCTGTAATCTAAGTACAACATGGAAGCAACGGCATCAACGCGTAAGCCATCTATTTGATATTGTTCTAACCAGTAGATGGCGTTTGAAAGTAAATAAGACTGAACCTCAGGGCGACTATAGTTATAAATATACGTATTCCAATCGGGGTGGAATCCTTGTCGTTTATCCGCATGCTCATATAAATGAGTGCCATCAAAACAATGCAAACCATGTGGATCAGACGGAAAGTGCCCCGGTACCCAGTCCAATAAGACACCCAATTCAGCCTTTTTGCATGACTCAATAAAATAAGCAAAGTCATCTACAGAGCCAAATCGACTTGATGGAGAAAATAGCCCAACAGGCTGATAACCCCAAGAACCATCAAAAGGATACTCACTGATTGGCATTAGTTGAATATGCGTAAAACCTAGCTCTTTTACATAACTAACTAAATCATCTGCCAATTCTCGATAAGTAAGATAACGCGCCCCTTCGCTTTCTCTTCTTTTCCAAGAGCCTAGATGTACTTCGTAAATACTGATAGGCGCATCAACTCTATTAAGGGTATTTTGAACTTTACTCTTTTTTACGGAGACTTGAGGGATCGACTTTTGAATAACAGATGCAGTACCTGGAGACTGTTGTGTTTTTAATGCATAAGGATCTGCCTTTTCAAAACGATTTCCATGACAATCTGTAATCGCATATTTATAACCCTGCTCCGTTTCTATTTCTGGCAAAAATAATTCCCAAATACCACTTGCAGGGTGTTTGCGCATGAAGTTCTGATTAGCATGCCAATGATTAAACTCACCGATAACAGAGACTGACTGAGCATTTGGGGCCCATACTGCAAACCTAACACCTGATACACCTTGTTGCTCAACACAATGCGCGCCTAATAATCGATATCCGTGTTCTAAGGTGCCTTCATTAAATAGGTACATATCATCCTGGTTTAAGGACGATTTAAACTGGTAAGGGTCGTAAAAAACGTGGTCTGAGCCATCGTGGTATAAAGCCCTCAATTGATATGGCTCTGGTAAATCAACATTTTCTAGCGTTAGAAAAAATAAACCCGAATCATTAATGTTTGAGAAATCAATATTTCCAAAGGGACTCACCAACTCAACCGAGTGAGCACCTTTAATAAATGCTCTTATTTCAAACTGCTGTTCAGAATTAACATGTAATCCTAAGAAAGAAAAAGGATCACTAAATTGACCTTGTTGTAATGCTTTTATTTGCGCGTCGTAAGTAATTTCTTTGCGGACCAAAGAGTCAATCATTGCTTTTCCTTAATGCTGTTAAATCATTGAGTAAACTTTGCTGTGCAGTAAACACATCTTCTATCGGTGTGAGAATTCGGCGTCGCCAATTCTGATATTCTTTATCTGTACCTGGAATGTTAATCGGTAAGGTTTGCTTTGCTAAGTCATCAAAGTTTAAGCTAAAAAGTTTAGGTGGGGTTTGTATGAGCGTTTTAACTAGTTCATTAAACAATTCGTTCACATCACTTTCTAAATTAAGATGTGGTTTATTGAGCCAATTCAATACGCGATGTTTATCAATTTGTCTTTGTGACTTTAATTCACTTGCATCTGGCTCAGTGCAAAGAGAAAGACTTAATTTCAAGTCCACGTCCTGTGCATACCACCAAGCAATAAACGGGGGCACGTCATGGTTTGATAACATTAACATACAGTTTTCGCGGTAATCGTTACCATGTTTGAACTCGCCCATATGGTTTTTTTCAAAATAAAACAAAGTATTTCCATAAATACCACTTAACGCCAAGGCTTCAGTAACTTCAGGCGGTACAACCCCTAAATCCTCACCAACTAAACCGGTATTATTGAGGTGAGATTCAATCTTTAAAATAGCTAAAAGATATTCAAATGGATAATACACATAACATCCACTTTGCTCGGCATTGACTGTTAAACACCACCACAAACGCCTTAATGACATCACATGGTCAATTCTTAAAGCCCCAAAATACTGCATGTTCTCTTTTATTAACTGCTTAAAGTAAGCAAAGTTATTGTCCGCCATTTTTTTTGGATCAATGACCGGTAACCCCCAATTTTGACCATTCTCAGCCCAAGGATCGGGTGGTGCACCAATTTCAGCATGCTTAGCAAATATTGGTTGATTTGTTAAGAATTCAAGGCCATCTTTCGCGCAACCAACTGCTAAATCATTGATCAAACCTGTTTTCATCCCTAGGGACAAACACAGTTTTTGACATTGATTGAGTTGTTCATGAGCAAGCCATTGCCAGAATTTTGCCCGTTCATCATCTGCAAAAATGCTCAATAAATTACTTTTAGTTTGACAAAACCGACGAAAACTTCGTTGTAATTTCAAGCTGGCGTTCTGCTTAAACTGACGGTAAATAGACTTTAATAGTCTATATTTTGTCTCTGCGACTAGTTCGTAGTCTATATATTGCGCCTGTTTTTCAGCATCTAAAATTACTAATGCCGAATTATGTTCGTCTACCAATTGCGCAAAGGTAGGCTGAGTCAGACACTCAGCTATTGAAATGTAGAGTGGATTAATAAGTCCTCGGTGACTTGGGCTGTAAGGACTTGCTCTTTGAGGTTGCTCTTCAAACAAAAGGTGTAAAGGGTTTAACAAAATAAAATCAATGCCAAACTTTGAACTTTTGCTTATCAATTGCTGCAAATCTGAAAAATCACCAAAACCATAATTTTCAGTAGAAATTAATGTATACAGCTGTACGCTAACCCCAAATTGCTTATGTTCATTAAAAGTCACAGCTTCTTTGGGTGTCACCCACAATTCTGTAGAATATACTTCGTCATTAAGGGTTACCTCTGCAGTGAAATAACCAGCAGGTAGTTGTTTTGATATAGGCAACTTGAGTTCAACAAAACGCGTGCCAGCATCGATATATTCACCTGAGAAAACCGCTTTTTTAAACGATAGTTCAACACTTAAATCAATCTCTGGTACCGCTAAATATAAAAGCCCGTATTCTTGATCGTCTTTTATCCTAATCGTGAGATGAGGTTCAGACTGTTCAACTAATGTGATATTTGCTAGCAAAGAGTACCATGGCGCAACATCTAACTGATGGTTTAAAGCATGAATTGATTCAATTGAATTAAAATTTAACTCACATGCTTTCAGAGCTGCTTCTCTAACTGGCTGAGAAAATCTAACAATTTCACCAGTATATTTTGTAAACTCAGAACCTATTCCATACAAGTAGCAAAGTTGTTCAAATGCATTCATTCTGAATACCAACTTCCTTTATGGTAGACACTAAACTGTTTTCTGAACCAAAGCCATTTGCTTTATAGCCATCAGCTTGATTATCGTTTTCCCAAACTTCGCCATCTATCAGGTATCTGAACTGATATTGTTTATTTGTTGGTAAGCGAAATTTACTTTTGAATACTTGACGAGATTTTACGAATTTCATCTCAACTGGTTGCCAGTCATTAAACTCAGCAACAAGTTCGATTTTATCCGCATTTTTAAACCCACACTCGAAAGTTATTTCAGCTTCTGCTTTGGTCTTAAAGAATCGTTTATTTAGCATTGCCTTGCCTTATTCATAGAGAATTTACGCATCAAGTTCTTGCTTCTGAAATAAACTGCATTTCAGCTTTGAAGATTATTTACCTATTTAATCAACTGAATGTTTATCTTATGTGACAACTTCAGAGTCATCAGCGCAAGATTCAATGCGCAAGTTAAACAAATTCAACATTACGTTGAGTGGTTTGTATGTGAGAGAGAGAATTTTAAATTAGACCAAGTTTTAAACAGTGTAAAGTGAATATTCCTAATAAGTACTCAACTTTTACTCATAGCTATTCAGTTTGTTGCTAAATTTAAAATCTTACTTTCATAAATTGGCATAAATATGATAAAACTTAAGTCTGAAATTCTTTCTCCGCATGGGAATTGCTGGAACCAGCTGGTATGTTGAAAAAGCTTAAAATACAAGGACTACTCTTTCTCTGTGTGATTTTGTTGGGTTTTATATTCAACTTTCTATTCACCAAGTCTCTTATCGATATCACTAACGGAGATCAAACTAACGTAACTAAGCTGAATCCTACATCAAATATCATACCTTCTTCCGCCTGGTATAGATTTATGTTGCCATCTCATGAATTCATCGAACTACATAACACTGTTTATGTTTTGACACGAAATAAGGGTGAGCTAATGGCAGTAAAAGTAAAACATGCTTTTATTGAAAGCATACTATCACCCTACACCTTAATATCAATTTTACTTATCGTTATATCATTAAGTAGTCTGGCTAGAAATCAAAGGGCTCATCAACGTCAAAAAGTTGCCTTAGATGAGATCAACAAAGACGTACATGAACTGTTAAAACGTTTTGAGGTTGATGAAAAGAGTCTAAACTACGGCTCTACCGTTACGCAGATCAGACATGCAATAAATTTAATAAACAAACAAATTTGTGAAATTCAACAACAAACAAATCACCATGTTTATCAAGATAAACTCACCCAGTTAATCGATAGGCATGCCTATATCGAGCACCTTGAGAAGCAGCTCAAGCTTGCTGAGCAAAATAAACTTAGGTGTGGGCTTTTATTTATCGACTTAGATGGTTTTAAACAAGTGAATGATTCTTTTGGCCATAGCTTCGGAGATGAAATCTTAATTCAAGTTGCTAATCGTCTTAAAGATATAGTACGACAATTTAAAATCCAAGACCTTCACCCTCAAAACGGCATTGATCAAAATTTATCTAGACTGGGAGGAGATGAATTCTCAGTTTTTGTACCTGATATTAGAGAGCCAGCATTTTGCACTGAACTCGCACAAGCAATCCTGACTGAGATAGAACGTGATTTTGTACTCGGGAACAAGCTTGTGAAAATTGGTGCTAGTATTGGTATCGCTTCTTACCCAGAAAGCGCATCTCAACCTCATGCATTATTACAAATGTCTGATGTTGCCATGTACAGAGCGAAAACTGACGGTCGAGGCATCTTTAGGGTTTACTCTCCAGAAATGGGGAATAAAATGCGCAGATATCACTATCTTCTCGAAGAGCTGAGGCTCGCAATTAGCTCAAACAGCTTCCATATGTCTTTTCAACCGATTGTTCACGTTGAAGATTGTTCCATTGATTATTTTGAAGCGTTAATTCGCTGGCAGCATCCTATAGAAGGGCTTATCCCACCTTCTGAGTTTATACCAATTGCTGAAGAATCTAACCTTATCTTAGAGCTAGGAGATTGGATTTTGCTAGAGTCATGTAGGCAGATGTCGGCTTGGCACAACGCGGGCATGAAGAAAGTCAAAATATCAGTCAATGTATCAGGTATTCAACTTAAGCATAGAGACATTTACAACTGGGTAATGGACGCACTTAATAAAACAGGGCTCCCAGCTAGCTCTTTAATGCTTGAGATTACTGAGTCAACACTTATTACTGCCAGCTCAGACATAATTCAACAACTAGAGTCTTGTCGTAAAGCTGGTATAAGTGTTGCGATTGATGACTTTGGTACAGGCTTTAGCTCTTTGAGCACACTTGCAGATCTACCTATTGATGTTATTAAGATAGACAAGCTTTTCATTACCCAAGCCAATGAAAATCCTAAGTACCTTAAAATTTTAAACTCTATTAGTGAGTTAGGCCATCAACTTGGGCTGAAAATCGTTGCCGAAGGCGTTGAACAAATCGAACAGTTTGAACTAGTTAAAAACCTGGGTATTCGTTGTGTTCAGGGTTACTTAGTTAGTAGACCAGAAACCTCTTATAATGTGGGCTCAAAAGTTTTGACTGGCAATGTAAACCATATTGCAACGACTGGAACAGGTGTTTGGTTACCTGAAGTGCAAAAGAACTAAGCAGATGAATTTTTTATTGTATCTGTTCAAGTTATTTCCTTCTGTAAATCTGAGCATTTAACGTTTAAATTTGGTCTCTAGAATGACAGATGAGTTAGTCCTCTCTACTCCATCTAAATCACCGATGTCATCGAGTATACTACTGAGCTGCTGGAGACTTTGTGCTTCAACAATGGCAATCATGTCGTATTCGCCACTTATTGCATATAAGGCAGTTACGTTATTATGATGCTTCAAGGCAACCGTTGTTTGTGTAGTTAGTTTCTGCTTTACCTTTATCGAAACATGCGCAGAAACAAGCCCTTCAAGATACTCCTCTCCAAATTCAACGCTATAACCTTTAATCACTCCAGTTTGCTCGAGTTTAAGAAGTCTATTTTGCACTGTTGAGCGTGACTGATCGAGCATTCTTGCCAAATCTGAAATACTGGTTCTTGCATTCGCTCTTAATAGAGCGATCAACTTTTCATCTTGTAATTTTATCATAATGACCATTTATTTGGTTATATTACCAAAATTATCTATCAATTTGAAAAATATTGCACTGCAAATTTCTCTACTTCAGAGTAATAATTAATAAAACTATCAAACGATAGTAAAGAATAATTATTAAACACATGTTTTAGAGGCAGTATTATGCAAGTAAACCGCGAACTTTTTGACCACGTCATGGTGCCAAACTACAACCCTTCAGAAGTTATCCCTGTTAAAGGTAAAGGATCACGAGTGTGGGATCAAAAAGGTGATGAATACATCGATTTCGCAGGTGGCATCGCTGTTAACTGTTTAGGCCATAGTCACCCAAATCTTGTTAATGCATTAAAAGAGCAAGGCGAAAAAATTTGGCATTTATCAAATGTAATGACCAATGAACCTGCGCTTAGACTTGCTAAAAAAATTACAGATGCAACATTCGCTGATAAAGTTTACTTTGCAAACTCAGGCGCTGAAGCAAACGAAGCTGCACTTAAACTTGCTCGCCGCTTTGCACTTGATAACTTTGGGGAGCAAAAATCTAAAATTATTGCTTTCAACAAAGGCTTCCATGGTCGTACTTTCTTCACTGTAACTGTAGGTGGTCAAGCAGCTTACTCTGACGGCTTTGGTCCTAAACCTGCTGATATCGTGCACTGTGATTACAACGATTTAGAAACATTAAAGTCACTAATTGATGACAATACATGTGCAGTTATGATGGAACCGCTTCAAGGTGAAGGCGGTATTATCTCTCCGACGCAAGAATTTGCTGAAGGTGTTAGAGCATTATGTGATCAGCATAATGCATTGCTAATTTTTGATGAAGTGCAAACTGGCGTAGGACGTACAGGTCATCTTTATGCGTACCAGGGTTTAAATGTAACACCTGATATTTTAACAACAGCAAAAGCACTTGGCGGTGGTTTTCCTATTGGTGCAATGATCACATCAACTGATATTGCTAAACACCTTAAAATTGGTACTCACGGTTCAACCTATGGTGGTAACCCGTTAGCTTGTGCTGTCGCTGAAGCGGCTTTTGATACAGTAAATACCGAGTCTGTTCTTACTGGCGTTCAACAAAAAGAAGCGATGTTCCGCGAGTTGCTAGAAGCTATCAACACAAAATACAATGTTTTCAGTGAAATTCGCGGTAAAGGTCTACTTTTAGGTGCGGTTCTAAATGAGCAGTTTGAAGGTCGTGCTCGAGACTTCTTAGTTGCTAGTATGAAACATGGACTAATGACACTTGTAGCGGGTACTAATGTCGTTCGTTTCACGCCATCACTTGTGATTGAAGAAGAGGATATTAAAGCGGGCCTAGCTCGTTTTGAGCTTGCAGTTGCAGATGTTGTAAACGGCTAATATAGGATTTGGGGCCACATGGCCCCTCACTTTAATATGCAAATCTTAAGACCAATCAAAAACACTGACTTAGCAGCCTTAAAACAAATTGCAATAGAATCTGGTCATGGCTTCACGTCTTTACCTGTTGATGACGACTTACTACAAGATAAAATTTCACGTTCTGAAAATAGTTTCTCAAAACATGTTGAGACACCTTTTGATGAAGGTTATTTGTTTGTATTAGAAGATACAAACACAAATGAAATTGTTGGCACAACAGCGATTGAAGCTGCGGTTGGAACACAAGTCCCTCTTTACCACTATCACCTAGGTAAAACGGTTCACCATTCAAGTACATTAAACGTGTATAACACTGTTGAAATATTGAGTATGTGTAATGATTACACGGGTTGCTCTGAAATCTGTACTTTATTTTTACGTGAACAATACCGTAAAGGCCTTGCCGGTCGATTTTTAAGCCGTATTCGTTTTGCTTTTATGGCAGATCAAAGTAGTCGCTTTAGTGAAACTGTGATTGCAGAAATGCGCGGAGTAAGCGATGCTCAAGGCCATTCTCCTTTTTGGCAATGGTTACAAGAGCACTTTTTTTCAATTGAATTTCCTCAAGCAGACCATTTAGTTGGTTTAGGTGACAAGGTATTTATCAGCGAACTAATGCCTAAGTACCCAATTTACGCGAACTTACTAAGTGATGAGGCTCAAGCCGTTATCGGTCATGTGCATGAAAAAACCAAGCCTGCACTTAGACTCCTTCAAAAAGAAGGATTTGAGCATAGAGGTTATGTTGATTTGTTCGATGCAGGCCCAACAATAGAAGCAAAGCTAGATAATATCAGAACAGTACAAGAGTCTTATATTGTCCCTGTAAATATAGTCGACTCTGTTAACGGTGAGCAAACCTATGCTATTTCGAATCAAAAACTCATTGATTTCAGAGCCGTGTTTACTAATAACGTACTGTTAGACAAACAAGCGGTATCACTCACGATTGCGCGTGAAGAAGCTGAAGCACTTAGCCTAAAAAATGGTGATACAGTAAGAATTTTTGCGCTATAAAGCGAAAACAATTAATTAAAATTGGCATAAAATTATGCGTCGTGCTTGGCGATACATAAACTAAGCGGCTAGGCCGTTAAATTAAGGAACCATTATGCACAACAATGTTGACACACTATTTGATAACCTTTGGTCTAACTATTTAGAAGTTACACCTTCAGCAATTAAAGTTCATGAACTACTCGGTTCAACACAACAGTCTGACGTTATCAACGATCATATTGCACTTCGTACTTTCAACTTAGAAAAAGTTGGCCTAGAAAAACTTGCAGCGCATTTTCTAGCTGTTGGTTACAAAGAGTGTGGAGAATACCATTTCGAAGCAAAAAAACTATACGCAAAACACTTCGAACATTCAGACCCAACTAAACCAAAAGTATTCATCTCTGAATTACTTGTTGAAAAGTGCTCTGACTCTTTACAGAAAATTGCTAAAGAAATGGTCGATCAAATTGATGAAGAAGCTGTAACAGCTGACAATTTCTTATACTCAGGCACACATTGGCAAGTAAGTAATGAAACTTACAAAGCTTTACTTGAAGAAAGTGAATATGCAGCTTGGATGTCTGCATGGGGCTATCGTGCTAATCACTTCACTGTAAGCATTAATCATTTAGCGAACTTTGAGACTATTGAAGCGGTAAATACATCTTTAAAAGAAGCTGGGTTTGAATTGAATGCTTCAGGTGGTGAAATCAAAGGATCACCAGAAGTGCTATTAGAGCAATCATCTACATTGGCCGATCATGCAAATGTTGTATTCACTGATGGTGAGTTTGCAATTCCAAGCTGTTTCTATGAGTTTGCACTGCGATACAACAAACAAGATGGTGAAATCTATACAGGATTTGTTGCGGCGTCTGCTGACAAAATCTTCGAAAGCACAAACGCTCGTTAATTCGTTGAATTTAGTGGGAACTTAATGATAAGTTGAGTTCCCTTTCAAACAATACTCGAACAATTAATCGTCCCGTTTAATTGCTGAGAAATAATGTTATAGATCGAGTGCATACCTAAACCACTTCCACCATTTTCTCTATTCGTAGTGAAAAACGGATCAAACATACACCCTAACACATCACTAGGCATACCTTTTCCATTGTCTGAAATCAAAATACTGACTTCATCACCTGATTGAGACAGTAAAACATTAACTTCACCAGACTCGTGCTTTCCAAATGCATGAACTAGCGCGTTTTCTATGGTATTTGTAATAACTTGTGCTATTGCACCTGGGCAACAAAGCACTTCTATTTCAAACGGGTTAGGTTCAAGGTGAACCTTATGCGATGAGTTTTTAATCCTTGGCTTTAAAGTACGGATCACATCTTCTAAATAGGCATTCAGCTCTATCTTGCGTAGCAATTCAGAAGATTGGTCTACAGAGACTTGTTTAAAGCTGGCAACCAATTCAGCAGTTCTATGTAAATTACTTTTAAGAATAAAACAGCCTTCTTTGAAATCAGAAATAACCTTAATCAATTAGTGTTTTGTTAACTGACATGATTGCAACTTCTCTTCTAGATGTACCACTTCATCTTCAACAAATGAAGCTGCTGTGATGGCAACGCCAACGGGAGTATTAATTTCATGGGCTATCCCAGCAACTAATCGTCCTAGTGACGCATGCTTTTCTTGTTCAATCAATTTTTCTGTATCGTTTGCAATTCAGAAAGCGCCTTTAACGCTTCTTCAGTTTTGTAACTAAGTTCATCTGTACGCGTTTTGACTTTTAGCTCTAGGTCAATGTTGAGCTTAACTAACTCACTCTGTGTCTTAGTAAGCTCAGTATTAGCTTGATTAATTTCTGCTATATGTGTGTTGACTTGCTGATAGACAAAATTTAGCTCAGTAATGATTGGCGTGAATTCGTTTTGCTCGTCATAAACAATGTTTTCAACGGTTACTTTTTCGTTATCAGTATGCTTGATAGACCCTTTGATCTGGCTAAGCACTAAATCAAAAGGCTTAAAAAGATGCTTCATGATAAAGATAATCAAGACGATGAAAGTGATACCGATAGTTGCACCTCCCAATAAAGTGACTTGAGATACCGCTCTAACTTCTTTATCAATGTCTTTATGTGGGCTGAAAAAACCCAATATAAAACCGCTTTTTGTCTCGAGAAAATACAAGTCATACAGCTTACCGTTTATTTCTAAGCTTTTAAAAGTATTGAACTTAGTATTGGATGAGCCACGATACATTGGTTTAACCCATACTTCATCGGGTGTGGTTTGCATCACCAACTCTGATTTTAATGGAAAACTGATAATTCTATTTGATGCTTTATGGATCAATCGTGGTGATGAGTTATCGGTAATCTTCACTGTTTCTAAAAAAGCAGTTAGTGCAGCCAATGACCAATCTACGGTTGCCATACCAATCATATCGCTATTGGTTAGAATGATAGGCGCATCAACTGTCATTATAGAAGCCAAGCTACCCCCTTCGTCGACATAAGGATGTGTCCAGACAACTGGAAACGCATTTTCTGCAGCTTGTATTCCTAACTGATACCAATCTTGACTATGGTAATCATATTGCTCACCACTTAACTCCCTTTTAAATAGTATACGTTTATTATCTCGATAAACATATGGTCCGAAATATTGTGTATCTTGGAACACTCGCATAGGTTCAAACCAAACACCACCACCTAAGGCAAGTTCAAAAAATGAAAAATGCTGCTCTAAGATGGTACTAAACTTCTGCTTTAATTCTGCTTTTTCAAATTGCGATTTATTGTGCTCAAGATAAAGAGAGACCATGTTGTGCTAGGTTGTAGGCACTTTGTTCCATCAATGTGATTGTGTGGTCAATTTTATTAGCGCTAGATTCGAAGGTTTGAATGATTTCTTGTTCTTTGACATTAGATAACGCGCTGCTGTAGTAAACATTACTAAAAAGTACAATTGACGAATATGCCAATATTTCAAAAATAACCACAAACAGTAAAATACGTGTTTTGAAATTTAAAGTAGGCATATTCACTAAACGAGATTTTATCTGTCTTAAGCATATATCAAAGTGAAAGATGCGCTATTAATATGCCAAATTATTATTTCTCTAAATGCAATTTTATTTTCTCTATTGAGAAAATAAAAAAATCTTCTGCGAGAATTAAATTTCCACAATAGCAGTGATTAGCTTCTAGCCTTAAACATTCAAGTCCATGCTCTCCATGATATCGGACACTAAAATGAGTTAGAATTAGCGTTGGGATTTGGTGAAGCTGCGCAAACTCTGCAACTCTTTTCGCATCTGAATGGCCTGTATGAAAACCCACCTTGTGTAGGTCACTATGTGTAAAAGTTGACTCATGCACTAACACATCAATATCATAACACCAATTAGCAACAAGAGTAGGTTTTTCGTTATCACCGCAAACAATGACTCGACGCGTTTGCCAGCTTTGAAATGTGTAATCTTTACTTAAAAGTAGCTCTGAACCAAATTCAACATCTTCTCCTTTTTGCAATTTATTGTAATGAGGGCCACTTTTAATGCCGTCTTTTGTTAGCTTTTCAATTTTAAGCTTTTTTGGGATCAGCTTTTCAGAAACCTTAAAACCAAAGCTGGAGACTCTATGCTTTAAGGGGATAACTTCAATATCACAAAAATTGAAATCAGATGAACCAGCCATTTCACTAATATCATGCGTGATTAAATCAAAGTTCAATTTGGTATCAGACATATGAAAAGTGGCGTGTAACCATGAAATTACTTCTTTGGGCGCGATTAGGTGAACAGCAGATTTTTTTCCATTCATCGCCATAGAAGAAAATAACCCAGGCAAACCATAGCAATGATCTCCATGAACATGACTAATACAGATAACATCTAAATAAAAAAAAGACAGAGGAGACTTTTGTAGTTGATGCTGTGTTGCCTCGCCACAATCAACCATGACCCATGATTTTGTTTTATCGAATGAAATTGCTGTAGACGATGTGTTTCTAGTTTGACTAGGTACACCTGATGAAGTGCCAAGAAAGTGAATGTGCATATTAAAGACGGTTAACGTTTAGTTGAGTCTATATTGCCAAATTGTCAGGTTTTCGTCATGGTGTTTGTCCTGTTTTTACTGTGAATTAACGGTAAAAAAATGATTTCAAATTAAAAAAGTGGTAGGTTATGCGGCAATTTTGGTATTGAGTATTTTTCATTATGTCGAACGCAGTTGAGACAAAGCCTGAAAATCAACAATCAACAGAACAAAAACCACAGGGTTTGTTTAATCGCTTTTTAGCAACTGTTGAATTTTTAGGTAATTTGTTACCCCACCCTATCACTTTATTTGCTATGTTTTGTATTGCCATTGTCATTTTCAGTGGAATAGCAGATTGGTTTGGCTTAAGCGCCATTGACCCTCGCCCAGAAGGCGCTAAAGGACGTGATCCAGATGGGGTCATTGAAGTTGTAAGCCTTTTAAGTGCTGAAGGTCTACAACGTATTGTTACAGGCCTTGTAACTAACTTCACAGGCTTCGCACCTCTAGGCACTGTATTGGTTGCACTTCTGGGTGTAAGTGTTGCAGAGCACTCAGGTATGCTTTCTGCTGCGATGCGCGGTATGGTGATGGGTGCTTCAAAGCGCCTTGTTACTTTCATGGTTGTTTTCGCCGCAATCTTATCAAATACTGCATCTGAATTAGGCTATGTTGTATTAATTCCGCTTGCTGCAATGATTTTCCATAGCCTAGGTCGTCACCCACTTGCAGGTCTAGCTGCGGCGTTTGCTGGCGTCTCAGGTGGCTATAGTGCAAACCTTTTACTCGGCACAATTGATCCGCTACTTGCAGGTATTACAACACCTGCGGCACAGATGATTGACCCAACTTATGAAGTCGGCCCTGAGGCGAACTGGTACTTCATGATGATATCAGTATTCCTAATTGCCATCGTTGGTACATTAGTTACAGAAAAAATTGTTGAACCGCGTCTTGGCAAATACAACCCTGACGAAGCAAGCATCGACTTAAGCGAAAACAACATTGAAAAATTAAGTGCGAAAGAAAAATCTGGTTTGAAATGGGCTGGTGTTTCTCTGCTTGTTGTATCTGTGCTTCTTGCGTTAACCATTGTGCCTGAAAATGGTATTTTACGTCACCCTGAAACCGGTGAAGTAGCTGGCTCTCCATTCCTAAAAGGTATCGTAGTATTTATCTTTGTTACCTTTGCAATCCCTGGTTTTGTTTATGGTCGCGTTGTTGGCACCATGAAGAATGACCGCGACGTCATTGACGCTATGAGTAAATCAATGAGCTCTATGGGTATGTACATTGTACTTGTATTCTTTGCGGCTCAGTTCGTTGCTTTCTTCAAATGGACGAACCTCGGTACTATTTTAGCAATTAATGGCGCAGCACTGCTTCAAGCGCTTAATCTAACTGGCCCTGAAGTCTTTGTACTGTTTATCTTTATGTGTGCATTAGTTAACCTAAGCTTAGGCTCATCTTCAGCTCAGTGGGCTGTGACTGCCCCTATCTTCGTACCAATGTTAATGCTAATTGGTTATGCGCCAGAAACTATTCAAGCCGCTTACCGTATTGGTGACTCAGTGACTAACTTGATCACACCTATGATGAGTTATTTTGGTCTTATACTCGCAGTTGCAACTAAGTACAAAAGAGATATGGGTATCGGTACGCTAGTAGCGACCATGCTTCCGTACAGTATGTTCTTCTTTGTTGGCTGGGTTGCTCTGTTTTATATTTGGGTGTTCGGTTTTGGTTTACCTGTAGGCCCTAACTCGCCTATTTACTATACGCCTTAGTGAGTAACTAAATCAGCATTTTAAAGCTATAAAACGGCAACTCAGGTTGCCGTTTTTGTTTGTAAAGTGAAGTAATTTCTTGATTAAACAGATTATCTCACCTAAGTTTTTCAAGTATCATTTAACTGAAAGGACACTGCTATCGAAAAACTCTAACTATCTAGGTGAAGTATGTATACTCTGTTTTACTACCCTTGTAATGCCAGTCTTGCTCCTCATTTTGTTTTAAAAGCAATTAATGCCCCTTATCAACTCGAGCTTGTGGATAGAAAAAAGCTTGCCCAAAAGTCTGCACAATATTTATCAATTAACCCAACAGGACGGATCCCAACTTTGGTTGATGATGAATTTGTTCTCTTTGAAAGCGCAGCAATTTGCTTATACCTTGCAGAAAAACACCCTGAAGCATCTCTTATTCCAGCAGATATAAAACAAAAGGCTATTTTCAATCAGTGGTTGATGTATTTAACTAGTACACTGCAAACTGAACTGATGACTTACTTTTATCCAGAAAGACATACACAAAACGCATTAATTTACGATGATATCATTAGAACACAGCAAACTAGATTAAAAGATGTATTACAGATCATTGATAAACAACTCAACGACAATACCTATTTAGTTGGTGAATCAATTACTGTCTGTGATTACATTTTATTTATGCTGTGTATTTGGGCCGACGAAATTAAGAATCCACCATTGAGCTTTAATAATCTTAATAGATATTTAAAAACCATGGCAAGAGATGATGCAATACAACAAGCCAGCAAAATTGAAGGGATAAGCCTAGCGGCATATGCTATTTAATCAATGTAGTGAAAAAACTAAAAAAGGTTGCACTTAGCAACCTTTTGGATATTTTACTTAAAAAGGATTTATTTACTCAACTTTAAAGACTTACCTTTAATCTGCTTTCTCACATTCGCGATACGCGCTCTGTTTTTCGCTCTCGCTTCACCACTTGCCTGATTACTAGGGCGGTTAGTTTTTGGTTTTCTACGTTGATGTGAAGGTTTTTTAGTTAAGTTTTTAATCAGACTTTCACGACTGCTTACTTCATAGCCAGGTAAATAATAGCGCTTAATTTGTTGCCCAATTAACTCTTCAATATGCAGTAATACTTGCTCTTCTTCACGTGCAACAAATGAAATTGCTTGGCCCTGCTGACCAGCACGACCTGTTCTACCAATACGGTGTACGTAATCTTCTGCAAGATAAGGAAGATCATAGTTAACAACACGAGGTAAACCTTCGATATCAATTCCGCGCGCCGCAACTTCAGTGGCAACTAATACGCGAACCTTGCCTTCTTTGAATTCACGAAGAGCACGACGTCTAGCACCTTGCTTTTTATCGCCGTGACAAACAGTGGCAGGAATTCCATCAAGGTTTAGCTCTTTAACAATGTCGTCAGCAACATCTTTCATGTTCACAAATACAAGAACTTGTTGCCAATTCTTTTTGCCAATCAACTCAGAAAGCAGCTCTTGCTTTCTACCTTGCTCAACGGGATAAACAATATGCCTTACCGTTTCTGCTGTCGTGTTTTCAGGTGTAACTTGAACAAACTTAGGGTGCTTTAAAACTTGACGTGCAAATTGTTTCATTGTCGTTGGGAAAGTTGCCGAGAAGAATAATTGTTGTTTATCTTCATGACATAGCTCTATTACTTTTTGGATGTCAGTAATAAAGCCCATATCAAGTAGTCTGTCTGCTTCATCTAACACTAAATGCTTTACCTGAGACAGATTTACACTGCCAAGACGTAAGTGATCAAGAAGCCTTCCTGGTGTTGCAACCAAAATATCACAGCCAGAGTTCAATTGTTCTTCTTGGCCAGCAGTATTCACACCGCCAAATAAAGCAACCACATTAATGTCAGTATATTTAGCAAATTGTTTGCAGTTATTTGCAATTTGTTCTGCTAACTCACGTGTTGGCGCTATGATCAAAGCTCTAGGATGTTGCTCAGCATGTTCAAAAATATTCTGTATGATTGGCAAACTAAAAGCGGCTGTTTTACCTGTACCAGTTTGAGCAGTAGCAAGTACATCATGCCCTTTTCTTACAACAGGGATAGCAACTTGCTGAATTGGTGTAAGGGTGTGAAAATCTAATTCGTCTAGTGCTTGCAGAATAAGCGGAGAAAAACTAAAAGATTTGAAATTCATAACATAAACCTGCGGCCAATCATTAAAAGGCCGCAGATTATACGTCAATAAATGTGTTCTAACAAAGAATAATTGACTCAGAGTCTAGTAAACTTGGTACATGACCAACATAACTACCCGTTGCTAGCTCGGAGATTAATTGTAAGCCTTGTTGTTGTTGAGATGTACTTAACGGAACATAAGGTAATCTAAAGACAGGTTTTACAGCACCAGTCATCATAAGCGCCGTGTTTATTGCGATCGGGTTAGGTTCGCAGAATAACCAAGAGATTAATGGCTGCAATGATTGATTCAGTTCGTCATTACGTTCGTTCATCAAACTTCTAAACTGCTTAGGCACAATATTAGAAGTAACTGAAATGACACCATGTGCACCATGTAAATGTCTTGCATCGTGTGCTTCATCGTCATTACCCGACCAGCATGCGATACCTTGTTGTTCATATTGAGCAATACGTTCATTACCTGCACACTCTTTAACACCAATAAAATTGTCATGCTTCGAAAGAGGCTCAATGATATCTGGTGTTAAATCCTGGCCCGTTCTTCCCGGTACGTTGTAAATAAATGCAGGGCCAATTTCGAGTACTTTTTCGAAGTGTTTTACAACACCTTCAACTGAAGTGCGACCATAGTAAGGGTTTATCTGTAATGCGGCATCCATTCCCGTTGCAAAACCATATTCTGTTGCTTTAACAGCTTCACGGGTATTGTTACTGCCCGTATTACCGATAACTAAAATTTGTTGCTTGTACTTACTTACAGTGTGCGCAATTAACATTAGGTGCTCTTCCCAATTCATTAATTGGCCTTCACCGGTTGTACCACCTACGATAATGCCGTCGACACCCGCTTCGATTTGTAGCTCAACTAATTTGTCATAGGCGAGTAAATCGATTTCGCCAGTTGCTATGTAAGGAGTTTTTATCGCGGTGATCAAGCTTGCTTGTTTAAGTTTTTCGTTAATCTGCATGTTTACAACTTTTCTTATTCCAAGTGCTAATATTCTTACATAAAACAGTAGCAGTTCCGAGCTTTCTTTAGACTGAATGACTTGTAAATTGGTTGTATTACTGATTAAATACAAACACTGTATATTTAACCAGTGTCGCTATGAGTTTACTTAATCATTTCAATGAGAATTTTTATCAAACTATAGAAATATGCCAGTCTGCGAGAGTCAATGAAGACATCTTATTTGAGTGGCAAGAGTCAGGTTTGTTTCCAGCGAGCAGTTTCGTTATAGAAAATAAACTTAAAGTCAATTCTTACTTAGGGATCACAGATCATACAGAGCAGATTGAATATTACCCGAGAGGATATCAAGCTTGGGCTCAAATACTTATAAAGCAAAATATTGAGTCATCAAGTCAAGCATTCATGTATTTTGGGAGTCTCTATCAACAGACTTTGAATCAGTTAGTGCATGGTTTACCCGAAACACTTATCGCCTCATTTACAGAAGATCTAGAAGAATCTATTCAATCGAGTTGGCAATATTTCTTAGTAGGAAAATATGGCGCAATCAGTTCTACTGGAAAGATAGAAGAAATCGTTGCTATCGATCTATTTAAGTATGTTATTTCATTTTTAACTGAAGATTTTAGCTTAGACATACTCGATGAGGAGACACGAAAAACACTTCATGTTGCACTCAGACAACTTAATAACGCAGTTGCACTAGACAATCCAGTTTTACCAAAACAGCTTATTAGACAGCGTTATATTGAGCGTTTAATTAAGCAATATGATTTATCAGTAAGATGAGCTCACTACTCTAAGTGAGCTCTCATAATTTCAAATGCCTTTAAAACTTTTAATTGATCTTCGCAAAGATCGTCGTACCAAGCGTCAAAGCTTTCATCGTCTTGCTCCGCTAATACAACATATTCTGCAAGTAACTCAATGATGTCACTATGAGTACAACTCAACTGATCAAGCTGTTTGTTAATACCACTGTGATCTTTATTTTTGAGCGAATCAATCACGGTGTTATCCAAGTTATTATTTAGCTCTTCCATTGTTGCTTCCCTTAAAAACTTACACCTTATTTATAACAGGCCTACAACGAATAGCTAGAGACAAGTTGTTTGTTTGCGCAACAAACCATCAAAATCGACAAATTTTACCAAAACCCATTTGCAAATAATTTTCATTTAGAATAAGATGCGAGATATTATAACAAAACAAAAGAGCGTTTTATGAAACCTAATATTCACCCTGATTACGAACAAGTGGCATTTCACGATACTTCTATTGATAAATACTTCATTGTTGGTTCAACAATCAAATCTGATAGAACAGTCGAAATTGATGGCGTAACTTACCCATATGTACCAATTGATGTTTCAAGTGAATCACACCCTTTCTATACAGGTAAGCAGAAAATTACTGCTTCTGATGGTCGTGTTGCTCAATTCAACCGCCGCTTCAAAAATCTTGCAAGCAAATAATATAAGGAATATTTATGAAAGTACTCAGTTCTTTAAAAAGTGCCAAAAGTCGCCCTGGTTGCCAAGTGGTAAAAAGACGTGGCCGAGTATTTGTAATCTGTAAATCTAATCCAAGATTCAAAGCCGTCCAAGGCATGAAGAAAAAGAAGAAATAAAAAAGCGGCATTTATGCCGCTTTTCTCTATCCAAATAATAGCTCCCAGACACTTGGTGGCTCGTGTAGCTCATGATATTTCTCTCGAAGTACATCAACTTTCTTTAATTTTGCCTTAGCTTTAGTAATTTCACCCTTCTCTACAAAGCGCTTTGATTCTTGTAATACGGCGATGACCTTATCTAATCCCTCGATTGATTGCTCTTTTAAATCAGGTTTGAAATTAGCCTTTTTACTTTTTTTAATCAAAATAATCATTTCATCTATTTGACTGATTATTTCTTTATCGTCAGTTGAGCGAACTGCCTTTTTGTAAGCATGACCTATGTTTTTCATTGTTACTGATAAATCGCTTGTCTGTGCAGAAGAACTAAAACTGAACATACTGGCTGAGAAAAGCAATAAAACTAAATACTTCATATAAACTCCGAATATTCTAGTGGACATTATAAGTTTTCTAGAAAAATAAAAAAGCGGTTTGTAAAGCCCCTTTACATGAATAAATAAGTTGCAGACAAAACTAAGCAAACACCCGTTATTTGCTTGCTAGACAAAGTTTCTTGATAAAATACGCGACCAATAATCACAGCAAGTACAATACCAATTCCACGTTTAATGGCCTCTACAACACCAGGGTTTAGATATTCAAGCGCAGCAAATTGAAAAAATACAGCACCAAAAAACACCATTACAGCAATAAGCCACCACTTAAAATTTTTAAACAAAGTCCGCCATTGGTAGTCAATTCGCAAACTAATAGACAAAACTGCAATAATTATGGATGTCAGAAACATGCCATGGAAAGAACTTGAGCCAAAAGTTAACGCTTGTTTATCGAAAACAATACAGGTGCCCCATGCAAATGCAGTAATTAATGCGTATAAGCTTGATTTTTCACGTGTATTAATTGATGTGCCAGCAAGTAGCATGGTTGCAAACACAACTAATACAATGCCTAGCCACTCGAATCGAGAGAGTAGTTCGTCTAAGAATAAGAATGAGAACACTGCTGAAATAAAGGGTGTACAAGCAGTAATCGATAATACAATTGCAAGTTTGCCTTTCGAGATAGCGAACATAAAACAAACACTGCCTATTGCAGCGAGTACACCACTTATTGTTGCAGGAAAATAATAAGAATTACTCGGAAATTGATACCCTTGAAATCCCCACAATAAGAAGAACAAAGGCAGAACACTGACACTCATCGCCAGCGACAAGAACTTTGGATTAATATGCTGCGCCAACTCTTTTCTTGAAATATCAAATAAAGACCAGCAAAGCGCACTTAGTAAAGAAAAAATCATATCTTGTTTAGAACTTCTGAAAACTTATCTTGCATAAATTGCGTTATTTTTTTATGTTCAGGTTTCCAACCATTTAAAAAACGATAGAAATCAGACCATACTATTGGCCATAGAGTACGCCACTCATGCTCTAAAAGTTCACACTCTTTCATACTCATGCTATTACTCAGTGCTTTAAGTAAACTTTCAAAGTATAAATTAAGTATAGATGATTCATATTTTGCACACGCATCACCATCAAACACACTTGTCATAAACAACATGACATCTTGTAACCCAATACCAGAACCGACATATTGAAAATCATAGCCAAGTACAGTGTAATTTGGATCGAATGCGTAGTTTGCTAACTTAGAATCTCCATGTATTAACGTCTGATAGCGAGCATTATAAAGTGAGTCTGCCAAATACCTTGCTTGATGTTTTAAATCAATGAATTCCATCTTTTCAAACTCATCAGGCCTTGTTTCAAGATGCCAATATCCACCTAATGGAAATGGTTCTGATTCGATAAGGGTAAGCCCTTGCGCATGAAACTGTGCTAACCATTTAACAACTGCATAGATATGTTCAAGTTTATGATCATTTATATTTTGAAAACCCTTTGATTTAAAGTCTTCTAAGATCAAAATATTTAAAGAACCTAATCTATTTGCAAAGTAACAATAGGGTCTTACTTTCTCGAAAGCTGTATGACAAGTCGGGTAGTTGTAAAAATTGATTTCGTTAAGATAAGACTTATCTTTTCTCTGTTTGGCAAAATCACTTTGTGAAATGACTTGGTGATTTATGTTTTCAGGAATTTCACTGAGTTTAACTATCACTGGATGTGAATTAAAGAAACCAGATTGAATTTGCCCACACCCACTCCAAAGTGAAATAGATAAATCTGTGAGCTTCAGCTCGGGTATGTACTTTTCTAAATTACGTATACTCAAAGCAATAACTTTTAAATTATTATTAAACTAAGATTTATTGTACGCGCCTAAAATAAAAACGCCCAGCGAATTGCTGGGCGTTGTTCTCCACGATTGTTAACTGGCCTGTTGAATATCAGTATTCAACGGACAATCATCAATAAGGTTTAAGTCGAAATCAAACTCATCAACTCGAATCGCTTTTTCACGCTTCTTGTTGTAATCAATTAACTTAGCATATTGCTCGCTAGTAATAACATTCGCAGCTAAAGCATTATCTAGCGTATCAGCAAAACGCACACCTGGTTTTACTTGTTTTGAACGAAGTGCTTTCTTAAGTACTTTAAGTAAATCAAGACAAGCCATCTTAGCTTTATATGCCTGCTCGTTAATATCGTGACCATCACCAGCAGTTGGTTTAACAAGTTTAGTGATTTGTGATTTAAATGCTGTATCTTGTTGAGCGGCAGCAGCTAACTCACGAATCAAATTGTCGTCAATTTTTGCCATTCTGTGGCTAAATTGTAATGTTGCTACACGTAAGAACTTGCGAGCAAAACTTGCTGGGAAGTTATCTAAGAATTTATGTAATGCGATTTCAGCATTTTGTAATGCCCAACGCGTTCCATAATGGAAATAAGGCGCTGCTTGTGCACGCTCTGACTCAGATACTTTCTGCTCATAATACTTAATAGAAGCCATAGCAGCATATAGGTAACTCATTACGTCACCAAGACGCGCTGATAGCATTTCAGCCTGCTTTAATTTACCACCTAGTACCAATAATGAGAAATCTGCAAAAAGAGCTAATCGAGATGATAATTGCATAACAGCTTTCTCGTATGGTTTAACTTCAGACAACGAACTTTGACTACCAGCCATAAATGGCATTAAACCTAGGCCGAATGCACGTAAGCCATTCGAAATACCATAGCCTACTGTTTGACGGAATTTCTTATTAAACTTCTTATCTGCGTCAGCTTCTTCACTATGAATTGCTTCAACCATTTCTTGAAGATGCGGGTGACAACGCATAACACCTTGACCAAAGATCATCAGGTTTCGAGTTAGAATGTTCGCGCCTTCAACAGTGATTGCGATTGGCTGAGCAACATAACCGCTAGCTAACGTGTTCTGTGGACCGTTTTGGATCGCCTTACCAGCTAGAATGTCCATTGCCGAATCAAGCACATCACGACCAATTTCAGTCATATGATATTTTGCGATTGCAGTAACAACTGATGGTTTCAGGCCCATGCCTAAACCTTCAGTGGTTAACACACGCATAGACTCTTGAAGGTAAGTTTTACCCGCAATATCAGCAAGCTTTTCTTGAATACCTTCAAATTGGCCAATTGATAGACCAAACTGCTCACGAACCGCGGCATATTCTGAAGCTGACTTAAGTGCAACCTGGCTTGTTGAAACACCTAAAGCTGGAAGCGAGATACCACGACCGGCGCCAAGACAGCTAACAAGCATCTGCCAACCACGACCAATGTTATTCTGCCCACCGATGATGAATTCCATTGGAATGAACACTTTATTACCCCGTGTAGTACCATTGTAAAAACGAATACCCATAGGGTCATGGCGATTCCCAAGCTCAACACCTGGATGTAATTTTGGAATTAACGCACACGTAATACCTAACTCTTCTTTACCACCTAATAGACCTTCAGGATCAAATACTTTGAATGCCAGGCCTAATACTGTCGCAATAGGTGCTAAAGTGATGTAACGCTTGTCCCACGTAATTTCTAATCCTAGAACTTCTTCACCATTGTGCATACCCTTAGTTACGATACCCTGATCTGGAATACCACCCGCATCAGAACCTGCTTCAGGACTGGTAAGTGCAAAACATGGAATATCAGTACCATTAGCTAGACGAGGTAAGTAATGTGCACGCTGCTCTTCAGTACCATAGTGCATTAATAACTCACCCGGACCTAATGAATTAGGCACCATAACAGTTACCGCTACAGCTGAAGATTTGGTCGCGATTGTACCTACGATGGTTGAATTAGCATAAGGGCTAAACTCTCGGCCACCATAAGATTTTGGAATGATCAAAGAGAAGAATCTTTCTTTCTTCAAGAAATCTAAAATATGTTCAGGAAGATGCTTACTGTTTTGAATAACAGAATCATCAATCATAGCCATTAACTCTTTCACTGGACCATCAATGAAAGCTTGCTCTTCTGCCGAAAGTGTTGCCTCTGGCACTGCACGAAGTGCACTAAAATCAGGCTTACCTTGGTAGATTGAACCTTCTAACCAAACATCACCTGCGTCTAGCGCTTCTTGTTCTGTAATTGAGATACTTGGTAATACTTTTCTAAATTGTGTTCTTAAACTCATAACTAACTCATCAGACCAGTTGAATATACCTACATTACGGCACAAAAAACGCGTTAGATCAATTACTCTATGCAATTATTTAACAAGAAAATTACTATGCCTTTGCAAATGGTAGTTTAAGTCATTGAAATAGATAGGCTTACACGTGTAAGCTCAACTTAGAAAATTTTTGAATATAAAAATTTGGACTTACAGAGTTTGGTTATTAAAACAACAGAAAAACTCAGAGCCAAGTCGGAATTAAAATCTTTAAATTAAATTTTAGTTTATAAATCAATCACTCTAATTTTATAGCTAAAGAATCTGAATTTAGGTGGTTAGTTCTAAACATTAAATTTTAAAAATACAGCTTAAATTGATTGCCAACATAACATGAATCTTTACTTGAACAATGCCGTTTAAGCATTAGACTAAAGTTTAATACTTATGAAAAAGAGATGTCGCATGTGGCTTAAATCAAAGCTTAAAGGGCTCACTCTTTTCATAGGCATGCTGACGGTTACTTCTGCATTTAGTTTCATGAATAACGAGTATGTCACATGGCGAGACACAATGGCCTGTGAGGCAAAATGCCAATTGTTTGGTTGTAAATCAGGAAGTTTATTTGGTAAAAAGGATGGTCAATCACAAGCATGTCGATGTGAGGGTGAACAAGACTATCTATTAATTTTAGATTAGAAAAGAAAAACGGCGCGTAGCGCCGTTTTTGGTTCAACAAATTTTACTTTGTTAAGTCATCGAAGAACTTCTTAACACCATCAAAGAAACCTTGTGCTTTCGGTCTATTTTTACCGTTGTCTGCCCCCATGCTTTCTTCTAACTCTTTTAACAGTTCTTTTTGTCTGTCATTTAAGTTTACTGGTGTTTCAATTACCACTTTACAAATTAGGTCACCGACTGAACCGCTGCGCACAGATTTAACACCTTTACCGCGCATTCTGAACATCTTACCTGTTTGACTTTCAGCTGGTATTTTAAGGTTTGCTCGGCCATCTAGGGTTGGTACTTCAATTTCACCGCCGACTGCTGCTGTAGTGAAACTAATTGGCACCTCACAATACAAGTTATTGCCATCACGCGTGAATATCGGATGCTCACGCACAGAAACTTGCACATATAAATCCCCAGATGGTGCGCCATGCATACCGGCCTCACCTTCACCCGTAAGACGAATACGGTCGCCAGTATCAACGCCTGCTGGAATTTTTACTGAAAGCGTTTTGGTTTTCTCAACTCGTCCTTGCCCGTGACAACTATCACATGGATCTGAAATAACAGAGCCTGTACCTTGACATGTAGGACATGTTTGCTGAACAGCAAAAAAGCCTTGGCGCATTTGCACTTGACCAGCACCATGGCAAGTTGGACACGTCTTAGGTTTAGAGCCAGCTTTAGCCCCACTTCCGTCACATGGTTCACAACTTACCCAAGTTGGCACCTTGATTTCAACTTCTTTACCTCGAACGGCCTCTTCAAGGCTAAGTTCCATATTGTAACGAAGATCTGAACCACGTTGTTGACGAGATTGACGACGACCGCCGCCACCAAAAATATCACCGAATACGTCACCGAAAATATCACCAAAGTCACCATGGCCTCCGCCAAAGCCACCATGGCCGCCACCACCATTTTGATCAAACGCTGCGTGGCCGTATTGGTCATACATCTGACGTTTTTGACTGTCTGTAAGTACTTCGTATGCTTCTTTTACTTCTTTAAACTTGGCTTCTAAATCCGCATCACCCGCTGTTCTATCTGGGTGGTACTTCATTGCTAAGCGTTTATAAGCTTTTTTTATGTCACGTTCACTGGCATCTTTGGAAACACCAAGTACTTCATAATAGTCACGTTTTGACATAGTTTTTATTACTCTTAGATAAGGATAAGCCTACTTGCTCAAGGCTTAATAAACTGAATTTTAGATAGACTAAGGGCGCGTTAAGCAATGCTTACGCGCCCTGGAAATAACAATTACTTGTTTTCTTTTACTTCTTCGAATTCAGCGTCAACAACATCATCATCTTGCTTAGCTGAACCTTGCTGCTGTGCACCGGCGTCAGCACCTTGTGCTTGTTGCGCTTGTGCATTTGCTTGAGCAATTTCCATAAGCTTCTGAGATTTCTCAGCTAGAGCTTGCACTTTAGCATCGATCTCTTCTTTGCTTTCGCCTTTAATTGCAGTTTCTAATTCAGAAAGTGCAGCTTCGATTGCAGTTTTGTCTTCTGCTGGTAATGCATCACCTGCTTCTTCGATTTGCTTACGCGTACCGTGAACCATAGCATCAGCTTGGTTACGTGAAGCGACAAGTTCTTCGAACTTCTTATCTTCTTCAGCATTCGCCTCAGCATCACGAACCATTTGCTCAATCTCATCATCGTTTAGACCAGAAGAAGCTTGGATAGTGATCTTTTGCTCTTTACCAGTATCTTTATCTTTTGCAGAAACGTGTAAGATACCGTCAGCATCAACATCAAATGTTACTTCGATTTGTGGTACACCACGTTGTGCTGGACGAATACCTTCAAGGTTGAATTGGCCAAGAGACTTATTGTCACTTGAACGCTTACGCTCACCCTGTAAAACGTGGATTGTTACTGCTGACTGGTTGTCTTCTGCAGTTGAGAACGTTTGCGACTTCTTAGTAGGAATAGTCGTGTTCTTCTCAATTAGTGCAGTCATTACCTGACCCATAGTCTCAATACCAAGTGATAAAGGACAAACGTCTAGTAATAATACATCTTTTACGTCACCAGCTAATACACCACCTTGAACTGCAGCACCTACAGCAACCGCTTCATCAGGGTTTACGTCTTTACGAGGCTCTTTACCGAAGAATTCAGTTACTGTCTTCTGAACTAATGGCATACGTGTTTGACCACCAACAAGGATGATGTCGTTTACGTCGCTCACAGAAAGGTCTGCATCAGCAAGTGCACGCTTTAATGGCTCAATTGATTGAGTTACTAAATCTTCAACTAAAGACTCAAGCTTAGCGCGAGTTAGTTTTACGTTCATGTGCTTAGGACCAGTCGCGTCTGCTGTCACATAAGGTAAGTTAACTTCAGTTTGCTGTGCACTTGAAAGTTCAATCTTAGCTTTTTCTGCAGCTTCTTTAACACGCTGCATTGCAAGCGGGTCATTCTTAAGGTCAATACCTTGATCTTTTTGGAATTCAGCTACTAGGTAGTTAATAACACGGTTATCAAAGTCTTCACCGCCTAAGTGCGTGTCACCATTTGTAGCAAGTACTTCAAACGTGTGCTCGCCATCTACTTCATCGATTTCGATGATTGAGATGTCGAATGTACCACCACCAAGGTCATATACAGCAACAACATTGTCACCTTGTTTCTTGTCCATGCCGTATGCAAGTGCAGCAGCAGTTGGCTCATTGATGATACGCTTCACTTCAAGACCAGCGATACGGCCAGCATCTTTTGTTGCTTGACGCTGAGAATCGTTAAAATAAGCTGGTACTGTGATTACAGCTTCAGTTACTTCTTCACCTAGGAAGTCTTCCGCTGTCTTTTTCATTTTCTTAAGCACTTCAGCTGAAATCTGAGGTGCAGCACGTTTTTCTCCACGCACTTCTACCCATGCATCACCATTGTCTGCTTTAGTGATAGTGAAAGGCATGATGCTAATGTCACGTTGTACTTCTTCGTCTTCGAAGCGACGACCGATTAAACGCTTGATTGCAAATAATGTGTTTTTAGGGTTTGTAACCGCTTGGCGCTTAGCTGGCTGACCTACTAAAGTTTCACCTTCTTCAGTGAAAGCAATAATTGATGGGGTTGTACGATCACCCTCAGCATTTTCAATAACGCGTGCGCTATCACCATCTAGTACTGCAACACAAGAGTTAGTAGTACCTAAATCGATTCCAATAATTTTACCCATGAATCTTCTCCGACTTCAAAATTCGTTGTTCGTTTCGATGACTAGTAAATAGGGGCAGTGTTTTTGAATTCAAGCGTAAAAATAAAAAAAAATGCATTTTTTTGAAATTATTTTTAATTTGACTGTTTTGTAGGCATTTTTTTATTAAAAAACCAAATAACGCAATTATCTTGCTTTGTGAACTGCAGTAAATCAAACTTATGAAATATTTGAATAGAATTAAACTAGCTATTTATGATCCTCGCCTGCAAACATTGTGACTCATTAGTTCGTGTATCTTCACTTGGAGAACATCAGCGTGCAATTTGTCCTTGTTGTAAAAATGAGATAGTTAGTTATCAAGCTAATCAACAACAATGGTTGATTGCATTCAGCCTTACCAGTCTATTGTTTCTGTTTTCTAGCCTTTACCCCTCTTTTGTAAGCTTCAGCCAACATGGTCTAGTACAAAATATTAGTTTATGGAATGCTTTTAGTTTGCTCGCAGATGAATATAGTGTCGTTCTGTCAGGTATTTTTGTGTTCAGTACATTTTTAATCCCCCTATTCGTCTGTCTGCTTGTGCTGTTAACGAATAGTCATTATTGGCAAGACCTAAATCCTCATAATGCTCGCTATTTAGCACGTTTACTCAATAAGACAAAAACGCTTAATCTCGCTGATATATTCCTAATAGCCGTTTTAGTCAGTGTTTTTAAATTAATGTCACTCGCCGATATTGGGTTTGGTCTTGGTTTTTGGGCTTATATTCTATTTGTAGTTTGTTTTATAGAGACCTTGTCTTTAATAAATGAAACAGAATTATGGGAAAGGCAGATGCTATTTCAGCCCGCATTGCTTCATGATGGTAAAAGTGCAAAAGCACAAGAGCTAAAACAATGCTTAACTTGCTCCCAGCTAACCAGAGAAACTCACTGCCCACGTTGTTATACTAAAACTTACTTTCGTAAACCAAACTCAGCGCAAAGAGCAATTGTTTGGATGTTAACTGCAACGGTCTTTTTAATACCTGCAAACCTTTTACCAATTATGAATACCGTTAACCTAGGCAATGAAACACCTGCTACTATTTTCTCTGGCGTTGTTGTTATGTGGCAATCAGGATCATACCCAGTCGCTATACTTATATTCTTAGCCAGTATCTGTATCCCAATTATTAAAGCGGCTGCATTGTTCTATTTAATTTTACAATCAAGAAAGTGTACCCACCCAAAACGAGCCAGTACAATTTATCGTTGGTTAGAAATAATGGGGAAATGGTCAATGATAGATGTTTTCGTCGTGATTATTTTGGTTTCTTTGGTACAACTTGGTACTGTGCTCAGTGTTGAACCTAGAATTGGTATCGTATTTTTTACTATCATGGTGTTATGTCAGATCGTTGCCGTGAATAGTTTCGACCCTCGGATCTTATGGGACAAGTTTCACAATCATGAATGAACATGCTTATATTGAATCTAAACCAAAGTTTACTGTGATTTGGATTATTCCGATCATCGCACTGATTATAACGACTTGGATGTTATTTAAATATCAAGCTGATCAAGGTCATACGATTTATGTAAAAATGACAACAGCAGATGGCATCACTGCAGGTAAGACAGAAGTTAAAGTAAGAAATGTCAAAGTCGGTCTGGTGAAAGGCTTAGAATTAGATCTATCTCAAAATGGCGTGTTAGCTAAAGTTCAAATCGGCAATCAATATGGTGATTTACTAACTGAAGATGCCAAGTTTTGGGTTGTTAAGCCACGTATAGACCAATCTGGTATTTCCGGTATGAACACCTTACTCTCTGGGGCGTATTTAGAGTTAGAGCCTGGCCAGAGCCAGAACCTGTCATATTTGTTTACCTTACAAGATGAACCTGCTTTGATAAGTAATGATATAGAGGGTAAGCGTTTCAAATTAACCGCGAGCTCAGCAGAAGTACTCGATGTTGGTACTTCTATCTATTTTAGAGGCTACCGAATAGGTCAAATTGAATCTGGACGATTTGATGTTGATACTTTATCTATGCATTACGGGATCTTCGTCTTTTCCCCTTATGATAGGCTTATCACTAATAACACAATTTTCTGGGTTAGCTCTGGTGTTGATTTCAGCCTTAATACTTCTGGCGTGCAATTTTCAACTGGAAGCTTATCAAAATTGATAAAAGGAGGTATATCTGTTGATTACCCTCCAGAGCAAAAGCCAAATGATATAGCACTCGCTAATAAAACTTATGCTTTGCATAAAAACTTTGCGCAGGCGTTAGAGAAACGCTTTGATGATTTTGACTTTTATATTGTCGAGTTTGAACAGTCAATTCGTGGCCTCAATGCTGGTGCACCTGTTGAATACAGGGGAATGAGGATTGGCACTGTTGAACAAGCACCTGCACAAATAGAGAAAGATGGAGAACCTATATATTTCGAGCAAGATAACACACAAGTGCCCGTTCTGATCAAAATTGAATATGGAAGATTTTATAAAAATGAGCAGTTAGCAAAACAATATTGGCAACAAAATATAGACAAATGGATTAATTCTGGATTACGAGCATCACTAAAAAGTGGTAATTTACTAACTGGTGCGGTATATATAGATTTCGATTTTTATAACAATGCTAATGAGATGAGTTATGTTACTAAAACTGACATATACCCTGTTCTTCCAAGCATATCGAGTGGTTTTACTGCTTTGTCAGAACAAATGACAGCCTTAGTTAACAAATTAAATAAGCTGCCATTCGAACAAACCACCAACATATTGAACAATACATTAGTGGCATACCAATCTCTTGCTGAAGAGTTAAAGGTCATGATCCACGAACTAAATAACAACGAGACTGCAGACAAAGTGGCTAAAAATTTAACACAATTAGAGACAACACTGACTCAACTAACTAATAGCTTGAAACAATTTGAATCCACGTTGTCTAGCTACCAACAAGAGTCTGGAGTTGTTGATCAGTTAACAAATACATTACAAGAGCTAGAAAACTTATCAAATACACTTAAACCTCTTTCTAAGGGCCTAAATGAGCAACCAACAATGCTTATATTTGATAAAAATATTCCGAATGACCCAATTCCAGAGAAGCCATAATGCGTAATTTAACTATTCTATTTGTAATACTGACGTTAACAGCTTGCTCGTCAGGCCATAACATTCAGTTAAAATATTATGACTTTGCGTATCAGCAAGAGGATGGTGTAACGACTTCTAAGCTGACGAAAACTAAATACCTACATATCAACCGAGTAAATATCCAAGGTGTTGCAGATCAACAGCCTCTAATACAGATACTAAGAGGTAACTCAGTCAATATTGCCAACTATCACTTTTGGTCTCAACATCCAAAATATACGTTGACCGACTCCATGACACGTGGCTTAGTAAAAAAAATTTCAGCTTACACCGTTATTCCTGCCGGCAAAACAACGCCTCAAGATGGTGAGTTTATGCTCCAGGTTAAAGTAACGAAACTTGCTGGCCACTATGAGTTAGGTTCATTGATTGAAGGCCAGTGGTTTATTTATCAGACTAATGCTGACGGAAAGAAATTATTAGATTCTGAGTTGTTCTCATTTTCAACCCCACTAAAAGATTCTGGGTTTGATGCGCTCATCAAAGCGCATCAATCTAGCTGGGAAAAACTCACTGATAAACTATCAGTAATAATTTTATCGAAATCTATTTAAGTGTAAGTTGATACAGATTACTCACACCCTGCTCTTCGTTTAAAATAACTTGTGTTTCTAACTTGAACTTACATTTTTTTAGTAAGTTTATGCTTGTCATGTTTTCAGGAGCAGTGAGTGCACAGAGATATTTCAGTTCTAGGACATTGAGCGAGTAATCAATGACGCACCTTGCCGCTTCGCTCGCATAACCTAAACCAATATATTCATCTAAAAACGCATAACCAAGATCTGGATACTGTAATGCTGGTCTTTTGTATAAGCCACATATACCAATTTGCCTAAAATCTTTATCATTACTTTTAAGGCACACAATATATGATGAAAAAGTATCTAACTTATAAGGTGTTAAAAAAGCTGTTTCAATGTAATGCTCTGAATCTTTATGAGTTTTAATGCTTTTATCAGCTATATTTTTTTTAAAACTATCTTGATTCAATAATTTAAAAATAAAACCGGCATCATTTAAAGTTGCATGTCTTAGCAATAATCTTTCTGTATTCAATTTCACGATAGAACCCTAATCCCTTACTCTTGGATATACCAAACCAAAACTGTATACAACCTATAATAAATACTACTAATTAAACAGCTAATTATCTAATGTAGAAAGTAATTCTTAAAACTATAGGTTATTAAAATTAACCTTTCTGTAACGTTTTGTTCTTTTATTTTAATTTGAATTTGGTAGGATGCATTGGCTATAAAAACAACAGAACAGGTTAAGTAATGAATACTGAATCACCTATTTGTGATTTCGGCCTTCATCGAGGCGAGAAATACACTAGTTTGCCTGCAAGCTTTTTAAACTGGATGGTTGAAATTGACCATGAGAAATGTGCATTTGCAAAACAAGAATTGTTAAGAAGAGAAACTGCTGCGCTTAAAAGTTGCTCAAAAAGAAATTAATGCCCACCTGTAGCGCTTTAGAGCATATAGTTTAAACTAAGCGCGTAATTACTTCACACGGGTTTATTATGCGCAAATTTTTAGCTCTCTCGGTAGCTTTAGCACTTTCAGGGTGTGCTACCTATACAGATCAGCAATCAAAAGCTGAATATCTTACTATCCTACATACAAACGATAACCATGGACGTTTTTGGCAAAACGAAAAAGGTGAATATGGCATGTCAGCAAGAAAAACACTTGTTGACAGGCTTAGAAATCAAGCCGAAAAAAGTGGTCATGCCGTGTTATTACTTTCAGGTGGCGACATAAATACGGGGGTTCCAGAGTCAGACCTTCAATATGCAGAACCTGATTTCAAAGGTATGCGTTTACTTGGCTATGATGCCATGGCAATCGGCAACCATGAATTTGATAATCCATTACATATCCTTGATAAACAAATTGAATGGGCTCAATTCCCTATTTTATCAGCGAATATTCTTAATAAAAGTGATTCGTCTCATGCATACCAACCATACACAATTATAGAAAAAAATGGTCTTAAAATTGGTGTGATAGGACTTACCACTGTCGATACAGTCAAGATTGCAAACCCCGAGTATGTTGGGCATTTGGACTTTATCAAACCGAGTATCGCTGCAAAAAAAGTACTGAACGATATTAATAATAAATATGAAGATATCGACGTTACAATTGCTGTTACTCACATGGGCCATTACCACGACGCAAAATTTGGTATTAATGCACCCGGGGATGTCACGTTAGCAAGAGAGCTGCCAAAAGGTGCCCTTGATATGGTCATCGGAGGACACTCTCAAGAACCAGTTTGTATAGATTCACTTGGTAGCCCTGATAAGGACTTTGCGCCTGGAAAAGCTTGTAAGCCTGATAATCAAAATGGTACTTGGATCATGCAAGCCCATGAATGGGGAAAGTATGTTGGTAAAGCAGAATTTAAAATCGAAGGTGAAAAAATTACGCTCGAGAATTATCAGTTAATACCGGTCAATTTAAAAAGTGATAATGGTGAAGTGATCGGGGAATATATTCCAGAAGATCAAGACATGTTAGATCTATTAAGGCCATTCCAAAAAATAGGAAAAGGTCAACTAGATTTACCCATCGGTTTTACTGATGCCTATTTAGACGGTAAACGAGGTACTGTGCGATTTAAGCAAAGCCCATTAGCACGCCTTATTATTAAAGCACAAAAAGAATCAGTAAAAGCAGATTTTGGCCTGATCAGTGGTGGGGGAATACGTCACAGTATTGAAGCTGGCAAGATCAGTTATAAAGACGTTTTAAAAGTTCATCCTTTTAAAAATAGAATTACGTTAATGAATTGGATAGGTAAAGATCTTATTGATTACCTTGAAGTCGTTACTTCTTTTCCGATTGATGCTGGTGCTTATTTACAATATGAAGGTCTAAGTTTTGAAAGAAACGATGGAAAGTTAGTTAATATAAAAATTAACGGTCAAGCTTTAGAACTTAACAAAACCTACAGAATGAGCATCAACAGTTACAATGCAGCAGGAGGTGATGGATATCCAGTTCTTGTTGGACGAAAAGGCTTTGTTCCTTCAGAGCGAACTGATGCCGAAGTATTAAAAGCCTATATTGAAAAATACTCTCCTATTAAGGTGAACGAACTATAAGTTCTAGTCGTCTTGTATTCACTAATGGATGCCAGAGCATATCTGGCATCTTCAACGCGTTATTTACCTCTTATCTCATAATCACTGTCTAACAAACCCTTAAGACCATAGCTATGTAACTTAGAGCGCGACCCTTCACCATGCGCTTTAGGTGGGTAAAGCTTTGATTTTAATTCTGGGCTCTCTCTTAAAATTTCGTCAAGTGCCGCCCTAATTTCACTCAGGGTTTTTTCTAAGCTATTCGAAAAATTTGGTCTTTTTCTAACTGTATGTCCTAGAACAGCTAATCTATGAAAATACTTTTCTGCTATATTAAGAAGTTCAATAGGCACATCTTTATTTAGGTGAAGATTCATATCTGGATGAGCATGGCTAAATTCTATCATTGCCAAATAAAAGCAAAGAGGCTTATTAGCCAATTGGCTTTGACTGTCGGTTTTACCCTCAATAAATAGTGATTTAGAGTATAAATCAATCACTAGCTTAGGCATTACACATTCAACCGTAGCAATTCTCTTTTTTGCTCTACTCTCAATATGTTTTCTAAATACTTTGCGATACAGTAATGCGTTAGCCAAACTAAGCAACAACACTATAATGTATGTGTATTTAATATGACTTCTATCAGTAATCAGAACCAGATAAATTGTTTTATAATTCGCAAATAATTCTAAAAACACTACATTAGTTGGCTTAACAGTTGTTATAGATTCAACTTTTACTCTGGAGTGAAGTGAATCGAGTTGTTGATTCAATTGTTCAATATAAATATCTACTTCTTGCTGATTGCCTGCATAGTTAAAAAGTGGTTCAGCTAATGGTAGGCTGCTGACATCGAGTGAGACACGCTTAGCTACTTGTTCACTCTGCAGTTCAACCGCCTTTGTTATTTTATTCTCTTGGCCCAAATAAAATAGCAAGCTTAACAAAACAAAAACGGCTGCTGTGAAAATATAAATTGGTTTTATGTTCATCATTATTTTTCACCAATAAATTTGTAAGGTGAAAGATCGCACTGCCAGAACTTTTCTAAAGATTCAAAATAGGCACTGCCTACTGATTGCGCGATTTGTGTTGTGATTGTTTGAACGGCACAGGCGAGATCTGTATTGTTTTCTGTCAATTTAAGGTACCAACGGCTACCAGTGATATTATCACCAATGGGAATAATATAGTTATGAGAAAACTTTTCGTCATCAGTCTTATCATTCCAATAAGACGCGATAATATCTACTTCATTATTTGCAAGCTTTTCTCTTAGTGCGCTGTGAGAGCTAACATAGGTAATATTTAGGTTTTTAATATCTAAATCTAATTGCTTAAATGCTTTTTTTGGCAAAATATGGCCAGAACGACTGGTTGGATAATCAAGCAAACCAATACGTTTATCAAGGAAATACGCTTTTTCAAGTTTAGGTTTTTCTTTATTCGAGATAAAAAATGCAGAGTAACTTGAATAGCCAATAATCGGTGTGTAGTTATGTGTCGCATCGGCACGAAGTGCTTGCATAATACTGTCTTTGCTCAATATGAGATCTGCGATACCTTTACCAAAGAACTCGATTTGTTCAGCTAAACTCCCCCCCCAAAAAACTTCAACATGGCCATATTGACGTTTTAGAACACTGTTTTGGCAAAGCGCCGGAAGTATTTGCTCAGCAAGTTTTTTTGTGGGTACTTTAACTCTAAATACAGCTTGGTTTTCACTTGATGCAGTTTGGCAGTGGAATTTGTGTTGCTGTATAGGCACCAGATGTAGGGATGTATCAGTAATAACCAATTGTGATAATAGCCAAACTAACCAAGTGCTTGTAATAACAGACAGGAACAAGATAGTTTTTAACGATAATTTATATTTTTTTAACAAAACAAAAAGTAAGTTTATTGACAACCTGACCATTAGAGCAAATTTACTTACTCATTACAATAGGTAAAATTATTTAAATTTCTTAAACCTTTGATTTATCTACTTTGTTAACAAGTAATGATGAATACACTTGAGTCCTTTATTCAAACTTCAAAAACACGGACAATTGACCTTAATAAGATTACGATTTACACGGGTCTGCCATGTTTAATTTGACAACAGTTACAAAAACACTTGCTTTATCATTGACAATGTTAACAGTACTTAGTTCACACAAGGCACTTGCTTGGGGGCAGAATGGTCACAGAGTGATTGGTGAAATTGCCGATATGCATTTAACAGATGCAACCAAAGTAGCTCTGCAGCCATTATTAGCTGGCAGTTCTCTTGCTCAAATTTCAACTTGGCCAGATGAAATGCGCTCTAATCCAGAGCACTTTTGGAGAAAAGAGTCTGGTAAGTGGCATTACATTAATATTAAAGATGCAAAAAAAATGCATCAATATGTAAACACATCTATTGACTCCAGAGACAAAGTTGCACATATTTTAGACGGAATTTATTATTCTATTAATATTTTAAAGAGCAATAATAAAGACTTGGAATCTAAAAAGTTTGCTTTGAGTTTCTTAGTACACTTAGTTGGAGATAGCCATCAACCCTTCCATGCTGGACGCTCTGAAGACCGAGGTGGAAACTTAATAAAGGTATCTTTCTTTGGCAAAGAAACAAACTTACACAGTACGTGGGACACTCATCTTATTGAAAATGAAAATTTATCTTTCACAGAGTTTGCAGATTTCATAAAAACGTCAAATAAAATGACTATAAAGATGTACTTAAATAGCCAGCCTGCTGATTGGTTGGTTGAATCAAATAAAATATCTCATCGTGTGTACGATGAAAATGAAACTAAGCTCAGTTATGGCTATGTCTATAAACATATGCCTGTTGTCAAAAAGCGTTTATCGCAAGGTGGTATTCGTTTAGCAGGGCTTCTTAACCAAATTTTTGACAGTAACGCAAAGCCGTTAACTGAAGCGCTTATTAAAAAGCGTGGTTAGTGGTATGCAAAAAAGTAAGTTAAATAATCTCAACACGGGAAACAATAAAATGAAAATTCAACTACGCAAAACGGCACTATCGCTTGCAGTTATTGCTGGCATCGGTGCAAGTGGTGTTGCTAGTGCGAACTCTCTTACAGCGACTATCAAAGGGACTGTTGTTGGTCCTAATGGCAACCCTGATAAGTCATCTGTTATAACAATAATCCACGAACCAACAGGTTCTAAGAAGACACTTTCACTGACTGAAAACGGCGTATTTAATGCTTCAGGTTTACGTGTTGGTGGTCCTTATACACTTGTAGTTGATTCACAAGTACACAGAGATAAAACTTTATCTGATTTATATCTAACGTTAGGTAAAACATCTTCACTTGATATTGAACTTAACTCTAACGTTGAGAGAATCACTGTTACTGGTGCTTCACGTCACTCAATTATGAATGCTTCTAAAGATACAATCGGAAGCGTATATGGTGCAGGCGACATCGAAAAAGCACCTTCGTTTGACCGCGACCTTAAAGATATCATTAGACAGAACCCATTAGTGAACATCTCAGATGACTCACGTGGTGAAATGTCAGTAGGTGGTGTTAACCCACGCTTCAACAGCATTTCAATTGACGGTGTTAAACAAAATGATGACTTTGGTCTAAACGATAATGGCTATCCAACTAATGGTTCTCCAGTTTCACTGCTAGCTATTGACCAAGTTTCTGTAGACATAACACCTTTCAATGCAAAAGCATCAGGATTTACTGGTGCATCAGTAAACGCTGTTACTAAATCTGGTACCAATGAGTTTTCTGGCGAATTCTTCTATGAATATGAAGATGACTCTCTAGCTGGCACACCAAAGCGTGAAGATGGCACTGAAGTTGAATTAGACTACGAACGCAAAACATTTGGTGCATCATTAGGTGGTAAAATCATCGAAGATGAGCTATTTTTCTTCGTTGCTTACGAAGAGTCAACAACACCTTTCGTTAATAACTGGGGCGTACAAGGTTCTGGTGCAGCAAATGAACTTGATTGGATAACTAATTCAGATATTCAAGAAATTCAAGATATAGCTAAAAACCAATATGGTGTTAATACAGGTAATACGCCTAGCGGCTTAAACAACGATAGCGAAAAGCTATTATTAAAACTTGATTGGAACATCAACGATTATCATCGTGCTGCATTCACTTATCAAGATTCAACAGATAACTCAATCACACCTCAGAACACTCGTTTCAACCGTTTCTCATTATTGAGTAACTGGTATGACAAAAAAGGTGAGATTACCTCTTATGCTGCACAATTTTACTCAGATTGGACTGATGAGTTTTCAACTCAAGTAAAAGTATCATATAAAGATACTAAGACTCAGCAAGCATCTTTCTCAGATGCATTGAACAACGCTAAAGTTGCTCAAGTACGTATTGACTTTGATGACAATAGATTTTATTTCGGTACTGACCCATACCGTCATGCTAACCAACTTGAAAATACAACAACAACATTTGATGTTGAAGGTGAATACCTTCTTGATTACCACACACTGAGCTTTGGTGTGGGTGTTGAAAAAATTGACGTATTCAACCAATTTGTACCATTCTCTCGTGGTGATTGGACTTTTGATTCTCTACAAGACTTTAAAGATGGTAATGCAAGTAGAGTTTCATACTCAAATGCTCACACAGGCAATGCCAATGATGCAGCTGCAGACTTCTCAGTACAAAACCTACACCTTTTCGTAGAAGATCGTTGGGACGTTCGCGATGACCTTTGGATCAATGCAGGTGTTCGTTATGAGCGCATTTCAACTTCTGGCCTAATTAGAGAGAATAGTACTTTCACAGGCTTATACAACTTCTCAAACACTAACAGCTTGGATGGAAAAGACATTTTCCTTCCACGTCTAGGCTTTAACTGGACAGCAGCTGATGATCTAACTATCAGCGGTGGTATTGGTCGTTACTACGGTGGTACACCGAATGTTTGGATTTCTAACTCATATTCAAACGATGGTCAAATCAACGTACGTGCTAACACTAGTGGAGTTGATCTTACAAATCCTGACTTCACTCAAGTACCAGCTGGCGCTACATTAGAACCAGGTGATGGTGATGTAAACTTAATCGATCCTGATTTCGAACTACCTTCTGAGTGGCGTTACGGTATTACAGCAAACTACTCAGCTGATTTCTCTGATATCGGTCTTGGTAATAACTGGGATTTAGAAGCAAGCTTCATGTATGTTAAAGAACAAAACGCTGTTCGTTGGCATGAACTATACCGTGAAACTCAAGAAATTGCTGTTGGCCCAGACGGTAGAAACATCTATGTAGGTACAGGTGAGCGTGATCGTGCCGATATCATGCTAACAAATGGTGATGGTGGTACGCGTAAAACATACTCGTTTAGCCTTTCTAAATCATTTGACAATGGCTTCTACGTAAATGCATCTTATGCAAACCAAGACGCCTCTTCTCTTGTTGGTGGTACTTCTTCAACTGCGAATTCAAACTATGAGAAGTACAACACAGCTGACAGAAACAACCCTGTTGTTGGTCGTAGCCGTTATGAAATTGAACACAGTTTCAAGCTAAACGTTTCGTACTCGGCCGAGCTATTTGATAACTACAAGTCAACTTTCTCACTACAAGGTGAGCGCAGTTCAGGCAGACCTTATAGCTGGGTATTTGCAAATGGCTTCGATACTTTCGGTGGTCAAAACAACTTCGACGATGGTGAGTTCCTAGCTTACATTCCAACTGGTGCTGATGACAGCAACGTCAGATATGCTGATGGTTTCAGTTATGAACAATTAAAAGCAGTTATTGATAAACATGGTTTAGGTGGTCAAGCTGGTGGTGTAGTCGACCGAAATACAGAGACTGGTCCTTGGACTACGCGCCTAGACTTTAAGTTCACACAAGAAATCCCAGGATTCATGGAAGGTCACAAAGGCTCTGTCTACTTCTCAGTTAAGAACTTACTAAACTTAATTGATAGCAGTGCTGGTAAAGTTTACAGAACTGACTTCTTTAATAACCGTGATTTAGTTGGTGTTGAATACGACCAAGTGAATAACCAATACGTATACAGCGAAGGTTATGACATGAACGCTCCTGTTTCTTTCGACGCTGAGCGCTCTTCATGGCGTATCAAGTTAGGTGTAAACTACAAGTTCTAAGCATTCCTTATAACAAACACAGGCTGGTCTTATGACCAGCCTATTTATATTCTTAAATTCAATTTTCTTAATACTTCCCTAAACAATATCTGCTCTTCATGAGATAAAGAACTCAATAAATTCTTTTCCCATTCATTTGCAAGCTTAGAGATACGCTTATAAATATTTAACCCACTCTCTGTTAAAGTTAATACCTTACTCCTCCTATCATCTTCATCAGGCTGAAGTGTTAAAATGCGCCTTTCCTCAAGTTGTTTAATCGCTCGTGACATAGTTGATTTATCAATTCGAGCTAAGTCACACAATTGCTTTGCACTTAGATTATCACTTGCCAAATGCGCAATTACTCTCCATTGAGGCGTAGTTAGATTAGCCTGTTCTTTATATACATTCGCAAAGTCGTCACTTACTTTATTGGCTAAATGTACAAGTTGATAAGGTAAAAACTCTGTAATCTCTAACATAAACTGTCTTTTATTTTCTGCATATCATTAACTTTGTAAACTAAAATATACAAGCAAAGTTTGTTTTTTAATTTGAATATAGTCTCACATGAGAGTATCTTAATTGCAAACATCAAAGGAGCAAGTTCTATGAGCACAGAATTTCAGTACTTAACAGGTTTTGGAAACGAGTTTGAAACCGAAGCTTTACCTGGCGCATTACCGGTAGGTCAATTCTCACCACAAAAAGTAAAATACGACCTATATGCAGAACAATTTAATGTAACCGCGTTCACAGCACCACGTGCTGACAATCGTCGTAATTGGTTCTACCGCATTCGTCCTTCAGTTGTTCAGGGGAACTACATGTCAATGGACAATGGTTTATTAAGAACTGCGCCAATTACTGAAGTTGCAACGCCACCTACTATGCTACGCTGGAACCCTATCGACATCCCAAGTGATGCAACAGATTTTGTCGACGGCCTTGTAACCATGGCAGCCAATGGCAGTGCAAACGGCCAAGTCGGTATTGGCATACATGTTTATGTTGCTAACAAATCAATGCAAGGTCGTTATTTCTATAATGCCGATGGTGAATTACTATTTGTACCGCAACAAGGCGAAATGGTTTTACACACTGAGTGCGGTAAACTTGCAGTAAAACCTGGCGAGATTGCGGTTATTCCACGTGGTATCAAGTTCTCAGTTGAAGTAATTGGCGACAGTATTCGCGGCTATATCTGTGAAAACTACGGTCACCCTTACATTCTGCCTGAGCGTGGTCCTGTAGGCGCCAACGGTTATACAAATGAGCGTGACTTCCAATATCCTGTAGCAGCGTTCGAAGATTTAGAAGGTGATTTTGAGCTTGTAGCTAAGTTTAACGGTAACCTTTTCCGCTGTGACATTGGTCATTCACCATTAGATGTTGTAGCTTGGACTGGTAATAGCGCGCCTTACAAATACGACCTTGCACGCTTCAACGTGATGAATACCGTAAGTTTTGACCACCCAGATCCTTCAATTTTTACTGTACTAACATCTCCATCTGGTACAGCCGGTGTAGCCAATGTTGACTTTGTGATCTTCCCTCCACGTTGGATGGTTGCAGAAGATACATTCCGTCCGCCTTATTATCACCGTAACATTATGAGTGAGTTTATGGGCTTAATCGAAGGTGTATATGATGCTAAAGAGCATGGTTTTGTTCCTGGAGGTATGAGCTTACATAACTGTATGTCGCCACATGGACCAGAAGCCGATGTTTTCGAAAAAGCATCAAACGCAGAACTTGAGCCGCAAAGATATGAAAATACTTTAGCTTTCATGTTCGAGTCTCGTTACGTGATTTCACCAACAAAATATGCACTTGAAGGTAAAGAGAGACAATCAAACTATGCAGAATGCTGGAAAGGCATTAAAAAATATTTCAAGGGCGCTTAAGCTTCCTATAATGTTATAAAAAAATGGGCACGCAACAGCGTGCCTTTGTCGTGATTAAGGATCTAAATATGAAACTTTACACCTATTTTCGTTCTTCGGCAGCGTATAGAGTTCGCATTGCACTGAATTTAAAGGGTATTGCGCATGAAATGTCTGCTGTCAATCTTTTAAAAGCAGAACAAACAAACGAACAATATACAAATAAAAATAGCCAAGGCTTATTGCCTGCGTTAGAAACTGAGCAAGGTGTTTTAGCACAATCTTTGGCAATTTTAGAGTGGCTAGAAGAAACCCATACAGACACCCCTCTTCTGCCAAATGACCCATGGCAGAAGGCTCAAGTTAGAAATTTTTGTTATGCCATAGCGTGTGACATACACCCAATCGATAACTTACGTGTACTTAAATACTTATCTAATGAACTTAATGTTGATGATGAACAAAAGAACACTTGGTACAGACATTGGGTAATTGAGGGATTTAAAAAACTAGAAAGCATGCTAACAGGTAACAATTTTTGTTTTGGAGATAAACCAACACTTGCCGATGCGTGTTTGGTACCTCAAGTCTTTAATGCGATAAGATTTAAAGTAGATATGAGTCAATTCCCAAAAATTGAAGCTATTTACAACCACTGTAATACACATAAAGCATTTATTGATGCAGCGCCTGAAAATCAATTCGACGCTGCTTAATATTACATTCATTGTGCGCTTACTGGAGCGCACAATGGACTTGATCTAAATGTCCGATTAAATCTAAACCTAAGTCCGTCAAATATCCGCCATCAGGACTGTCAATAACACCTTTCTTGTAAAGCCTCTCTGCCGCTGCTATCAAACTTGGATCGGCATCTTTATGGATTTTGATCCCCATTTGCATGCTTGAGCGTGGAAACTTTGCTAAAAGTGTTAACTCAGCCATAAAATTACTGTCTATAGCCATAACCTCTCCCATTAAATTATTGTTCTTGTGGTAACATAGGTTCAAATTTTCTTGAACTAAACTAAGGTTAGCTAAAAATAGGAGTTATGCCATGACATATAACAAATTTAGTTTTCTCAACTTAGTTTTATTTTCTGTATTTATTTCAGGTTATGCTTACGCGAACCCCAAATTGGGCAAAACTAATTTGTTTATAGACAATCTAAATGCTGTCTGCTGGTATAAAGATGCCAAATACAGTGAAGGTGCATTGATTGTCATGGCTGAGAAACTGTTCGTTTGTGCTAACAAGTTCGATAATCAAGCCAATGGCCAACTAACATGGCGAATTGCTGATGAAAACGGGTTACCGGTCCCTCAAAAACCAAAGAAATCTATTCGCATTAACTAAATAAGAAGTCATTATTTATGGAACAACCAAATAACCCACTTCATGGTATAAAACTAGAAGAAATATTAATTAAACTTGAAGCTGAACTTGGCTGGGAAGAAATGGGCAATATTGTCAATATTCGTTGTTTTACTCACGATCCGAGCATCAAATCGAGTCTAAAGTTTTTGCGCAAAACACCTTGGGCAAGAGACAAAGTTGAACAACTTTATTTAGATACATTTCATGGCTTTAAGTGGTCACCTATTAAGAAGTGATTGCTGACTTAAAATTTTAAATGTTCGCTTAATTTTGTCAGTAACATACACTGGAACACGCTTATTACAGGCAAAATAGAGCTTATTATTTATGTTTTGAATTGGTAATATAGGCTCTAATTCAGCCAAAAGAGTACTGTTTTTCGAAGCGGCTTTTACTTGAGCATCACCTAGTACAACCAAGTCCAATTGATTTTTTCTTGTTTTTAAAATATCTAAAACATTATTAAAGCTCGAAATAACAACTAATTGTGATTGCTCAGTAAAGCCGTTTTCTTTTAAGTATTGGTGGCTGAAGTTATTTCTTATTACTGCTGTACGGTATTTTAAGGCGTCTTCTAAAACATCGAGTTTTATCTTACGGCTTTTGAGTGCATAAAAAGAACTTGAGAATTCTGCTACAGGAAATAACCAGCTAAACATATCTTCTCTTTCATTGTTTCTTCCGATAGAAAATATACATGTGTCGCTATCTCGCTGCACCGCATTATATGCGATGTGCCAGGGTTGAACAGATAAATTGAACTGGATATTAGCATCAACAAGTACGCTAGTAACTGTCGAAACGGTTGGACCGGCTAATTTACCATCAGCATCAAGATATTGATAAGTCGGGAATAATTCGGTAACTATATTCAGTGTGTATGCAAAGAGTTTTGTTGAAAATAGTAATGAAACAATAAGAAACGACGCCTTCATAGTACTCCCTATAGATAAAAAAGGTGATGAATAAACTATTCACCACCTAATACTATAGCCTAACTACGATTTATCGCATCTAGAAGAAATGCTGATATTTTCGCGCCTTCGCGTAAAGTTGTTTCTGAACTTGATTGACCGACTAATGAGCTGTCAGTAAAAGGGGCAATTTCCATCATATCGGCGCCTGTGATTGGAAAGCGCTCAGACAATGCCTTCAAAATAACCATGGCTTCATCAGGTGTCATTCCGTTACCTTCTGGTGTGCCTGTTGCTGATGCCCACTGTTCGTCTAAAGCATCGATATCAAAACTAACATACAGCTCATCTACATTGTCAGCTTGCAACTGTGCAATAACATCATCTACGATTGCCTGAGCGCCATGCTCTCTGATTTCATGCGCCCAGTGTTGCTTCACACCAAACGTTGATTCCCAATGAGACTTGTCTTTACCACTTGAACGAATGCCAAACTGAATTAAATGATGTGGTGCAGGTAAGAACTCAAGAATGTGTGTACACCAAGAGCCAAAACATAAATCGATACCTAAGCGCTCTACTAACAAGTCTGTATGTGCGTCAAAGTGAATAATAGCAGTACGCTTACCCGCATCTCTTTTAGCTTTCAAGTACGATTTTGTTAATGGATAACTAATCGAGTGGTCACCACCAATACCGAAAATGCCTTTGTTTGGATAATGCTGGTAGAAACCATCACAAACATCTTCAGTGATTGACAAAGGTGATACGTGATAGCCTTCTTCAGTACTTTGATAAAGTGCCTTTTGACAATTCTCTATAGTGCCATCATTCAAATACTTATCATGCAGAAGGTGAGGGATAACGCGAACATCACCTAAATCAAACGCCTCAACATGAGGTTGCTGTTCTATTAATGTGCTTCTTAAAAATAATGGTCCCCAGTTAGCGCCTCTTAAAATACCACCGCCGCAGTCTGAGCTGATCCCCAAAATTGCCGCTTTATGTTCTGACTCTTCAATCTTCAATAATGACTCTTTCCAGATCTGCTCAATACCTTCAGTTTGCCCATAAAGTTTTGTTCGCAACGCATCTTTTCTTTCTTTCGCAGTATTAACAGTAAATACCCCATCTCCCGGAGGACATAAACACTGAGTCATTTTATTGTAAAATTGTTCTTTGCTAATACTCATAGAAACCTCTGCTTGCTTTGCATATTCATGCTGAAACTTTGTTAAGAAAAAATATCTCACCAAATACTGTGCTCACTAAAGCGCACAGCAAAAACACGTTCAAAAAAGACAAAAACATTTCAATATATTCTTTAAGTACAATGCTTTAACTTTAATTGGACGTAAAATGGTAAAACAGAATTTTTGTTTGTGGGCAGAGATATAGCATGCTGTCATTTTATGTCAACAAGGGCCGTTTTATTACAAAACAGCCCTTGGTTTAATATTCATATAAAATGAATAAGTTACTCATAACCTCTTGGTTTCTTGGTCTTTATAATAGCAATATAGCCATGCCAACTTGCGTAACTAAGTAATGGCATAATCACTATAAAGGCCGTGCCGCCTGTGGCAAAACCAAACATCACTAAAAATAATATGATGAATGCCCACACTAACATAGCCGAAGCGTTAGTCCTAACCGCATTAATTGACGACACCACGGCAGTCATAATGTCAACACGCCTCTCCATCATAATTTGGGGCGTGAAAGCTGAAATTGCAAAAACACTGATCATTAAAATTCCGCCAATTAAACTGCCTAGCGCTAAGAACGATTGTAGCTGCTCAAATGTTGGATTTGGAACATTTGGATAAAGTGCGTGTACAAGTGCCGCTAAACGCATCCAAACTATCATTATTACCATAAGTAAAATTGCAAAACCCCACTCTCCCGCAGGGTTTCGAAACATAGATTTCAAACTATGTCCTAGCGTTGGTTTATGGCCCTTTTCTAATTCCCATGCAACATCATACAAACCGGCTGCGAAAGCTGGACCAATCAGTGCAAAGGCAACGGCGGCAGGAAGAATCACAAGATGCGTATCTAATTGGTAGATTAAATATAAGATAGTGACGGGTATGGCTGTAAATACTAACCCATAGATCAAGCTTAACATTGGTGCTCTAACCATATCGGCAATCGCAAGCGAAAGCCAATGAAATGGTGCCAGAGAGCTGATCCTGTTGCTTTCGAGACAGCGAGCAAATTCTGTATTTTTATCGATTGGTGGTGAAGCTGGCATAATAACCCCTTTTTTGTTGCGGCTATATTAATGTTTAGAAGAACAACTCCAATCTTGCAAGGAATTGCATGATCGTGCACAAAGACAATCGGACATCTGTCCTTTACTTTATACGCTAATCTTTCAAACTACGGTTTTATAATAAATAAGGTTTACTATGGATAAGGTATTTCATTTGGGCCTATGCACCGAACAATTAAAAGGTGCTAATTTAGCAATTGTGCCTGGCGACCCTGAAAGAGCTGAGCGTATTGCTAACAAACTCGATAACAGTATTTGCCTTGCAAGAACACGAGAATTTCACGTCTATCTCGCAGAACTAAAACAACAACCGGTCGTGATCTGCTCAACTGGGATCGGTGGCCCTTCTACGTCAATTGCAGTTGAAGAGCTCGCTCAACTGGGTGTTAAAACTTTTCTAAGAATTGGCACAACCGGCGCAATACAACCTCACATCGACGAAGGTGATATTTTAGTAAGTACGGCGTCGGTGAGACTTGATGGTGCTAGCCAGCATTTCGCTCCTCTGTCTTACCCGGCTGTCTCTGATTTCCACTCAACCGCTGCAATGGTGCAAGCCTGTGAAGAGATTGGTGTGACATATCATGCCGGCATAACGGCATCGAGTGATACTTTCTATCCTGGTCAAGAGCGTTACGATACATACTCTGGTTATGTGAATAAAGCGTTCCAAGGTAGCTGTGAAGAGTGGCAGAAACTCAATGTAATGAACTATGAAATGGAGTCTGCAACCTTATTTACTATGTGTGCAGCTTTAGGTTTGAAAGCGGCTTGTATCGCGGGTGTGTTAGTGAATAGAACTCGTCAAGAAATCCCAAATGTGGATCATCAAGAGATTGAACAAAAAGCAATTGCTGTTGTTCTAAAAGCTGCAGAAATTATGTTAGAAAAATAGTCTCTAAAATTTTGGAAAAGCGTATGTAAGACTAGCTTACATACGCTTTTTTTATTTCATAATTGCCAGTAAAACTGTCTAATACTACATCAGCTACACCCGATTGATTTTTATATTGCTCAGTTTCAACTAACGTAATTTCAACCACTTCAACCTCATCAAGACTCAACCCTGATAGTGCCATTTGACTCAAAGCACTTTGTAATGGTGAAAGGCTCGGGTTGTACGCCACATTTTCAGCATAACGACCGTAGAAATTCCCATGCTGTGCCGTTTTAATTTCTACTGCTGATTTATTACCCGAATATGGTGCATATGAAGCCTGATAATGTTTAAGCAACAGAGGTGAAACAGTTATGTTAGCTTCAGAATCTCGTGAATCTGATACATCAAGAAGGCGTGTTTCATTACCCAAGTCTGCCGGACCGAAAGAGTGAGGTAATAACTCAAGTAATGAAGTATTGGTATTTGGTAAAAGTATTTCTATCTGCTCTGATAGCTTCACTTCATTGATAAACTGCCTGCAATGACCACAGGGTGCATCTGTGATGGCGATGTGTGAGATATGTGTTTCGCCATTTAACCAGGCTGTATTAATAGCAGATTGTTCAGCATGAACCACTAAACACAATGCAGCGTGATTAAATTCTAAATTAGAGCCTATGTAAGCACAACCAGATGCGCTACTGTAGGCAATTGCACCTACATTAAAGTTAGAAATCGGCGCTATTGAAAATCTTGCAGCTATGGGCAAGAGGCTTTGCAAAAGAGGTTTGATTTCTACATCAAACCTAGCCATTAATGAATCAAGTAGTGTTTTAGAAATGACACCACCATTAGATTGAATTTTTCGTTGTAATTCTTGTTCTAGTTCTTTTGGGATCGTTAGCATAAAAATGCCACACGTTATGAAAAAAGGCCGAATAGTTTATCCCTTTATCAAGTGTTAGACAACCAATGCTTAGCACTCTTGAAGCAATCGAAGTTCTCTGCCGTAATACCAAAGCGTTTTGCTTTTTGCAGAAACAAATCATGCATGTAACCATCAAAGCTAACAACACGGGCAAGCTTGATATTGTGAAGTGCATGCGCAACTTTGGGCATTAATGAAACAATATCGATTGCAGCAAAATCATGTTTTAACTCAGTAACATCGATTAATAATTTTGAAGACTTATAATTCATCGCGTAAGTGTTCGCTCTTTGATATGTTTTTATTACATCTTCAGCAGAAACAACTCCTCTTAAAGTCATCATCACAAGTGATGTTGATTCGTCATAAGTAATACTGGTAGATAATGTAGACATAAAACCTCAAATAACGTGTTAACCCTAAAGCGCCATTTCCTTTACCCTAAAATTCCATATATGTTTAACGATATTCGATTTGATAAGTGCACTTATTTTAAGCAATCAGCGGTTCCTAGCAGTGAAATGCGCTTATTCGAATGACGAGGGTGTAGACGTCGGATGAGATTCTATGTATGCAATCTAAACAGTCAATAAAATTAATACAAAAAAACCAATTAAAGATAAAAAAATAGCAAAAAGTATGAGTTTCAATCCATACTTTTTGTTAAAAATTTAACACCTGATCAATAATTATCGCTTTAATTAACGCGTTACTTATCCTGAATTTCTCATTCCTGCAGCAACACCTGTCATAGTAACCATGAGTGCCTGATCAATTTGTTCATTTTCATGCTCTCTGGTGCGTTTTAACAGCTCTACCTGTAGTAAGTTAAGTGGATCTATGTATGGATTTCTCAATTGTAGAGATTGTCTTAACCATGGTTGCTCTAGTAGTAAGGTATTTCCTGGTGCCAACTCTGTTATCAGTGCTTGAGCTGATTTAAGGTCTTGTCTAAGCTGCTCACCAAGCGCTTTAGCATCCGTTGTCATCAATACTTTTTCATAATGCTCAGATAGCCAAGTGTCTGTTTTACAAAACACCATTTCTAACATTTCTAATCGTGTTCTAAAGAACGGCCATTGCTCACGCATTTCATGCAATATCTCAACGCCGTATTGATTAATTGCAGCTTGTAAGCCTTGATAAACGCCAAGCCAAGCAGGCAGCATTAATCGGTTTTGACTCCAAGCAAATATCCATGGAATGGCTCTTAAACTCTCAACGCCACCATTCGGATTACGTTTTGATGGTCGAGAGCCAAGGGGTAACTTGGCCAATTCCAACTCAGGGGTGACTTGTCTGAAGTATGCGACAAAATCTGGATTTTCTCTGACGATTTGTCGGTAATATTTACATGAGCTTTGGGCAATGAGCTCAACTACTTCAATCCAATGAGATTTAGGTGATGGGACTGGGGTTAAGTTCGCTTCAATAATTGCACTGGTATAAATCGAAAAGCTTTGCACCGCGACTTTCGGTAATCCATATTTAAAGCGGATCATTTCACCCTGCTCGGTAACACGCAACCCATTACTTAAACTGCCAGGAGGCTGTGACTGTAAAGCCTGAGCCGCTGGTGCTCCACCACGACCCACTGTGCCACCACGACCGTGAAATAATACCAGCTCAACGCCAAAATCTTTCGCAGCTTTTAGTAGTTTGTCCATAGCTTGATATTGCGCCCAACCAGCGGCCATCATACCCGCATCTTTCGCTGAGTCAGAATAGCCAATCATCACGTATTGCTTATGGTTGATATGAGTTCGATACCAGTTACAGGCTAACAATTGGCTTATAACATCAGCCCCCCGATTTAAATCATCCAAAGTTTCGAATAACGGCGCAACAGGTAAATTGAAACGACAACCCGTTTCTTTTAAAAGTAATTTAACAGCCAGCACATCAGAAGCATATTGCGCCATTGAAATAATATAAATGCCTAGCCTATCAGTGGTTTGCTGGCTCACTAATTGGCAAGTTTTTAAAACTTCTTCAACTTCATCAGACGCAGACAAATTTTTTGGCAATAGTGGTCTTTTTGACGCTAATTCTTCAATCAAAAACTGCTGCTTTTGTGCTTCACTCCAAGCAGTATAATCACCCAGTTCTAAGTGCTCAACAATGGCTCCAATCGCATCAGCGTGTCGAGCAGAGTCCTGACGGATATCTAAGCTGCAGAGATTAATACCAAAGCACTCTAATCTGAGTAGCGTATCGAGTAGCAGTCCATCTGCAATTTGCGACATATTACAGTTATGCAGCGAGTTATAAATGAGTGTAAGCGGTGATTTTACTTGCTCAATATGTGTGATTACTTCTAGCTCTGAGCCTACTTCACCTTTAATTTTATTTTCGAGCGCTTGAATGGTTTCATCAAGTTCGCCTTTCAACTGCTTCAATAAGTAACGATACGGTTCATGTTGCTCCCCTATCAATGATTTCACATGCTCATCTGCTTGATACATAGATAACTCGCTACTGAGCATATCAATGTCACGAGAGATTAAATCAATCGCCATCCAGCGGCCGTGATCTAGCACTGATTGAGTCACTTCTGAGGTCACAAATGGATTTCCGTCTCTATCGCCCCCCATCCATGAGGTAAAGCGGATTGGACTATGAATTTTCTTTAACTGAATACCTAATTCATCTTGAGTAACTTGGTTGAAGTAACGAATAAACTGAGGAACGGCATGCCATAAACTATTTTCAATAACTGCATAACCCCATTTCGCCTCATCAAGCGGAGTTGGGCGTTTAGCACGTATATCATTGGTATGCCAAGCTTGACTGATCAATTGCTCAATGCGGCTAATAATGACTTTACGTTCGTCTACATCTAGACACTGTAATTCAAGGGCAGATAAACAGTCACTCAGTTGTACGTGTTTGTTAATAATAGTTCTACGAGTCACTTCAGTAGGGTGAGCTGTAAGTACTAAATCGATGTCTAACCCAGCGAGCACAGACTCAACTTGCTCATGGTTTAATTCGTCGTTTGCTAACATATTCGAAAGCTTTTCGACTTGCTCATTTAATGCTTTGTAAATACCTTCGGGTGCACCTGTCACCGAAATTGTATGAAATTGTTCTGCTACATTCGCTAGATTCAAAAAATGGTTAAATGCACGTGCAACAGGTAATAGTTCTCTATCAGTCAGGCTATGTAAAGTATCAAGCAATCTTATTCGGGCATCGCTATCACCTTGACGAGATGACTTTGCCAAAAGACGAATTTGTTCAATCTTTTCTAGCATTCCCTCACCCAGTGTTTGCTGGATAATACGACCTAGACAGCCACCTAATTGGCTCACATTCGCTCTCAGGTTTTCGTACTGCTCTCCCATAACGACTCCTTTTAACTATTATTTCTCAAAAAAAACTGCTTAAAACACCATTTGTTAAAAACACTAATTGTTCAATAATCACTCTCTACTATACAGAGAATTAAAGGTAGATCGAGTGATCTCAATATGAATTTTAAGCGTAATTTTAACTACTTAATTACCAAGCAGCATAAAGCCAATGCAACTACTCTATGACGGCCAGTGCTCTTTGTGTGCCAAAGAAATGATAAAACTCAAGCAGTTTGACCTTGAGAATAAGCTCACTTTGATCAATGTGCATGATATTCATGAGCTCGATTTCAAACGACTTTACCCAAATATAACTAAATCAGATACGCTGAAAATATTACATGGTTACTCTGATGATGGCAGGTTATTGCTTGGCTTAGATGCAAACGTACAAGCTTGGCAAACTGTTGGTAAATATCCGTTTTTGAAACTGTTAAGAGTACAACCAATAAAGTGGTTCGCTGACAAGGGCTATTTATTTTTTGCCAAACATAGATTGAAGATTTCACGCTTTTTAGTAAAAGACGAGTGTAATAATGGACAATGCCAAAGATAAATCACTACATATTGTTATCGGTGCGAGCAGTAAAATTGCTGTTGCTTTTATTGATAAACTTACCGAGCAAAATCCTGACGACTTAGTGGTTAGTTTTAGTCAGAAAACGTTAAATTTTGACTCTGAAAACATTCATCACTTCACCACGAACTACTCTGGTGAATCGATTTCTGACTCAGTCTCGACTTTTCAAACTGCTTACTTATCTGAATTTGTAAAAATTAAAACCATCACATTTTTTAATGGTCAATTACATTCAGACTTACATGTCCCAGAAAAGAGCATACGACAATTTGACGCAGCTTATGCACAATCTCTTTTCAATTCGAATGTTATCACTCCCATGCTTTGGCTTAAGCATCTCGTTAAATTGCTCAAGCGCCAAGATAACTGTGTTGTCACTGCGCTATCAGCCCGTGTTGGCAGTATCGAAGATAACGGCTTAGGTGGTTGGTACAGCTATCGAAGCTCAAAATCAGCACTTAATATGATGATGAAAAGTTTTGCGATTGAACTAAAACGTCAAAGCCCTCAAAGTACAGTTTTACTTTTCCACCCAGGTACCACAGATACTCCCCTGTCGAAACCTTTTCAAAAAAATGTACCGGCAGGCAAGTTATTTAAACCCGAGTTTGTTGCCGAGTGCTTATATAACCAAATCGTTGAATCGAATAGTAACGATTTAATTAATTATCTCGACTGGCAAGGCCAGTCTATACAATGGTGAATCATGTTTTTTAATACCCAATCTCTCAATGAATTAGAACAAAGATATCGTGCTCATTTGATAAATAGTTTGTCAGGTTTCAAAAGTGCAAACTTATTAGGCACGGTTGATACAAATGGTCAGGAAAACCTATCTATTGTCAGCTCTGTTTTTCACCTTGGTGCTAACCCAGCCTTATTTGGTATGATAATTCGCCCACATTCAGTACCAAGACATTCTTTTGAAAACCTATTAGAAACGGGTTTCTATACACTAAATCATGTGAACGGAGATATAGTCACACAAGCGCACCAAACGTCAGCTCGTTACGAAAAAGAACAATCAGAATTTACTGAAACAGGTTTAACCGCAGAATATTTGAATGACTTCAAAGCGCCGTTCGTTAAAGAGTCAGATATTAAAATGGGTCTAAAACTTGTTAGTGAGCAAGTAATTGAGCTGAACCAAACTCACTTAGTCATTGGTGAATTAATTGCGCTTCACTGCCCTGACTCGGTCATACAACCAGATGGTTTTATCGACATTGAAGCGGCAAATACCGTCGCGATAACTGGATTGGACAGTTATCACACTACAAGCAAAATCAATCGTTTAAGTTACGCTAAACCTGATTCAAAGCCTAAGCCTTTAGTTACACTTTAGGGTTTGTTTTTTCTTTGGGTTGCTTTAAACTCAAAAAGACCGACCATCAAAGAGAATAACCATGTGGCGTAATAACTTAAAGAAGTTTGCACTCGTCGGCTTAATGAGCGTGTGTTTTACTGCAACTGCAGGATTAGAAGAAGGCATTGAAGCTGCAAATGCTGGTGATTTTGAAAGGGCTTTACAGGAATTTCAGTATTTATCTGATATGAATTATGCCCCTGGCATTTATGAGTTAGCTAAATTACATGAAGGCGGTTATGGCGTTATTAAGAACCCACGTAAAGCAGCAGAGTTATTTCAAAAAGCTGTAAAACTGGGTAGTGCTGATGCCATGTTTTCATTGGCAGTCATGCATGAAGAAGGTCGTGGCGTTAAGCAAGATAAGCAGCGTGCTATTGAGTTATTCACTCAGGCTGCAAACAAAAATCTTGCTGCCGCACAATTTAACCTTGGGGTTATGTATACCAATGGTGATGGCGTGTTAAAAGACTACGCCGTCGCGATGGACTGGTACGAAAAGGCCGCTGCGAGCAACTACACTTTAGCAATGTTTAACCTCGCCTTAATGTACTATGAAGGTTTAGGTGTTGAGAAAAACATCGAAAAGTCATTTATCTGGAATACATTGGCTGAATATAATGGCAATCGCCAAGCAATGAAAAGCCGAGAGCTTGATGAACAACAGCTTTCTCCTTCTCAGGTTGAAAAAGCGATTGAAAAAGCCAACAAGCTGTATTGGCGTATCCAAGAAAAAACCTATTTTCCAGGTTCTAAAATTGATTAATAAAAAAGCGCTAAGGCGCTTTTTTTATGTCTACATTATTTCTGCAAGGTTTTTACAAACCAAGTAAGTAGTTTCGACCGTGACAGTAGCAGTTGCATTCTTGGTTTACCTAAACTGCCGGTTTTAAAAACACTTTTAGCATGACTGAAAGTCAAAACGCCTTCTTTACCGTGATACTGTCCCATACCAGACGTACCTACACCACCAAAAGGTAAATCTTCAACGGCTACATGAAGTAGTACATCATTTATCACTAATCCGCCACACTGTAGTTCTCGCTGAGCACGCTTAATGATTGTCTTATCTTCGGTAAATAAATACGACCCGAGTGGATTGGGGTTTTCTTTTATACCCTTTAAAGCCTCATCAAAACTAGATACGGTTTTTATTGGTAAGAGTGGGCCAAAAATTTCTTCACTGTGTACCCGAGCTTGATTCGAGGCATTATCGATAAGATGTAAGCCTAGTTTTCGAGTTTCATTATTTTCGCTATGCGGTTCGCTCCAAACCTCAGCGCCGTTATGTAGTGCATCTCCAATTAATTCAATCAACCGCTCATACTGTTGCTGATTAATAATTGAGGTTAAATTGTCAGAGTTTGCACCTAATTTAAATTGTTTTTTGTAATGCTTTTTAATCTCAGCAATTAACTCGCCCTTACATTTTTCATGAACAAGCAAATAATCAGGTGCAACGCAGATCTGTCCCGCATTGGCGGTTTTACCAAAAACAATACTTTTAGCCGCGTGTTTGATGTCTGCATCGTCCATCACGATAATCGGAGACTTACCACCTAGCTCTAAGGTAACTGGCACTAAATTATTTGCGGCGGCACGCATAACATGCTTGCCAATCTCAGTGCTTCCTGTAAAAAACAAATGATCAAAGGGGATGGCACTGAAGCTTTTTGCAACAGCTGGGCCCCCTTCCACAACACAGCAATGATCTGAAAAAGGCTCTAATACTCTTTTTATAACTTGATTCGTTGCAGGCGTATATTCACTGAGCTTTAACATGACTCTATTACCCGCTGCCAAGGCTGTGAGAACAGGCATCAGAGCTAGCTGTATCGGGTAATTCCAAGGAGAGATAACACCCACCACACCTTTTGGCACATATTCAACATGGGCTTTTGACGGAGCAAACTGAATACCGACTTTGCGTTTACTGGGCTTAAGCCAAGATTTTAGATGTTTAATGATATGATCTAGCCCGCCAATCACTGGCATAAAATCCGCCATTTGTGTATCAAACGTGCAGCGATTTCCAAAGTCTTTGTTAGAGGCCGCAATAAAGTCATGCTCGGCTGTAACAAGCTGAATTCTTATTTTCTTTAATAAAGAAATGCGTGTATCTACGGATGAATTAGGATGATGCATAAAAGCAACTTTGAGAGATTCAAGTTGCTTTGTCAGTTGGGGATCTATCTCGTATTGCACAACATGGCTCATTTATCGGTATTTGAATAAATACACTATAAATGAGCCTGTTAGTTGTTTCAAATTAGAAAGAAAGGACGCTTCTTGCGACGGTCAGTGTTAGTACAGTAATAAGTACAATCGCGACAATATTCAACACAAGACCTGTACGGATCATATCGCGCATTTTTATCTCGCCAGAGCCAAATACTATGGCATTTGGTGGCGTTGCAACTGGCATCATAAAGGCACAACTCGCTGCAATGGCGGCAGGAATAACCCATACTAATGGCGTGCCCATAATAGACACGGCGACAGGACCTAGTAAGGGTAAAAAGCCAGCAGCCGTTGCTGTATTCGACGTGATCTCGGTTAAGAAAGTAATCAAACCTGCCACCAGCAATACACTTACTACCAATGGAATGGTGTCGGCCGAAACCAATAGGTTAGCAATGTACGTTGCCAAACCTGACGATTTAATTTGTGAAGCCAAGGTCAAACCACCACCAAACAGTAATAAAATGCCCCATGGTACTTTTGCCGCACTATCCCAATCTAAGATACGCTCACCGGTTTTCTTATCAGCGGTGATCACAAACAACAATAGCGCAGCTGCAATCGCAATAGAGGTATCTGATATCTTCAGCCCAGTCCAATCGCCCAATAGCGGTCTAAAGACCCAACTTAAGGCTGCGAAAATAAATACGGCTAAAACGCCTTTTTCCGCGCGAGACATAGCACCCAATTTTGCTAATTGGCTTTTAAACAATGATTTGGTATCAACTTCTGCGTCTGAATTATCAACTTTATAACTGACTTTGGTTAACCAAAACCAAGTAATGAATAACATGGTGACAGATAAAGGTAAGCCTACTGCCATCCAAGTCGCAAAACCAATTTCGATTTGATAACTGTCAGCTAAATTGGCTGCCATCAATGCATTTGGAGGCGTGCCTATCAGGGTAGCAATACCACCAATACTCGAACCATAAGCTATCGAAAGCAGTAGCGCTTTACCAAACGCCTCATTGCTGCTGTCACGTTCCTTAACAAGATGAATAACCGATAATGCAATCGGCAACATCATCACCGCAGTGGCCGTGTTCGACATCCACATAGATAAGAATGCCGTCACTAACATCATAGCTAGAATTTGTACGCTTGGCTTAGAGCCAGCATAAAGCATGGTTTTTAATGCAATACGCTTATGTAGGCCCCACCTTTCCATAGCAATTGAAATTAAAAAGCCACCTAAGAATAAGAAAATAAGCGGGTGCGCATAAGGTGCTGCGACCGATTTAATGGGCGCGATGCCAGCAAGTGGTGATACCACCAAAGGTAACAAAGATGCCGCAGGAATAGGCACGACTTCGCTTACCCACCAAGATGCCAGCCAAAAGGCTAAACCCGCTGTACGCCAAGCCTCAACACTCATGCCCTCGGGTGGTGACACAAGACAAGTAAGTAACATTGCCAGTGGTCCTAAAAACAACATGGCATATTTTATTGGATGTGCAGATGAATAATCAGACATACTTTAATCCTCAAAACTTATACTTCATGCCGACAGCGATTGATGTGTCATCGTCTGACTCAAGGTCTAGTTGTGTCACTAATGCATATAGATTAGTTTGCTTATCGAGAATATAGTCTGTACCAAATGTCCATTGTGTGGCTTCTTCGGCATGACGTAATTTGCTTGTATCTCTACCTAATTGAATTTTAGGCACCCAACTACCCGCTTTATAACTTGCACTGACTAAATAGCCTGTGCCAGATTTGCTGCCATCTAGGTTTTCACTGTCTTGAACAATTGCGCCAAGTTGGAATGCATCAAACTTATACGCTGCAACCAAACGTGTCGCAACCAAAACATTCAAGCTATCAGTGTGGCTTAATGAGATATAATAAGGCTTAGTCTTTAAAGCTCGGTCGCCATAAATCGCGGTTGCTGCAAACCCAGTTTTCTTTATTTGAAGCATCATCTTTCGGCGCATAGGTGAAAGAGAATGACAGGTCATTATAGGTTTTACTGCTATAAGTGAGGGTATCGCCGAGTCGGTCTTGACCCGGTAAGATTTGCGCAATATCACTTTGAGTTTCGTTGAATTGATCAACTTTACCTTCGCTGTATTTAAAGCGCGTATCGTTACGGCCAACAACTAAGGTACCCCTGTTGCCTGCCAAACCTACATAGGTGTTACGCGATGAAAATGGCGATTCAGTGTAGTCGTTTTCAAAACACTTTACTTGTACTTCGTATTTAAACACAACTTTAAGAGAATCACTTAGTTTGTGATCGCCTTTAATGCCGATACGTGAAAATGGCGCGTCAATATGCGTGCCCGCCTTGTTATAACGCATTAATCCTTTATCCGTATCTGCAATTTGAACTTCGGCTTTGCCATACACATTGTAATCAGTTGCAAAAGCGGTGCTTGAAAATGTGGCCATCACACCGAATGCGATTAGAGTTTTGCTTGCTGTCATCTTGTTTTACCTTTTTTTATGCTTATTCTCTAGTGTTATAAGATGGTTGCCAAAAAGATAAAATCATTTATTTTCATATGCTTTTAATAATACTCAACAATAAAACTCAAAAAAATGTGCGGATTATCACACACGCTTTTACTTCACTTGTCACCAAAGCCACACACTCATTCTGATTCGGTAAACATAGTACGGGTTAGACCATACTTTGCCATTTTGTCATATAAGGTTTTACGTGGTAATTGCAACAACGCCATGGCTTCTTTAATACTGCCTTGTGATTGAGAGAGGGCTTCTTCAATTAACGATTGCTCAAAGTAACTAACCTTTTCTTGCAAGCTCAGAGACTCATCAGTTTGCGAGACTTGCTCTAAATCTTTAAGAGCCAAGGCTTTACCCAATAAAACCGTTCTTTCAGCGTGGTTTCTAAGCTCTTGTACATTACCGGGCCAAGGCTTTTCTCTAAGAAGCAAGGCTTGCTCGGGTGTAATAGGTTCAAATGTCTTATGAAAACGGTTCGCCGCAATGGAGCAAAAATGCTTATACAACAGCGGAATATCTGCTTTTCTCTTACGCAGTGCCGGAATAGGCACTTTAAGTAAATTCAAACGGTAAAAAAGATCGGCTCTAAACTGCTGTGCATCCACCAAGCTTTGTAAATCTACTTTTGTTGCAGCAATGACTCTGACATCTAAATCAATCGGTGTGTTTTCACCAACGGGTGTGACTTTACGCTCTTCTAACACCCTTAATAACTTAACTTGTAAGCTAGGTGACATAGCTTCAATTTCATCGAGAAATACTGTGCCACTCTGCGCATATTCAAACTTACCAATACGCGAACTATGTGCTCCCATATAAGCACCACTTTTTGCACTAAACAACTCACTTTCAATCAGCTCTTCTGGAATGGCACCACAGTTAATGGCCACAAAGTTAAGTTTACCGCGGTTACTGTGCTCATGAAGGTAACGTCCTACCAACTCTTTACTTGTACCAGTTTCTCCCTCAATTAAAACGTCGGCAGGGGTATCTAACACCGCATCGAGTAGTTGTAGCATATCTTGCATGACTTGAGTTTGACCTAAAATTCTAATCCCTGGTCCAGAATGTTGTTTCACACTTTGCTTTAGCTCGCGGTTTTCAAGTACCAAAGCGCGCTTTTCAGAGGCTCTGGCAATACAATCTAACAACTTGTCGGTAATTGGTTTTTCAAATAAGTCATAGGCACCTAGGTGCATGGCCTTAACCGAAATGTTCACATCAGCAAACCCTGTTAAGAAAATAACCGGTAACTCGCTGTCGAATTGCTTAACTTGTTCTATAAATTCAAGGCCGTTCAGTTTAGGCATATTGATATCACTTAACACCACACCATTAAAACGGCGGCTTAATTTACTCAGCGCGGCATTGGCATAGCAAAACACCTCATAGCCTTCTAATTCTAGTAGCTGCTTTAAGGCATTGTAACTCCCACTAATTAGTACAAGTTGGTTGAAACTAGCTTCATATATTAGGATTAAAATGAAGCTAGTTTTATATATTGGATTTAAATCTTATGAATGAACACGGGGATTTTTACATTGAATATTCACATAATATACTTTATGTAAAGGTACTTGGGCCTTGGAATTTTGAAACGTTTGAACACTACAATAATGACTTCACAAGCTATTGATAGGCAATAAGTGCCCATCATATTCTGTATTAGTTGTCCTTGAAGGTGACAGCTTAATAATCCCTGAAGTGTGCGAAACATTTAAAAAAGCGACAACTAAACGCATTGCGACAGGGCTTAAATACGTCGCATTTTACCTATCAAAATCAGCTTGCCCGAACGCATTTAAGCAACAAGTTCACGATCTTTATCAAAATAAAAACATAAACTTTAAGTTTTTTAATGACATTGATTCAGCTAAATCTTGGTTAAAAACATATGAAATTATTCTAGAAGATAAGTTAGTCAACAAATTACATTATCTTACCAGAGAATAAGCACAAATTTATATCTACTTATTTCTTACAATATAAGATTAAAGTATTGTCCATAAAAAAGGGGTTGCCCCCTTTTTTATAATATCCAAGCTGTTTAATTGCTAGAATGTTCTGATCAGCTTTTCATTAACAAACTCTTTTATACCAAGGTGGCCTAACTCTCTACCATAGCCTGACTTTTTAACGCCACCCATAGGCATTGTTGCATAGGTCCAAGACATGTGATTAACAAACGCAGTACCTGCCTCCATTTGTTCTGCTACACGTATGCCTCTAGCTTCGTTTTCTGTGTAAACAGAGCTACCTAGGCCAAATTGACTGTCGTTAGCCACTTTAATAGCTTCAGCTTCATCTTTGACAACAAAAACATTAGCTACAGGGCCAAAGATTTCTTCATCAAATGCCGGAGTACCAGACGGAATATCAGTAAGAATTGTAGGTTGGATAAATGCCCCTTCTCGTTTACCACCTAATAATAGTTTTGCTCCACCTTCAACTGATTTTTTGATCTGAGCTTCCACGTCAATAGCTGCTTTTTCTGTTGAAAGAGGACCATAATGGTAACCTTCTTTTGTGGGGTCACCCGGCATTAACTCTTGAAGGTGTGCTTTAACCTTATTCAAAAATTCTTCTGCAATAGACTCAACTAAAATGATACGTTTAGGCGAAATACAAATCTGACCGCTACATAGCATTTTGGTAAATGCTAGATATTCGGCAGTTTTATCAAGATTAGCGTCATCTAAAACGATAAATGGATCAACACCACCTAACTCCATCACTGTCTTCTTAACATTTCGACCTGCTTGTTCTGCAACTTTTGCACCTGCTGCGTTACTGCCAGTAAATGATACACCTTGCACTCTGTCGTCATCAATAATAGCGCCTGCATTGCGCGAAGATACAACCAAGTTAGTATAAACCCCCTCAGGCGTACCTGCATCAATCATAATTTGCTCAAAGGCTTTAGCACACTGAGGTACATTTGAAGCATGCTTAGTTAAAACAACATTACCAGCTATAAGGTTTGGTGCTGTACACCTGGCCGGTTGGTAAAATGGGAAGTTCCAAGGTTGAATGCCGTAAATGATTCCAACTGGTTGGTTGATCATTGTACCTTCACCATCTTTTGTCGAAAGCTTTTTGGGTGCTAATAATGATTCACCTTCATCAGCATAATAATCGAAGATCTCAGCAACTAAATCTATTTCAGCTCTACCGTGTTCAAGTTTTTTACCCATCTCTTCAGCCATTAACATAGCTAACTCTTCTTTGCGCTCTCTATATAACGCTGCGGCACGACTCAAAACAACAGCTCGTTCACTGAAGCTTTTATTTTTCCAAGTCTTAAAAGCCAAATTGGCCTTAGCGATAGCTATATCAACTTGGTTAGAAGTCATTTCCTCAAATGAAGCCAATACTTCACCGTTTAAAGGGTTTATTGAATTTATCGCCATACTGTTCTCCAAATATAAACAATATAAAAATCAAAACTCTCTTCTAGTTTTGTTTTAAATAGACTCATTGTGAGATGAAAAACTAAATTAATATCTAAAAAGAAATAATCACATGATACTTACCTCACAAGCAGGTTTAATTTATATACCTTTAGTTTATTTTCAATTAGTATACTTTTTTATACTTAGCTTCTTTTTCAGCATTAATGAAGTAAATATCAACAATTACAGATGGTTAGGTGTGTATATTTATTTTTAGAATTTTAAGAATGTTTTTAATATTTAAAAGATAACGTTTTCACACGCCATATATTTGCTTAAATAAGTTATGCGCGGTATGAAGTAATTAACAAAAAAACATCCAGAAGCTTTCAAAAATTATTCAGAAAACTTCTGTGTACAGAATTACTGTAATGAAAGACGATGGGTTAAAATAGAGCAGGTTTTGTAGAAATTTATTTAGATATTTCGATATTGTGTGTTTCTGACCAAACTTTAAGGTCATCTAATATTTTTAGTGCAGAACGGCCAAAATCTGTCAGCTCATATGTCACCGCTATCGGTCTATCGCTAATTACTTTTCTAATGACCATCCCTTCTTCTTCTAATTCTTTTAAGCGTTGATCGACCATTTTTTTAGTAGCCCCACCTAACATTCTAGATAAATCATTGAATCTAACAGGCTCATCTTTCAAATGGTAGATAATTGAACCCTTCCATTTACCGCCGATTAAACGCATGCCTTTTTCTATCGCACAAGGCTCCATACATGCGTTATAAACTTTTTTTCTTCCTTTACTGTCTGTTTTTACTGAACTTTCCACGAAACACCTCTTATTTAGCCTAGGTTACTAAAAGTATACTAATTGATTACTGTTAAATGGTAACTAAAATATACCACAAATAACCGTTCAAAATAAATTTTAATTTTGGAGAAACACAGATGAGCAACATTTTAATTATCAATGGTCACCAGTATTACCCTTTTTCTGAAGGTAAGCTTAACAGTACCCTAGTAGATAAAGCTGCAAGCTTATTAGAAGGAAAAGGACATAGTACACGTATCGTCACTATGTCTGAAACGATAGATGTTGAAAAAGAACTAGAGAACCATCAGTGGGCGGATTTCGTTATTTTCCAATCACCAATTAATTGGATGGGGGTTACTTGGTCTTTTAAAAAATATATGGATGAAGTGTATACAGCAGGAATGGGCGGTGCTTTATGTAATGGTGACGGTCGCCACCATGACTCACCTAAAGAAAACTATGGTATGGGTGGCACACTAACGAATACGAAATACATGATGTCATTGACTTTCAATGCACCAGAAGAGTCATTTAATGACGAAACTGAGTTCTTTGATGGCAAATCTGTTGATGATCTTCTGTTCCCTATGCATATGAACTTCAAGTTCTTTGGTATGAAGCCAATGGAAACATTTGCATGCTTTGACGTGATGAAAAATGCCGATGTTGAAAATGACCTAAAACGTTTTGAAGCACACATTAACAAGCACTTTTAAGGAACAATCATGAGCGTTGAATATACGACTAAATTGCACGCAGGAGCTGATTTTCCTGTAATCAAAGCAAAACTACTAAATGATAATATTAAAAAATTGTCTACTCCTGAAAATGGTTTGGATTGGAAAATGGTTGTAGTTTACAGAGGTCAACATTGCCCGCTTTGTACCCGCTACTTAAACCAGTTAGAAAATGCGAAAGACCTTCTTGCTCAAACAGGCGTAGATTTGATCGCCGTTTCAGGTGACAGTAAAGAACAACTAGAAAGTCATATGGAAAGACTTAATGTGACTTTCCCTATAGCATATGGCCTCACTGTTGAACAGATGGAAGAGCTTGGGTTGTATATATCAGATCCTAGGTCGCCTGAAGAAACGGATCATCCTTTTGCTGAGCCGGGTCTATTCGTCGTCAATGATGAAGGTAAAGTTCACGTAGTGGACATTTCAAACAATCCATTTGTAAGACCTGAACTTCAGTCATTGATTAGTGGCTTAGATTGGATAAGAAATCCTGCAAACAACTATCCTATTCGTGGTATGTATAAATAGGAGTTCAAATGAAAAAGGTTGTATTAGCTGGTGTCTTTTCAGCCCAATTATTTGGAAATGCGCTTGCTGAAGACTCGAAAATCGAGTCTGCGCACATAGCATCACCAAAACATTACAAACTACTGCTTGAGAATGAAGAAGTCATCGTGCTCAAGATGACACTAAAACCTGGGGAACAGGATAATTGGCATAAACACAATGCTGAGACTGTTTACTTCGAAAAAGGTGGTAAGGCGACGATAACAACCAGTGAGAAAGACATGACTTTGGAGATCCCGAATGGCTATGTAATGTGGCATGACCAATGGGAGCACCAAGTTAAAAATGTTGGTGACACAACTATCACTGCAATTATCGTTGAAAAGAGAAAATGATGTCAAAGACACAAATTAACATTGATATCGTTTCTGATGTGGTTTGTCCTTGGTGTGTAATTGGCTATGGTCGCTTAAAAGCGGCATTAGCCAATTTTTATACTAAATTCGACGTTAATATTGTCTGGCACCCCTTCGAGCTTAACCCCAATATGCCAAAAGAAGGTGAAAACCTAAGACAACATTTGTCGAAAAAGTACGGAACTACATTAGAGGGCAGCATTAGAGCCAGAGCCATGTTGACTGAAGAAGGCAAAAAAGTCAGCTTCAAGTTTAACTACTTTGATGAAATGAAAATGCTTAATACACATCAATGTCATCAACTGCTTTGCTGGGCCAAAGAAAGTGATTTTCAAAACCAATTAGCAGAGGCATTTTTTGAGCATTTCTTTAGTAATAGAGGTACTTTTACAGAGCCAGAACTTATTCATATCGTGGGTAAAGTTGGCTTGAATACCGAGCAAGCACAGTCAGTGTTAGCTAATAACTCATGTACTGAAGAAGTGAAGTTAACCGAAGAACACTGGCATCAAATAGGAATACAAGGCGTACCATTATTCATTTTTAACAGTGAAAAAGCACTATCAGGTGCGCAAGAAGTCGCAACCTTTGAAAATGTACTTAATCAATATTTAAAATAGAGACAACTTATCATGTTTACTTATTATGAACCGGATACGGCTCCAGAAGAGTCGAGACCACTAATGGAGCAATCTTTAGCAGGTTTTGGCATGATCCCAAACCTTCACAAAATTTTAGCTGAAGCGCCAGCAACATATAAAGCGTATAACCAAACCTTTACAAGCTTCATGAAAGAAACAACGTTTAGCCCAGTTGAGCAACAAGTTGTTTTTATGACGTCAAACTTTGAGAATAATTGCCACTATTGTGTTCCGGGCCATACATGGATGATGAAGTCATCTAAAATGCCAGATGATGTTATTGAAGCTTTGAGAAATGGCACTGTTCTACCAGACGCAAAACTTCAAGCGCTTCATAATTTCACAAAAGCCTTATTAGACAACCGAGGTCACATTGGTGACGCTAAGTTAAATGAGTTTTTGAATGCTGGATATACTAAGCGCCAAGCTTTGGAAGTGCTCACCGGACTGGCATCAAAACTAATCTCAAACTTCACAAACGCATTAACGCATACAAAAGTGGACGATGCTATGAAGCCTTATGCTTGGGAAAAGCCGGAGAAATAGTATGTCACTAGAAAATCATCCGATGTGGCGATTGCCAAAGCACCACTTAGATCATGATGATGCCCATGACCATGTTCATTGGGTTGAGTTATTTTATGATCTGATCCATGTGGTCATAATTTTCTTACTTGGAAACTTTTTAAGTGACCACTTGAGTGTGGGTGGTTTTCTAGCGTTTGCGGGACTATTTATCGCTGTGTGGTTCGCCTGGGCAGACTCAAGCGTATATAACTCGCTGTATGTCAGCACTGACGTAAAACATAGACTCATTATGTCTTGCCAAATTGTAAGCGCAATGGTGATGGCTGCGTCGATTCCACATGTTTTAGATAAGGGCTGGATGTATTTTGCCCTTGCTTATGCCGCCAATAGAATGATCACCGCCTATTTGTATCACAGAACAAATAGGCTTGGTGTTGAAGCAACAGTGCTTTCACAAACAGTAAGCCGCAACTTCTTTGTTCTTGCTATCGTATTCGCAATAAGTGCTTTTCTACCTAAACCATATAATTTTGCGGTATTTGCATTTGCCATACTTTCGATCCAACTCCTGTATATGCTTCCAAAAGTTGGGGTTTTAGAATGTAAACGATTTTTACCTAGACTAGGGCACATGTCTGAGCGTTTTGCTCTACTACTTCTCATTGTTGTTGGCGAAGGGTTCTTTAAACTCGTGATCACTCTTTCCGAAAAAGGCGTTTATAAAGTCACTCCAGAGGTACTGTTTAACTTTATGTTTGGAGGTATAGCGGTATTTGTTCAATGCTGGATTTATTTCGATTTTGTAGGCAATGGAAAACCTAAAAATCAAAGAAAGTGGACGCTAGTTAGCTGGTGGTTAGCGCATTTGTTTCTAATGCTTTCTGCTGTGATGGTGGGTGTTGCGCTGGCTGGTGAAGTAAAAGTAGGATTTTGGGACCCATACCCGCTCAAATATGGCGCCATAGGTTGTATCGGGCTTGCCTCATATTTACTGTGTCTACTTTTGATTCAATTCAATATTGAAGCACGCATTGCCCATCGATTTGCTACCGCAAAAGTACGAATGTTTGGTGTTGTTTTAGCTTTAGTAACATTATTGGTCCTACCCTACGTGCCAGCTCTAGTAGGTAACCTTTTATGGGGTACAGCGTTAATCTCTCAAATAGCAATTCCGGTAACAAGAGCATACATCACCTTTTCCAAAGAAGAACAGGCTAATGCCTAAGAATTGCGCACTAACGGTTAACTCAATAATTAGCGGGAATAATTGATGGACAAGGCACTTACAACTAGAAAAAAGGTATATGATATCCTTGAACATGGGTTCGATGGTTCAAGTACTAGCCGATTATTTAGCGGCTTTATCGTGTTGCTCATCATTTTAAACGTAAGTGCCATCATTCTTGAATCTTACAAACCAATAGGAGAAATGTACCATCAAGAGTTTCTCTTGTTTAACATTTTTTCTGTTGTTGTGTTTACACTGGAGTATTTCGCGAGAATATGGGTTTCTGTTGAGTCACCGCTCAGTGAGCGTTCTGGACCAACAAAATCAAGGCTTAAGTATTTATTAAGCCCGGTATCACTGATTGATCTGTTAGCAATAGCCCCTTTTTATTTATCATTCATATTTGCAATAGATCTAAGATATCTGCGTATGCTAAGAATGATCCGACTATTGAAGCTAACACACTATTTCAAAGGGCTTCATTTATTCATAGACGTTTTCAAAAAGGAGTTACCCAGTATAGGTGCTGCAATTATAATAATGAGTGTTTTAGTAATAATGTCAGCCAGTGTTATGTACGGCCTTGAACATGAGGCTCAACCCGATGTTTTTGATAGTATTCCAAGCGCTATTTGGTGGTCTGTAGTGACAATGACAACCGTTGGTTATGGGGATGTTATACCAGTGACTTTTTTAGGCAAATTTATATCCATTTTTATCATGTTGTTAGGTGTTGGTATCGTCGCTCTTCCTGCTGCTATGCTTGCTGCCAAGTTCGGTGATGAGCTGAGAACGCGAAAGCAACTTCTAGAACGTGAAGTAGAGAACGCTCTTAAGGACGGTATAATTACTTCAGAAGAACAAGCTGCTATTGAGAAGTTATCTCAATCAATGGGGATCTCATCTCAAGAACTTGAGCACGTAATTTTAAACTATAACAGACACAATTCTAAACCAGTGACATGCGAACATTGCGGTCAAACCTAGCTTTTTAGCGACCCCATATTAAAGCTTTTTGTTTAGGTGTGTAGTAAATACGTTTTTTTTGTTTCATTGCAACGTTCTCCATAATTAAGGATAGCATTGCATCCACCAATTGAACTCACAGCTCGATAGAGACCTTAACTCTAACTCACTTTGGGGCAGAAACGAGTTACGAAGTGCACCTGTGAAGGCTCTGGACAGAAATGAGTTAGAGATGAATGACAGTTGTGTGCCAAAAGCGGACATTCAATACTTATTTTTTATATATATTTTTGATTCGCATCATTGGAAACGGATTTAACGTGTTTCTCCCCAATTGAATAAAAGTAAATCGAATTAACGTCTTATGAAAACCTGCATTTGGAATTGCTTGCTTCACTTCTTTAATAAAGTTTTTATCAACGCCATTCTTAATGATGCCTAATGAAAAATCAGTTAGATCGGCTTTTCTGAAAGCCTCTGCAAGTATTTTGTGAGGGCCTTTATATTCAGTAATCAAATGGTGCATATCTATAATAATTTGAATTTCTTCTTTCCAGTCATCAAGACCTTGCTTTTCTAGCCACTGATGACAATCTTGATAAGATGGGACAAGATAATCCACTCTGTTATGAGTCCACAATGCAATATCATGGAAAACTGCGGCTATCTGAATTTTCTTACTTTCTTCTTGAGAAATATTTGGCAATAAGAAGTGACAATAATTAAGCATTCTGGTTATGTGATTTCTATAACCGTCAAAATCATTGTTAATTACATCACGAAACTCCTCTAAAATTTCATCAACAAGCTTATAACTAGTAACGACACTCATGCTTCACCTTTCAATAATTTAATTAGTGCACTCATTATATTGGTATGAATTCTATACGATATGGCTATAATGGCATTAAACATTACTATCTAGCCAAAATTACATGAAAGAAGTAGTCATTGTTGCTTTTGAAGGAATTAGCTTATTTCACCTTTCAGTGCCAATAGCTATTTTTGGAGACGCTGTACTGGAAGAAAAAAAGTTGTTTAATGTTCGTGTGTGTTCAGAAACAAACGGAAAAATAAACTCTGCAAATGGGTTAGGTATAGATATTGAAGACGACCCATCTATCATTCACCAAGCCGATATAATCATTATTCCTAGCTGGCAACCTGAAAAGCTTCCTAGCCCAAGTTTGATAGAACTGCTTGTCGACGCACATAAAAATAAAAAGTTAATCGTTGGTTTATGCTTGGGAGCTTATGCTTTAGCGTATAGTGGCCTACTGAAAGGTAAGAATGCGACAACTCATTGGAGATACGGAGATGATTTTAAAACAAGGTTTCCTCTCACCTCTTGCGATATTAATTCTTTATATTTATCTGAAAATAACATAATCACGTCTGCTGGAAGTGCTGCGGCAATAGACTGTTGCCTTTATATTGTAAGGCACTGTTATGGAGTTAAAACATCCAATAAAATTGCTAGAGTAATGGTTTCATCTCCAGAACGTAGTGGCGGACAAAAACAATATATAGAGAATCCAACCTTAGAAAAACCAAGAGATGAGCGGATTGCAAAGTTGATAGGTTTTGTTATGCAAAACACTACATACAATCATACTTTAGAAAGTGCTGCTAACTACTGCATGATGAGCACTCGTAGTTTCAGTCGAAATTTTAAATCAGCAAATGGTATCAGTTTTACATCTTGGTTGATTAACCTTCGGCTTAACAATAGCTTAGAATTATTAGAATCTACTAACTTTTCTATTTCCAAAATATCAGAGCAAATTGGCTTTAGTTCTGAGCAAGTATTTCGTAAGCATTTCAATAAAAAATTTGATACTACTCCAACGTCATGGCGAAAATTGTTCAATAGTTCTCACGGGAATTAAAAGTTATCTCTACGTCTGCTTTTCGCTCATTTGCGTAATTTAGTACAACGCCAATTAAAAACACTTTTAAAAGAGCTTGGTTAAAATTATTTAAATAAATCTCAGTTTTAGTGCCAAAGTGAGTAAAAAATCTCAAGTTGAGTGGCAAAATTAAAAAGTGACAATTTTTTAAGTCACTGAGAAGAGATAAGATAGTCTGCCTGAGATTCTCAAGTTAAGTGGCAGTCACCACTCATGGCCGTAAGCGGCTGACTGATCTCATGTTTAATTCCGGCACTGAGTTGACCTATGGTTGCCAATTTCGCTGCGCGCAGCAAAGCTTGATGTGTTTCAAGTAGCAGCTCAGAGCGGGAGTTAATTTGCGCCTCTAAGCTTCTTTGTGTAAAGAGAAACTGCTTGTAGCCTGCCAGCTTGACCAAAATCACTTCAAAAAGAATAAATAACGCAAGTAATAATACTGAACTCAGTGCCAAGCGGCTCCATTGATTGGCTGTCACATCATCAATTGCTGACAGAAAATATAATTAAGCATTGAGTGAATCAAGGGGCTTTTTGGCATACACAAAGTGTTTGGCTAAACGCTCTTATGTCGAAATTTGTAACTGTTCTACTTGCTCGTCAAAGCGCCAAGGTTGCGTGTTGATCTCACGTCCTGAGAATTGCCGAAAAGCATCAAATTCAGCGATGTCAGTTTGGCTTAAAGGTTGCGTTGAGACTAATCGCCATTTTTCTTGATCGGACATCAATACAATGCCTGATTTATCCATCAAGATGAAACTATGCTGATGACCTGTATCTAGGCTGTCACGAACCACTTCAAAATGGCTGGCGTTTACCTTAACAACAATAACGCCTTTAACTTCTCCTTGCTGCTCTATTGCCTGAGAAATATAAATGCCTCGAGCACCTGAGCGAAGCCCTACAGCAAAATCTATCGCACTATCCTTTTCAACCGCTACATAAAAGTATTTTCGAAAAGCAAAGTTACTTCCTATGTAACTATGTGGTGTTTGCCAGTTACTGCTGGCAGTCACCCATCCTTGCTCATTCAAACACATACACATCTGATGCGCCACTTAATGAATATCTGCAAGGTATTCATTAAGTGGCTTTAAATCATGACTTGTTTCGTTATCTAGTAGATCCAACATATGCGTGTTTTGTAGCACTAAATTTGGAATTGAAGTAAAACGCGCAAGTTCTGAGGTGAAATATTGATGAAGCTTTTCTAGATTTTCAGTGCTGTTTTGACGAGTCTGTTTGAGATCGTATTGCACGCCAACATGATAGATGGCGCACAACCCGATAATTAAACCCAAAAAATAAACACAAAGTTTGGTCGAAAGTTTTTGCTGCAAAAGTCTGCCTGTTTTAGTAACCAAAGACCCAAGAGCCGAGGGTCATAGTTAACAAGGTTATAAGCAATACTGCAATGATATTCATCATAAAGCCGGCTTTTACCATGTCTTTTATCTTTATCTCGCCGGAACCAAATACAATGGCATTTGGCGGTGTTGCAACTGGCATCATAAATGCGCAACTTGCAGCAATTGCTGCGGGTATCACCCAAATCAGTGGTGTGCCTGCAATTTGCTCTGCAACAGGGCCAAGTAAAGGTAAGAAGCCTGCGGCTGTGGCGGTATTAGATGTGATCTCAGTTAAAAAACAAATTAATGTCGCAACAACTAATACGCCTAAAATAAAGGGGATAGCAGATGCGCCAGCCAACATATCAGCAATAAATTGTGCAAGGCCTGAACTTTTGATTTGTGCAGCAAGCGCAAGACCACCACCGAATAAAAGTAATATCCCCCAAGGTACAGCTTTCGCTGAGTCCCAGTCCATCACCTTAGTCTTATTATCTTTCTTTGCAGGCAATACAAAAAGTAGTAACGCCGCAATAATAGCAATACCTGTATCTGTGATATTTAACCCTGTCCAGCTTGCTAAATAAGGCCTTAACACCCAGCTCACCGCAGCAAAAACAAACACAAACAGAACGTTCTTCTCGGCAAGTGTCATGCTGCCCAGATCATCTACTTGTTTTTGAAACAGCGTGTTTAGCTTGGCATTATTGCCAACTTGTTTTACGTTGAAAGCAAATCGAGTCAACCAATACCAACAAGTGACAATCATGGTAAAGACGAATGGCACAGCGAACATCATCCACTGAGCAAAGCCTATTTTGATTTGATGATTTTCCCACAGGTAAGCAGCCATCAGTGCATTTGGCGCAGTCCCTATGATGGTCCCCACTCCACCTATACTCGCACTGTAAGCAATTGCCAATAGCAGCGCCTTACCGTAATTATCACAACTACTATTGTTTTCTCGTAAAACGTAGATAACTGACAAGGCAATCGGCAACATCATTAGGGTTGTTGCTGTATTATTGATCCACATTGATAAAAAGCCACTGACCATCATCATGGCCAAGATCTGGAATTTTGGATTATTACCACTTTTCAGCATGGTGATCAGGGCAATTCGTTTATGTAAATGCCACTTTTCCATCGCAATAGAAATTAAAAAACCGCCTAAAAATAGAAAAATAAGCGGATGAGAGTACACACTCGTGACTGATTTTATATCGTTAATACCCGCCAATGGCACAGCAATGATCGGCACTAATGAGGTTACAGGAATAGGCACAACCTCACTCACCCACCACACACCCAACCACAGTGCTAAACCTGCGGTTTTCCAAGCAACCTCAGGCATACCAGATGGCGTATCAATTAAAAAGGTTGATAAGAAAATGGCTGGTCCGAGTAATAAATAAAAATAGTGGAAAAGTGTTTTATTGTTATCTGAAATCATATCCGTACATTACTTTATTATTTTCGTTGTTTTGGCTTCTGCCCTTTTTGCAACTACACTCAATACCGTTTGTATTGAAAGTAACCGCTAGAGATAAATTTACTATTTAGCGTGCAGATTACTTAGTAATTAAGGAGTGAGTATGAATGAGAGGGTTTTGAACGACAAGATGCAACTCTAAAAAAGAGGGTTCTAAAAGAGAAAATGCGCTTTCAGTCGTTAATAACTGAAAACGCAGCAAATTTTAACTGTGTTTAAAATGAAATTTTAAGCTTTATAGAAATTTAAGCCATAAAACTGATCAAGTGATTATCCCAGCGGATCTGATGTTGATTAATCGCATTTAACGCTTTGCCTACACCAACTAAGTTACCCCGCCCTGTTGTTGCGATAAATGTAGTTTTGCTACTCGCAACGCCAGCTGTATCATCCAGCGTTAATAAAGACTTTAATTCTCGTGTGCTTCTATCCCAAATACTCACCACTCCCCCGCGAGGAGAAGTGACAGCCAGCTCATTTTGGTCATTAACCGACAGGCTCGCAATGTACTGTTTAAAACGCATCCATTCATTATTAGTTGCTTGCATCGGCTGGAGCTGCTCACCTATTCTATGACCATAAATAAGCGGATTCACCTGATATACAGCACCTTGGTACTGACAACCAAAGTAAACGGTATCATCATTAGCCACACACAAGTGTCTAATACTTAAATGCTTGTCGCGCAGCTGATGCTTAGCAACAAGTTCACCATTAAGCGTATTAATATAGCTTAAGTTCGGTTGCATGGTGTCTAGGTTTAGCTTTTCTCTCGATTTAGCAGGATGAGTATGAATGCCGCCATTAGCAATCACCAAAGTTTGATTGTCACTTAACAGGGCTAGTTGATGTGGTCCTACGCCATGGCTTGAAAACTGCCCAACAATAGAAAAGCCTTTGGTATCACGAACGGTGATTAAACCGTCCCGTTCTGTCATATGTTCATCGAAGTAGTTTTCTGTTGTGAACAATAAACTTTCGTCAGCATTTAATACACCATGCCCAAAAAAGTGATGCTGAGGCTGGGCATTAATCTCTTGAACTACCAGCTTCGATGCGACATCAATAACGTGCAACTTAACGCCAGGCCTTCTAGCAAAGGCGATTATTCTATTTTGAGATTTAATATAGGCTAAATCGTGGGCGCGCTCAGAGATCTCAACGCGTCCATGTAGATGACCCTGCTCGTCAAACCAACCAACAAAATGTCGGTTTGCTTTATCTGTAAACGCACTAGCAAACACGGTTTTCGCCGGTACAGTACACGCCGACAACCATGGCATAAGAGTCGAACATGCACTTAATGCGACTGTGCCCTTAATAAAACTACGTCGATTCATATCGTCACCTTATTAGTCCCCATCGTTGGTGTTAAAACCAGGTGCTAAGTCGGTTACTTGCACAAAATCAGAAGCCATAAGCGCACGCAGCTCTGTGATCGAAGTACGAACAGCTGTCAGTTTTTCTCTGCCTGTCTCAGTTGCGATTAAATCAGCTAGAGTTGCGTTTTCGAGTGCATCAAGGGCCGAATGAACCGCTTTGAAGTGTAATGTAATTTCATTTTTAACGTCTTCTCGGTCATGTAACTCAATTAATAAATCATCAAAACCAAACTCAGTTGCACCATTAAACTGTTGCTCTAAAGCGGTGATGTTAGTTTTAATGTTATTCACTGAAACATGTGCAAAAGGACTTTCTAATAATTCTGGGTTACCAGGTAATGATGTATCTAGTGTCGCTTTTAGTTTTTCATCATTGATAATTTCCAGGTATTCAAACCAAAAAGTTAAATACTTTTCGATTGCACCTTTGTGCCCGCTAAAACTCCCAGTTCCAGCCTTGAATTGTTCGCCGTACTCACCTTGCCACTGCGTAAAGACTTCATCCATCAGTGTTACAGTATTACTTGCGATCACATTTAAATAGGCGCAGCGTTGCCCTTGGTTTTGAGATGAAAGAAATGCATTAGCTTCATCTTGATTAAAAACAACATATTCAAATGCAGGCAAACCTTGGAGTTGGTGTTTTGAACTTGGAAACCCATCTGTAAATGTTTCACCCTCAATCAAAATCGATTCAACATCATTGGCTAATTTAGTTGCCTCAATTGGCATATATTGAATTTGTGAGTAAATATAGGTGTCTGATATAGGCCCAAACTTAATGGTACGTGCTACCTGCCAAGCACTATTAGCTTTGCGCCAAGCTGTTTTCAAGCGGGTTAAATCTGCTTCTGTAAATTCTGATTTCTCACACACTTCACTTGTTGTATTTTGCAGGTCTTCGCTTTCGGTCAGCATAAGTTGATAACTCGGTAAGATCACATCATCAACTAATACTGATGTTATTTTTTCAAGTGCTTGTTCTTCAGTCAAACTATTAGAGTTATCTGTTGACCCACTTCCTTGATCTGTTGTTGGCGACGTCGTAGGTGTTTGCTCGTTAGAGCCGCCACCTCCACAACCTGATAATAAAAGGCTTAGCACGACTGCAATTGTTGTTGGCATTAAAGTATTGATTGTTTTCATTGTTTATCCGAATTAAATTTGATTTAAGAAGTACAACAGCGCTGCTCGTTGCTGCTTCGTTAATGATTTGAATTTTCGTTGATGCGGCTGAGCTTCACCGCCATGCCAAAGCACCGCTTCTTCAATCGTGCGTGCACGACCATCGTGTAAAAATGCAGAAAAGCCCTGAACTCTACGCTGTAAACCTATCCCCCAAAGAGGTGGGGTACGCCACTCACTCCCTAATGCAAGGTTTTCAATGCCTTTATCTGCTAAACCTTCGCCCATATCATGCAAAGCTAAATCGGTATAAGGCCAAATAGTTTGCCCTGCTAACGCTTTTACCTGGTAAGAGGTATCTGTAGTAAAACTAGGGGTATGACATTGCTGGCACTGCAATTTGTAAAATAGAGTTTGCCCTTGCTTTGACTTACTACTTTGTAAATCCCTTGCAGGAGGGGGAGCAATTAGTTGACTCATATACACAGTTAAATCATGCAGCTTTTTTGGAATGTCTAGTACATTGTCAGGGTCGACACTTGCAGCTTGTTTACAAGCGACTTGGTGAACTAAACAGGTTTCATCCTTAAAGATAGGATTAGTAATACCAATATCATTGACAAACGCACCTGCCACTTGTTGCTCTAGTGAGCTATGTAAGCCCTTAAAGCCAAACCGACCTATGTGCTTTTCACCACTTACTTCATCTATGACCTGATTATATTTACCGCTGATACCATCATTGTTAGCGTCGTTAATATCTTCAAGGCTCAGTAAATCTGTCTCCTGAATTGCATCCAGTAAGCCCATTCCATATACAGCTGGTGCATAGCGGGCAGATAGATAAGTACCTTTATCAAGTGGTCCATAGGCGAGATTTTCAATTTCGTAACGAGGCTTTCTTAGCGTATAAGTTTCACCGTCAGCGTAGTGCCCTGTTATTTCATCATAAAATACGCGTACTTGTGCCTCACCTTGAACAGGCTTAGTAAGCTTCTCATGAGACAAACGAATTGCCAGAGGCTGAAGTTGCCCGCCATATCTGCTATCTCCTTTGCTTGCATTTGCCTGTAAAAACCTAAACAGCAATGCAGGCTCTGCTATCTCTCCATGTTTTGACGGCCTGCCTCGTCCACCATCGGCATGGCAAGTTTTGCATGAGCGGGCGTTAAACAGCGGCCCGAGCCCATCTCTATCTCTGGTAATTGAGGGTGAAGCTACCCAGGGGTCTCGAAAAAAAGAAAAGCCATCCCAAAAATCCAACTGCTCCATGCGCGGTATATTTTTGGCAGGTTCAACAAAAGAGCGATAATTCAATCGCCCTGTTGCATCGCCGCCAGGCTTAGCCGCTTGCTCGTTTGATGCTGATGCTGATGCTGATGCATATACAGGTATAGACAAACAAATAATAGTGGCAGCTATCAAACTGCTTTTTTGTAGATTTAGCATCATAGTGAATTCAAGAAAGCCAATAGCGCATCACGTGCTGGTTTATCCATATTTAAATAAGCTTGCTTTGCTGATTCGGCTTCACCGCCATGCCAAAGGATCGCTTCAGATAAGGTGCGTGCACGACCATCATGCAAAAATGTTGCTTTTGGCGTTACCGTTTGAACTAAACCTAACCCCCATAAAGCTGGCGTTTTCCACTCAGTGCCAGATGCATCCCCTTCAGGGCGGCCATCAGCAAGCCCCTCACAGCGCTGCACGTAATAGCAACTTTCACCGCTGTCACACGCTTCACCACTTACCAACTCACGAGTTACTTTGCAACTGCCACCCATGTCATGGAGAAGTAAATCGGTATATGGATAAATCACTAAATTTTGTAAAGCTGAAATGTTGGTTCGTGTGTCTGTAGACACTTGCACTAAATCTACATCACCAAGTAAGCTCCCTTTCGCCTCACCTGTTTTGTATCTTGGCACATGACAACTGTGGCAATTTGCAGCAAAAAACTGGCTTCTACCTTTTAATACATCATCATTCCAAAGATTATTCTCAGTATCAAAACCGCGGCGATTTGGTACTGCTAATGTGCGGTTATAAAATTCGACTTGAGCCAAATCGACGTTGTTTAGATCAACGCCATCGTGGTGTTTGTTTTGTTCTTTTTCAGCTTGAGCAAGGCACGCAGTTTGAGCTTCAGTACAAGGCTCGCCTGTTGCAACCGTATTCGTCACCCCCATATCACCTTGGTATGCGCCTGAAATTTGTTGTAATACAGAGGCTGTTACCGCTTTTTGGCCGAAACGTGCAAGCATCTTTTCATTATTGATCGGGTGAGTTGTATAGGCAGCTTTACCAGATATACCATCATTGTTCGTATCATCAGGATCGGCATAAGCTAAAATACTTTGTGCTGGAATACTCTCTAATAAACCTGAGCCATAAACATGGGGGGATACACGGGCAGAAAACTGCACATCTTTATTAAACTCACCATAAGCAAGGTCTTTTACTTTATAAATCGGTTTTCTTAAGGAGTAATTTTCGCCATCTGCGAATTGACCGGTCACTTCTTCATATTCGACCCAAGTGTATGCCTCGCCATAAGCCAGCCCTTCTTCTATGGCTCCATTGTGTTTTGATAATACATTCTTTTGACTATCTATGGTGCCAAAAACTTGAATTTGTTCGCCATAAACCGGGTCTACATTGCCTTTACTATCACCGACTCTCAAAAACATGCTAATCATCGGCTCATTTGCAGATTTTGGCACAACGCCTCTACCATCTTTGATATGACACCCTTGGCAAGTGGTGTTATTGAAAATAGGGCCTTGCCCATCATGATTGGAGCGGAAAACATGGTCGCCCGCTTTGAAAACGGCATCAAGACTAGGCGTATCAACGATTGCTGGTAGCGCTTGGCTAAATGCATCTTCATTAAAAGTATTAACCGATGATTCCCCTGCTGCTAAATGCTCAAACTCGTCAGGTGTATCTTTGAGTAAGTCAGGTAGGCCATCATTTAAGGTGAGATCAGGAAAAGCCAAATTATCTTTACTGCCTTGATTGCCCTCAGAAGTATTGTCGCCGTTATTGTTTGAATTTGTTGGAGAGTTTGTATCTTGTGTGTTACTTCCACCACCACAGCCTTGCAGAGAAATAAGCGCGATGATTAGAGCTAACATTGATTTTTTGTTGTTCATTCAGTGCCCCTGAACTGCTTACTACTGTAACCAGAAACTGAAAAGGCTGACCAAAAGGCCAGCCATATTAAATTAGATATCTTCTTCTGTATCTTGTTTTAAATCTTCAGCTGAAACGCCAAGCTCATCGATGGCTTTTTGGATCAGATCTGTTTGTGTAGCAAGTGCAGAGATAGTCGCATACACTTCTTTCTTGTGATCTTCATTTTGAATTTGAACGTCAAAAGACACACCTAGCTTAGCATTTGTATCAATAACCGAGGCACTTGCCATTGACGCTTCAAAGGCAGCGCGCAGCTCGTTTGCAAGCTCAGGTTTACCCTCTTTTACTAATAGGTCATGGATACTTGCGCCTACTAACTCTTCACCATTAATACGTGTATATTTGCCTAAATAATGGTTTTGAACACCTTTGGCATTGAGGTAAATATCACGGTGTGTGTTATCTGAAAAGCACGAGTGTTCGTCTTCTTGACTATCGGTGCGAACAGCAATACTCATACGTTCACCTGCAAGCTCACCGAAACTCAAACGCCCCATGCTCTCAAGCATTGCACCTAAGTTTTTCTTTGCATTTTCAGGTTTTACATACTCTAAATAATGGAAGCCTGTGCCAGGAGTCCACGCTTCAGTCACTGCTTGCAGGTCATCAACTAATAACTCAGCAGCTACTTTTAAGTATTGACCACGACGCGCACAAATTGCGTCAATTGCGCCTTGCTCGCCAGATGTACAAGTTGCACCATTTGAATCTGTTGGCATATTGTCAACAGTATAAAAATCAGAAGCTTTACGGTGACCTGCAGTGTAATCACGCGTTGATGTATAAGTAAGGTCTTGGTTTAAATCTTGACCCCACAATAAGAATTCGATTGCGTGATAACCTGACGTTACATTGGCTTCTTCACCATCTAATTCAAATTTATCTTGTAATAACTGCTTTGTAATTTCTGGGAAGTTTTCTTGATCTGAAATGATGTTACCACCGGCTTGATAAACCGCAGCAGTACCACGCGCCTGATGACCGTCCATATCAATCGTGTAGTCGATCAACGCTTCAGCTAAAGGCCAAGCATTAATTGCGCCTTCTGGGCCTTCGCCATCAACTAATGTTGGTTGACCATCAACTTCTGTAAGTGCGTCGATTGGGCCTTCACGGAAACGGTAAACTTCAGTTTGACCATACGGTTCACGTGCAAAAAGCCAAGCTTGTTTTGCAGCAGTGAAGTTTGCTTCTGTCGGATTTGCAACAAATTCATTAATCGCTTTTTGCATTGTTTTTGCTGCAATCAGAGAGTCTGCGAAAACAGCATAGGCATGCTGTGCGTTAGTTTTAACAACATCTTCCGCTGTTACATAATTTGCAACCCCATTTTGACCTGCAGCACCTTGCTCCCCTTGAGGACCAACCGCACCTACATCACCGTCTTTACCATCATCACCATTACATGCAGATAATACTGCTGTACAAACTAGCGTAAGCGCAAATTTCTTAAAGTTTTTCACTCTTATCCCTTTAATTATCAGTTAATAGTTTATTATTCAGCAAATATTAACGAACCAAGCAAATGCATTCAAGAATTATTTTCATTTACATTATCTGTGGTGTTTATTTTTGATTTAGATCAAATATGATCAGTTCTGTATGAATTTGATTATTTAATGAGAAGTGCAACTGAAGGATATTGGAGAAAATTTAAAAACTTTTTATACCAATCCGCTTAACTAAGTAGTCTATTTTGAGGCAAGAAAGCCTTGTTGGTAGCTAGACAAATATTTCGTTATTTAGTTGTTTTAAATGAGAAATCTTTAACTCAGCTATCAACAGGTTTAATCCCTCAAAATGATTAAGTGTTATTGCGGATTGGTATTATTAGGCTAAAAACAAAAAAGCGCCGATGTCGGCGCTTTTAATGAAATTTTAGTATTTAGAATGTTTGACGATACTGAAGTAATAATTTTCTTGATTGAGTCGGTACAATGCCGTCGGTCATTCTTGGATCAAACACTTTGTATTGCTTATCGAGTAGATTTTGAGCCTTGAGAATTATCGAACTATCACTATCAATATTCCAACTGGCGGTTAGCCCTAGCAAGAAATAATCTGATTGCTTAAAATCTCCTGAAACGTTTTTGTCTTGCGAAGCAACAAATACCTCATCACGCCAAATTGTATTCACACTCAACTGTAACACGTCGAATTGATGAGTAATGGCCGCCGCAGCGAATCGCTTAAAGCTCGGATTAATGGGTTCATCAAACAATTGAGTAAAACCAGCTTCAAACCAAGTATTCTCTGTTAAGTTAAAATTACTATTAACTTCAACCCCTTGCATACTTGCTTCAAACACATTGTCAAAAGTAAAACGTGTTTGAGCTTGATCTGTCGCCACTAAGTTTATGAAATCTTTCAACTCATTATTAAAAAACACCACATCCATCTGCCAATTTTGTTGTTCAGTGTGCCAGACCAATTCCGTCGTTTTAACATACTCTGATTTCAGATCAGGGTTACCGACAGTGACATCGTCATTTGAATAAAGCTCATTGCTTACGGGTGTTCTAAAAGATTCACCATATTGCAGCTTTAAAGTATGTTTTTCATTTAGGTCATAAATGAGAGCAAGCCTGGGTGATAGCTTGCTATCAATACTTTTCACTTCATCAAAACGTGCACCAACAAACATCGTTAATTGTTCTGACGCTACATACTTAGCCTGAGTATACAAAGCATAAGAATCAAATGAGGCCAACAAATTTTTAAACGGAGGATGAGATTCAATCGTCCGCGTCTCGCCTAAGTAATATTGATTTTCAACTAAGGTATTGCCAGACTGATAGTCATAATAACTACTGATAACGCCAGCTTTAAATTGCTCTTCTTCAGAATATTCAGCACCAAAGTTGACTTGCAAAGAGTCACTAAGTTGATAGCTGCCATCAACTTTTACAGCAAGATCTTTAGTTGACCATGCAGGACCAACAAAAAAATCACCAATTAAGTTTGTGTTTTGCGCAGTAACAATCAAGCCCTTGCTCTCAATTTCATGTCGGATAAAATCGAATGAAGTAGATAAATGCCATAAGTCATCGTTTAACCAAGTATAAGTCGCCTGCAAAGCGATGTTTTCACTGTGATGATGGTTGCCTCTTGACGCACCCGCAAGGTTGATGAATTCATCTAATTGTGTCGCGTTTTTCCTTACATTAATGTCTAGATTATGCCATTGAGCACCTAGTTCAAAAAAATAGGATTCTAGGGGGTCTTTCGTGCCAAAAGAGTAAGCCTCGCCATCGCGTTTATTAAGCGATAAATTACTGTAAATCTTTAATCCATCGTTCAATTCTTTATTGAATGAAAAACCAGCTTGAAGCTCTCCATGCTCACCGATTGAGGCACTAAACTGAGTACGTTCAGAAGTGGTAACAACATTCATGACGCCCAAAAATGCATTACTACCATAAAGCGCAGAACCTGGGCCTCGAATAAACTCAACACGTTCAATCAGTTCAACAGGAATAAAAGGCATATAAACTGATGCCTTGCCAAAAGAAGGATCATTCAGTCTTTGGCCATTGATCATGACCAGTACATTACCACTGTCTAGATAAATACCTCGAGTATGCTCTTTCGGCACAGCCCCCACCCAATCACCTCGAGTTGACTGAAAACCAGGCACAAAGTTCATTAACTCATAGGCATTCGATACGCCTAAAAGTGCAATATGTTGTTGATTAAATACAGTAATACTCGAAGGAACAGACGAGCGAGTTTCATCTGTTTTAGTGGCAAGAGAAATATTGACGTCTAAAAGTTGCTCAAATGATAAGTCAAATAGATCTTCATCACTTTCAATATTTGATAACGCATGACCTGGATATAAAATTGAAAGTAAAAAAATCGTAGGTATTGTTATTCTCATAGCTTGGCTCATTATTTCAGCGATAGAGCAGCTAAATGCAATTCCATGCACAGCCTATTTACATTGTTTTAATAATACTAATGTTAACAGACTGTGCAAGTTTTATATTTCTATTTTGAGAACATTATGCGAGTTGGGTACGTTTTCCTTTGAAATATTTGTATAAACCAATCAAAGACGCAGCTATCCAGAATAATTCAATAACAAAACTAGCAAGGTTAAAGTTGTAGCAAAGACTGATTAGCAAGAGTATTGCGCCACTTAAATTCATTAAGTTATAAACAATACCGGTAGGTTCAGCTTTGCCTAGTTGAAGCATAAAGAAAGCACCAACTACAAGCGCTGTTCCTGTCATACCAATGACATCAAAAAGAATATCGATCACGTTTTGTATCCACTATCAATTGCTATCTGCCATCATTAGCAGAGTTTGAAGCAATATAAGATTAGTTAACCCGGAAATACTGGCCCATTCCATGGGAAGGGTTACTTTCACTCATTGAAACAGCAAAACGTATCTAAATTAAATGAGAGTGAGACATGAAAACAGGGCAAATGTCCGCCTCGAAGATAAGTATTCCAACAATTCTGAGTTAATATTACTAGCCTGTGACACTAAGTATCACTGCCATAAGGATAAACTGGAAGGTATGGTAACCACCATTAACTAAAAACAAACTTAGCGGCCTTTGCTCGAATATGTATGAAATACCCAATGAGCTTGACGCTAAACCAATGCCAACCGCCGCGCCAATAGTTATTGATTGTGTGATGTTAGGATCTGGCCCTAATATTAACGCCAAAACAAACGCAGCAAGTAATGACAATATGAAAGCTAAACCATAGATTAATTTTGGATCGCTGTTTTGTAAATCAAGTTCAGTTAACCCGCACCCCTCTAGCCAAGTTCTACCAAATAACATCGGGGAATACCATAAACCACCCAACATAAATGAAGATAACGCGGCAAGTAAAATTGCCCAATAATTAAGTTCTGCCAACTGCATAATAATAAAGCATCAAACCATTCGTAAATTCAAATCTAGTTAATAAACGTCAAACTCGCAATTATTGACTATTTTTGTACAGGTTTTTTCTGTAATTTACGTTGCAGTGTTCTTCGATGCATGTTTAGCTGTCTTGCCGTTTCAGACACATTGCCATTGTTGGCTTTTAGCACCTGTTGAATATGTTCCCACTCTAATCGCTCTGCTGACATTCTCGTTTCTGATTGCAATTCAGTTTTTTGAACGCCTTCTGTCCCTAACAAGGTTTGAACTATCAACAAAGTATCAGCAGGCTTAGTTAAATAATCATCAGCGCCCAGTTTAACCGCTTCAACAGCCGTGGCGATACTCGCAAACCCAGTTAACAACACAAGTTTGATACTTGGTTTATATACCTTAATCGGTTCGATGAAATGTAACCCTGATTTAGTCTGCAGTTTCATATCTAGCAACACAAAATCAGGGGAAATTGTTTCAATAGCAGGCATTACATTCGCTTCGTTGCTTTCAACATGGCCATCAAATCCATGCTTTTGCAGTCGTCTAGCAAGTGTTCTTGCAAATGCTTCATCGTCTTCAATGATAAGTAATTTCATAACTCATTTTCTTTAATCGGCAAGGTGATTGTTGTTTTAGCGCCATATTTACACTGGTTTTCTAATCTAATAGTTCCTTTTAATCGTTCTATTGATGCATGAGATAAAACCAACGCCATACCAAGACCCGACTCACTTTTTACTATTGTATGACCCAAGCGTTCCATCTTTTTAGGGTCGAACCCCGGACCATGATCAATTATCGATAGCACCCAAGTGCCTTTTTCAATTGAACTTTGTAAAACTATCTCTTTTGCATTGGTTTTAATATTGGCCTGCGCGGCATTTGCGAGTACATTCAATAAAGCAGGGATCAGCATGGGGTCATCACTGACGAAAGTATCAACTACTTCGTCCATAATTAAGCTCTGTTCAGGGAATTGTAAGGCCATCAAGGTTTCAAGTTCTTCTAAAATCGCCAGTGTGCTTTGCACACCAAAACTATCTGAAGATTTCAATTTTTCTGTTTGTGCTCTAAACAAATCAAGTTGCTCTTTACAAGTAGTGATGGCTTTTCCCATATCTACTAATGCGGGGTGTTCTGGATAGTCTTCTTTCAACTCTTCAAGCAATAAATTAATGTTACCAAGTGGTGTTGCCAGTTGATGAGTTGCCTGCGCAGCGGCACTCCCCAACGCAATGAGCTGCTCGTTTTTAAGTTGTTTTTCTCTTACCTTAGCTAAAGACTGCTCTTTAACCTTTAGTTGCTTCGCCATTGCCATGACAACCATAACAACAATAAATACACTTAATACAAAATTTGCCCACATGCCTTTAAAGTGTAACTCCATGTCCATGTGATGCATGTGATGCCCCCCCATAGTCACAAATAAATAACCATATGCGACTAATGAACAGAGCGAGATAATTATCACAAACTGGCTAGGCAAGGTCACAGCAGCAATGACGATTGGAATAATCAGCATTGACACAAACGCATTACTCGCACCACCTGACAAGCTCAGTAGAATCGTCATAAACATGATATCGGCTAGCAACTGCAGCATCATGCCCGAAGGAGCTGCTTCACTGGTTTTTCTATAGGCGAACACACTGACCAATTGGAAGCAAGATTCAATAGCAATAACAGTCAATACTGGTAATAGCTCAATGGACTTATCAAACCAAAATGCCGAAGCTAATACCAAAAGCAATTGTATCAAAATGGCGATAGTTCTAAGTAATAACAAGCGACCAATGGCTGATTGCGGCGAAAAGCTGATCATGTAATACGCTCAAAAAAAATTTGAGCAACACTTTAACTGACTCTGCTTAACTGGTAAAACTAAACCTCAGTTTCGTTGATATGAAACAAAAATTGCAGCTACTCTTCATAGCTCAATGTAAACTCAGGACAAGGTGTGCCCTGATGAAAAAATAACTGCCACCCTTTCTCTGTTTTAGCCCAAATTGACATTCGAATTGAAAAATTCAAGGCATGATGCACATTCATTCGATAGGCTGCATGATAGGTCAGTTGGGCAAGCGTGTCGCTCAATACTTGTCCCTTAAAGTCTTGGTTATAGATCTGTGGAATTTTCTCGAGCGGTAACCTACCAATCACATGTTGCTTATTAAACATTAAGCCATTTGCCGAAATCTCATAAAAGTCGTCATGAAGTAAATGGCTTAATTGGTTTTTCGATGCTCTAACAACTGGGTCCAGTAACTGCCTCTCCAATTCAATAAGGTGGCTTATTAGCGAAGTCGTCATTTTATTTGCCATAATCACCCCAAATTCAAAGACTTTAATCTAAGCTTAGACTACTTCTTCACACTACATAAAGTATCCTTGACTAGAATTACAAAAAGAAGTTTGTTATAAACGCCACCTGGTCAGATGAGATAAGAAACTATGCAATACGCCAAAATTATTGGCTGGGGTAAATGTACACCACCAGCAACACTTTCAAACGAAGATATAAGCACAGTAGTAGACACCACCGATGAGTGGATTTCAACGCGCACAGGCATAAAATCGAGAAGAGTCAGTCATGTTGGTACTTGTGAATTAGCGACTGTTGCAGCTAAACGTGCATTGGATTGTGCTGGTATTGCAGGAGAAGACATTGACCTTGTGTTACTTGCTACTTGCACCCCTTCTACACTTGTCGCAAATACAGCCTCATATGTTCAGCAACAAATCGGGGCAACCGGTGCAGCGGCATGTGATGTAAATGCAGCATGTTCTGGTTTCTTATATGCATTACAAAATGCGACCGCTCAAATTCGTGCCGGTATGGTAAAGCGCGCAGTGGTTATTGCTGCTGAAAGAATGCTCTGGCATGTAAACTGGGCAAAGCGTGACAGTGCGGTTTTATTCGGTGACGGCGCAGGTGCAGTTGTGCTTGAAGCATCAAGTGAAGAACTAGGCTTGTTAGCAACAAAAACTGGCTGTGATTCAGAAGACAGAGAGATTCTTCATATCCGAAACTTCGGCACTGACATAGATAAACACGATTCAGCACAACCCTCTGATATTTTGTTCCAAGGTAAAGATATCTTTAAGCGCGCGGTAAAAGGTATGAGCGAAGCCTGTGATGATGTGCTATCACAAGCAAATTTAGCACTCGAAGACATCGATATGCTTATCCCTCATCAAGCAAATCTAAGAATTATTCAAGCCATTGCCAAACAATTGCAGCTTAGCGATGACAAAGTGATGGTCAATATCCAGCATTATGGCAACACCTCTGCTGCAACGATCCCAATTGCACTGTGTGAAGCATTAGAGCAAGGTAAAATCAAACCACACAGTCATATAATGAGCGCAGCATTTGGTGCAGGATTAACTTGGGCTGCAAGTTATATAAAATGGGGCGAACGCGTTACGCCTATCATTGAAAGTAAAGCTGAGCTGCCAGAGTGTAAACAAACTGGACTAGAGATAATGGCTGACGCCATCAAGTACTGCCAGTAAGCTATCCTCTGCCCTTATTTGAATGGTAATATTAAGCGGTTACATTTAAATAAGGGCAAAACATTGAAAACATTGTTCACTCCACATTCAGAAGTTAGCCAACTAGAACCTCAAGCAATTTGGCAATTCTTTGATCAAATTTGTTCTATTCCGCATCCTTCAAAACACGAAGAAGCACTTGCACAGTTCATTATTGAGTGGGCAAAAAGCCAATCTCTCGAAGTTAAAAGAGATGATACGGGCAACGTATTTATCAAAAAGCCTGCTTACCCTGGCATGGAAAATAAAAAACCGGTTGTGCTTCAAGCCCATATTGATATGGTGCCACAAAAGAATGACGGTACTGATCACGACTTTGTCACAGACTCGATTAAACCTTACATCGACGGTGAATGGGTTACTGCAACTGACACAACTTTAGGTGCTGACAACGGCATTGGTATGGCGTCGTGTCTTGCTGTATTGGCTGCTGATGACATTAAACACGGCCCGCTAGAAGTACTTCTAACCATTGATGAAGAAGCGGGTATGACTGGCGCATTCGGTTTAGAAGCTGGCTGGTTAGAAGGTGACATTCTTCTCAATACAGACTCTGAGCAAGAAGGTGAGATTTACATGGGCTGTGCCGGTGGCGTAGATGCAAGTCTTACTTTACAACTAGAACGCCAAGCCATCAATGAAGATACAACACGCCTTAAACTTGTTTTAAATGGGTTAAGAGGTGGTCATTCTGGCGTAGACATTCATACTGGCCGCGCTAATGCTAATAAACTCCTTGCACGCTTTTTGAAGAATCACACAGCCAACTTAAACGTTCAGTTAGTCGCTTTTAATGGCGGTTCACTAAGAAACGCTATTCCTCGTGAAGCATATGCTGAAGTGTTAGTTGAAAATGCACAATTAGACGCATTTCATAACTTAATATCTGAGTTTGAAACACTCACAAAAACCGAATTAAGTGCAATTGAAGCAAACTTAGCTTTTAAAGCCCAAACACTGGAAAGTGATGCCTTGCCATTAAGCGCAAGCAGCCAAAATACTGTATTGTCACTACTCAATGCCTGTCCAAATGGTGTAGTACGCATGAGTGATGATATTCAAGGTGTAGTTGAAACATCACTAAATATGGGTGTCATCGAAACAAATGAAAACAGCATCGAAGTACTGTGTTTGATCCGCTCTTTAATTGACTCTGGTCGTTCAGACGTAGAAGGCACACTTGCTTCGCTAGCAAGCCTAGCTGGCGCAACGATTGAATTCAGTGGTGCATATCCGGGATGGAAACCAGATCCTGACTCACAAATCTTACATACTTTCCGTGACGTGTATGAAGATATTTATGGTCATAAACCACACATCATGGTTATCCATGCTGGCCTAGAGTGTGGTCTTTTCAAAGAACCATACCCAAAAATGGACATGATTTCTTTCGGCCCTACTATCAAGTTCCCGCACTCTCCTGATGAGAAAGTAAACATTGAATCTGTAGGTTTATATTGGCAACAAATGAAAGCTATCTTAGAGAATATTCCAGCTAAATAATGCTTCCTAATAAAAAATGCGAACCCATTGGTTCGCATTTTTTATTTTATAAGTTTACCTATATCTATTTATAACGTGTAGCTAAATAGTCAAACGTAGCACGGACACCTAAGCCTTCACCACCTACTGGGCGACCCGGTAATGGTCTGATGTTATAAGCCATCACATCAAAATGAAGCCAAGGCGTAGTTGCTGGCTCAACAAACTCTTTCAGATATAACGCAGCTGTAATTGACCCACCAAACGGCGTTGAACCACAGTTGGCAATGTCTGCAACATCACTCTTAAACAAAGCTTTATATTGGTCGAAAAGAGGAAGTTGCCAAACTGGATCTTGGTTTTGTAAACCTTGAGCCATTATGTCACTTGCAATTGCTTGGTCAGTCGAATAAAAACCTGGAAGCTCTGTACCTAATGCAATGCGACAAGCGCCTGTTAAAGTTGCAAAGTCGATAAGTAAATCAGGGTTTTCAGTTTGTGCTTCAGCTAATGCATCACACAATACTAGGCGACCTTCTGCATCAGTGTTATCAATCTCAACCGTTATGCCTTTACGTGTTTTAATAACATCGCCAGGTCTAAAAGCATTTCGCGACACTGCATTTTCAACAGCAGGAACGAGTACACGAAGTCTAACAGGTAGATTTGCAGCCATGATCATTTGCGCAAGACCGATCACATGAGCAGCCCCGCCCATATCCTTCTTCATATTACGCATACCTGCAGCAGGTTTTAAATCTAAACCACCAGAGTCAAAACAGACACCTTTGCCAACAAGTGTCAGTTTCGGCGCATTCTCATCACCCCAAACTAAATCGAGCAATCTTGGTTTGTTGTCACTTGCACGACCCACCATATGAATAGTTGGGTAGTTTTGTTCTAGTAATTCATCACCAATAATTTGGCTAAACTGACCACCAAAGCGAATTGCCAATTCTTCCATAGTTTCAGCAAGGTGCTGAGGCATCATGTCTGCTGCTGGCATGTTCACCAAATCACGAACTAAATAAATAGCCTCAGCTTGCTGGTTTACTTTATTAAAGATTTCTTCATCTGCAATCGCGATTTTAGATTCAATAGCAGGTAAAGACTTATAGACGGCAAATTGATAAGCACCTAATACAAAACTAAGCGCATAACCAGGCAAAGAGTCACCATTAACATCTAGCGTATACTGACCCTTAGGTAATTGCTTTGCTAAATCACCGGTATTCCACATATCTGTTACATCATTAACAGTTACAACAACGAATTCAAGTCCGGTTGCATTTTGTTTAGGTACCAAAATTATATTGCTATTAGCAGAGCGCGTTGCTTCAACATAATTTTTTACAAAGCTTTCTTGAGAAGAAAGCCAAGTATCAAAATTTGATTTTTCAATAAATTTAATCGGTGTACCTGTATCGGCATGAATGATTGGAAGTTGCATATTATTCTCTGTGTTTTTGCGTCTATTTAGAGAATAACAATTTAGCGTAAAGAGATCACTTATTTGCGAGATTTAGAAGATTTGTTAGATAATGAAAATGAACTTGGTAATACATCAACACCAACCCACTGACCCAGCTTAACAATAAGCGGAATAGTAATGGGAGCGAATGGAAGTACAGCAAATACGCCTAAACCTAACCCTTTTAGAATATCGACAAGCTGCTCGTTAGCAACTTTTAGCTCTGATTTATTCGCCTCACCAAAGCTATAGCGCTTGTAAATATCCAACATTTCTTTGGTTTCTTGCTTTTCTTGCGCAAGTGCAATTTTTAGCGCGAGCATCGAGCGCCTTAATCTGATTTGCTGCCGTCTTTTGCTAATTTTGGCAACCCTAAGAGGGGCTTTGTGTACTACTTTAATTAGGCGCATTATAAACCAAATTTATTTATCACTCTGACAGTTTAGCAAAACTTGATAAACTCTATCTATGTATATCATTAATCTCTCACATTCATGCTAAATAATAAAGTAAAACAAATACCTAACCCAGAACCCCAGAAACCTAAACCAGACGAATGTTGTGGTGGAGGTAGTTGCTGCCCATGTGTTTGGGACACTTATAGAGACCAGAGAAAAGCTTGGTTAGAAGTTAACGAAAAGCTTAACAAAACATAAATTAGACCAAAGCACAAACTTTAGTAGGAATGCACATGCATTCCTATCCTTCCCTATTTTAGAAAAATATTTCATACTTAACAGAAAGTTACGTTTTCAATTTGCGCTTTCCCATTGTCATGTCTACTTTTAACTTTAATGCAAATTTTATTTGCATTATGTGTTAACTAAATGTATCAATAATTAACAGGTTATATTTGCTTATTGCATAAAAGCTTATCGTGCTTGTTAAAAATTTATAAGAAACCTTAATGACAACATTAATCTGGGGAAACAGGATGAAGTTAAAATTATCAAACGTAAGCCGTGCTATTACTTACGCACTTGCATCTACCGCTTCGGTAGGCTTGTTAAGCGCAACAGCCTATGCCGATGAAAGTGGCGATGGTGCTGAAAAGAATATAGAAAAAATCGCAGTTGTAGGTTCACGTTCTGCGCCAAGATCTGTCGATGATTCGCCAGTGCCAATTGATATTATTGGGGGTGATGAGCTAGATAAAAACGCATCAACTGATATGTTAGACATGCTACAGGCATCTATCCCATCCTTTAACGTTAGACAGCAGCCTATTTCAGATGCAGCTTCTTTTATCAGACCTGTAAACTTACGTGGTCTATCATCAGATTCAACACTTATTCTCTTAAATGGTAAAAGGCGACACAGAGCTTCTGTTATAGCATTCCAAGGCGGTGGCGTTAACGATGGTGCTCAAGGTCCAGATATATCAGTTATTCCTTCTGTTGCGCTAAAGCAGGTTGAAGTTTTACGTGACGGTGCCGCTGCACAGTATGGCTCTGATGCAATTGCAGGTGTAATGAACTTTGTATTAAAAGACAGTTCAGAGGGTGGCTCAATCTCTGTTCGTCATGGCGAGTATTTTGAAGGTGATGGGACTCAGTTTGTTGTTGATGGTAACCTTGGTCTTCCATTTACTGATGACGGCTTTGCTAACTTATCTTTCCAATACAAGTCTGCAGATCCTACAAGTCGATCAGTTCAACGCCCTGATGCGGCGGCTTTGATTGCAGCAGGTAATACTCATGTTAATGACCCTGCTCAAGTTTGGGGTAACCCTGAGATTGAGGACGATATTACTTTATTTGGTAATGTTGGCCTAGATCTAGGTAACGATAAAGAGTTTTATATGTTCGGTAACTATTCTGATCGAATAGCTACTGGTGGTTATTATTACCGTAATCCTCAAAACAGAGGTGGAGTATTTACTGGTACTGATGCCGATGGAAATGACATACATTTAATCGGTGATATGGATGGACTCAATAATGGTATTGAATGCCCTAGTATTCCTAAACTACCAAACACAACCAATATTTTAGACAACGAGACATATAAGCTAATTGCAGATCCAAATACTGCAGTGGGTAAAAACTGTTGGGCATTCAATGAATTGTTCCCTGGAGGTTACACTCCACAATTTACTGGTGAAATAAACGACACGTCATTAACAATGGGTACTCGTGGAGATATTACTGAAGGTTTCTTAGAAGGTGCTTTTATTGATGTCAGCGGCTCATATGGCCGAAACAAATCAACTTATACACTTGTTAATACTGTTAACCCTTCTATGGGTTCATTGAATGCTGACCAGCCAAACAATGCATTTGAAGCAGGCTCTTATATTCAACTTGAAAAATCTTTCAACATTGATTTAACCAAAGGCTTTGATGTTGGTTTAGACGACGACCTAAACTTTGCAACGGGTATTGAATGGAGACAAGAGTCATTTGAAATAATTTCTGGTGAGCAAGCCTCTTGGGAGCAGGGTCCATTAGCATCACAAGGCTTCAGTGTTGGTTCTCATGGTTTTGCTGGTTTCTCACCAGAATCACAAGGGATCAATAAGCGTCAAAGTTTCTCAGCTTATGCTGATGCAGAAACTTACTTTACTGAAGACTTGTTGCTTGGAGCTGCATTACGCTATGAAGATTTCTCTTCATTCGGAAGTACAACAAACTATAAAGTAACTGCACAATATCAACTTACTGATGATCTATCCATCCGTGGTTCTCATAGTACTGGTTTTAGAGCACCTACAGTAGGTCAAGCTAATGTTGTAAATACTCAGACATCTTTGGTAAATGGTGAATTGATTCAATCAGCTACATATCCACCAACTCACCCTGTCTCGGCTGAACTTGGTGGTAAAGAACTAAATCCTGAAGAGTCAACTAGCTATGCTGTCGGTCTTGTATATAAAACCGGTGAGTTCTTCATGACTATCGATGCATACAATATTGAAGTTACTGACCGTATTGCACAAACAGATAAAGTATTTATCACACAAGCTAACGTTGATAATCTTCAAGGTAAATACCCTAGTCCAGAATTGCTTCTTGGTGGCTCTGTTACATTTTTTGCTAATGACTTCGATACCACAACCCAAGGTGTTGACGTTGTCATGAATTATGGCATGGATATGTTTGATGGCTACAGCAAAATTAGCTTGGCTTATAACTACAACACAACAAAAGTTGATGACCCAGGTCAGTTCACTTCAGCGTTCAAAGTACGCCGCTTGGAAGAAGGAATCCCTGAGCACCGTGCAACATTAACCTTCGCACAAAATTGGGAAGATGTAAGCATGTTCTTACGAGCTAACTACTTTGGTGAATGGTTTGCTACACACGCAGATGAACCTGATGTAGATAGCTCTTACGGTTGGTCTGAAACAGTTGGGTCATCTTTCACATTAGATGCTGAAGTAACATACTACTTTAACGAAGAGTGGACTATGTCAGTTGGAGCAAACAATATTTTAAATACTGAGGCTCAAGAACTGCAAAAAGATGGTGCATATTCAATTGTTAGCGGTAAATACTATGAGAGTGGACCATTTGACTACAACGGTGGCTTCTACTACGTGAAAGCAACTTATAAATTCTAGATTACTGTAACCCAGCAGCAAAAGGCGAAATGGCATTAGCTATTTCGCCTTTTTATTTTTATGATTAGTGCAAAGCAATAACTTAAAACAACAATGCTATTACTTAAAAGAGCCAACGAATTATTAGAACAAGGGAAACTCAGAGAAGCTGAGTTTATGTTTAAAGCAGTATTAAAGGAAAATAATAAAATTGGTCCCGCATTATTTGGTCTTGGCCGAATTTGTATGCGCTTAGAAGATTACGACAGCGCCATTTATTATTTAAAACGTGCCTGTGAGCACTTACCTAAAATGCTCGAGCCCCTGTTTGCACTCGCAGATGCATTTATGGCTGTAGGATCTTCTGTTGATGCTAAGACTGTACTCGAGTACACCTTAAGCGTTGCAAGACACAATGCACAAGCACATTATCAATTAGGATTATTCTATTTAGACCACGGTTTTATTGAAAATGCAGAGCGTACCTTTGAAGCTGGCTTAGCGTGTCCGCCCAGTGCGGTTACCGCTTTCATGTTACATGAACTTTCTCAGATTTCAGCAACAAATAAATTAGAAGCGCATATTGAAAAACTCCATTCACTGTTAAATGAATATGATAACAAACGCTTAAAAATCGTTGTTTATTATTCCTTAGCAAGATGTAATCACAGGTTACAAGCTCACACTCAAGCATTTGATTATTTTAAACTTGCTAACGAACTACAACTCAGTCTATGTGAGTTTAAAACTGCCGATATGAGGTCTTTTTTTGACGAACTTAAAGAGCAGTGTTCAGAAGCTTTCTTTACACATCCCAATGATAAAGTAAAGGCCACATTCACCCCTACTTTTATAGTTGGACTGCCAAGAACAGGTTCTACATTGCTAGAACAAATGCTCGTTCAGCATAGTAACATTGGCAGCATGGGAGAAAGTACCGTCATCAGCGACAAAATTGTACCTTACATACAGATGCGTAATGAAGCACCTTTTCCTCAAAGCCTCCATACATTGACCACATCTATGCTTGACCATTGCCGCAGCTTGTATGTAGATGAAATTAAGAAGCATCGGGTTAGTGAAGAAGTTGTCATTAATAAATTACCAGCCAACTTTCAAAATATAGGACTAATTCAAAAGATATTTCCTGATGCTCGGATCATCCATTTAACCCGCTCGTTTAATGCCAATGCTTGGTCTGTTTATAGTAATCATTTCGCTGAAAACGAACCCTACTTTTGCTCATTAACCGAATATAAGCAGTATGCTGATTTTCAAGAAGAAATGATGGCACATTTTAAACATTACCTGCCTAGAAACATTTACACCCTCAGTTATGAAGATTTATTAGATGAGACCCCAAAAGAGCTGAATAAATTACTTAATTTCTTGTATCAAAAATTTGAGCCTGAATGCTTAGAGTTTTATAAATCTAAGCGTCCAGTATCGACACTTAGCAAAGCTCAAATTAGAAGGCCTTTAGATCAAGGCCCAAGATCAAACTGGCAGGTTTATGAAAAACAAATGCTGGCTATACTCGATGCTGAGCAAACCAATCTAACAACTCCTTAAACTGATCGCTGTGGGCATGCGGACTCGTCAGCATATTAATATGGTCATAATCAATTTTATGACCATATTTTTTTCCATATATTCTCAAGTCTTGTATGCCTTTTCCTGACTCTTCTATAAAAGCCTGAATATCAATTGGCTGTGCAAGGGCTTTATCCTTTGTACCTGCGATATGTAAAATAGGCGGTAATGCTATATTTTCTATTGCGCTTGCGTAATCAAAACCATCATCACTGTCTATCCAAGGCTTCTTTTTCGCCCACAGCATACTTTGATAGTGTGACTTAACAGTCTCGTTATCACTGCCCCATTTCAATTTGCGCGCATCTAGATAACCTTTGCGTTTACTTAACAGTGGCGCCAATGTGTACCAAATTAAATTGGCTTGTAAGAGCTTGCTTGGGTGGTTGTTAAATAAACTTCTTTTTGTTCCAAAATAGCCGCATGCTGAAACATACTCTTTATGCTCAGGATAACGCGCTAAAAAGCTATTAAGTAAAACTCCACCCCAAGAGTGCGCAACCCAAAACTTCGGAAAGTGACCTGTTTGATCTTTAACAAAATTGAGCATAGTGGGAATATCTTCAAGGATGGCTTCAGTTTGACCGTATTGAGAGGAAGAAGATATTTTAGGCAAACTTTGTCCACGACCACGTAAATCAGCGACAAAACATTGATAACCTTGCGCCGCTAAAAATGGCGCTAAGCCCTTATTTGACTCTGTGTAGAAAATCTTGCCATTTTCGACAGCACCATGCAGAAAAAAAACAGCATCACCTTTATTTTCAGGATTATAAATGTGTCTCAGATGAAGAACTTGCTCATTTTGTAAGGGAATAAAGTGTGAATTTTGCGTGATCATGATTTAAGTCTTTTTAACTCGTCTTACCAGTTACTGTATTTGATAGCAATTGTCATTTCAACACTATTTAAGCTATTTCAAGAACTCGGTATAATCCACGCTTAAATTCAATAAAAGTAATGATATGCACCCAAGAAACGCGCACAAACAAGGCTATGACTTCGATAAGCTCATCAATGTAACGCCTTCATTGAAAAAATTCCTTATTAGAACACCTGCAGGCAAAAAGAGCATAGACTTTAGTAATGCGAATGCTGTCAAATGCTTGAATCAAGCGCTACTTAAACATCATTACAAACTTAATTACTGGGACATATCTGAAGAGTTTTTATGTCCGCCAGTTCCTGGGAGAGCCGATTATATTCATGCGTTGGCAGATCTACTAAAAAACGATAACCAAAATAAAATAGTTAACAATGTTAGAGCACTTGATATCGGCACAGGTGCGAACTTGATATATCCTATTCTTGGAGAGAAGATTTATAATTGGTCATTCACAGCATCGGATATAAACCCAAAAGCATTAGAAAATGCAGTTAATATTTGTAAAAAGAATGCTTTAAATACCAAGCTTGTTTTACAAAAAGACAATGAAAAATATTTTCATGGTGTTCTTAAACAAGATCAAATATTACATGTGACTATGTGCAATCCCCCTTTTCATGACAGTGAGCATTCAGCAAATAAAGCAACACAAGAAAAATGGCAAAAGTTAGGTAAAAACCCTAAAAACACACTTAACTTCGGCGGGCATTCACCTGAGCTTTGGTGTAAAGGTGGTGAGGTGTTGTTCATCAAGAAAATGGTTAAGGAGAGTAAGCATTATGCCAAGCAATGTGCATGGTTTACTTCTTTAGTATCTAAAAAAGACTCACTAAGTAGTTTAAAGCTTGCACTTAAGAAAATTGGTGTTGCCGAAATAAAGGTAATAAAAATGACCCAAGGTCAAAAAACAAGCCGATTCATCGCTTGGAGCTTTCAAACTCACTCCGAGCGACAAGCAATCTACAATGCTAAATAAAGATATTATTTATAAAAGAGACAAGGCTTCTTTATAGTGGGTGCGGCAAACTGAAACATATCTATCGTTGCCGCCAATTTCAACCTGATTACCGTCATGAATTGCATTGCCATGCTCATCCGTTCGCAAAACACGGTTTGCTTTTCTACCACAATGACATATTGTTTTAAGCTCAACTAATTTGTCAGCCCAAGCCAACAAATATTGTGCACCTTCAAATAACTCACCTTTAAAGTCAGTGCGTAATCCATAACACAATACGGGTATATTCAACTTATCAACAACATCTGTTAAGGCATTAACCTGCGCTTTACTCAAGAATTGACATTCATCTACCAATAAACAATCTAGTTTATTTTCAAGATTTAAATGCTCAACTAAAGTAAAAACTTCTGTATCTCTGTCATAAATATGCGCATCAGCTTCAAGGCCAATTCTAGAGGCCACCTTCCCAACTCCAGCCCTATTGTCTATGGCAGCGGTTAGAATGAGTGGTGTCATACCTCTTTCTCTGTAGTTAAAGGCAGATTGTAAAAGTGTTGTTGATTTTCCGGCATTCATCGCCGAGTAATAGAAATAAAGCTGAGCCATAATAGAACACTGAAAATAAATATGGGTGAGAGTCTACATAAAACTAGACTTGAATACTATGAGGGAAGGTTTTCTATGTTAAGAAAGACACTAAAAGCAATAGTATCATATTGAAATATATAATTATGCTGAGTCTAATTAGGCAACTTGTTCTGTTATATCGACAATTTCAATTAGCTTCTGGTTAAGAATTTTCTTTGTACAATTTGTACACTTACCGCATTGTGTACCAACACCAAGTTCTTTACTCAAATCACGCATACTTGTAGAACCAGACTCAATCGCCTGTTCAATTTTTGAATCAGTCACACCGTGGCAAATACAGATATACATGAAAGTTACTCTTCACTTTAAAAACTAGGTGAATTTTATTCTAAACAAAAACAATTATCAATAACAAACCACGAGTTTAATAAGAATAATTTTTATTGCTGCAACTATCATTAATAAATTTGGTGTATATATAAGCAGTTAATGATGTAGAAGTGTATAAATCTAGCTCTACTTAGATGACTATGCTAAATTTATGACCATAATGTTAACTATTGTTTTCGACAAAATTCATAATTTGAAAATTGTGAATTTTTGCTTGGTAGAGTTTAATGCATTTAAAGCCTTACTTTTTTTTTATCATTTTCTTATTTTTTATAAGCTTTAATACGTTTTCAAATCAGCAAATCTATCGTCTTTCAACAGAAGAAGGCCTCTCTCAAGCTAATGTGAATAACATAGTTCAAGATCCTCTTGGCTATATTTGGATTGCCACAGAGCAAGGTTTAAATCGGTATGATGGTATTGACGTATCTCTGCCGAAACAAATAAAAAACTTCCTTCACGAACAAATCTTTCATATTAATATGGTAGATGATACGTTTTTATTCGTGTCTACCAGCTTTGATGGTAGCTACTTGATTAATGTTCACACATTAGAAAAGAAGAAAATTTATTCCGGTAGATTGTCTGACAGCCAAAGTTTTACTTCTCCAATTAATGCCGTATTAAAGGTTGGCAAACATTTGTACGCTGCTATCAATAATCATGTCTATAAAATTAGCCTGGTAAGCTATGAATCCAAACTCATTGGTTCTGTTGAAACAGGACAATTCATCAGAACTTTCTTATACCATGGTAAACACTTATTTGTAGGCGCTACTGATGGGCTTTATTCACTATCTGCAGATGCTGAAGTTTTAGCTAAGCATGCTTTTTTAAAAGAACAAGAAGCCAATAAGCTTAATCAAAATGTAAAATTGCTAAAGTTAGATCAAGAGCTGGGCTTACTTATTGGTACAGTTGAAGGTTTATATGCCACGCCGATACTTGATGTAGGCTTTGATTACGAACAAACTTCAAACCTTATTGCGTCTTTCAATATATGGGACATTGAATCAACCCCTGCTGGAGATTTTGTCGCCACAGAGTTTGGTCTATATAAATTCAATAGAGAGACTAAAGCACTGACAAAGGCGCTATCCCTCGATAAAACGAAATTTAAACTAAATCAACCTAATATACTTGCGCTTGAGCTTGACGCCAATAATGTACTTTGGATGGCAACTCACAATGGTACATATTATTGGCCTCTATCTTCTTTAATGTTTAATACGGTAAATCAAACGGGCTCTGAATTTATAAGCAATAACGTTTGGTCTATCTATCAACTTTCCGACGGTTCCATTTTATATGGTACCGATAATGGTGTTGTTCATATCTCATCTTTAAATAGTACTTCTAAGCCTGAATTTTACTTTCAATCTCGAAATAAAAAAAATATGTATGGAGAAAATGCTGTATACGAGGTTTTTCAAACTGACACAGATTCTAACCTAGTGTATTTGGATACATTCCAAGGATTAAAGCTATTAGATTTAGAAGCCCGAACAGTAACAAACCCTCCGGTTATGAAAAGCAGCATAGATGCACCGTTTGATGTTTTAAATAGTTCAGCACTACAAATTAATAATAGACAAATCGCTTTTTTAACTGAAAGTGATTATTACATCTACGATACATCTGTTCAGAGTGTAGAAACCATAGAAGGTTTAGCAGAACTTTTGCCAATTTCGTCTGCTTATCGCTTCCTCTCTCCTTTACCCACCAGACCAGATGATATAATTATCAGCACGATAAAAGGCCTATATGCATATTCAGTCGGTTCGAAGGTCCTAACTCCAATTTTCGAATTTGGCAATGCAAACGACAAAGTTTTTCAAGTGATTGATGACTGGGAAATTGTAAACGAAAGTCTTTGGTTAACTTCATCTCACCATGGCTTAATTGAATTAGACTTAGCCACTTTTAAAGTCATTAAATCACTGAACGAAGACTATGGCTTAGATAAACAACCTTTGTATGAAGTAATGTCTGATCCTTATGGCTTTCTTTGGTTTACGGCACAATCAGGATTATTTCGCTACGAGTTAAACACTGGATTTCTCGAAAAATACACGATTAAAAACGGCTTGCCAAATAATGAGTTTAATGCAGGCGCCAGTTTAAAGCTGAATAATCAAACTTTTGTGTTTGGAACTGTTTCAGGTTTAACCTGGTTAAATACTGCAGATTTTATTGATTATGACAGCTTAATCAAAACACCACTGAGTGTAACTGACATTAAACTGAAGTCCTCAACACTTGATTATAGCCCCTCATTTTTATCAAAAAATCGGCTTAAGCTAGCTCATGACGATGCCGGACTCGAAATAAAATTTACGAATTTTGACTTTACTCACCAGCGTATCAGTAAATTTAATGCTCTGATGACAGGTCCTGAAGAGGTGATATTAAATAACTTAGATAGGACTAAGTTATTTTTTCCAAAGTTAGCGCCTGGAAATTACACCTTAACAATAAGCGAAACCAGCTTAGACGGAAACAAGCTTATAGATAGTTTAACTATACCAATAGAAGTCGAGTACTACTTTCTAAATTCTCCAACATCATGGCTTATCTATTTTATTGTCGTGGCCTCACTATTATTGCTTTCATATCGGCAGGGAAAGAATAGGCAAACTACAATTCAAAAAGCTTTATTAGCTGTAACTACCTCAAAGCAACAAACAGAGATGGCGTTAAAATCGACAAAAAGTGGTACCTGGAAGGTCGATCTTACTAAAAAGTTGATTTATCAATACAGAAATAAAACGTCAACTAGAGAGTCTGGGCAGCAAAACGAGTTACAACTTAACCGATTTATCGAACTGGTGCACCCAGAAGATAGACAAAAGGTATCTTCACAGTGGGGTGCTTTATCAGCATCAAAAAACCCAAATATCAATTTAACGTATCGATTACAGAACTTAATCGGAGAATGGTTATGGTTTCAAGATATTGGTCAAGTAACAGAGTGGGATAATGAAGGAAATCCACGCATTGTATCCGGTATTTATTCAAATATTACCGATAGTAAAGCAACTAACTTACAAGCAAGTATATTAGGACAAGCATTTTCACAAATTGATGAATGGCTGCTCATTCTCGACACACGGCTCACCCCTATTTCAGTAAACCACAGTTTTTGTGGTGCATTTAGCTTAAACGAAAAAAATGCGTTAAAAGACTTAACCTTTATGACGTTTGCCAAGATTTTAGGGAAAAAGAAACTTAGGCAGCTTATCAATAAAATTAAGACATTAAATGCGAATCAGAACTTTAAGATGGAATTAACGGTTGAAACGAAAAATCACCTAGTTAAGCCAATCCATGTAAGTGTCAATGCCATTGCGAATGATGCTGGCGTGATTGAGCATTATGTTATTGTCATGTCTGATCTGACAGAGCAAAAGAAAGCTGAAAACGAGCTTCGGTATTTAGCTAATTATGACAGTCTAACTAACCTTCCTAACCGTAATTTAATGTTGCAACACATTGAGTTTGCAATATTTGATGCGCAAAATAACAGTTCTACTTGTGCGTTATTATTCATTGATTTAGATAAATTTAAGCCAATTAATGATGCGTATGGGCATCAAGCTGGCGACAAACTGTTAATTAAAATTTCTGAAAGAATAAATGAATTGTTACCTGAGCATTGTGTTTTGGGTAGGCAAAGCGGTGATGAATTTTTGGTATTAGTCAAAGATGTGACGACCCCAGAAAGCTTAACTGCTTTAACATCAAAGCTTATTTCCGTCTTACCCGAAAAGATTGATTTAGATGGGATATCGGTGAGTGTATCAGCCAGTATCGGGGTTGCTCTTTACCCATTTGATGCCAAATCATCAGAAGAGCTAATACGTCATGCAGATATAGCTATGTTTCAAGCTAAACAGCTTGGTCGTAATGGTTATAAATACTTCACAATATCTATGATCGAACAGTATAACCGCAAGATGGTGCTAGAAACCGCCTTGAAAACAGCTTACAAAGACAGCGCTTTTTATAATCACTATCAACCAATCGTTAATACTTCGAGTGGTAAAATGATAGGTGTTGAATTGCTATTAAGATGGCAATTAGAAGGCGAAAATATTTCGCCTGCAGACTTCATTCCTATTGCCGAAGAAACTGGGTTAATTGAACTAATGACTGAGCAAGCTCTAAAACGAGCGCTTGTTGAGCTTAAGCCTTTGTTTGATAAAAATGACCAGTTTTATCTATCACTAAACTTATCTCCTATTCATATCATTAGAGCTGAAACGGCTGAGAATTTGTGTAATATTTTGACTTCTTATCAGTTACCAACATCAAGATTAAGGCTTGAAATTACAGAAACCTCGTTAATGGAAGATAAAGAAAAAGCGAAAGCTTCGCTTAATAAGTTAAAAGAAGCAGGGTTTAAACTTCTGCTCGATGACTTTGGCACAGGTTATTCTTCGCTTACTTATTTGAACCAATTCCCAATAGATATTATTAAAATAGATCAGTCTTTTGTGAGAAAAATGGATGAACAGCATACAAATAAGTCGATTGTAAAAACCATCCATTCACTGGCTAGTAACTTAAATATGTTTTGTATTGCTGAAGGGGTTGAAACGCAAACTCAATTAAAATTCTTAACTGATTTAGGCTGCCACTATATGCAAGGCTACTTCTTCTCAAGGCCGCTACCCATTAAAGCACTGTTAGAAAAAGATGTGAATACAACAAGTTGGAGATAATTTATCTTTCTCAAGCCGTTAATTGCAAAGCTACCAGCTTTGCAATTAACAGTGAACCAATCTGCTATTGAGACTGAAAACTTTCAGATGACTCTGACTCATAATTTTATTTCTACCCTTCTCAAATAAGTTATCTATTTTCAAGTAACGAAAGCTTGCGATATCACCGAGCACGCGAACTAGCAATGCTAAGGGACCTGAATCAGTTTAGACGATGTTGGTTGTAGTTCCTAAAAATAGCAAAATATTATTGAGAATTGATATTTTAAGTCATTAAATCATGTTCAGGCTTTTGATATATATTTAGAAATGGCTTTGTTTAGTAGTTCGAACTCAATTGGTTTAGCTACAAAATCGTTCATGCCCACTTCTAAACAACGCTTACGATCTTCGTTATAAGCATTTGCAGTAATTGCGATAATATACGGTTCACCATACTTAGAAGTTTGCTCTCTAATCCTAATAGTGCAATCAAAACCATCTAAAACTGGCATTTGGCAGTCCATAAAGATTAAAGAAAACGGTTTGTCGGCTAACCTTTGTAACGCTTCTTCGCCATTAGCAGCAGTAAAAACTTGGCAATTAAACTTTGCTAGCATCTTTGTGGCTACAATCTGATTTACCAAATTGTCTTCAACTAACAACACATCTTGACCATTAAGATCTGTAATATTCGTCGCTTCATCTACATTATTTTCTTGGGCAGATACATTGGCAGGAATACAAACAACAAAAGTACTCCCTACCCCTTCATTACTTTCAAGCTCGATTGTTCCGCCCATACGTTCAGCCAAACGCTTACAAATTGTTAAGCCTAAGCCTGTACCACCATACTTTCTGGTTGTTGACACATCGGCCTGAGTAAATTCACTAAATAGCAACTGCTGCTGTTGATTAGAGATACCGATGCCAGTGTCTTTTACTGAAATGAGTAAATGATTATCTCGATATTCAACTAACAGACTTACTTCACCTTCTTCAGTGAATTTAATTGCGTTACTTAACAAGTTGTTAGTAATCTGCGTCACTCGAAGTGAATCTAACTCTAAAAATTCTGGTAAATCAGATTTCAGCTGATAGCTGAAATTCACCTGCTTTTGAGACACATAAGAGCTGTGTATTGCTGATAGATCATCAAATATTTTTACCGGGCTAATTGCTCGAATATCCAACTTTAAAGCCCCGGCTTCAATCTTTGAGTAATCTAATATGTCATTTAATATTAGAAGCAAGTTTTTAGCTGATGTTTGAATTATTCCTAGCTGCTTTGCATTACCTGAATTTCCTTCACGCTCATTAATTAGTAACTCTGTTAGACCTATAATGCCATTTAACGGCGTTCTTATTTCATGGCTCATATTTGCTAAAAACTGGCTTTTTGCCTTGCTGGCATTTTTAGCATCCGCGACAGCTTCTGTTAGTTTTTTGGTTTTTTCATTAACTTGCTGCTCTAATCTAAGATTAAACTCAGTTAGTCGTTCATTCAATTTTTGGTTTTCTGAATTTGCTTTATCAAGTTTATTAAAGCTGAGTGTTAAATTTTTCGTCAATTGATTGAACTGTTGCTGTAAGGTCAAAATCTCTAAAAAGTCATTGCCTTTGTTATAACCATTTCCACTTTGTTTAGTTGGATCAAATTTATTTATTGCAGTACTCAGAGCTGTTATAGGCGCAACGAGTTGCTTAGTTAATACACCAATTATAAACCGACAAATAATGATAATAATAAGCGTCAAAAATAAAGGAGTAAGTAGAGAATTTATAGTTGTAATATTAACGTGAGCTCTGTCTAAAAAAGTAACAACTGTCCAACCCAACGTATCTGACTCAAATACTTTTTGATAGAAAACGCTCCCCTGCTTATCTGTATAAATATCTTGCTGAGAATTTGCTATTGAAGCGTAAGTTGACGAGTCAAGCACATCTAAAATGCCAAACTCATTTTCCATTGAGCTGTAAACTACTTGATGTTTAGTATCTAATACGACTAATTCCCCGTGATGAGATAACAAAGTCGGAATAAATTGCTCAAATGACTCAAACTTGAGCGATGCCTCGAGCACCCCAACTAAACTATCATATTCATAAACGGGCACCGACAAAGCAACAATTGGTTCATCACCAAAGCCTCGCCCTTTGAACACGCTTGAAATATAACCTTCAGGGTGACTTGGTGCTTCAATAAAATACTCACGGTCTGCTACGCTAGGAAAGTCACCTACAAAGCTATCTCCCAACAATTGAGGATAGTAATTTATCACTTCAGCTTCAGGCGAAATATAAATACTGGTTCTAAACCCCTCATGCATTTCGACTAGCTGCTCAAGTGTTAAGTTGATATCAACACCTTGAGATATGCTATGCCCACTTATGAGTACAGCTCTGAGGTAGCTTTGTAAATAGTCATCGATTTGTTTATTAATATTCTCTGCAGAGTCTAGCAACTTAGACTTCACTTCAGACTCTACTCTGCTGTAGTGGTTATTTGTTAAAACAATCGAAGTCGTTACAATAATAAGGATAACCAGTAAATTAACTGTTCGATTGAGGATCGAGTAAAGTGGCATTTCCTGCCACCTTGCTTTATTTACAAATAGACTGACTAAATCAACGACTGCAAGGCAGACAATCGCATTCACCAAGTATTTAGATAACGCAGTAAAGACCACTAAGTTTGGAAGTTGTAATTGAAAATGGCCAAGAAAATAAAGTAGAGGCAATCCGCATATTAGCCAAAATAATATGCCTCGGAAAAATACCATTTTACCTTTTGATAAAGCAAACTGATTGAGCCAAATGATTTCGAGAAGAAAAACAATTGTTGGCCAAGAGTGACCCCAACGATAGAAAATAAATGATGTAACAATTGTCAGCACCAGTAAGCTATGTTTAAAACCAATCGTTACCAACGCGCCGAGAACAAACGCTTGCCCAAATAGAAACTCAGAGTTATCTAAGAACCATAATGGTAATAGATTGATAGCACCACCCAAAATACCGAGCAAAAATGCAAGTACAATAGGTGAAATAGTTTTATTCAAAGCAAATTTAGACTTGTTTTTTCTATGTATCAATAAAGTAAAATAAAAACCATTCTCTGCCAAGCATTCATTAAGTTAATGTTCAGGGCAATTATGACTTTCGACTTGAAGTACACACTGAGATACGCCAAAAGTATCATTTAATACTTGCTCAACCTGCTCTCGACAGGATTGATCATGCAAGTCAATTGTACAGTGATGCTTCAAAACAATATGTGCACCAACAGCAACCTCATCATCTACTCGCGAAATCGTGACACTATGCACACTTTCAACATGATCTGTCGTTAAGATTTTTTCTTCTATTTGAACAGAAGTGGGAAGATGCATTTCTTTGGTTAAAATTCCTTTTAAGCAAGTTTTCACTACTTTAAAACCCGTAAACATCACAAACAAAGAAATAAGCATGCTAGATATAATATCTATAACCTGAAAACCTGTGAGGTAAATTAAGATGCTTGCAATAAATGTTGATACCGTCGATAACAAATCGAAAAATGAATGAAGAAATACAGCATAGACATTGATGCTTTCTTTTCGGCCTTTATAAAGTACCCAAGCAGACAAACCGTGAAATAAAAACCCTAATGCAGCTATAACAGACATAAGATAAGTATTAACAACTTCACCATTTCCGTCATGATGATGACTTAATCTTTCACTGCCTTCATACAAAATCACAACAGAAATCATCAAATAAAGCATGCCATTAATCAAGCCACCGGTGAATTCAGCTTTTTTATAACCATCACTGTAGTTTTTAGCTAAGTGCACTGCGATAGAGGAAGCGATGAGCGCGATAAAAAGAGAGCTATTATGGACAAACAAATGGCCTGCATCCGCTAATACAGCTAGAGAATTTGAATAATACGCGCCTGCCAATTGGATCAACATGAAAGTACAGGTAATAGACAGAGCGATTAATAGACGTCTTCTGGAAGCCTGGTGAGTAGTGATGTCAGTCATTTAAGAAGCGAGTACCTGAGAAAAGAGGAATGATATACAGTCGCAATTGTATCTTAAAATGCAGTCGTTGTGCACAAAAATATAAATACAAAACTTATATATCTTAACTTTCCCACTCAGAATTTTGAGAAGACTTATCCCCTATTTTGCTCAAAATATCCTTAAAAGGATTACTCGGTTTATATTCACTCAATAAAAGAACAAAATGTGAAATTTGCTCTTTCGTAAACACTTTGTCTTCATAATGCTCAATATTGGCAAGCAACTGACCTGTATGAAATACATTATTTGGCATATTCGTTCTGAAGTCTGCTTCTTGGTCAAACACTATCAAGCCATGAATGTGCTCTTCAATACCAAAGAGTTGTTTTACACCGACAAGCTTCATCGGTAATTGCCTGCTTGGATTTGGAAAATTGTTTCTATCTTTTCCAATTTGCTCTGACCAAACTTCTGATGTCGTATCAGCATAAATTCGGCCTGTTTGTGACTGGCAAATAATCACAAAAATACCATAAGGAGATAAAACTAGCTCATCAATGTCTGCCATACCACTCGGGATTGGTAAACTGATTTTGCTATACAGTGTGTAATCATCAACTGATAAATGTTTCATCAAATACTTATTGACCGCCACATAACTAAAGTGCCTTGTAAATAGTTTCTTCGCGCTCGGAAAAATATATTTAATAGAAAGCAAAAGTAGTAACAATAAGATGATCAAGTACAGGTAATCTTTTGCATAGTAAAAAAGCGTATCTAACCCCGTCGTTGTAGTTTGATAATTTTGCTCTGTGGCTAAGTGAGTAGTTGCAGTAATCTGCTCGCTTTTAGGGTTTGAGTTTTCATTTAATTGATTAGATAGGTTGGCTTTAGTGCTTGTATCATTTTTTTCTGGCGACTTGTTTAGCTCAGACCCTTTTGAGTTTGCATCTTGCCGTTCTAACTCCAAAGCCTCTTTTGGCTCTGTGTCCAATTGAGTAGGACTTATATCTTTGTTTTGTTGCCACTGCTGCTCGAACAACTCCTTAAATCTGCTTAATTCATTATTACAGCGTAGTTTATTGATTGAGCTGAGCGGATTAGACAAACAATAGCTTGGTGCAGTATAAAATGCTTCCCATGCTTGTTGCTTGATGTCATCTGAAAATAGGCGCTGTGTTTGTGACTCACTTTGAACCGAAGAACTGGTTTTGCTTGTTTCAGTGTTTGAAAACTCTGTGTCTTGACAGAATGCTTCTAGCCTCTCTTGCAAACGTCCATAACGATTACCTAGGGATTGAAGAGCAACACCAGTTGCTGAGTCCATCTTTACAGCAATGCTTTGATATTCTTTGTAGAAGCGAGCACATTGCTCATAAGATAAATTTGATTTAAAGGCTATTGAAGTAAACGAAATTACAACAAAAAAAAATAATGCAATTCTATTTAACATGTTTGTCCTTCAACTCGTTTAACTAATTTGCCTTTAATATTTGATGCTACAACTTTATTTTAGAACCAAACTGCTCATTTTAGTAGTTTAATTATTTCTTTCTTAGACTCCATTTTTGGTAAACGCCCTCACTAGTTATAGTAACAGCCTTCTTACCCAACACTTTAATGTCTAAATTTGTACTCCCTAAAGACAAAGTTTCACTATGCCATGTAAATATCTCTTTCCCAGAAGACAAATTCCACAAAGAGATGTCCGTTTTTGGGGTAGTAGTTATTAATAATCGACCACCATCATAAAATTGGCCACTTCTAAACCATCTAAATCTAGCTGTATAACTTAACTTAGATAACAATTCTCCATTATCTAGCTTGTGAATTTGTTGATTGTCTAAGACATCCGAAACAAATAACCTATTACTTTGTTCATCAATAACCAGTGAACTTATTCTTGTATTCAATTGCTTTGAGTAGCGTTTTTCTAGGTTATTCACTGATGACCTAACGACCTTACCATCGGTGCCAGTCGTCACAACATATCTATCAGTGCTATTGAAGTAAATATGGTTAACCGTTCCATCATGCACTTTTTTCTTTGTTGATGAATTACTCACCCTATTAAAGAGAAAAACTGTCCCATCGGTCATGCCAACTGCTACAAGTCCACCATAATTGGATAAATTTATTGATGAGATCTTTGCTAGAGGCTCATCGCTTTGTACCTTTAAAGTGCCGATATGAACACTGTGTTTTAAATCCCAAAAATCTACATGATTTTCGCCACTAAGAAGTAATAGGTTTTCAGATTTTTTGAAAAAAGTAGCCCTTAAGTCTTCAGGTGTATTTGCAGGAAGCAAAGTAAATATCTTTTGCCTGCTATTAACTTGCCATAAATGTATTTGCCTCTTTTCATCGATCACCAATAATTGTTCTAAGTCATCAGAAAACTGCGCTTTATAAACAAGATTTTGACTAAAACGATGAATATCTAACTGCTCTATCTCATACTGGCTAGGCTCTTCACATCCAACTAAAAATAACATCAATATTGCGATTACAACCCTAATAAATTTTATCATGTAACATCCCATTACAGCTTATTCAACTGAGTTAGATCCCACTTTTCAACTATTGCATCAGAGTTAACTGTCAACAATACCCCTCTGTCGTTGCTGTGCATTGCCAAAATTGTTGCTGAAGGTGTTTGTACTTCACTAGTCCAAGTCCCTAACTCTTCCCCCGTTACTGTATCCCAAAATGTTAAATGGTTTTTAGATGATGAGGTAGCTAGTATGTTGGCATAATTAATAAAGTAAGCATGTCTAAAGACCATAAAACGCGCCATATATTTAAGCTGTACATGCGCATTTTGGTCTTTCTTAGATTTAATTAACTGTGTTTTTAATGCATCAGAAACAAACAAGCGCTCTTTTTGTTCGTCCAAAGCAAGTGTTGTGATCCTATGGGAGAATTCCTGTTCGGTTAATGGTTCGGGCGAAGCAAAAACACGATGGGCCAATAAACCATCTTGTGATGCTGACCAATAATGATCATTATCTGTGAACACTATATGGCTGACAGGTCTGGTATGAGGTTTAAAGCGGTTATTTAATCTTGTTGAAATAGTCGCCATATTAATGGCGCCATCAGACATACCTACAATTAATTTGTCGTTGTCATTCGAAATTGCAATAGACGATATAGTGGCAAGAGTTTGCAGGCCAGCGAAACTTGTTTTTCCAATTAACACTTTTCCAACAACCGACCATATTGCAACTTCATTATCATTTGCAACAATCAGTCTAGTTCCATCTGAGGAAAGTCTCGCAAGTTTGGTGTTCTCTAACTGCTCTTTTTTAGCGATCTGAAACTCTAGTGAAAAATCATTAGCATTTAAAACAAGCACTTGCCCTTCTAAATCTAATGTCATTAACAACTTACCTTGATTCGCAAATTGAGCTTTGAGTAACTGACGCTCATTGAGATCTGATACAACACCTTGATTCAAGACAACCTCTTTATCACAACCAGATAAAGTAATGATTATAAAAATGAAGAAAATATTGAAATAATGCAAAACGAACCCCAAGACACTGCTGCTAAACAGAAACAGATATGCAATTTTAGTGCTGAAAATAAAATCAACTTTTAAAGATTTGATTGTATGTTTTATGAAATGATAAAAATAGCTAGAATTTAAAGATTTAGTAAATTAAACGAAGAAAGCCAATCTATCAGACTGGCAATGATTAATGACTTTAGCAGTGGTAAAGTTAGCATCATTTATTGTTACGGTTATGTGCCTAACTTTTTGTAGTTTAATATTATTGTTAGGAACAACAATGTTTTTTACTCTATCAATGCAAACTTAAATTGAATTCAACAGCAAACATTATGCGTCCTTGCCATATAATCTCCTTGATCAATCCTTGTTATTAAAACGCATTTACCATCCTTGCGACGTTGCGAGTTGTGTCATTCCTTGATTGCCCTAGCCATTCCTTGATTGCCCTAGCCATTCCTTGATTGCCTTAACCTTTCCTTGATTGCCTTAACCTTTCCTTGATTACTTCAACCTTTCCTTGATTACTTCAACCTTTCCTTAATTACTTCAACCTTTCCTTGATTACTTCAACCTTTCCTTGATTACTTCAACCTTTCCTTGATTACTTCAACCATTCCTTGATTGCCTTAACCATTCCTTGATTGCCTTAACCATTCCTTGATTGCCTTAACCATTCCTTGATTGCCTTAACCATTCCTTGATTACTTCAACCATTCCTTGATTGCCTTAACCATTCCTTGATTGCCTTAACCATTCCTTGATTGCCTTAACCATTCCTTGATTACTTCAACCATTCCTTGATTGCCTTAACCATTCCTTGATTACTTCAACCATTCCTTGATTACTTCAACCATTCCTTGATTGCCTTAACCATTCCTTGATTGCCTTAACCTTTCCTTGATTGCCTTAACTTTTCCTTGATTGCCTTAACCTTTCCTTGATTGCCTTAACCTTTCCTTGATTGCCTTAACCTTTCCTTGATTGCCTTAACCTTTCCTTGATTACTTCAACCTTTCCTTGATTACTTCAACCTTTCCTTGATTACTTCAACCATCCCTTGATTGCCTTAACCTTTCCTTGATTACTTCAACCTTTCCTTGATTACTTCAACCTTTCCTTGATTACTTCAACCTTTCCTTGATTACTTCAACCTTTCCTTGATTGCCTTAACCATTCCTTGATTGCCTTAACCATTCCTTGATTGCCTTAACCATTCCTTGATTGCCTTAACCATTCCTTGATTACTTCGACCATTCCTTGATTACTTCGACCATTCCTTGGCTGAAAAATTAAAAGCACTCTGTAGTAAGAGGAGAAACTTTAACTGGTAGCTCATCAGGAGCACATTTGAAATTCGATGTTTTAGATGGAACTAGAGTATCATTACCAGTATTAGTAGGTTGCCCGCCATTAACTACAGTTGCTTCTGAAAGCGTAAGTTTAGAGATAGAGAGCTCTTTTAGTTTTTTCTTATTAATGGCTAAAAACATTGTTGGCCTCATTATTGATAAAAACGTAATTTAAATTAAAAAATGTTTTGATTTAACAGCATTCAAATACGAGCTAGCTTTAAAAAGCTGAGCCCATATTAACGAGGGATTATGAAAATTGTCATGAGGGATTAATTACAAATACCTGATAGAGCAAACTCACTTTTCAGTAACTATTTCACAGGCTCAAGTAAAACAACCTCATTACTTCTTAACCTATGAATTTGAAGGATAATATTTTCTAAATCAGAATTTTTGACAATCGAAAAGTCAAAAATAAAACTATCTTTTACTGAGAACTCATCAAAGACAACTGTCTCCTTGCGTGTCTCCAAACCGAATTTTAGAAGGTTATTTCCTGTAGTGTAGTAGATATGATTATCTAAATAACGCCAGTTTATATATGCATGACCTTTCAAAGAAAGTAGTAGTTGTGAAGTACCATCGGTTAAATCAAACAAGTGGAGGTTATTGTAGAAATCTTGATAAATTATCTTACTATTATCCATCTTTGCTACTCGACGAGCATCATTATGAATGATTTTTTGAAGCTTCTCGGTTTCTAAATCAAATGTCCAAATATGTTGCTCACTTTGATTCCCCTCTAATATGAGCAAAAGTTTTGCCTTGTTTAGCCATACTAAATGAACAATTCGGTTTTCTATCATAAAGCTGTCAAGCTCTTCATTGTCTTTAGGGTGGTATAGAACAATTCTATTTCTTTGGAATAAAGCTAATTGCCCATCACTCTTTTTAAAGTCCCCACCCACAAGACTATCCATATTCAACGCACTAGCTAATACATTTAGCTCTCCATTTGTGTAAGAACTTAACATTAACCCTTCATTATCACTGAAAAAATAAAAGCCATTTTCGCTTGATATAGGTGAAAATTCATTCTTTCTGGTATCTGTCACCTGCTCAAATTTGTGAGCATTAGCATTATAGATATAAATATCAGCATCCGAAGCTTTTGTCGTCGCGATAAACGCATCTCTGCTTACTAAAATATTACTGTAGTTATTGCGTGAAACTGCAGTTTTCTTCAAAGAAGCTAAATTCGTATCATAAGAATAAAATTGCTGAGAATTAGGTAGGTACCATAAAAGTGATTGCGAATTGTTGTCCCACTCTACTCTATTAATCCTTTCAGTAGATTCATAAACTTTCTTTTGCATACTGCCGTCTGGGTTTGCAATGTATATTTGACTTAGACCTGTTTGCATCCGTACAAACGCAATTTTTTCTTTGTTAGGTAAAAGTGAGACAAACCTGTCTCCATAAGAGTCAATATTTGGTGAGGTAACCTGAAACTCTTCACCCGTTTCTAAATCTCTTGCAACAAGCGCCGCCAAACTAGGTACGTTTCGATAACCAAATTTTGTATAAATTATTCTGTTGTGTTGTTCATCTGTAACCGTGCTCAAGATGTATTGGGAGTCACACTCAAGAACTTTCTCTTTAGTTGAGACTTCGTTATTAACTTTAAAATCTGCGCGCCATATCTCACAAATTTTCATAGCATTATTTATAATTTGGTAATAAATACTGTTACTATTTGAAGCCCAACCAATTGGGTAACTATCGTACTGCTCTGAAATTATTTTGGTGTTTTTATGCGTATCTAAATCAATCAGAAATATTTCATCTACACCAGTTTTCATATTTTCTTTTGTTACAGCTAATTTCTCATTTGATGGAGAAAGGCTCAAATTACTATAAATACTATCATCTGAGATTGAGAGTTTTTTTGATTCAAATTTGATAGGGATAGGCTCCTTTAGGAACCAATAGCTACCTGCTAAAACAAATAAAAGAATTGTTAGAATTGAAAGGAACAACCTAGTTGAGAGAATTTGAAAAATCTTTTTTTGTGAGTCCGCGATCTTCTCTTCTTCGTTTGTAGTTAAGGAAGGTTCAATACGATTCTCATCTTGTACATTTTGTTCTGATGCCTGATTTAGAAGCTTATCTGCCTCTTCTAGATCAGCTTCTCTAACAAACTCCACATCACCAACAAAACTATAACCTTTCTTGTAATGTGTTTTAATTAAAATTTGTGCACTGTCAGATGACTTTAAGAGCCTTCTTAAATCTGATATTGCTTTATTAATTGCATTATCATCCACATAGTGGTTTTCCCAAACACTACTGATAAACTCATCTCGTGAAACGATACGATTAGGGTTCAGAATAAAGTAACAGAGAATCTTATAGTTAAGTGGCGTTAACTCTTGTGTCGTACCATCGCTGACTAAGCTACAACTTCTTGTTAAAAGCAACCAGTCTGCAAATTTAACCTGAGTAATATTAGCATCTAACAAAATCAAACCACCTTTTTAACTAAGCAGCATTATTATAAATTTAAAATATTGCATATCAATCAGTTATTCATAATTTGATACACTCAAAAGCAAATCTATGTAAATGAGTTATGTAGGATACTCAGCAATCGCTCAGGAAAACCGAAACACTAGAACACCTAAAAAATTATGTTAAATTGAGTGCGTTATTAATAATTTCATAGTGTTCTCACTAAAAATTATCAATAACATTAGTGGAATTTAAGGGTAAGCTTTTTAAAAGTGAATAGTAAAGCTTGCAATTAACACTGTATAACCTACTAAATAGAAATAAGCAGAACTAGGTGAAATCACACCAAAAATCTTTTTTGGTAACCAAATTAAACTAGCCGCAGTATTTGTCTGGTTAAATGCATACATCAAACTCACGAGACTTCCTAATAATGTGAGTAGACCACACACCCAAGCAATACCAACACCTACTCCATTATCAAATATTAATAGCGCAATACACATAGCCAGCAATGCGTAACCAACATGTCTAAAGTTAGATTCTAGTTTTTTGTCTCTTTTAGGAAAACTTGAGATCTGTTTGTTGTACTTCGGCATTGCAAGCAATAAAAGAAGTAACGCATGAAACATCATTAACATTGATAAAAGAATAATCATAATGCACGACCTCTTTTAAAATCTACGCTTATTGAGTGTTCATGTTCCTCAAATTTTACATTGAATACTTTGTTTAGATATTTACCTAGAATAAAACATGCCATTGCAACGACAATACAAACTGCATCTACTCCAACAAACACCCAATTTTGATTAAGTACACTAAACAATAAATTGCGCTCTGTGGTAATAGCATTCACTATTGGCACTAAGGCGTACAAAAAGCCAGTTAGGATCGTTAAGCTTACCCAAGCACTATCCGCTTTTTTGGCAATAGCCTTTGCAACTGCAACTAAAATAAACGCTGCGAAAGTTATAAATAGCGAGTTAACTTCCCACAACGCACGTTCAGATAGCTCGACTGGCAGAACCCTATTAGCAATCAAATACATAGCAATACCTGCAGGTAAACCTAGCAAACAAGCTAAATTAAGCCCTTCCGTAAAGCGATAGCCAAAACTACCGCCGCCACTTTTTATTGCTTTGGCTCTTCTTTTCACCGTCCAAAGTACCATGCCAGATGCAATCATGCCTGTACCCAACAAACCTGTTAAAAAGTACAACCACCTTAAAGACGTCGAAGCAAACAAACCTTCATGCAAAGAGCGAAGTACGTAGTAGAATGACTTTGAAGATGCGTGACCTATTTGAACTTTTATTAATTCACCGTTATTTGCATCAAATACCCATTTATCTCTGCTGTCACTTAAGCTTTTGTGAATACTCCCAGCTTCAAAAATGGCATTTTTATCGCCGACATTCGAAACAGAAAGCCAAGCTAGAGGCTTACCAGCCATCTCTGCATCAGCACGCTCTAATAACGTTTTTAACTCTAATGAGGGCTCATGGATACCAGACGCTTTAACATTTGTACGACTGAAATACTCTTTAAAAAACGCATCTCGGCCCTCTTTTCCCTCGCCATAATGCGCGTTCATTATGAATGGCATTAGAGTATAAAGAAGCAGTAAAAAGCCCGTAAAAGTGATCATGAAATGAAAAGGCAATGACATAACACTCATTATATTATGCCCATCTAACCATGCTGTTGGCTTTTTGCCACGTCTGAAAGTGAAGAATTCTTTGAAAATTTTCTTGTGGATCACTACACCTGTGATCAAAGCCAAAAACATAAACATAGTCGCAACGCCGACAATATAGTAAGCAATTTTTGTGGGAATATATCTAAGTCGATAATGCATTCTATACAATGTTTGCCCACCAGCAGTCGCTCGTGGGTGGAATTCTTCACCAGTATAAGGGTTTAACTTGACGCGTTGTCGCTTGTTATCTGCATCACGATAAGAAATCGTCAAAAATGGTTGCGTTCTATCAACAGGGAAGCTGACTGAATAGCTTTTTAAATCAACGCCCCTAGTCACTAAAAACTGTTCAAGCACTGGCAGTGAATCATCGGCAGTTGCATAAAATGTAGGTGTTTCTGGTGTCATCCAATCGTCGAGTTCATCATCAAAATAACCAACAGTGCCAGTCAAAAAGATAAAAAACAGTACCCAACTTAACAGAAGCCCAACCCAAGTATGCAACCAGGCCATCGATTGTCTAAATGCGCTTTTCATAAGGGCTTACCTAAATCTAAAAGTAACCAACAAATAGCACCTAAAAATACAATTAAAAAAGAAAGAAAACTCGCGGCTTTTTTAAGGTTATTCACCCCAAAAGACCACATAACGACAGCGGGAAACACAATAAAAACCAGCATGGTCGACCATGCAACTGCATGCATTTTCTCAATTGGGAGTAAAAACGACACGCATAAGCACAACAAAATTGAAAAAGCAGAACCACCAATAACAGCAAGTAACGTTCTATTCATTACTTCTACTTTGTGGGTATTAAAAACTAAGCGCATGACAATCCAAGGAAAAACACAAGAAGCAAAATGATAATAATTCTCAGTTTTTATATCAATAATTTATTTGCAATAATCATTAATAAGCGCAACTTTTACAAATGTAACAGCTGTAAGGTGGTGTAATTGCTTAGTAATACATTATTAGTCACACTAGTGTGGCTTTTGTGAATGGATGAATAAAAGCGGGTAACACTGTCGTTCACCCACTAAGTTGACGTTGTATTGCAACACTGTCTCTTAGAGCAAATAAGCTACTTAGTTATAGCCTTACCAATTCATTTTGGTAAGGCTTTTTTATCTCAATTAAATTTAATGAGTCGCTGAATTATTTTGGTTCACCTTGTCATAGTCGGCCTTACGATCTGAATGATAGATAACGGTATATTCGAACCAATTTTGTATATTTGTGTATAGCTGGTTGTTTGGGTCCAACTGTGACGCGCTCCATTCTTTATTCAGTACCGAGCAACGTTGTTTTAGCTCAGTATTTAACACTGAAATAAGATGATTTTCAGCCTGAGTTAAAGAACTAAAATATTGAACATAAGCAAAGCTGGACGCATATAAAGCACTGCGGTTTTCTAACCAATAGCCACTTGGTTCAATCAGTTCTTTAAAACTAAGTGGCTCGCCAAGATGTCCACTTCGCTGTGCCCATTGTTCATAATCTACAAATAATTCTGGCGTTTTATGATCAACATAATGTGCAAAATATTGTGCTAACCCTTCTTGCGCCCAGCGATGCATATAACCAAATTGAACAAAATTAATTGCATGAACAGACTCATGCACCAAAACCTGAAGTAAACGCGTGCCCTGTATTTGATTTTTATCATTATGAGGGATTTTTACAAATCCAGTATGTAACCTTGGTAAGTAGACTCCTTGCACTTTTGCTGACTCTTCAGCGTCATGTTCAGCAAGCGCATTAAAGTACTGAGTGTGATTAAGGGCCAATTTAATATTTACATCTGTCTTGAAAAGCTTTTCAGGACCTAACCATTTTGAATACGTTTCATAAACTCGGTTAAGGTAACCGCTCACTTGAGTTTTTATCCATTTTTCAGTGCCTTCGTTATAAACTGAAGAAATAGAATACTCCCTGCCATTATGTAATATCACTAAATTTAAATCGTAATAATCAGAATAGATTCGCTTTGTTTGCTGAGTGTCTGGGTCATATATCTCTTCATAAGTTAGAGGTGTTAATTTCATATCTTTACAAAGTCTTTCTTGGACTGGAGAGACTTCAACCAACTCCCAAGGGTGAGGCTCATGTGCTGTAAAAGAATGATCTTGCTCTATAAACTTCTTCCCTACTCGAGTGACTTCTTTATTAACTTCCTTCGAATCAATAGGCAACTGTAATGTGTTTGGTGTTAGCGGTTGCTCAACTTCAATATCATTTATCTCTAATTCTGAATTTTCAGTTATGTCAGTTTGTTCTTCTTGCTGTGAGACTGATGTGATAAAAAATTGCACAAGAACAACTAGCACGATGATGATTATCGCAACAATTGAAAAAACACGAACTCCTACCCTATTGTTATCACTCATATAATTTTGCTAGTAGTTTAAATGATGAAAGTAACTATATAGACTCCAGCCAAAATAAACCAAAGCTTTATGTTGTCACGCCTTAGAATTCCATCTATGAAAGTGTTTTGAAACCTTACCAAAACTATACCAAATCAGTTAAGCTTCTGTAAAAATTGAATAAATCACGTTTTTGTCACTTTTTTTCTCAGCTTTATCACTTATTTCTCTAAGAATACTTTCACTATGACTCCTGTGTTTAATCAACTTAGTAGTCGAACCATGAGCGATATCAAACAAACAAAATTTAAGCTATCAGCTTTCACCCAACACTTTGCTATTTTAGGGTTAGTAAGTTCACCATTTATTTATGCAAGCGATATTTCAAACTATCAGAATAGAAGTGTCACACCTCCTAAAATAATAAGCTCACCAGAAATCGACGGCATTATCACATCATCTGAATGGAAAAATGCGCTAGTTATTGATGACTTTGTCGAATTTCGCCCTGAAGTTGGCCAAGCGCCTGACCATCCAATAAAAGCATTTATCGCATATGATGATGAGTATTTTTACGTTGCGGCTCATATTACTCAACCTCATAACACCATTACAGATAGGCTACTAACCCAAGGCAGTAATGCTTGGAATGAAGATTATTTCGGTTTGGTGCTAGACACAAACTACGATAAATCTGATGCCTACCTTTTCCATGTCACGCCTTCGGGGGTAAAAATTGATGGTCTAGTCGACGGTTCAAATTACATAGAAGAGTGGAAAACAATCTGGTATGCAAAAACAAAGAAAACTGGGAAAGGCTGGGACATTGAAATAGCTATCCCAATGCAGTCTATTTCATTTGATGAAAAAAAACCGAGCTGGGGCCTGCAATTAAGATATAAAAGCTCAAAACCATACCAGCAATATTATTGGAACCTCAATAACACACAAGACAGCCCGTGGAACGCAAACCAAGTTGGTGAAATCAAAAACATTAGGGGGATCAAGCAAGGTAAAGGCATTGAAGTTCGAACAGGTCTAAGTGCAAACAAGGTAGGCGAAGATTCAAACTTTGAGCCTAGCATGGACATTGGATATAAATTCACCCCAAATCTAACAGGATTACTCACGCTTAATACTGATTTCAGCGGAACAGAAATTGATGCCCAAGACGTAAACATGACTCGCTTTAGCAGCTATTTTAATGAACAACGAGATTTCTTCTTACAAGATGCTCAACTATTCCAATTCGGTCAATTCGCGCCTTTTTCAACTAATGGCATGCCATTTTATTCACGTCGGATCGGTTTAAGTCCGCAAAGTGAAGTATTAGATATCAATTGGGGCACAAAATTAACTGGCCAAGTCAGCGAAACGCAACTCGGTGTTTTAAGCGTGAATCAAGATAGTGCACAAAACAATGAAGAAAGTAGTAGCACGCAATTAAGTGTTGCTCGTGCAAAACAACTTATCAATAAAAATCATTCATTTGGCGGCATTTATACACAAGGCTCATCAACCGGTAATGACGACTCAACCATAGGTATTGACTATAGTTATAACGATATAATTTTTGACGATCAAAGTATCCGATTCAACACTTGGTACAACAATGTAGATAATGAAATGGCAACAGGCGATGACACAGCATCTTATGGCCTGCAATTAGAATTACCAAATGATACCTTTTATTGGCGTACTCGTTATCAACACATTGGTGAAGATTACAACCCATCTCTAGGCTTTGTTAGTCGTAAAGGTATTGAGTATAGCGAACATGTTACTCACTACAGAGTTAGACCGAGCGAAGGCGTATTATCAGAGCACCTAAACTTTTTCATGTTTGTAGCAGGTCGTTTTGCGACTCATAATTTAGAGGGGGAACTATTAAGTGAACGTATTACATTTCAACCACTAAGTTTTCAAACCAAAAATAGTGACAGTTTTAGAATTGCTTACAACCGGAAAACTGAAAAATTAGTACAAGACTGGGCTTTTTCAGATTCAATTAGCTATAAAGCAGGTGAGCACAAATTTGATAGTTGGCAATTCGTAGCAAGCACTGGCACACAAAGGCCTTTTTACACTACTTTCACCGTTAACTATGGCGAACATTTTAGTGCCGACCTAGTCGATTACTATGCTAACTTATACTATCAACCAAATCGTCATGTTTACTTAAATGTAGGTCGCGGTAGTTATTACTATGAGCAAAGCAACAATAAGTATGCAGTACACCGCAGTCATATTCGTTTAAATGTCGCTATTAATGCCGACTGGTCTTGGAACACATTATTGCAGCACAACACGAGAAGTGAGCGGTTTTCATTATTCAGTCGATTAAGATATCAGAGTGCACCTGATGAGCTTTATCAAATCAGCATAGCTAAAGGGTATGACGTCAGTGAAGGTTGGTCTGACAGAGTCGAAACCAATGATGAAACAAGTCTAAAAATAAACTATATCCATCGATGGTGATCTGAATAACAAGAAAAAGGGCTTAAAACAGCCCTTTTGTTATTGAGTTTTTAATAGTTACTCACAAATATCGAAACCCACCAGTGCAAAGTTACGCTTAATATTCAAATAAGTTACTGCGCAAGAGTTCTATGCACTTCACTGCTTAAATGCACTAATTTACTGTGAACAAATCTGCCATCTTTGGCTGTTAATTCACGATCTATATCGAATGGAAGAAAATGAGGTTCAGCGCCAATCGTTAATTCAACCCCCATCCACTTTCCTCTTTGTTCACTTGGGTATAGAAATTGGTTTTCGTCGATCACAGCAGCCAATAAAGGAATTGGCTCATTTAAGCTCACCAGCTCAGACGCTTCATCAATTGAGCCATCTATAGTATTTGCGTCAAATATTGAGGAAAGTGGTAAATCATAAAGTATTCGCTCGTTCACAATCATAATTACATCTCTGCCACCATTTCGTTTCGACATAACTCGATTAATAGCAAAACGATCGCTGCCAACCAAGGTATGAACCTTTTGCATTTGCGTATTATAAATATCAACGCGAACCTGTCCGTTTTCTCTCACTGACACTGCAAAAAGCTGATTGCTTAACCAGTCTAAGCTTAAAATATTGCCCGTCACTGAAATTGTTCTATCGTCCAGACTTTTATCAGCCGCTAATAACCAGATCACTTTACTTTCAAAGCTCGTTATCCACTTATCATCTGGAGACAGAGCCAAGCCATAAAACCTTAAGTAAGCATTAAAATCACTCACTTGCTCGGCTTTACTTTGCGCTGATTGTTTATAAATTTGTGTTTTACCTGAACGTTTTGAGAGAAAATATAAATCGTCAGATGTGTTTGCAAATGCAGGGATAAAGTCATAACTACTCGAATTGTCTATTTCGAAATCAATACCTGAGTTTTCAGACTTGCTGAGCCATTCAATGTTATAGTCAGCAGCTTCAGTGGTAAATACAAAGTCATCATTTACGTTGATCCGTTCGATATTACAGCAAATATAGTCACTAAAACTGGCCACTAGCTTAGGCTTAACATCGGTCTCTAAGCTTTGATAAAGTAACTGAGTCGCTGGCGGCGCATTCGTGTAAATTACCCCTTTTTTATCGTGCGACCAAGCCACATTGTTAGAGCGGTAAGGCAACGTAAACTCAGGAATTATGTGTGAACGTGCCTTATTTTTATCTTCAAACGTAAGCTCAGATTCTTTTGCCGTAATATCTGATAAAGCCAATTTGAAAACACCACTGTGGCCAATCGCCGTATGGGCTAATAAAACAACGTCATCACCTGCAATTTCGAACCGTGACGCTGTCCATTTTTTTGCTAAATTAAGTGAAGCTGTTTTAAACGCAACGTCATCAAAGTGCGCATATGAAAGGCTATTCGCTTCATAGCCTTGGCTGCTATGGTTAATAAAATAAATACTATCGGTATTTGCAGCATACTCGTTATCTCGCAGTATGCGCTTTGGACATTCAAGTTGACTTTGCTCAGTGATCACAAAAGCACCTGACTCAATATTCCCCTTGAACCAACCACATTTACCCGCTTTATTTGCTCTCACAACTAACTGCCCACTTTTATCAAAACCAAGTAGATACGTAATCGATGAGAATGGGGTAATGATTGGTTGAACAGCGTCTTTCCCTAAATCAACTGGTCCCTTAAAGAGCTGCCCTTCACCTTCAGCGAAATTAATAAAAAGCACAGACTCTTGATCTAAAGTCACAACCGGCGATTGTTTGACTCCTGTCATGCGAGTTAGCGTTTGCGTATGACCATATTTAGGCTCAGGTTGATTATCTGAATAGGCAACATAGCTCATAAGTACAACGAACGAACACAAACATAAAGACGCTACAATCTTGGGCCAAGTTGTTTTTTGTGCGCTTTTTGAAAAAGAATCATGCTGCTCAAGGGACTCAAGATGGTCTTTTTCAACCCTAACTGTAATCTCTTTAATTTTTGCAACAAACCGGTACCCTTGCTTAGGCACAGTTTGAATATATATAGGTGACTTAGGGTTATCATCTAACGACTTTCGAAGGTTTGCTACTAGCTTATTAATCGCATTGTCACTGACAATAACTTGTTTCCAAATTGCTTGTTGAAGCTCATCCCGAGAAACAATACGCTCAGGGTTAGCAATAAAAAATTCAAGCAAAGCGAGCTGGCGAGGATCTAGTTCAACGACCTTACCTTCTAGTGTTAAAATTTGAGTGGTTTGGTTAAACTCACAACAACCAAACTGAATAGACGACATAAAACGATCCCTATAAAACAAGCAAAGCCACTTTAGTTGATTAAAGCGGCTTTGTTAATAGCTTTGGGACAAAACAGACTTTTGGTTTAACTCACTTAACCTAATGAATAGTTACATCTCTCTTCGCGTAAGTTCTATTGTTCCAATGGCAAATGGTCCAGTTCTAGCAGGATCTTTATCATTATGAATAGTCATCCAATACCCATTTGCATCACCCGAACGAGGCATATACATCATCGCCGTTCCAATCCACACCTCTGAATCAACTGGATCTTTAACGGTATAGACCAAGGCTGCAGTATCACCTAAATGTTTACCTTCGGCACTGAAGTCACTCAACCTTGTTAATGTGCTATCTCGTTTTAATGTCCAACGCATCTTACCAGTCAAACTGATGTCTTCACCGAGCGTTTCAACGGTAATGTCTAAGAACTCATAATCGTATAAAGAAGAATGAAACGCCGTTTCTTCGCCTAAATCACTCGGTGCCAAATCAACCCCTGCACCAATATAACGCGCTCTATATTCTGGTAAAGATAGCCGCTCACCTTTACCAAGCTTAGTATCCGGTAATAAGTGCAATACAAGGCTTAACAGTACAACGCCTAAAACGACCATTACCAATAAAACGCCAGAGCGAATATGAAAGCCTTTAATACTCTCTATTTGCTGCTCTGCTTGAATTGAGTCTCTATTTTTTGTCTCGACACACAATGCACTGGCTTGTTCATAGTTAATGCCGAGTACATTTGCAATACGTCTTAGCTCAAACTCAGTGAAACTCTGCGGTTCACGCCACTTTTTATATAGGGTTGACTCACCCATTCCCACGTCTTTAGCAAATCTCCGATTCGTCAGTCCTTGAGTCTTAATGTATTCCTTTATCCGCATCTCAATTGCACTTTTCAAAATAATATCCTTTATATTCAGTAAAATAGAGTTATATAGAGCGCTATGGATAGTACAAATTTACTTTTAGAAACGCAAGGTTAACATCTTGAAACATCTGCAATCGGGCAGATGATTAAAACTTTTAAAGGAAATAAAAAATGAAATTATTAAAAACAACTTCACTCTGCGCATTAGGTCTATTATTAAACACCTATTCAACCTCATCTTTTGCTGGTACTTCATATAAAGTTGATAACCACGAATTACCTTACAGCTATGAGGTAGTAAACCAACTTAAATACCGAGATATGCCAAGTTACCCAGGTAAAGATGGTAATGTAAATTGGTGGTTGTGTGGCCATGCAGCATTTGCAACTGCTATGAATGTCTTAAGAAATAAATACGCAGATCATGCGAATCAGCTTGAGTGGTTTCATACTGAGCTTTCAAAGAATTTTAACTATGATAATACGGTCAACAATCCTCGTCGCGAAGCCTCAGGAGATCAATTACAAAGCATTGTGAATGCAAGAACAGACGGTTTTAATGTATCAAAAATTACAACTACCACAAGAAGCTCTATTGAAAGAAGCTTAAAAAACTCATTAACATCTAGTACTACCCAGCAGCTCATAGCATTGACTAAATTCAATGGTTATGGCCACTTTGTAGTGGTTCATGAGATTTATTATGACCAAAACAGAAGTGACAAAGGTTATGTAAAATATGCCGACCCTTATGGTGGTTATGCAAGCAGAACAATGAGCTATACTAAATTTTTTGATGGTATGAGAGATGCAGGAACTGTAGGACGTTACTCGTATTGGTCAATGACTAAATAAAGTTTGAAGGTATTAGAATCATTGATTCTAATACCTATTCTATGAATTAATAGAAACTTTCTAACTACTTTGGTGCTTTACCAAAATATAGCCAATAACAACCACCAAAAATGCTAATCAAAGACTCAGACAAAAAATACTTTAAATGGTTGAACGAAAATCCAAATGGCTATGTGGCCAACATGGAAAGAAACTTTAGACCCAAATATTTTGTACTACAACGCTCCACTTGCTAAACCATTAATGGAACCACTCACAAAGACAAACATGGTTTATTTACTGAAAGAAACTACATTAATTACGTAGCTAACAGTTTACAAGAGCTAGAAAGTTGGGGCTTATAAAATGATTATGATCAACATAGTTTTAAGTTCTGTAAAACGTGTAAGGTTGCAATCTAAGGCATATTTATCAAGTATGAATAAACTAAGCTCTTTCTGGCTAACCAGCAAACAAATTATATTATAGGCTAGCCGAAAACCTAGCCCATAACTAATTTATTGAATTCGCTGCTTCAGCCTTGCAAAGGTTTTCATACTTTCATCTGCAACCAAAGTTTCATAGTCTGGATTTTTCGCAATGAGCTGATAGCAAGTGTTACCACTTTCATCCGTTGCTTTTTTAATATCTCGCAATAAGTATTGGCTGTCGCCTGCACTATCAAGTCTCTCAACCGCTATAGTTTGGTTTTGTAATGATCCTGCACTCTCAGGCGTAATAAATTCCAATAACAATAGATCACCATCAAAAATTGGACTCTTGCCACCATTCATAGAATTACCGCTGGCTCTTGCAAAAAAATGCTTATTAGGATCAACCTTGCCAACTCCATCAGGTATACACATATACTCAGCATCACTTTCATCGCCAGTCTTGAAGTGTCCGCAAGCAATTTTTAAATTAGGGAAGTAGAACAGTTGAGGTTTTGGCTCTACAATTTTTTCGCTCTTATTAGCCTCAATCTTATCTTCTCTTTCACCATGTTTCTTTTTAAACGTCAAAACTTTAGCAGTAAGTGTGGAGTCAACAAATGTATCTATCCCATGCCAAAGTTTTGCATGGTTACTTCTTGCTACTTCATAGGCCCAATTACTGACTGCAATACTTTGATCAGCACTACAATCAAAGTACCTACTTAATTCAGATTCAATAACTTGATTGTGCTTAACTAAATTACTTTCTATCCAATTATCTCTATGTTCATAAGAAGCAAGAAAATCTCGTTTATTATTGTTACACCTACGATGTGCTGCAACAAAGTTATGCGCTAAATCATTACTATAACGAGAAAAAGGAATAAAATGATCAATCTCAACATCATTCTTAAATGGTTTTTGACAGTAGAAGCATTGGTTCTTTTGTAAATCTACTAGTACTGGCTTAACTTTAGCTAAAGATTGCCTGTCCTCTCCAAACAAAAATGACTCGAGCTTAGATTGAGGCCCAATTAACGCTTGATTATATTTGATGCTCTGAATTTTTTGTAGCCATGCATTTTTAGAGAGGTAAACAACCAAATCATAAAACCTCCTAAAGCATGCTGCGATACCTGACTTAAGTTCAATGTATTGCGGTTTTTTGTCATGAGGGTAAAGAAAACATTCTTCTTGCTTAGCTAGAATTTGAAGCCGCCAGAGAGGTCCTGTTTTCAAGGTATTTAACGCTGCTCGATAACTTTCATGCCAGTAACTACTTCTCTTTAATTGTCCTAAACTACGAATATTATTTTGTTGGCATTCATATAACACTGAAATGACTTTAGATTGCGCTCCGGAATTTTGTTTGAGGAGCGCATCTGCTCCCGACTTAAGATTCGAAAACGGCATAGCATGATGCCAATATAATTGAAGTATCTTCTCAGCTAATAAACTATGCTCAATTTTGAGGCTCTCATTAGTACTAACATCAAGCTTTTCTATACATATATCTGCAATCGCATTTAACAATGCATACTTATAGGTAGCAACAAAGTCGCCCTCAGATAAAATTCTCTGGATAAATGAAATAAATTCTAACTGTAGTTTTTCGTTTGGCTTTATATCTTTCACGTCCTAGCATATTCCTTATACAACGATGTAGGATGTTTTAGTTAGATGCGAATTAATCATTAGCCGCACCTGAGTAGGTGTTTTTATTTCTTTCTAATCAACCCATTCAACCAAATCTCGCCTTTTCGCTCTGGCCTTTGATCTTCACTTTGCCATGTTTTTTCAAGCGTTAACTGTGGCTCTGCGTCTATCAATGCTTCTAAGCTTTCTTCGGTTAAGTTTGTGTAGTGCCTGTCATTTATATCTCGCTCACCCTCACCATATTTAAAACTAACGTAAAGTACACCGTTTGATTTTAAGGCGTTGGATAATTTGGTGAAACGGTCTGGCAGTTCACGGTATGCAACATGAAGTAAGCTTGCACAACACCAAATTCCGTCGTATTGGTTTTGGTCTGTGATTTGTTTAAAAGTTTTAACGTAAACAGGTTGCTCTAGGTGAAAGCTAGCAATTTCGGCTAATTCTGCACAAGCATCAATCGCCGTTACTTTATATCCTAAATTTTTGAAATACAGAGCATCTCGGCCTGAGCCACAGCCAGCATCTAAAATATGCGGTTTTAAGCCATTCGGGCAACCTTCGGCTGATGGTAAGTGTGGTAAGAAGGCATTGTAAAAATCGCTCATATCTATATGAAGCGTGCTGTCTGCGAATGCGCTGGCATTCTGAGCGTAGTAGTCGAGCGTTTGTTGTGTCATGTGTTTATTCTTTACCAGTGTGAGAGTGGTGACGTTGGGTTTCACGCCTGTGTAGTTTAATATAGCTGCTGCTCGCCAAGTTTCTTTGTAACTTAGTTGTTTGCTAATTTAGCTTAATTTTTTCTAGATGAGTAGTGATAAGAATCAATAAGTTATTCATGTTTGCTATTAATAAGCTTTTGATTTAATTTTTGTTTAAAACTTAATCGAATGCACTTATTCGTAAGTCTCTATTATTGCCAAAAAAAAGGCCACCCGAAGGTGGCACAGTTACTCTCAGTCTAGTTGGGAAAACTAGCTAGTTACACTTCCAACATTTACCGCTTGCCGGCAATGTGTACCAGTTTCCATGGGAGTTCTTATTAGACTCAACCCAATTTTTTAATGTTGGATACGCAATGGTGATGTCTACTTGTTCGTAAGGGTGTTTCCAACCACTCTCGATAATGTCTACAGCCCATGGTAAGCCAGACGCTGTCATGTAAGTTTCACCACCAATTGAAGTGTTGTCATCTGCGGTACCAAACTTAGAAGTATCAGCTAACGCTGTATGGGAATGGTTTGGAAGGTGTATCTCATTGCCTCGTTCAAAAGTACTATAAATAAAAGGATTAAATGGTGCTGCACCTAATGCCGTTCTATTTACAGCTTGGGTAAATACGACGCGCATAGTGACGGGAATTTCGGCTCTATCGTCACCTTGTTCGGTATTGAAAAAGCTAAAACCTTCAGTGCTTGGTGCATGTTGATTAGCATTATCAACAATCACAAGTACCAGCTCTTCTGAGTGCCCAGCTTCTGGGGTTAAAGTGCTATTTACTCCGGCTATGCTGAAGCTGGCTTGTGCAACATTTGCATCGGTCGTACCTGCCATGGCAATGGCAAAACTATTGGCTTTACTTGCGCCTCTGCCTTGTATTGCGGCGGTCATGGTGACTTCTTTTACTTCGTTGCTTGCATTGGTAATAACATTAAATGAATGCGTTAAAACAAAATCATTTAAATCGAAGTCGCCTTTGGAAGGCCAGTTGTCTTCGAAAATCAAAGTACCCGGTGTTGACTCATTATTGAATGCTCTTTCAGAGTCTTCTGGATAATCATCATTATCGTCATCAATACCATCACCATCACAGTCGTTTACCTTATTCCAAGTATAAACAACGGGGTCGCTGCTCAAGCCATTGTCATCTACCGCGATGACTTCTACACGCCATATTTCATCATCAAGTACTTGTGAAGCTAAAACCGTATTACCTGTATGGTTGGTTTTGCCAGCAAACTCGTCGTCGATTAAGTAGCCTTGGCCAACATCAACATACCATCTATATGAATAAGTAACGGGGTCGCCATCGGGATCGGCATTAGCTGAGTTGCCAATATTTACACTGAGATCTGTTGTACCATCTATACAGCCTGCTGGTAAGCCAACTAGCTCGGGTGTGTTTGGCGCATTGTTTTCTGTGAAAGTATAAGTAATGGTGAGCAAACTATAATCTAGAGTGGTTGCCCACCTTCTAGATGTATGGTTCATATCTATATCTAGAAAAACATTAATCAAACCATCATCAGTAATATTTGATGTTGGGATTGTAAAAGTTGTTTCTGACCACTCTTCATTTTGGCCTTGTAAAAGACCTGGGTTTAAATCAACTCCATCGACTGAAATACCATCATATTCGCCACTTGTTCCATGAAACGGCTCTGAATCTACATCCCAGCCTCTGATCAGCATGGTCGCACTCAATATTTGCAAACCACTTGTATTATAATCAGCAAAACTATGCTGCCATCCATAGTCTTCATTAAACCAAGAGTATTCTTCAAAACCATAGCCATTTGGCGCTATGTAATGTGGTGCACTACTGCTTTCGTCAACTCTTTGAGTATAAGTAAAAGTGCCATCACCATTGTCTACTGTCGTTTGTGAACTTGGATCTGAGTTGGCAGCCAAACTTACGAATGCCATTGTGATAATTGATATGTGCTTTTTCATTGTGAATCCTCCAGATCAGAGGCAACCGGAATGTCGCATTCAATATTCAAAGACGTTGTTAGCTCACTAACTGGTATGTTTTTTGTGCAATTCTGACCATTCGCTTTTGCTGAGATCCTTACTTGCATAACACTCGGGGATAACTTCATCACAGTGCGTACACTACCCACTTGAGAAGTGAGACTTTTTAATGGGGTACTAACTACATTTTCATTCTCATCTAACGCTTCAACTTTGATGAAATGCTTGCCACCAATTGGAGCTCCCTCGATTATGGTTTGGTTATCTGAGCTTTCGGCTTCTATTTGAGTGATTGAGCTCACAACGTTAACCGATACCTCTTTGGTTTCTGATGTAGCCCAATCAAAATTTGCAGGAATTATTAAATCTGACAGCGATGTGTCATCTTCTGATGAAGTCACATAATTATCGTTTGACGAAGCGCTACTTGATGTTGAGTCTGTTGGCTGAGCTTGTTGTTGAGCTGGTACTGAGCTACTGTCATCGCCGCCTCCACCACCACAAGCTGTCAAATATATTAGTACGACCGTTAAAATTATTGCACGCATAACATTGCTCCCGATTATGGATATAACAATGTCACGCAAGTCTCAAGCCACATGTGTTATCACTTATTTTCAGTAACTTAAACTTTTATAAATATGCGATTTGTGCATTTTGCAACGCAATTTCATAATGAAGTGTTTTAAAAGGAGGTTTTCTCGAAAAGACTTTCAAAAAGTATTTAAGTTCGCTTATAAAGTTTTTAAGCGTGTGAGCCTTACTAAGAATAAATACTGCTAAACATGTTTGATAGGCAATAAAACAAAATGCTTCGCAGTACTAGTTCGCTTTAAATAATCTAACTTATCTGGTTTCTTCTAAACGATAATTACCCGCACCAGAATACGAATAAACAATATAACGATAGTAGCCAGACGATGCTTGATAATTGATAGACTCTGTTGAAGTCGGCGACTCAGACAAGCCTACTTGTTGCCAACGACCACCTTGCCAACGCTCAATTTTTAGATCAAAGTCTGCAGAGGTTGGGCCGGTTAATTTTAAGCTTATGTAGCCCCCATCGTAATAAAACCAACTACCGTTTGGCTCAACAGCTTGTTGTTTATCAGCTAAATAGCCTGTGTAAACAGTCCCGGTTGGCGGCTCTATCACTTGCTCGTTTACTTTAAAACTGATGGTTTGCGCTGCAGCACTAATGTTTGAAATGCTTAAGCCCGAGTCACTGCCATTCCACCAAAGTGAATTAGTGCCTCGTGAGGTTAGTGCATTAGGCAAGGTGTTTGAAAACTCACCTGCATAATCAAATAAATCTGAACTATCACCGCGATTACGTTTATTTTCTGGATCGCGATTGCCATCTGCGTGCTCCATTTGAATATAGGGCTTCCACTCATTTGAATTATTACCCGAGCTATCGACGTGCCAAATTGCTAGCCCTTGATCTGGCTGCTCTGAGTTCTGCCCGCTTTTATAAATGGCTTCGATATAAAACGCTTCGTTTTGGTTGCTCGGGTTAGTCCATTTATACGAAGCGTTTGAACCTGAAGTATGACTCAGTGTGCCTTTTGGCGCATTTGCATTTATTGCTGGGTTTAGCTCGGTGACAGTGTCCCATCCTGCAATTGCTCGAAAATGTGCGACTGGTGGGGTTGGTTTAAATCGGTTAGTTTGCCCTATTGCGCCATATCCCATTACACCAAAACTGGCGACCGAGCCTTCTGAGCTGCCATCGTAATCGTATAAGTCGGGCCAATTTGTGATTAAGTGGCCAGACTCATGCACAAAGGTACCGATTGATAAACTACTGCGCATGTCGGTTATTTGGTAGCGGTCGGTACACACGCCGTCGGCACAAAACCTTGGACTAAGGCGTGCCATGTGTGGCCATAAGCCTTTTGACCAACTGCTGTCTGAATTACCTGCATAGAAAATGTTTAAGCCACGAATTTGATTACTGCTGTTGGTAGTGAGTGTCGAAAAGTCGAAACCTTGTTGATACTCAAGCCAATTAAGCGCTTCTTTGATTAACTCTTGTGAGCGAACTGTTGAGCTTAAGCTAGAGTCGGCATAGTAGGCTTTGTTCTTCTTCGCCGTGTAGTATTGCGTGACAGTGTTGGTGTAATCAAGCTTTCCACCCGACACTTTTGTGAAGTAGCCTCTTACAGATTGTGCATTGCCAAACTCGGTGTAATTGGCATCATTGAGAAAACGCTCAATTTGGGCTTTACTGATCGTGCCACGCTCATCAGGAAAGTCGATAATGATAGTAAGACCTTTCACCTGCCCTGATATTTGTGCGTCTAACTGTGATGTTTGCAAGCGTGATTGTACTGAGTGAGTATGTGCATCATACTCACCCAACATGCGCTGCTGCTTTGCTTCAACTAAGCGTAGTTTGGCTTCGGTACTTAGCCCTTCTTGTTTTGTGTGAAGCTTCGTACTTTGAATGCCTAGCTGATTTTTAGTGCTCACTAATACACCAGTTGAGATTAACTCGCTCCCTTCGTCATTTAATTTGGCATATACCATTCCCTTTAATGCGTTATCAAAAACAACGAGACGACCATCTACCGTTCTTTGCTCTGCGTAATAGCTATTACCATTGAGTGTTAGGGTGATCACTTCACCATTGGGTTGTGAGAACTGGTATTGCTCATTCTTGTATGGAATAGCAGCAAACGCAGTAGAGCTGCATAGTAAGGTTGCTAATGCGGTGAGTTTTAAGTTCATGATTATTCCTTTCAGTTTGTCTGTCCCCAAATCGGACAAGAAAACTATTAACCTAAAATTTACATTTGGCAAATATTTTGTGAAAGGAATTACAAACGGCCTTTAATAATTCTTTAATTTTGTACTTCGCTCTTAATAAAAAACTTAACTTGAATAATTAGCCAATAGTTTGCACATTACTCGTGTTAGATCCGGATCGTCAGCCATTAATGCTTTCAACTTTTCGCAAGGTAGCCACATAATTTCAACTGGTGTTTCACTCACATATTCTATGGCATTTTGATTCGCTAATAATGCAAGCACACCAATGGTTTCTCCAGGTCCTTTACTAATATGAACTTTGTTTATGTGGCCATTTTCAGTTTGTTTAAATTTTTCTGCAATGCTACCTCGGCTAACAACGCCAATTTTATTGATTTGCTGATTTTCGGCACAAATCACCTGCCCGGTCTCGTAAACACTGACCTCAGTTAAAGCTGAAATTTTTTCTCTGGTCTGGCTTTTTAAGTCTTTTAGCCATGAAATTTCAGCCTTTAATTTCTGCTCTCTAGATTTATTAAATATCGACACTTTTTGTAATGCCGCCATTCTATGCTCAACATCATCAAGCAACCTTTGCGCCTCTGGTTTATCTAGCACAGCTTGCTTTAATTGCTCTTTGATAATTGCTCTTTCTCGATTAAGTAATAAACGCGTTGCTGATTGTGATTGTAAGGCCTGAATAATTTCAGGAAAACTTGTATAAAGATCTTGAATTCGTTCAATAGTGAGTTGTTTATTAGCCTGTACAGCTGAGCGAACGGCTGCTGCAGCTGCTGGTGAATGTGCTAAGGTATCGATGTGACTTTCTAACGTTTCTTGCGCTTGAATAAATCCTCTTGCAATATCGTAACCCAAAGCTAACTTGCTAAAATATAGCTTCAACAACAACTTATTCGACCAACTATAGGCCCTAAATGGTTCAAGCCACGCAGGTAATTGCCAAACACTAAAAAGTTTTTCTCTATCCTCTATTTTTGGCTCTCCATCGAGCGCTCTTTCGACGGCTTCAACCAAGCGATTTGTCGCTTGTTTACCTAGCACACCTTGCTCAAATTGAGTCCAATAATGCTTTCTTTCTGTTTCAAGTAAACGGCGTTTATATGCAGTGTCTAATTCTTCTTGAGAAACTTCACTTGAATCTTCAACTTCATTAAGGGCTTTAATTTGTGCCGATTGCTTCACACTCGTCCAGTCTGCACCTTTTAAGAACTCATTACTCATCATATCTGGTAACAAGTCATGTAATGCCAAATTCACTTTATTTTTTGCTTTATCAACTGTCGCTTGTTTTGCAGGAGGAAGACTATTCAAACCTAAAAGTTTTAACAGTGCCCCCATTGTTCCACCATTAATAACTATGGTTAAAACTACAATACCAGCAGTGAGAAATAGCACTCTGTCTCCGAGCTCTTTTGGCAAAACATCACTCGCAGCAACTGTGAGCGCTAACGCCAAAGATACCGCACCTCTTAATCCTCCCCAGCAAAGTACCGCTGATTTTTGAAAATTGATACCTATACCAATTCTTTTCAGCACAGGCATAAATACTGTGATAGAAAATGCGCGAATGATTAAAATTCCTAAATAGAGAAGAAATAGAGCCTGCCAAGCGTCTAGGTCATTCAATGGGACGCGAATTGCGACCAAAATACCTACTAAAAGGAAAATGATTGTATTGGCCATATAAGCCATCATTTCCCAAAAGTGGTGAAGAAAGTCAGCCACTTCGGGACTGATCCGTGTTCGTCCAACACTTGCAAAAATAATCGCAAGAGTCACGACTGCAACCACACCAGAGACATGAAAAGTTTCAGCAATAAAAAAGACCGAATATGCTGCTGCAATTGTTAGTGATATCTCAATCATGGGATCATTAAACACCCTGTCTATCCATAAGACGCAAAGCCAACCCATAATCAAGCCAATTACTAAGCCCACCAAAACCACGATTAAAAATTGCAGAACAACTTCCCAAGGAGGGGCTAAGGTTGCAGCAGAGCCAGAGCTCGCACTTGCAATAACCCAAGCATAAAATAACGAAAAGAAAACAATTGCTGTACCATCATTTAATAATGACTCACCTTCAATTAATGTTTCAAGTCGCTTCCTTGAGCTCACTTCTTTTAGTAAAGCGACAACCGCTACAGGATCAGTGGCGCTAATTAAAGCACCAAACATAAGGCAAATCGCCCATGTCCATCCCCAATGTGAAGGCACTAAGACATTGATTAATTCTGCAGTTAACCAAATTGCTAACATCAAACCAGGTACGGCCAGAGTTGCAATTTGAGTAAACATACGCCTAAACAAATGCACTTCCATAGCAAAGGCACTTTCAAAAATCAGTGTGGGTAAGAATAAAAACAAAAATAAATGGGCATCGATTTCTGAAATTAAACTTAAACTACTGCCAATGACGCTTAAATTATCAGTAAATAAATCTGCTCGATGCAATAAACCAAACCCAATGCCCAACATCAACAATGCGACCGTATATGGTATTTGCGTGCCTTTTAGTCCATGGCGAACAATTGCTCCTGTGATCAGAGCAAGAATAACGAACAATAAAACTTGAAGGCCAACCGCAAAGCTCATACCAAATGCCCTAGCAATGACGTTTAGTTGAGCATAGTTAAATTATCAGTAGATGACCTAATTATTTTTAGTTATTGCCTCGTTCTCATTTCTATTATGAGGCGCGTTAAAATCTAGCTCTGGACCATTTGGGATCACCCCTGTTGGATTAATGGTCTTGTGACTCGCGTAGTAATGCTCTTTGGTGTATTCGATATCAACGGTGTTACTCACCCCCGGCACCTGATACAGCTCTCGAACATAATTGCTGATATTTTCGAAGTCTTTCAATTGAGTACGATTACATTTGAAATGACCAAAATACACGGCGTCAAAGCGGATAAGTGTCGTGAACAAACGCCAATCAGCTTCGGTGATTTGCTCTCTAACTAGATAACGATTTTTACTTAAATGATCTTCTAGCCAATCTAGACTTTCAAATAAAGCATCATACGCTGTGTTATACGCTTCTTGTGTCGTTGCAAAACCCGCTTTATAAACGCCGTTATTAATGGTGTCATAAATGCGTGCATTCATCTGGTCAATTTCAGGTAATAAAGCTTCTGGACTGTAGTCATCTGTATTGCCAGTGAGTTCATTAAACGAAGTATTAAAAATACGAATGATCTCCGCCGATTCATTGTTGACTATGGTTTGGGTCTTTTTATCCCAAAGGATTGGAACCGTGACGCGGCCTTCATAACTTGGATCTGATTTTAAATACAGCTCATAGGCATATTTGAAGCCATAAAGTGGGTCTTTTTCATCATCAAACTCCCACCCATTTTCTAGCATTTGAGCTTGTACAACGGTGACATCAATTAAAGACTCAAGCCCTTTTAGCGCCCTAAAAATCAATGTGCGGTGTGCCCAAGGACACGCTAAAGAAACGTAAAGGTGATAACGGCCAGCTTCAGGTTGATAAGGGTTATCACTGTCTGTGCTAATCGTGTTTCGAAATTTACTGTCTTGGCGTTTAAATGCACCTTTGCTTTCTTTGGTGTCATACCACTTATCAACCCATTTGCCGCTTTGTAATAAACCCATAATAAATCCTCTCAATGCTATAAATATTTTGCTTTAAAGAAGTCACCTATGAGCAGTGACTTCTTTAATTTTTTACGCTCTATAAATTTTCGAACTTATATCTCGATTTTAGTTACTGGCAGTTTGAAGCTGTGCTTTACCTTGGCTAGTCAACTTAGACGTTAAAACACGATCTAGCGAAAACTTACCACCACCTTGGAATACCAAAGAAACGCTGATAGCAAACAGTGACAACGCAAATTCATACCCATTGTTCGACATAAATAAACCGTTTTGGAAATGCACTGCAAAAATGGCCACCAGCATAGTAAAAGCAAGTGCAACAGCAGTTGGTCTAGTAAGTAAGCCGACTAATAAAAAAATTCCGCCGAAGAACTCTGCGCTTCCCGCCATAAGTGCCATTAAATAGCCCGGCGCTAAGCCGATTGACTCCATCCATTGGCCAGTGCCTTCAAGGCCATAGCCACCGAACCAAGCAAATAACTTTTGTGCGCCATGGGCAATAAATAAAATACCTGCGACTACGCGAAGTGGTAAAGCTGATAGTTGCTCGTCAGTTTTTAGTACGTTTAGTAAAGTTGATGTGTTCATTTTGCTGCTCTCTTAAATTTAGTTAATTGTGTTTTTCAGTGTTTCTCTAAAGAAGTGAGTTCATTATAGGTAAGCATGAGAAAACAAATAACTGGCAGAATTTGACAAGTTAGTTCAAAATATTTGAACAATAATTTTGAACATATGCTTTAAGTGATATGCAGCACACTCCTCTAACATTAGAAGCTTTACTGGTACTCGACGCCATTGACCAACGTGGTAGTTTTGCAAGCGCTGCTGAGCAGCTTAATAAAGTTCCATCAGCTATTTCGTATATTGTGCAAAAACTCGAAGAACAATTGGGCGTGACCTTATTTGTGCGCCAAGGTAGACGCTCAGTGCTAACCCCAGCAGGCCTGCATCTTCTTGAAGAAGGCCGCAAAGTATTACTCGCTGTAGGCAAATTGACTGAGCAAACACAGACAATCGCTCACGGTTGGGAGCCCAAAATACGTATCGCCATTGATACCATTGTCGATGAACACAAAGTATTTAAAGCCTGTTATACATTTTTAGCTGAGCACGAAAACATCGAACTAGACTTTAAAGAAGAAGTGTTAAACGGCACTTGGGAAGCATTAATAGAAGATGAAGTTGATTTGGTGATCGGTGCATCAGATCCTATTCCAGCGCAGCAAGGTATACGAGCAAAGACGCTGACTGAGTACCATAGTGTTTTTGTTGCAGCGACAGAGCACCCGCTTCATGAGCTAAGCAGAACGATAGAGTCATCTGACATTTTTAGATATCGCACTGTGGTTGTGCACGATTCTAGCCGAAATGTCATTGCAAAGTCCTCAAACATCATTGAAGGCTCAAAGCATTTATACGTTAGCAATTTACAACAGAAAATCTGCGCCATTGAGGCAGGTGTCGGTGTTGGCTTTTTACCAATTGATCAAATAGGTGCTCAGATTAAATCAGGTACATTAAAAACACTCACCTTGGCAGAGCCATCAGTACCGCAATCATTAAATATTGCCTGGAAAGTAGTAAATAAAGGGAAAGGGTTAAAAGCATTAGTTGAGTGTATTGAAGCACAATTTAGTTAATCGCCTAGCAAAATATTATTTTCTTCTCAGCTGTGGTTATAAAAACTGTGTTGAAACTATTTATAACTGACCTATGCTTTTAGAATTAGCTAATAACTTTATACGAATTTATTGTGAAAAGTCGCTTTTTTGATATTGCAATTAATGTCAGTAAGCAAATGTCATTTGCTCATAAGTTTATGGCTATCATTGCCATGCTCTCTATTCCTTTACTGTTTCTGTTGATTGTTCTTTTAATCGATACCAATAAAAATATTCAAAAAACTCAAAAAGAAATACACGGCGTCAATTCTCTTGAGACACTCATCACCACCATTTATCAAATACAGGATTTTCGAGATCATGCTGTTTTACAAGAAGTGAATTTAGATGAACATTTAATTAAATTCGTTTCAAAAGAAAAAGAAGTAATAACAGAGAAAATTAAATTGTTGTCCACTAGCTTATCTGAGCAAAAAACAAACAGCAATATGATCCGAACACAAATTGAAAATGTCAAAGCTGAGTGGCAGCAATCGAATCAAACCGAAGCGATTATGCGTGGGGGGATTGAATCACAGTTTCTTCATTTTGATAAAGTGGTACTTGAGCTTCAACTTTTGGCAAAGATCATCACATTTGAAAGTGCCCTTATTCATGACGATAACCCTGTCAATTTCTACCTTATCAACAACTTTGTTAATGAAACACCTAAAATTTATAAAAATATCGGCTTTCTTCGTGCTACAGGGGCTTATGCTCTGAGTATGCCCAGTATCGATAGTTACACATATCACACGTTAGAAAAGTTCGCGGCTCAAGCAGAAGACAACATAGCATTAAATAATTACGCATCTACTCACATCTCTGTGTACCTCAATAAAGATTTTAACATTAAAAATGGCCTGCAAGAGCAGCTAAACAGTTCTCAAAAACTACTAAATTACACTTATGAACAAATATTGGATGAGCCAGATACACTTCCAACTTGGAGAGAATATTTGGATTTTTATTCGAATGAAATAAACAGAATGCGTAAGTTTGACGCTCAAGTTTTAGAGTATGTTGAAACGCGTTTAGAGATTCGATGCGCTGAGCAAAGGTTTAAATTTTTTGCATTGCTAGTTGTCACACTCTTGTTATATCTGGTTGTAATTTATTTTGTTTATGGCATTTATCTTCAGCTTAAAGCAACTTTGAGAGATTACTCACAAAAAGCAATGACATTAGCCAAAGGAGATTTAGATACTCGGATTGATGACCTATCTAAAGATGAATTTGGTGACTTAGCAAAGACATTTAATGAGATGGCAGAAATTATATCGGTTAATCAAAGAAAATTAATTGAAGCTGAAAAAATTAGCTCACTTAGCAGAATGATCTCTGGTGTTGCGCATGAAATCAATACACCACTTGGCATAATTATCACTAGCCATAGTTTATCTAAATATTCTCTAGAAAATCTCGAGCAACTCTTTAAAAAGGGAGTATTAAGCGCTGACGATTTGAAAGAATTTATATCATCTTGCAAAGAAGCCGACTTACTAATAGATAGAAATCTCGACAAAGCAGTCAATTTGATTGAAACATTTAAGCAAGTAAATAGCTCTCTGAATGTTAGTCCACAAAAAGGGGTCGAAATTAAATCACTGATTGAATTCGCTTATTTACCTATTTCAGAATTAAACCAAGATGTCGAATTTATTATTGATGGAGACGAATGTGAGATAGACACTGATGTCAATTTACTCACTCAAGCACTAAGCAACATTATTGAAAATGCAATCGAACATGGGCTTGTAAAGCAAGATCTCAAACAAGTAAAAATAGCGATAGAAAGTGATGACGATAAATTGTACTTGTCTATTTCTGATAATGGCACCGGTATTTGTAAAGACGAGATAAACCAGATTTTTGAACCCTTTTACACCACAGATCGAATTAAAGGTAAAGTTGGGTTAGGTATGCATATCGTTTATTTAATCATCACACAATCTCTAAATGGCACTATAAAAATTATTAGTGAAGAATGTAAATACACTCGACTCGATATTAGCTTACCCAAATATCGTGCTGATTGCGAAGAAATTGACATAGACTTAGATAACTACCTTTAAACTATTTTAATTAACCTAGTGACAAAAAAGAACGAACTTTTTTCTCAGACAGATGTTTAAAAAGCTTTCTATTTTTGTAGTTTATAATCCTAAAAAAACGCATTAAAACAACCAGCATGAGCTTGTCTAAACATGGCCTTTTATAGAATATTACTTGGCACATCTAAACCTGCCTCTAGATAATACCGCTATCAGGCCAATAATCACCTAGGCACAAACTAATCCTTTTAAATTTTTTACATATTTTACTTTTAAAGCTCTCAATCTTACGAAGATAAATTGCGAATACTCGATAAATTAATAGCTCTTTATTTAAGAATATAGGAAAGTACGCCAATTTAGACGCTCTACCTTAAATTATATAAGAAGAAAAATTAATCGAGAGAGGTTTATTTATTTTGCTGTAAACTGACTTTGATAGTCCAATAGAGTAATCATGAGTATCACCAAATTAAGGTCTACTTCATCGGATCCCAATGGTGCCGGATACCACTCTAGATAATAGAAGTAGAAAATAGCCAGCCAAGTAAAGTCACAACCTACCTGCTTAATTAAAACTTTAAGAATTGCAAGCAATAAATCGAGAGCGAGTATGAACCTAGCAAACTTGTATCTCTTTCATTAATTTGAACAAAACTTGCCCAGCACGATAAGCATGACTAAATTTAATACAGTTAACTACACATTTAATGTCGCTATTGGGGTAAAAATTGGTCAGATCTATATCAATTAAGTTTCTCAGTATTGTTCTATCGATCTATTTAATGCTGACTTTAATAGTGACAGCTATTCATATTTACGTTGAATATCGTCATGCACATGAGGAGGTTTACACTGTATTTGAAGCCTCTGAAAATACATTTAAGCATATTCTAGCTTCTGATTTGTTGAACTTAGATTATGAACAACTTAGTACTACAGCCAAAAGCATATTAGGATTGCCTCACATCACTGGAATTATAATCAACACAGATCAAAATGAATCTATTGTAAATATAGGAATTACCTCAAATAACAAATCTCAAGACAATGCCCTTATTTCTCATACATTTCCACTGACCATTTCTGTCAAAGACACAATAACTGAAATTGGAAAGGTAACCTTTTACTCAAATACCAATTTTATTTTTAATAGCATTCGACAAAGTATTGTGATGTTTTGTGTCAATGCCGCGATAAAAACAGCCGCCGTTTTTTTACTGATTTCAGTTGCTTTTAAAATGCTCTTAACGACTCCACTGGGACAATTAGCTAAACAAGCAAGCGACATAAATCCTAATAACTTAGACAATTCCATGATCAGTGTTGCAAAGAACCATGAAGATGAACTGGGTACTTTACAATCTGCACTTAACTCGATGATTAAAAAAACTTCTGAAGCATTTGCGAGCTTGGATGCATTAAATAAAGAGCTTGAAAGAATTGTAGAAAAAAGAACTCAAGAGCTACAAGAATCAATCACTCAACTTAACGAGCAACACGCCCAGCTTGAAAATGAAATAGAAGTCAGGCATGAATCAGAATTAGCATTAGCTAAATCACTCACGGAGCTCAAAAACGCTCAATCTCAACTGATTGAATCAGAGAAAATGGCTGCTTTAGGTGGGCTTGTTGCTGGTGTTGCACATGAGATAAATACGCCAATTGGACTCAGCTTAACAGGTATTTCTCACTTTCAAATAACTGTAAAAGAAGTCGCCAAGTTATTTGATGAAGGTGAACTAGAAGAAGATGACTTCACAAGATTTATTAATGAATCTCAAGAGTTATCAAGTACGATACAAAACAGCTTACAACGTGCAGCTGATTTAATTAGAAGCTTTAAACTTGTTGCAGTTGATCAATCAGCCGAAGAAATCCGACAATTTGACATCATTCAATATTTAAATGAAACCATGGTTAGCCTTAAAAACAAGCTTAAACAAACCAAAGTTGTCTTTGAGGTCAATGCTGAATCAGCACCATTAATCATTAATAATTACCCTGGTTCTTGGGCGCAAATTTTTACAAACTTGATTCAGAATACGCTGATACATGCTTACGCACCTCAATCAGAAGGAAAAGTAGAATTAAACTTCTATACTAAAGAAGAAAGCTTAATTTTTGAGTTTATTGATGATGGCAAAGGAATGACTCAAGAAACCGTCAATAAAATATTTGAGCCTTTTTACACCACTAATCGTGCCAATGGTGGCTCAGGCCTTGGTATGAATGTGGTATTCAATATAGTTAGACAAAAAATGCATGGCACTATAAGTGTCGAAAGTGATTTAGATAAAGGTACAAAGTTCATAATAAATGTACCTATTGATATTAAAATAAACTCAGAAGGTGAAGAGAATGGGCTTATTTAAGAAATCTTCTAAGCCGAAAGAGGCGCGCAAAGCACCATGGAAGGTTCTAATCGTTGATGACGAGCCTGATGTTCATGCTGTAACGAAATTAACTTTGAACCGGTTCGAGTTTGACGAAAGAAGCCTTGAATTTATTAGTGCATACAGTGGAGAAGAAGCAAAGAAAATTCTCTCTGTTCAGAACGAAATAGCACTCGTTTTACTAGATGTAGTAATGGAAACGGACGATGCTGGTTTAAAAGTTGCAAAGTTCATCCGAGAAGAGCTAGATAATCATTTTATACGAATTATTTTACGAACGGGCCAACCTGGCCAAGCACCAGAGAGAACGGTGATCACTAATTACGATATAAATGATTATAAAGACAAAACAAGTTTGAGCAGTGATAAACTATTTACCGTTGTATATACTGGTTTGCGTGGTTTTAGAGACATTCAAGATATAGAGCTTGCTCGAAAAAAGCTAGAAAATCACCGAGAAGGTCTAGAGAGAGTTATCGACTCAACAGCGAGTTTATTTCGTATTCGCTCCATTCAAGAGTTTGCTAGTGGCTTATTAGTACAGATAGCAGCACTTCTTCATGCAGATAAATCAACAGCAAAAAATAAAAACAACTTTGCTGTAAGAAGAATCGACGATGAACTTCAATTTCTAGCAGGCACTGGTGCTTATTGTCCGAAAGAGGGCAACCTTGTAGAGCCACCTGAAAATATTCAAGCAATGATTGAGAACGCCTGTAATAGCCGTAAAAGTGTCATTGAGAATGATTGCTTTGTCGGCTATTTTGAGACAATTAATGCAGGTGTAAACCTCATTTACTTAGAGGGAATTAATCAAATAGATGAATTGGATAAGAAGTTGCTTGAACTTTTTTCTAATAATATTTCAGTCGCTTTTGATAATTTAGAGCTTGATAAAGAGATCTTTGAAACTCAATCAGAAATTATAGAAACCTTAGGCGAAGTAGTCGAAAGTCGCTCAAAAGAAGCCGCTAATCATGTTAGGCGTGTAGCGCACTTATCTCGAGCTTTAGCACTTTGGATTGGCTTACCTGAAGAGCAAGCGCAAGAACTATACATGGCCTCCCCAATGCACGATGTTGGCAAAGTTGCTATTCCTGATTCTGTTCTTTTAAAACCAGGTAAGCTCACCGAAGAAGAATTTGAGGTTATGAAAACGCATGTAAATATTGGCCATGAAATTTTTGCTCGCTCTAAACGTCCAACATTAAAAGCAGCAGCTATTGTAGCTGGTCAGCACCACGAAAAGTTTAACGGGCTTGGATATCCGAATGGTTTGAAAGGTGAAGATATTCATATCTATGGCCGTATTGTAGCACTTGTAGATGTATTCGATGCCTTATCACATTCTCGCTGCTATAAAGAAGCTTGGCCATCTCAAGATGTTTTACAGAAACTTGAAGAAGAAAAAGGACAACATTTCGATCCTGACTTAGTCGATGCTTTTGTCAATAATATGGATGAAGTTAGAAAGATTATGGAAGCTTACCCTGATTAAGCATTAAAATTTTAATCATGAAGAAACCGAGCATATCAAAAATGCTCGGTTTCAATTTCTAGGCCACCAACTGCTGGTACAACACTCTTGCTGCAAGTAATAAAAACGCAGTGCCTAGTAACTTATCAATCACAGCTTGTTTTTTAGTTAAATCAAACTTCTCTCTTGCTTTGGCACTGGCAACCGATACAAAGAAGTACCACGCAGTATCAATAGCCAATACAGTGCCGCACATTAATATGGCGACAGTGAGCGTCATGGCTTCTGGTTGTATAAATTGTGAAAACAAGGCGATAAAGAAGATAGCAAGCTTAGGGTTTAAGAAAGCAATGGCAAAGCCATCTTGCGCGGCTTGCTTATAACTCGTTGCACTCGATTGAGCAACATCTAGGCCTGAAGACTTACTGGTCAAAATTTTATATCCCATATACGCTAAATACGCAGCGCCTGCGTAAACCAGCGTTTGAAATACGATAGGAAAATGGGTAATTAAACTTGCTAAACCTGCTATAGATAACGCAGCATAGATACCAACGCCAACACCGTGTGCAACACTTGCTGCGATGCCATGCCCTGCACTGTTATATAAAGAATGACGTAATATGACAGCCAGACTCGGACCCGGTGACATAGCGCCTATTGCGCAAATAGTGGCTAAGCTTAGCCAAGTTGTTAATTCCACAACATTATCCTGCATAATCAAAATCGCGGTTAGTCTAACGACCTCACTGTAACTGAGCAAGTTATCTAATTACCCTCAGATACCTCACATCTAAACAAACTCGAGTAAAAATATTAACAGTATGTTTTAAATGCTATTTTTGATTTAGTTAACCTTCTAAAACTACCCCAAGAAAGGAACATAATGATTTACACATCCGTCTGACAAGCTTATTATTGCAAATAATAACAGTTTCCATTTGCAATAATATATTCCATGACCTCTATTCTCCTCATTGAAGACGACATTACACTCAGCAATTATTTATCAGACTTACTGAAAAAAGCAGGCTACCTCGTTGAACAATGCTTTGATGGGGAACATGGTTTTAATAAAGCCAAATCGGAGCAACATCACCTCGTATTACTCGATAAAATGCTGCCAAAACTTGATGGAGTCACTCTGCTTAAACAATTAAGACAAGTAAGTCAGATCCCCGTGATCATGGTTTCGGCCAAAGGCGCTGAAGAAGAGCGAATATTGGGATTTACTCATGGGGCTGATGACTATGTCGCCAAACCTTTTAACAGTCAAGAATTACTTCTTCGTATTGAAAGTCTATTACGCCGTGCCAAGCCCGACATAGAAAGTAGCAGCCAAGAACATATGCACTTTGATGGCTTATCTATAAATGTGAACACACAGCAAGTACACCTTAATGATGTACTTTTAGATTTTACCCCCATACAATTTAAATTATTGTGGAACCTGCTTAGTAAGCAAAACGTTATTATCCCAAAAGCGGAGTTGCACGAAGCTGTATTAAATAAAAAACTGGGGGCATACGACCGCAGCATCGACATGCATTTAAGCCGTGTAAGGCGCAAGCTTAATGAAGCAGGCTGGCAGGGAGATCGCTTACAAACAGTGCATGGCAAAGGGTACTGTTTTAAATGAAGCGTAAGATTTTCTGGAAACTGTTTTTTATCCTTGCAACAGGCCTAGTGACATTTTTCTATTTGGTTCACACCATTACCTTAAAAACCGAAGAGAAAATGAGCTTTATAAAAGCTGAGCATAGAGCTGAGTTAAGGGCTTGGGGCGAAAAAGCAGAGTCATATTACGTTCAAAAGGACTTTGTTGGGTTACAAAAGTACCTTCAAGACATAGAGCAACAAGAGAACGTGTGGGTGTCTGTCGTCGGTTTTAAAGCTGAGCAATTTGCGGGTAAACCTTACGATAAAGACATCGTTGGTTATTATCATTTTGGGCGCAGCATTGATTGGAAGATCCACCTCTACTTTTCTGATAACCCGATTATGGAGTTGCCTTTTCAAGAGTATGGCGCCAGTTTTCTAATTCGATTACCTGAGCGAATGCGACCGGGCACACATTGGTTAACAACGAAATTTGCTCTACAGATAGTTATTCCGATGGCGCTACTAATATTACTCACCTTGATTCTATATAGGCACATTATTACGCCATTACACCGCCTCGATAATGCCACCCTCGCATTCAGCAAGGGTGACTTATCAGTTCGAGTCGGCCAACACTTTGCTAAACGTGATGATGAGTTGTCTCACCTTGCCAATACGTTTGATTCAATGGCATCAAGAATTGGAGAGCTTATCGAGAATCAAAGGCAGCTCATAGCTGACTTATCTCATGAGTTGCGAACGCCATTAACTCGTTTAGATATTGCCGTTGAGAACTTTGACTCGAGTAATAGCTCACAGCATTTAGAACGTATTTCAAGGGAATCTAAGCAAATTAGAAAACTTGTTGAGAATACCCTCACTTTTGCTTGGCTCGAAAATGAACAGCCCAAAATCAAGCAGGAACAAGTAGAGTTAGTTGATTTACTCGATGTCTTGATTGAAGACGCCAGATTCGAGTTCGCCTGTAAGTTCATAGAGAGTGAACTACCGAATTCTGCAGTGATCTCTGACTCAAGTCATAAAGCACTCTGCCCAGCGATAGAAAACGTACTTCGCAACGCCCTAAAGTACACGCCATGCAAAGAAACCGTTTCGGTTAGACTCACACAACAGCAAGATCATTACCTACTAGAAATCAATGATTCGGGTCCTGGGATCCCTGAGCACTTGCTAGATAAAATCTTCGAACCCTTCTTTAGAGTTGACGACAGCAGAATGGCTGAAAGTGACAGCTTTGGCTTAGGGTTAGCATTGGCTAAACGTCACCTTTTAAGTGTTGGTGCAAATATCTATGCCCTTAATCAAAAAGGCGGCGGCCTCAGCGTTAAAATCACCATTCCAAAGTTGCAAATGTAACAGTTGTAAAAGTGCTACCAATCACAATTGCAAATAGGAATAATTCTGATTTATAAAATATCAGTAATTAGAGATGTCCCATGACTTTTAAAGCGACTCCTGTGTTCAAAACAAAAATACTATCTACCCTTATTGCCGGCTTATTGAGTACTCAAGCCCTTGCAACCGAAAAAGACACTGACAACAAAGACATTGAAAAAATTGTCGTTGTCGGTGCAACAACCAACTCAGAAATTACGCCTGAGCAATTAGATAATTACCAAGCCAATGATTTAGAAGATATCTTTAGAGCGACCCCTTCTATTACGGTTGGCGGTTCACTCGGTATTGTACAAAAGGTATTTGTACGTGGCTTAGAAGACTCGATGATGAACATCACTGTTGATGGCGCGCCACAAACTAGTACGCTTTTCCACCACGTCGGCCGTGTGTCAATTGAGCCAGAATTATTACGTAGTGTTGAAGTACAAGCGGGTGCTGGTGAAGCAACAGCTGGCAGTGGCGCAGTCGGTGGTGCCATTCGTTTTAAAACAAAAACTGCAAACGACTTATTAGATGCGGATGAGCAGTTTGGTGGATTGGCAAAAGCGAGTATTTTCTCTAACGATGCCAACAAGCAAAGTGTTGCATTATATGGTCGTGTTACTGATTCAGTGAACGTGTTAGCGTCTTATGTAAATGTCAGCCGAGACAATATGGAAGATGGCGAAGGTGATTTGATCCCCGGAACAGGCTCAGATCAAACTCTGGGCTTTGTTAAAGTAGATGCCGAAATTAGTGACAGCCAATTTATCACTGTAAGTTACGAAACACGCGAAGAAGAAGGCGAGTTTGGTAAGCAAACAAACTGGGTTCAAACCATTGACGCACCACTATTCAAAACATGGTCAGATCGTGAAACTTTAGTGCTAAACCATGCGCTTTATTTAAACGAATTCATTAACTTAGAAACCACGCTTTACTCAACTGAGTCTTCTTTAAAGCGCGAGCTTTACACTTGGAATGCAGGTATTAAGACCACAGGTTTCGATATTAGAAATACCAGTGACCTAGGCGATCACGTTCTAACCTATGGTATTGAACAAAAGAATGATGAAGTTAATTCTGAGTCATACGAAGCATTTGGCGGCAAAGCAAACGAAGACGGTACTGTGACTGGTGTGTATGCTCAGGACCATTGGCAAATTACTCCTGACCTATTACTCAGCTTTGGTGTACGTTATGACGCCTATGAGCTAGACCACACAGGTCTTGAAGCAAACTGGGTTAAAGTTGATGGCAAATGGGTTGTTGAGCATGATGCGCAAGGTAACCCTGTCACAAAGAGCAAAGACTTTTCAGTTAAAAAACAAGACGGCTTTAGTAAAAACATCGGATTTAAATACACATTAGCTGAAAACATTACCTTGAGCGCAGGCTATGCAGAAGCCTTGAGAGGCCGCCAAGTTGCTGATGCATTTACCGCAGGTGAAGTAAACGACAATCCTGAACTCGCGCCTGAAGAGGTAGAAAACATTGAGCTTGGCCTTGAATACAACGATGGCACATGGCTATTCGAAGCATCTGTTTACCAGAGTACTATCAATGGTGTGGTATTCGATAAATTCAAAGGTCGTGAAGGCGTTTTTTACGAAAATATCGGCGACTTAGAAAGCAAAGGAGTTGAACTTGTTGCAGGCTACCAAGCAAATCAATTTGATGTGTTAATAAGCTTTAACCATAACGATGTTGTACTAAATAATATGCCATTTATCTGGCCTGATAGTTCAGTAGAAGGCGGCAAAAAGCAAGTCATTCGCAATAACGTAGATATTAATGCCTATGAGTATGGTGGACTTGGTAATGCTGTAGGTGACGCACTGAATATCAACTTTAATTATGAAGTAACAGATAGCATCAAAACAGGCTTTAATTTTAAGTATGTTGCGGATTTAAATGATATCGAAGTAATGCACCGCTCTTTAGAATTAGGCTGGGTAGATGAGCTAGGTAGCATCGATAAAGAAGGCTACAACTTAGTTGACGTATACGCACGTTACGAACCAACTGAGCAGTTACGTTTTGACCTTTCTATTCAAAACTTATTTAACGAAACATACCGAAGCCACGGCAGTGTTGGCGACTTTAGTAAGTTTGGAAAGGGCTATGAAACATTAAAAGGTATGTATGAGCCTGGCCGTGATATACGCTTAAGTGTGTCTTATCAGTTTTAAATTTGCTGGAAGGAAATCAAAACTTAAGGCATTTAATGATTTAAACTGTAATCATATAAAAGAGAGTTTAACCCTAGGTTGAACTCTCTTTTTTATACTCGGTTAAAATCAAGTTCTGTGATCTGCTGCAAAACCACCTTGTGATTTACAAAGGGAAATTAGCACATCGCCCTCTTCCCAAGAGCTTAATTGCTTACTCCATAAAATGTTAAATGGATTGCCTGCAACAGGCTTATGGCAGGTAACATGACCGTAATATTCAGGGAAAGAATTAATATATGCAGAAGCTGATACAGATACCCCCATTGTCAAAGCTGCGACAACGCTGGTTAGTAAAGTTTTCATAATGATTCCTTATAAATTATTTTTATAGAATGTTGTTAGAGATTAAAAATTGTTCCTTTTTTAATCTCTAGCTATAAAACCATACCTACTTTATTATTGCAAACGCCTAGGTGATCCTAACTTTTCATTAAACTTTTTGACCTCACCTGTTTTCATTAAACAATAAACCGCTGGTAAGACAATCAAAGTAAGCAGCACCGCGCTCGACATTCCGCCGACCATAGGTGCTGCAATTCGACTCATCACTTCAGAGCCTGTGCCATGGCCATATAAAATCGGTAACAAACCTATAATGATGGTTGCCACTGTCATCATCACAGGTCGAACACGTAACCCTGCGCCATGTAAAATGGCTTCTAAATAATCAGATTTACCAATGGCTGTGCCTTTGGCTTTGTGTTCATCTTTTAAATCTAGCAGTGCTTGATTCAAATACACCAACATGATCACGCCAATTTCTACAGCAACACCAGCCAGAGCAATAAAACCAACGCCAACAGCAACCGAGAAATTAAAACCTTCTAGATACATAAGCCATAATCCACCGATCATCGCCATCGGCAATGTTGCTATGATCACCACAACTTCGCTCAAACGTCTAAAGTTGAGGTAAAGTAAAATAACTATAATCGCCAGCGTTAACGGCACAACATAGCTCAGCTTCTCTTTGGCGCGCTCCATATATTCATACTGCCCGGCCCAATTAATTGAATAGCCAGCAGGTAACTCAAGCTCTTTGGTAAGTAACGCTTTGGCATTTTCAACATAATTGCCGACATCAATGTCTTCAATATCAATATATGTCCAACCATTTAAACGGGCGTTTTCGCTCTTGATACCCGGCGGACCACTTTCGATATAAACATGCGCGACATCACCCAATGCAATACGCTGGCCTGTCGGTGTCACCATCGGCATTCGCGCTAATTGCTCAGGTGAATTACGGTAGTCTTGCGGATAACGCAAGTTCACCGGATAACGCTCTTGCCCTTCAACGGTTTGGGTTACATTCATTCCCCCAATGGCTGTTGCAACCACTTGCTGTACATCGGCGATATTTAAACCATAACGGGCCGCCTTGATACGATTAATATCAACCTTGATATAACGACCACCAGCAACGCGCTCTGAATATACTGACGCCGTGCCGTCCAGTTTAGGTAAAAGCGTTTCGAGCTGTTGACCAATATCTTGAATAACATCGAGATCTGGCCCTGCCACTTTTATGCCTACAGGTGTTTTAATGCCCGTTGCCAGCATGTCGATACGAGTTTTGATTGGCATAACCCAAGCATTGGTCACACCGGGTAGTTTCACCAATGCATCCAGCTCTTTTTTCAAACTCTCAGTGGTAACACCCTCGCGCCACTGTGACTTAGGTTTTAACTGAATAAAGGTTTCGATCATAGTAAGCGGCGCCGGATCGGTAGCGGTTTCAGCACGGCCCACTTTACCAAATACGTTCTCAACCTCAGGAATAGTGCGAATTAGCTTGTCGGTTTGCTGCAACAACTCTCTGGCTTTACCAATAGAAATGCCCGGATACGTCGTTGGCATATACATTAAATCGCCTTCATCTAAAGGCGGAATAAACTCACTGCCGATCTTATCTAGAGGATAAAAACCAACCACTGTAACTGTAATCGCCGCCAAAATTGTGGTTTTAGGAAAACGTAAAACGCCTTTCAGAACTGGCATGTAGATAGCAATTAGTAATCTATTCAGCGGGTTTTTACGCTCAGGTAATACCTTACCGCGAATAAAATAACCCATTAACACAGGCACTAAGGTAATCGCTAAACCAGCAGATGCTGCCATGGCATAGGTTTTGGTATACGCAAGCGGCGCGAACATGCGCCCTTCCTGAGCTTCAAGAATAAATACAGGTAAGAAACTTACGGTAATAATCAGCAAGCTAAAGAATAGCGCAGGCCCTACTTCACTGGCGGCTTTGCCCACCACTTGCCAACGGTTTTCATCAGTCAGTGGGGTCTTTTCCATATGTTTATGCATGTTTTCAATCATTACGATGGCACCATCTGTCATCGCACCGATGGCTATCGCAATACCGCCTAACGACATGATGTTGGCATTAATCCCTTGAAAATACATGACGATAAAGGCGACTAGAATACCCATAGGTAAGCTTATCACTGCCACAATTGAAGAACGTAAGTGGAACAAGAAAGCTGCACAGATCAGAGCAACAACTATCAGCTCTTCGGTGAGTTTGCCCCAGAGATTGTCGACTGCTCGATCAATTAAAGCTGAGCGATCATATACAGTGACAATTTCAACGCCTTCAGGTAAGCCCGCTTTTAGCGATTCTAGTTTAGCTTTCACGCCATCAATGGTGGTTTTGGCGTTTTCACCAAAACGCATCACCACAACGCCACCAACCACTTCGCCTTCACCGTTTAGCTCAGCAACACCGCGGCGCATTTGCGGACCGAGATTGACCACGGCCACATCGGCAATGGTAAGCGCCACGCCTTTTTTATTCACACCTAAAGGAATTTGCAGAATATCTTGCACACTTTGAATATAACCCGTCGCGGTAACCATATATTCCGCTTCAGCCATTTCAAGCACCGATGCGCCTGTTTCTTGATTGCCCCGCTGTAATGCTGTTTGCACATGATTTAACGGAATACCATAGGCACGCAACTTATCAGGATCAACTTGTACTTGGTACTGCTTCACCATACCGCCAACTGCGGCGACTTCTGAGACACCTGCTACAGATTGCAATTCGTATTTTAAGAACCAATCTTGAATACTGCGCAGTTGGCTAATGTCGTGTTTGCCTGTTTTATCGACTAACGCATATAAATATACCCAACCCACCCCAGTGGCATCAGGACCCAGCTGAGGTTTTGCACTACTGGGTAAACTTGGCGCAACTTGGCTTAAATACTCTAGCACCCGCGAGCGTGCCCAGTACAAGTCGGTCTTATCGTCGAAAATGATATAAACGTAAGAGTCGCCAAAGAAGGAGTAACCCCTTACCGTTTGTGCACCCGGCACCGATAACATGGCAGTGGTGAGCGGGAATGTGACCTGATCTTGGACCACTTGCGGTGATTGACCGGGATAACTGGTTTTTACGATCACCTGTACATCAGATAAATCGGGAATGGCATCAACAGGCGTGTTCTTTAACGAGAACAATCCTGCACCAACTAAAATTAAACTCATCAACACCACAAAGAAGCGGTTGCTGATAGACCAGCGAATAATAGCTGCAATCATATTGCCTCCTCGTGATTAGTGGTTAGCGTGTTCGCTCATCGGCATATCACCATCCTGCATAACCTTTTTATCGGCTACTTTGCTGATGGCGATGACTTTAAAATCTTGTGCAGTATCAAAAGTAAATTCGATATTATCACCCGTTTTGAACGTTGAAATATCCAGTTTATTGATAACCTCAAAGTCCATCGTTGCAGGCCCTCTGCCCCACTTTTCAATGGCTTCACGACTGATATTGATGATACGAACGTCAAAATCAATGGCATTGATCACACCATTTACGGTGGCTTGTGTATCTGGCGCTGCGACTTCAGCTTTACCCATTATGTGAATGGCTGAAACCGGATAGCTGCCATCATCTTGTTTGGTGATCTCAAAATGTAAACTGTGGCCTACTTCTAGCGCATCAAAGTCAGCTTGATTAAGCACGCCAAAATCCATCATCATTTGTGGCCATTGCCATGCTTCAACTGGCGCATGGTCGATTGTTACACTTTGCTCTGAATCTGACTTTGCGGTAACCACCCCTTCAGCCCATACAGAAGTTGGCTCTTCGGCAAATTCCATACGTTTAAAGTCAGAGGATTTACTCGATTCAGAGTCAATCAAGAATTGCGCCGATGTGACGACGGTATCGCCTTCATTGAGACCTTCTAATACTTCAATTTGATCTTGATAGACTTGGCCAATTTGCACGGCAATAGACTTAAATTGCCCATCACCCAACGCTAAGACCACGCGATTTTGTTTGCCCGTTCTTATAACTGACTCGATTGGCGTAAGAATGCTATCTTGTTTTGTTTTACCGCTTATTTGCAATTGCGCATACATGTTTGGCTTGAGCGCACCATCTTTGTTTTCAAAACGAAGACGTACACGTAGCGTACGATTTTTTTCATCTAGCGTTGGATATATGTAATCAACTTCACCATGCCAAGCTCGGGCTGGTTGATAGTCTAGAGTCATGTGCACGGGCAAACCAACCGTTACCGACGCTGCATCACGCTCAAAGACTTCGGCTTCAACCCAGACATTGCTTAAATCGCCAATGCTCATCATGGTTGTGCCCGGTTGCACGTAATAACCTTCACGAATTTTTAAGTTGGCAACCACCCCATTTTGCGGCGCATAAAAAGTAACATTCTGGCTAACATTTTTGTCTCGCTGTAACTGCTCGATAAAAATATCGTCAATATGAAGCGCTCTTAATCGAGCCTTGGCGGCTTCTATTAATCCAAACTCTTTGCCACGCAAAGCGATTAAAAACTCTTGTTGTGCGTTTACAAGCTCTGGAGAATACAAGGTATAGAGCGCTTGGCCTTTTTTAACTTTTTGACCAGTTGTTTTAACGAATAGTTGCTCAACCCAACCCGATACCCGCGGGTGAATATGTACAAGGTTGTCTTCGTCATACTGAATATAACCCACGGTATTAATTGTTGCCGTCATGTCTCTCAGTGTGACTTGCGCAGTTCGAACTCCTAAGTTGTTTATCACTTCAGGAGAGATTTTAATTGCTCCCGGCCCGTGCTCATCTTCGCTATTAGACTCTTTGTATACAGGAATTAGATCCATGCCCATTGGAGATTTGCCGGGTTTATCTCGACGGTAGTTCGAGTCCATTGGCGCAACCCAATACAGCGGCTTTTTTTCATCGCTTTGTTCAGCATGCGCACTGTGATCTGCATTTGATTGGGAATAAAAGTACATACCTGCACTGCCCGCTGCAATGCCTAAACTGAGCAATACTGCATTGGTAATAAATTTCGACATCAGAATTGCTCCTCGTAACTGTTTACTTCAGCGAATACTTCGTAGCTGCCATCTTTTTTTAATAACAGCACTTTATAGGCTTGAAACCTTTCATCAATTTCCATCCCAGGTGAGCCTAGTGGCATAGCAGGTACACTTAACCCAATGGCGTTTTCAGGGGGAGATTGCAAAAACTGCTTAATGAATTTCGCAGGTACATGACCTTCGAAGGCAAACCCATCGGCATGCACTGCGGTATGACATGAGCGATATCGCGCTTCAATGCCGTATTGGCTTTTTATTTCGCTCATTTGCGGGGGCGAACAGTTTTTCCCTTCGACCTTAATACTTTGCGAGGTGAGATGATCTAACCATAAGGTACAACAGCCACAAGTCGGGGTTTTCGCAACCAGTAGCTCTATGGCTTTGTCTTGTGAAAAACTGTTGTTTGAAAAAATACTTAAAAATAACGAAAGTGAAAAAATTAACTTTGAGAAAACTCGCATCGCCTGCGCTCCTAATCACAATAAAAACAAAACAATAAAATAGGTGATTAATCGGACACATACGCCAAATTTTAGGCGCACTTATCCTAGGTTAGGCAAAAATCGGCGGGCGATAGAGGTTAGAAATCGTTGCTGCTGGTGGCGTTAACGACGCATTTTGAATTTTTTCAAAACTAGAGAAAAAGCCAAGCGTCTGAACTGATTGAGGTACATAAGTAAAAGCATGACAGGCATTAATCGGGCAAACACATTCAACCTCGCAGCAATCCATTGAAGACATTGTTTCGTCTTGTGACATTATGTCTTTCGACATTCCATCTTGCGCCATAGTATGGTGCATCATGCTATCTTTAGTCATTATGGTCATATCACATTCATGGGCAGCAAAAGCCGTCATTTGGCCAAATGGCGAAACAACTAAACTTAAAAACAGCATGATTGATGCGATGAATTTGAACATAACAACTCAATAGATTTAACTGCTACTAATGCTAAACAATTTTTGTCAGGATGGCAAAGCCTGTAACTATACTTAAATAGCCTAGCAGTAAAGTATTTGCAGGCACAGCATGCATTAACATACTGGGCATTTGCTTATATTGCTTGTATTTCAAAACAAAAAAGCTGTGCCCTTCAAACTGAGCGAAGCGTTCAAAATAGGGTTTAAGTTTTTTTAGATAAGGTTCAAAGAAAGCTTTGATGGCGCTTAAATAGAACATACAGAACGTCGATGCCCCCATGACTTCAAGCATCAAAGTCAGCTCCATCGCTACGAAAATTTCTGGCCCTGCAAACACAACAACAATTAACATTGCCAAGCTGTACCAAGAAAATTGTTTTATTTTTTCAATGAGTTTTTTATTAGGCTTAACTAATAGCTTCATGTCCTTATTTCCTTTTTCATACCTGCGAAATGCTAAATCCAGATACTAGCAAAAAGCGGTTAAATATAAAAACCGATTAATTAACAAACAAATAACAACGGAGTACTGAAGTTATTTCTAAACTTAAAGAGAACGCCATAATCCAAAGGTGATGTTATGAGTAAACTAACGTTGTGGATCATTGGTGGGCTCTTAAGCGCAATTATTGCCTTTATTGCATGGCAGCAACTCACCCCGCCAGATCCATTCCTTGCAAGACAGGTGAAATCAATTGCACCTGCTGAATATAACTATTTGATCGATTTTTACCCCCATATTTCTGAACACCAACGTCCTGAAGAGACGTACCCCTTCCCCATTCCGCTTGGTGGAGTTGGGCCTACAACCAATTTATATTCCGGGCCAAACCAATACCCCTTCTTTTGCATGTCAGTAGATTCAAAAGTCGGTCAGCCTGAAGTAGATAACCAAGAAGGTCTAGGTGTACCAGTCACAAGTGAAACCGGTGAACTTTTGGGTTTCAGTAAAGACTGTGGCGTTAAATCACACTTACAATACTTTGCCATCAATACCGATAAACAGCCCGAAAAACTCACCATTGAACAGGCCAAAAACTATCAAGGAGCACTATTTAGAGCGGAGCAAGGCACAATTAATCGCTTTATTTATACTATTGTCATGCCTATCAAGCCTGAAGAAGTGGGAGACAGATTAGCAAAGTCTAAATGGAACAATCGACTGGTATATCAGTTTAATGGCGGCTCAGGGATTGGTTTTAGACAAGGTCGACAAAAAACCCATAAAGTTATGCAGCGTCAAGTTGACCAACTGCTTGATGGTTACGCCATTATCAGCTCTAGCGGTAATAAAACCAGCTATACCTATAACATGCTACTAGCAGAAGACACCGCTCGGAGAGTTAAAAAGCAATTCACTAGTTTGTATGGTGAGCCACTTTATACAGTGGGTGTAGGCGGCTCGGGTGGCGGCCTTGCGCAGTATCTGATCGCTCAAAATAGCACTGGCATTTTAGACGGCTTGCTGCCCCTTTATAGTTATCCGGATATGATCAGCCAAACCACCTATGCGCTCGATTGCGACCTGTTAAACAACTATTTTACCTTTAGAGCCAATGATAGAAAGGCATGGCGAGACTGGGATAGACGCCGCTTAATTGAAGGCATGAATGCCATTAATGACTTTCCGCAACGGGCAGGTTTTCTGCAACCTCTAAATCAACTTATGGCTGGGTTTGTGCCGAGCTTTCCCGATGGTAACAGCGAATGTATAAACGGCTACTTTGGGCTATCTGCCTATATTAACAACCCAAAACAGGGATTTTTAAGACCTTTATTCGCCGATTCTGTGGTAGAACAGAATAACTGGAGTTATTGGCAAGACATGAAACATGTGCTCGGCACAGACAAGCAAGGTTTTGGCCGTTCAACTTGGGACAACGTGGGGGTGCAATATGGGTTAAATGCACTTCTTGAGAATAAGATAAGTATCGAGGAGTTTTTTGATATCAACTACAACATTGGGGCTTGGAAGTCACAGCCCACAATGCAAGTAGAGCATATCCTTACACCGCTTGGTCCTCACAAACCACTTTGGCTCTCTCTTTGGGGCAGTGAAAACATTTATGAAGCAAACCATGGCCCAGCACAGCGTCATACTGCCAGCCTTGAAGCCATTGAGGCAGCTTACCGCTCGGGCCAGGTCTTTATTGGCAAAGTTGACCTGCCAATCATTGATGCCAGACATTACCTTGAAAATGAGTTAGATATGCATCATATGTCAGCCTCATTTTATAGTCGTTTACGAATAGATAAAGCCAATGGCGATCATAAAAATCACATTATTTGGGTCGCCCATAAAGATCATGACCCAACACAAGCTGCATTTGCCATGATAGATAAATGGCTTTTAAACCTTAAACAAAACCCTAACCTGAGTGTCATTGAGGCAAAGCCACAAGAGTTAGGCGATACCTGCTTCGAAGCCGATGGCAGTACCTATGCAAAAGGCGAGGATGTGTTTGATGGAAAGTGGAATCAAAAGTCAGACGGCGCATGTCAGTCACGTTTTCCAATGTTTAGTACCAGTCGAATTGAATCGGGCGGCCCTTGGGCTGGCGACATCTTCAAATGCCATTTAATTGATGTCGAAACAGCAATAGAAAAAGGCATGTACGGGACCCACCCTATTACAAATTTAGTTGATCAATTAAAGACTGTTTTCCCCCATGGGGTGTGTAATTATGAGCTTGGTGATATGGGGCGCCCAAGTAATATTTAACATCTGTAGGCGCGGGTTTATCCCGCGCTTTTATGAGTGACATAAAATTGTGCCTACAGATCAATACGATCAGTTCTAAAATGTCATCTGCACATTGACTAAATTAAGACCCGGTAGCACCGACTTTATGTCGGGTCCATCAATGCTTTTATATCTGTCGACACGGGTTCACCCAGCGCATTTGTGCGCGACATAAAGTCAGCACCTACAGGGATTAATTATGAATATCTGTTTTAATCGCTTTAAACTCTTGTACAATCAAAACTTGTTTTATGTATGGGAAACTTACATGCACGCTCTTTTCTCTTATGGCACGCTACAGCAACCTCAAGTTCAACTTGATACATTTGGCCGTTTGCTTGAAGGCCAAAAAGATACCTTGATTGGTTACAAGCTCGGGGAAGTTAAAATCACTGACGAAGCAGTCATTAAAAGTAGTGGAAAAGAATACCACCCAATTCTAATTAAATCGGATCTTGAAGAAGACACTGTTGATGGTACGGTATTTTTAATCACAGACGTAGAATTACACCAAGCCGATGAATATGAAGTTGATGACTACCAAAGAGTCGAAGCACAATTAGCTTCAGGTAAAACTTGCTGGATCTATGCGGCAGCATCTTAATTGAATTCATCCAACTACAAATTCGGACCTTTATTTACACTCAATTACACTTAATTTGTATACATAAATAAAAGTCTGACACTAAAATTGAAACACTTGCTTAATAAGCTTTTAAAATTAAACCTTTACTCGTTCTAAACTATAAAAAGGAAAGATAATGCGCAAATTAACTTGTCTCGTTTTGCCATTCGCTTTAGCAACCATTAGCGGTTGCTCCACGGAAACAACTGAATCCGATAATGTAAAAACCCAAGCAATTTGGTCAAATATTTATGTAACATCAGGTGGAGAAGACAGTCGAGTTATCGCTGAACTGAATTTATCAGGAGAGTTTGGCAATAATATTAGTTTATCAAGTTCAGATACACTTGAGGCCACAGTTGCGAACGATACCAAAACCTTAGAAAAACATACTGAGGTATTTGATGTTGATTATCGAGCTGTATTTGAACAATTTAATGAGAATACCGAATATACTGTGAAGTTCGTTCGTTCAGAAGACAATATTACACTGACAAACACCCTCACCTTGCCAGCACCTTTTGAAATTCTTGCACCGCAAACTAACCAATCTTTTTCTAAAGAAGAGCAGCTTGTTATTGAATGGTCTAACTTTAACAGCGGCGATAAATTAGATGTCAAACTCAGCTCAGCATGCAAATTAAAAGACGGCGCGACTCAGTTTAATAATGAATCATTTGACAATATTACTGATGATGGAAAGCTAACCATCGATTTAGACGCCCTAGATATGTTTAAAGATGAGAATTTAAATACCCGCCAAGATTGTACCGTTGATTTACTTGTTGAACGATTCAGGTTAGGAAATGTAGACAGCAATTACGCAACCGGCAGCAAGAGTAGAGCATCTCAACAACGTCGTTTAAAAGACATCATAGTAACCTTGAGATAGCGAAATTATTTTATTTTAAGTTATAAGACCGTTAAATAAATTAACCTCACTGCTCTAAATTAGAACAAATACAATTCTCTTAAGAAGCTTTATAAATTTTAAAGCTTCTTAAAATCATAAGGTTAGAGTAAATACACTTCAAGCGACCAGTTAGTCATATTCCTGTAATAAAAATCCCTCATAATATCCATCATCTTATACAACAACCTATTTAAAGTTATGAACCACTCACCGTTATTGCTCGGATTCACACCCCGTACAATGAACGACTTAGATAATTACAGTGTGCAACATACCTGTCAGTACGACACATTAAAGCTAGATTATGCAAAAGAAGGCATAACCTTTAATTGCGTCTTACCGTACGATGCACAGATCGGTGATGTGATTTCATTATCAGCAACAAAACCTGATGCGAGAGCAGAAAGTTTTAGTGCAGAAACAACTTTAACGAAAGCTGATTTAGAAAATAAGAATGCAATATTAAAGCTGATAGGTGAAGGTGAAACCGATGATTACCTGATGCAGCTTAACTTGCTTGGTTTGCATGGCTCAATAAAAAATTCAGCTGAGTTTAATGCACATATAAAAAGCCAAGCGATTAAAAACAAAAAAATGAACGCTATTTCCCCTTGGCTCATAAGTGCTAAAAAACAGGGGGCAAAACTGGTGTCAGTGATGCTCTCAGCTTTTTAGATTACTAAGCTGTTTTTCAGCTCCGCTAATTTAGCGGAGCTTTTTTTACCAATAAATAAAACCCAAAGGAATAATAAAACCAAAAGCGACTAATATCGCTCTTCTCCCCCAAGGACTATATTTTCCTTTGACCATAAACAATGCGCTTATTGCTAGGAAAATAAGCAAGCCAGCAAATAAATCCGAAAAAACTATCCATGCTTTATGGGTTTCATTTAAATGCAGTCTATTTATAGCTTGAAAAACTGGGCGAGCTTCAATATGTTCAAAAATAAGCTGGTGATTATCAAGGTTAAGGGTGATGTTACCATCATTTTTCAAAAACACTTTAAACTCAGTCGGTGAGGCCCAATACGTTGCTTTTACCTCTAACCCTTCATCGATATAGTTAAATATTTGCGAAAGTAAAATCTCATCACTCGTTTCATGCCACTTAGTAACGGGAGCTTGGATCAGTTTATGTGTTACTTGATAGTTTGGATTCCAGTCATCTTTATGATTCACCGCAATACCAGATACAGCAAAAACTAAAACCATGCCGATGCAAAAATAGCCTACATCTCGATGTAGGCTTCTATTGAAACGATACCAATTAATGTTTCTCAATTTATTGATCAAGGATCGAAACCCCAGTAGGCACTAATTGATATATAACTAACGGCTCAGTGACAGAGGCAGGGTCAAACACTTCATTCTTAGCAATGGCTTGCTGAGCTTTAATTTGCTTTGTGCGCTCAAGATCAAACTCGATTTTATTCAGTTTTCCGGTTGCGATAGCTTGACTGCCTTTTGCACTCATTGGGAAAACCATGTCGCCGTCTCTAACCTTAATTCTCAGATTTTCAAAACGCTTATCAGATGCTATCGTCATCCAGCAGCCTCGCTTTTTACAAACTCCTACAACAGTGCCTTTTATTGTTACAGGCGAACTGAGGTATTTATCTGGCTGTTGCAAAATAGTCGAAATTTTTGTTACTTGCTTCACATCAACTTCTGTACCAAAGTTTAAATTCTTAGCAAATGCCAAATCTGGAAAGCTTAATAATAATAAAGCCGCAACTAACATAGATTTGTAATACATATTATTCCTTATTAATAATCATAAAAATTGTGGTGAGGGCCTCTAGCAGGCGATGCAGTGATTGAATGTAAGAAAGCTTCAAGGGCTTTCATTTCTTCGTAGTTTAAATTTAAAGGCTTTAAAAGCTTTGATGTCACAGGAGACATTTCATCATTAGGGTCTTTAGTAAATTTAAATCCGCCCGCATTATAGACGTTTAATATCCCTTCCATATTGGCGAAACTCCCATTATGCATCCAAGGTTTGGTATTCATAACACCACGTAAGCTTGGTGTTTTAAATTTACCAACATCATCAGGCTGTTTCGTCACTTTGAATCGCCCTAAATCTTCTAACTCACGTTTGTACCATGTAAGCCCTAGGTTATGAAATTTATTGTCACTAAACAATGGGCCCGAATGACAATTCATGCATCGTGCTTTTGTTCTGAATAAATGCAGACCCCAGAGAGCCTGATCTGATAATTTCTTAGAAAATGCCAACTTGGCTTTTTCATTTTTTTGCTTTGAAGATTGTATGAAATAGTCAAAGTCACTCGACCTAGACAAGATGGTTCTTTGATAAGTGGCAAGCGCTTTTGCAATGTCTGTTGCTTTCACCCTATCCGCATTGAATACTTTTTTAAATTCTGCTTTGTAACCTTCATTTTGATTGAGGCGTTGTTCCAACTCTTCAATTGAAAAATTCATTTCCACAGGATCTAAAATTGGCATTAAGGCTTGCTCCTCTAACGAAGCTGCTCTGCCGTCCCAAAATAACGTTTGCCAAAACGCTGAGTTTTCAATACTTGGCGCGTTTCTTCTACCTTTTAATCTATCATGACCGAAAGACACAGCGCGACCATCGGCCCAACCTAAATCTCTGTCATGGCAGCTTGCACAGGCAATTTGTCCTGAGCGAGACAGTCTAGGATCATGAAATAGCTTTTCTCCTAGAAGCACTTTTTCTTTACTAAAAGGATTAGCTTGCGGGAAAGTTGGTATTAGTATTAAACCAATCTCAACATGCTGAACGCCCTCATCTAAGGTTGGCTTTGGCCACAAATGCGCTGGTTGTAAGTATTGCTTTCTTAAATTGTCGATATTTATATCATTTGCCAATGATAGCATTGGCAAAAATATAAATACCAAAGTGATGACGGTAGTAAAACGGTGCATGTTATTTATGCTTTAGCTCAAACATTTCTGGATCTTTAGCTGCCAATTTTTTTGCCGCATTTAACTGAGATGCTTTCACACTAATACAATGTTTTTTCTCATTTTCGCGAGCCGACACAAACTCAGTGCCTAGTTCATGCTTTTCTAATTGAATTGCATGAACATCGTTTGCAGGTTCGTAGCAAAGTGACGCAACAACGGCTGTGGTCAAAAGTAGTGATGTCATAATGATATTTCCTATTATTTATGTGTTTGATATGTTTCTAATATGAGTAATTTAAGCCAAGCCAAAAACGCCGTCCAAGCTCTAAACCCGTCGAAAATGGCGCCACTTGATAGGTACGCTTGTTAAGTAAATTTTCACCTTCGAATGAGAAAGACAAGGTGTGCTTACCAACAAGTGGTACTGAATACTTAACACTGCCACTCAATAACCAGTAAGCAGGCCTTTCTTGAATACTGTAAACTGGGTAGCGAGTTTCACTTGGCTGGCAACCATCACATAAAGATGAAGCACTCTTCACTGATTCAGTTGTGCCTGTGTTGTAAAGTGCATCTTGCTTAGAGTGATATCGAATAAATGAAGAGACAGACCAGTTTCCAAAGCGCCCACCCCAACTCAAGTTGGCAATAATAGGGCGATTAAAATCTTCTTTGACTAAATCAAGGTCATGTTTAGTCACCAACGCGTATTGAGTACTCGGCACTGTGGAACTTTTGATACTACTATTTGCAAGAAATACGAGTTCATCATTGTTGTAGTCAAAGTTTAAAAAGCACTTTGGAAAATCAGGACAAGTGCGCGCTTCACCATCAAAGGTTTTTTCATCCGTGACATTCTTCACGTGTGATACGTTAAATTGCACATGCTGATTATCAAACGATGCCATCCAAGACAGTGAGTAACGATCATATTGACTGTAACCTGAGTTGGCGCCATACAGGATTGATTCTCCCGAATCATTAAACCCTTTTTCTCGATTAATTTGATCTTTGTTGCGTCTGTTTATCCATTTCAACTCCACAGTGCCACCGAATAGTTGATGACGATAAGCCAGTGTAAATTCGTCACTATATGGGGTTTTCAAATCTTCGTAGACATGGCGGTGGCCTCTGTTTTTCAAAGCGCTTTGCCAATTTAACACCCGATTATTAAATGCGGCTCTATACTCGTTATAAGTGGGTAATTTCGCTTCGTTTAATTTGTAATTTAGGCCGTCATTAGCATAATAACGACTCGCGCCAAAGACGAATTGAGCATCATCATTAAAAAAGTTGTAAGAGCCTCTTAGCCTCGGAGAAACATTATGATTTTTAAAAAAGTCGTTGAAATCATAACGAAGACCCGTAGCAACAACTAAGTCTTGCCATTGTATTTCATGATCGACATAGGCCGAGAACTTGTTCATGTTTGCTTCGGACTCAGCCGCTGGTATGACGGTTCTGCCCTGAAAATATTGGCCAGACGCAATAATATTCTCACTGTATAGCAGTAAATCGCTTTCATCTGTGAAATCGAGCGGCCTTCCTAACTCTTGCTCTAGCTGTGAAAGCGGTTTTTTATATTCACTCTCAATACAATCTATGGTGTAGCCTGCGCAGTTAATGTTTGCAGCAGAGACGGCATCATTGAAGGTAATAGAATCTTCTAATCGATTAAACTGTGAATATAAATACTCATATTCAAAACCAACATTGGTTTGATGAACTAAACCATTTGAGATTATCTCTGAAAACTCAAAGTCATGTTTAAACAGTACTGAGCGTTGATTTTTCTCAATATCACCAAAGCCTCCTTCAAGGAAAGTTTTAGAGTAGTGAGACTCAGGAAGGGCTTTACCCGGTTGATTTAACCAAACAAACCAAGCTGGTGGCGCATCTTTTGAATTTTGACTTTGTTTGTACACAAACAAGTTTTCAAAAGCCCCCCATGATCGTTCTCCCTCCCATTTTAAAGAGGCTTTTTGTCCGCCTCCCTCTACGGAATAAGGTGAATTTTTAGCAGTTTCAGCAAAGTACTCTCCACTGTATGGTCCATGAAAAAGATTTAAGGTAAGTGAGTCATTTGCTGTTATCTCATATTCAAATTTAAGCAGTGCATTATAGTTTTCTTGTTGCTCAATCTTTAGATCACCAACGCGTTCTACACTTTCTTTAGAGCTTAAAAGCTGAATTTGGGCAAGAAAGCTTAGGTCAGCTGTGATAGGCGATGACACATAAGCACTGTAAGCACTTTTTTCGAACACAGCATCTTCGTCTTTAAATCGACCTTCATGTCTGGGTGAATAAAACCGATTGTACTTTACAAAGCTATCTGCGGTTTTTCTAAAACTAAAACCCGCTTTTAATTCATCAGCAATCTTTCTAGTGTCGGCAATCACAACGCCACCTGAAAACGCACCATATTTTGCAGGGACATTGCTGTCATACACTTCAATGCTTTCAACCAACTCAAGATTTAAAAAAATTTCCTGACTGTGGCCAACAACGTCATCCAGAAGATCTTTATCTGACATTTCGCTTGAGTCATTTAACAAAGAGTTATTTGAAACACCATCGATTAAATAGGCTGTTTGTGCACCTGAGGCACCAGATATAGATACCTCTGATGGACGAATATTTGAAACCTGATCGGCCGATTGTGCTGATTCGGCATATTGCACTCCCGGAAGTATTGCCAGTACCTCATTCAGATTGCCATTACCGAATCGATAATCTTCAATCATTTTACGATTAAGGTTGTAGCGCCCCTTACTCGAGAAAGAAATTGGGTTAATTTTATCGCCTCGTACTTCTATTACTTCGAGAAGTGAACCACATTTGTCTGACTTTGATTGCGTGTCGCATTTTACAAATTCAGACTGTTCAATTTGCTTATGTGTTGTTGGTGGCTTGCTTTCTTCATTTGAGAAAACAGGAGAAGTTAGCACAAGGCTAACCGCTCCTATATAAAATGTATGCTTCATGACTACTTTTTAGACGCATCTAGAGGATATGCGTCTTGGTCATCATTGACACCATCGTTATCACTATCAAGGTCTAACTCTATCCCAGAGTCAGTGATCATTTGCTCGGTTGCAAAAGGCGCAAAGAAGTTCGCTTTGCCATCACCATCTGTATCTACAGTCGCAATATTCGTTGTTACGAATTGATTTAAAACACTGAGTGCATTGGCAACTTGGTTGATAATTGAATCTATTTCAACCTCACCTAAACCTGATTTATCTTTTAACGCAAGTGCTTGTTCAAATTGACCCAGTTTTATGAGTTGTTCTGAAAACACTGTATAAAAAGTCGCTTTTTGCTGTACAGAGCCATTCGCATCTAATCTTGCTATATTCCACGTTACTAGCTCTGCCCACAGCGCATTGGCTTTGTTTAACTCAGCAGCAAAATTATTATTTTGACCCGCTGATTGCTTAATCGCACTTTGGAGGGCAACAAAGTTTAAATCTCTATAACTCGATTCATTAAAGAACTCATTTGTCGAAATAAATTGATATTCAGCGTCAATATTATTTTCAAGCTGTTTTATAAGGGCAATAGCCTCAGCCAAATATTGATTTGCAGTACTGTGCATACCGCCTCTAGCCAAACTCACAGCAAGTTGCATTGTGTCTTTCGTTTTTTCGCTTAGCTCTTTCTCATCATAGGCTTGAATAGACGCTTTTACCTTTGCGATCACTGACTCTGCTTGGCTTTCTTGTCCAAGCAGTCCATGATGTTTAATTAAATCTAAATGTGCTTGCGCAACGTCTTCGATTAAAACATCTGTGCCCTGAGGAGTGGAGTAATGTGTATTTGCAATGTCACGGCATGCCGCAAGTGCATCAATCGCGTAAGTGTTATACTTTTGTTCAGCGGTTAACCTATTAAGCTCTACAAAAGTATCAAGAAGAAGGTTACAGCCCGTAACACCCGTAACAAATTGTGTTGTATCAAGATTTTGAGCTAGATATTTTTCGTCTTTCAGTACATTTAATGCTTCCAATGCAAACTTGCCAGCAGCCTCATAATGGCCCTGTTCAATTAAAATCGTTGAAGCACCAGGGCTTTTGCTACTGAAGGCTAATAAATTAGTAAATAGCGGCCTAAGGTTCTCATCATCACGGGTGTTAAGTACTTTTTGTAATGCGTCATCTTTATTTGTTGCATTACGAACACTCGCCAATAAACGTGCTTCTTCAGCCTCTTCAATCAGCATACTTCTGTAGAAACTGGTTTCGTCATATTTAACAGCTAAGATATCTTCTACGCTAAGTTCTGGATACAAAACGACAAAGCGAGGCGCCATATCAACTAATCCAAACGGGTATTCTACATGTGTTACGTCAGCATGCTCATCGGCAAGAATTGGGTAGTTTTCGTCAATGCCAGCTACACCATGTAGCGCTAAACCATCAAGTAAAGCCAGTTTCGCGGCTTCTAACTCACCTAGCTTAATATAGTTATCAATTACAAAACCTAAAGCTACTTGACGGACACTATGATAAAACTTTCCTAGATTACCGTTTCTGTCGTTACGAACTTCCCTTGCTGCAATCAATTTAGAGTAACCGTATAAACGGTCATTCATTTCAACAGCTCTCAACTTGTCGGATTCGTTACGGGATGATTGCCAGTATTCGATTTCAGAATCAACTGAATCTCTAAAAGCAAAAACCAGTCGTAATGCTTGTGTTGTCGCATCGCTATCTAGAATCGTCTTGAATAAAATATCAAGAATATTGTAACTCTGATTGGCAAGCTCGAATTCACCTGCCTGCCTGTAAGAAATAGCCAATTCATCAAAAAACATTTGATCGTTTGAGCTGAAATTGGCCAACCCTTTATCTGCGATATGTTTCGTATAAAGGTTATTAGCTCTTAACCTAAATGCATTTGCCTCTGTGTATAGGCCTTGATTGTTGTAATGATTTGAGACTGAAAGAAGTGCATCAGCAAGCTGCTCTTCTTTAACGATCGCACTTTCGGTTAAAAACCTTTCTACTTCTTTGGTTAAACCCGCAGCGGCATAGCCTGAAGCTAAATTTGCATTAAGCAAACCTAAATTCACATCGTTTTTAACTTGTGGCAGCATACTCTCTGCACGTTTTAGATGTGAGTGACTACTTGCGTAATAGTAATATGCACGATCAGCATTGGTAGTTAAGCCTGTGGCTATCGCGATTTCTTTGCTAACAGAAGCGCCATTACTATCTGTCACTGTTAACTCAAACTTATCTTCTGCAACGGTTAATGACTGCGGCGTATAAGTAATTTCACCCGTTTGGCTATTTATTTCAAGCTCACCATTTTCTGGTGAATGAGTAATAGAATAGGTTAATAAATCTTGTTCAATATCAGTGGCAGACACTAAGCCTTTTTTGACTTCTGCACCACTGATCAAGACTTTATCAATTTCGATCACTGGCGCATCATTTACCGACTCAACATTGATTTTAAGTACTGTTTTAACCGTTTCAGTCCCATCAGTGACTGCTACTTCAAGACTATCTTCACCAAAAAAGTTGTCATTCGGTGTGTAGTCTATTTTACCGGTCGAAGGGTCTAATTCAGCAATGCCGTTTGCTGGTGCATTCGCAATAGAATAAGTGAGTGTTTGTGCATCAGCATCTGATGCAGATACCGTTATAGAAGCTGAATTATCTTCTTGCAAAGATAAAGTGAATTCAGCCTGAGAGAATATTGGCGATGTGTTTTTGTCTGCTTCAGTTGAACTTGAGCCACAGGCGCTCAGCATGATTGCACTAACCGCAACAGAGAGTAGTTTTAGTTTCATTAGATTATCCCATTTAAAATCGAAACGGATCCTAATGATAATTATTATTATTAGCAATAACTAAATTAAATTGTTACATATAATAATTAGGAATAAAAAATCTTCACTATTAAACATTGAAATATAAAGAAAATTCTACTTTCTCTTAACTGAGTAGTAAGATTATTAAAAAGACACAGGTGTTTTTGTAAGAGATGAATGAGTCAAATTAATGAAAAAAAGCCCTAAAATTAGAGCTTTAACACTATTTCATTTATTCAACTAAAATGATTTGAAATTATTCAGGAAACGATAATTTTCCCATGCTTACGCCAAATTCAGACGAATTACCAACTAAACACTCGTTTGCCAACACAGCAAATAAAATCGCTTCTTTTGCATCTGGGTCTAAATCAATTTTATTACTGTTTTCAATTACTATGTCAGTAGAGACTAATCCCTGAATTCTTTGCATCAATATTGGATTATGCACCCCACCACCACTGGCATACACATTTAGTTTTTTACTTTCTGAAAGGTAATTTAGCTGCTCAGCTATTAGTAAAGCACTCAACTCACACAAGGTTGCCATAACATCTTCATGTTTCAAGTAAGTGGTATTTGAGCTTTCCTGTGCAGTTTGTAAGTAAGCTAAATTAAATACCTCTGGTCCTGTTGATTTAGGGAGTTCTAACCCAACAAAATCGTTATCTAAAAGCTTAGATAATAAAGCTTGGTTAACGCAGCCTTTCGAAGAAATAGCGCCATCACTATCAAACGCTTGGTCGAAGTGCTTCTGCATATAGGCGTCCATGATGGTGTTACCTGGGCCCAAATCACTACACAGCATGTCGTCGAAGCTACCTGCCTTTGGTAAATAAGTGATATTGGCGATGCCGCCTAGATTCAATAAAACACGGTGTTCAGAATTCGATGAGAAGCAAAAATAATCGCCAAACTGTGCAAGTGGCGCACCTTCACCGCCAGCCGCAATATGCTTTTGTCTAAAGTCGCTCAAAGTGACTATGCCCGTCTCGACAGCAAGGTGATCACCATCACCGATTTGTAAGGTGGCATTACCAAAATCTTCATAATCATGCTGATGCTGAGGGCAGTGATAGATTGTTTGACCATGACTGGCTATGGCATCTATATCTTTGGGATTAACTTGCCACGCTTTTAAAGCTTGGTTGATCAGTTGACCGTGATACTTCCCTATCCAAGGGTTTAGAAGTGTGAGATATTCTAGCGATACTTGTGGTTTGGAAAATACAGTTCTAATTTTACTTTTAACTTCATCAGGGTAATCAACTGTTTTAAAGTGTTTTAAAGTCACTTCGGTACCCGTGCCACAACCACTTATTTCACACATAGCGATGTCTAGCCCATCTAATGAGGTACCACTCATTAAACCAATAATCTGGCGTTTTGGTTTTTGTGAAATGTGGTATAGCTGTTCAATGTTTTTGCGCACTTTTAAGCCCCAAACCCTAATTGTTTCACTTTACTCAGCACCGCTTGATAACGAATATCTGTACAACAGCCAAACCCAGCGCGTTGTCGAAATTTCGAAGATGTCGATAGAGGTGAAGTCATGCCTGTTAAGAAACGGGTGAGTATTGCTAAACTTGGCGCAACACCTATTTGCATTAAATGTTGCCTCAATGCATTCAAGTCATTTCTTAATGCTTCATCTGATGGGAACTCAGTTAATTTAGACTGCTCAAGTTTAGCAACTTGTCCTCGACACGCTGAGCAGTGACCGCACTGCTCTAGCGCATTTATGTCATCAAAATATCTTGCCAAGTTGTAACTCAAGCACGTATTTAACTCAAAGAAACGAAGCATAGCAGCAATACGCTTAACCTCAGCTTGCTCTTTTTCAATAAAGTAGTCAGCAAGCTCTTTCGCTAAATCTGGCTGAGCTAACTTACTTTCATCAACTTGATACACTTGCATCATTCGCTTTGATTCAAGCTCAATAAGCCCTTGTTCATGTAAATAATCTAAGGCGGCAACAATGCGGTTTCTGTCATGGCCTTGTTGCACTAAGGCTTGAATATCAACAGTACCCCACACTTTTTTAAATTGTGTATTGGCAAATATTTGCTGGATAAATTGCTGACGATTTGGATCAAACAGGCTTAAAATTTTGTGCTCCGTGTGCAACCATTTAAATCTAAAGTCGGCATAAAACGCGTATTTAGCTTCTATCACACCTTTTAATTCGAGTTGTACTAGCAGGGTTTTGAGCGCAAGGAGCCTTATATTACTGACCTTAGACGCACTGAGTTCTTGCATTTCCCACAAACCATGCTGTTGCTGAGATTGAATTTCTTCTATCAGTGCTTGAATACTCGTTTGCTCAGGCGTATCGGCATATACAAAGTTCTCAAGCGTAGCAACACCATCTAAACTAGCTAGCGTGATACATTCAGAAAACTGTCCATCACGGCCTGCTCGCCCTATCTCTTGGCTATAATTTTCTATCGATTTTGGCAAGTCATAGTGCACCACAAAACGGATATCTGATTTATCTATACCCATACCAAACGCAATGGTTGCTACAATCACTTGTTTTTGGTTATCCATGAAGTCATTTTGAATATTTTGACGAAGACCATCGTCTAAACCTGCATGATATGCAGCAGCATTAATGCCCGCAGCTTGTAATTGCTTTGCGACTTGTTCGGCTTGTTGTTGCAGCGTTACATAAACAATCCCAGCCCCAGTTTGCTGTTTTAAATAACCTATAAGTGCGGGAACTTTGTCTTCTTCGGGATAAGCATAAACGCTTAAATCTAGATTAGCGCGATAAAACCCCGTTTGAACGATATGCTCAGGTTTTATATCAAAGCGGCTAGCCATGTCGTGCTTTACTTTTTTTGTGGCTGTCGCAGTTAATAACAATACCAGTGGAATATCTAATTCGTTACGATAGTCAGGTAACTTAAGATAGTCAGGCCTAAAGTTATGACCCCATTCAGAGATACAGTGCGCTTCATCAACGACCAGCATAGAAATTGGTACTTGCTTAATGAATTCTCTAAAACGCTCGTTTTTAAAACGCTCAACCGAAATCATCAATACCTTGGTGCTGCCATTTCTAACATTTTGCATCACCGACTGACTTTCTTCTCGACTTAACGTGGAATCTAAACTGGCTGCATTAATGCCTTTGCTTGTTAAGAACTCAAGCTGATCTTTCATTAACGCCAGTAATGGCGAAATCACTAAAGTTAAATCGGGTAACTGTAATGCTGTTAGTTGATAGCATAAGGACTTGCCTGACCCCGTTGGAAAGATAGCAAGGCTAGAATGGCCGTTTACTAGCTGGGTGATTGTTTGCTCTTGGCCTGGTCTAAATTCTGAGAAGCCAAAATATTGCGCTAAGGTTTGATGAAGCACCGACTCGGTCATGATGCGAAATTCCATGTTAACAACTGCTTAGCTAAGATAGCATATTATCAACCCCAAATAATACTAACGATCTTATCATCAGAGTTGATATACCAACTGTTTAACGTGGTGTTTAGCGTTTAAAACGCACGACTAATTCAACCATATCTTGAGATACTTGAGTGAGTGTTTGGCTTGCCTGCTCAACACTTGAAGCGCTGTTTAAACTGTCACTCGCTAGTGAAGCAATATTAACGACTTGCTGATTAATATCGTCTGAAACATTTGCTTGCTCTTCGATGGCTGCTGCAATTTGCAATGACATATCATTAATTTTGTCAATCGATTCATTAATTTTAACTAACATATCGCTGCTTTGTAACAAATGAGTCATGCCCTGCTGAGATTCTTGCTCACCTTGTTCAGCCACTATAACCGCATGCTCTGTACTTTGTGATAATTCATTGATAATTCCTTGGATTTCTTGTGTAGATTGCTGGGTTCTTTTAGCAAGACTGCGAACTTCATCAGCAACGACAGCAAAGCCTCGCCCTTGCTCACCTGCACGAGCAGCCTCAATTGCAGCATTTAGAGCTAACAAGTTTGTTTGCTCCGCGATTTGTTCAATAAATTGCGCTGCATCTGCGATACGTGAAGTTTGCTTTGATACTCCTTCTACAGATTGCTTGATGTTTAACACAGTATTCGTCAATGACTCAATTGCACGCTTAGTTTGCTCGCTGTATTGCGCACTTTGTGTTGCAAGATCGTGTGATTGACCCGCTTGCTCAGCCGTTGCTTGAACATGACCCGACACATCGTTAATGGTCATACTCATTTCGTTCATAGCTGTTGCGACTTGCTCAGTCTGTAATTGCTGCTGTTCTAATTGTGTATTGGCATTTTGCGCCATAGCTAAAGAGGAGCTAGCTCCTTTAGATACATGCTTTGCCGCATCAGCAATACGGGTAACAACGGTGTCTAAGTGCGCTCGCTCACTGAGAATTCGTACATGTAAGTCAGCAATGTCACTTGGGTAAGTTGAATAAACAGACTTAGCAATGTCATCACTAAAGCTACTCGAAAGCTCATTGCTTAATGCTTTAAAGTAGTAGTTCTTTTGTTTGCTTTTTAGGACGATGGTTAAAATAGTGGCAAGAATAGAAGAAGCAAAAGCCGCGACTTGATAACCTGAAATAAATGCAGCCACACATAAAGCCAAAATGACTGCGAGTGCTGCGTAATAAGTATCGACTCGGAAGTTAAACCCGGTTTTATTCTGTTCCGCTTGAGCGTAAATAAGTTCAGCACGCTTAATTGCTGATTCATTCGGTACACTTCTGACCGACTCGTACCCGACTACTTTGCCATGCTCTGTGACAGGGGTAACGTAGGCATCAACCCAGTAGAAATCACCATTCTTACAACGGTTTTTAACCAACCCCATCCACGGCTTACCTTGTTTAAGTTCTGCCCACATGGTTTTGAATGCCACTTCAGGCATATCAGGGTGACGAACAATATTGTGGGGTTGACCAATCAACTCTTCTCTACTGAAACCGCTGATAGCAATAAATTCTTCATTACACTCGGTAATATTGCCTTGTAAGTCTGTCACAGAGATTAATTTCACATCAGAAGAAAAGGTTTTGCGATTTGCAGTAATTGGCTGGTTGTTTCTCATTATGCCCCTCTAATGTAAAACAGCAGAATTTAGATTGATTTCGGGGCACGAAATCTACTAATAAATTATTTATTACGCAAACAATATTTAATAATTAGCGTAAAAATCAATACTAAATAACTATAAAAATTACACGCTTTGCGCTGATTCAATAATGATCCTATTTTAGGTGTCGAACGTATTGAAAATCTTGTAAAATCTTCCACTCTCAACACCGTCTCACTTTTTTAAAGAATGGTAATTTATAAAGGAGCATTTTGTGTCTCGTTTTTCAGCGCTCACTGACAACCCGCATGAGGGTCGTTTTAATAAAAAGACTGGTATTTTGGTAACCAACTTAGGGAGCCCGGATGCACCAACGCCTAAAGCCTTACGTGTTTATTTGGCCGAATTCTTATCTGATCCAAGAATTGTCGAGATACCGCGCCTAATATGGTTAATGATACTTCATGGGATTATTTTACGAATTCGCCCAAAGAAATCAGCCAAAGCTTATGAAAGTATTTGGACTGAAAACGGTTCGCCGCTTATTCATATTTCTCAGCAACAAGCAGACAAAATTGCCGAGAAGTTAAAAGCCAATAATCATAACGTAGAAGTCGAGCTTGCGATGCGTTATGGCAACCCTTCAATTGAAGCAGGTTTGGAAAAACTAAGAGATAAAGGTATCACTCGCATTGTCGTGTTTCCTTTATACCCTCAGTACTCAAGCCCGACAACTGGCTCAACATTTGATGCGATTGCACGTGTATTAAAAAAATGGCGCTGGGTTCCTGAGTTCCATTTTATCAATGGCTATCACACAAACCCACTATACATAGAGTCTCTTGCTAATAGTATTCAAGAAGACTTAGATAAACATGGTACGCCACAAAAAATTGTTTTCTCTTACCATGGCATGCCAAAACAATTCTTAGATCACGGTGACCCGTATCACTGCCTATGTCATCAAACCACGCGCTTAGTTGTTGAAAAATTAGGCTTAGATAAAGAACTAGTTATGACGACTTTCCAAAGTCGCTTTGGTAAAGCTGAGTGGTTAAAGCCATACACTGATGCAACCCTAGAATCTTTTCCTAAAGAAGACATCAAAGATATTGCCATTATCAGTCCGGCATTCAGCGCTGACTGCTTAGAAACATTAGAAGAATTAGAGGAAGAAAATCGCGAGATTTTCGAAGAAGCAGGTGGTGAAAAGTATCGCTATATTGCAGCCTTAAATGACAGAGATGATCATATTGACGCATTATATGATGTGTTAAAGCCAAACTTATAAACACATAATAAACAGGCACTCATTTTGGTGAGTGCCTAACTTTGAATACTATTTATTAAGCATATCTAAGCAAACTGATATCGGTTGAGCTGGGCTATAAAAGAACCCCTGCACATTATGACACCCAAATTGTTTTAACATATTAACTTGGGATTCCTGTTCAACCCCTTCTGCAATTAATTGTGTGCCAATATCATCACCTAATTCAACAAGGTATTTCACCATAGCTTGCTTTTTCTTGTCATCGATAAGCGTATCAATAAAAGAACGATCAATTTTAACGAAATCAACCTGACTCTCTAATAGATGGCTTAACGAAGAATAACCAGTACAGAAATCATCTAGCGCAATTTGCACGCCTCTCTTTTGAAGATCACCCAGTACTTGCCACGTATATTGATTGGCAGCTACAGATTCAGTCACCTCAATCGTTAATGCATTATAAGGCAAGTTGTTTTCTTCAATCGCGTTGATAATCTGTTTATATTGATCGTTACTTGCTTTGAATTCATTAACAGAGCGGTTAATAGAAATTGATATATGTGTATGACCTTGTCTGTGAATTTTAGCCAAGTCTTTACAGCTCTTTTCTAGTACAAACTGACCGATTTGATGGATAAGACCAAACTCTTCGGCAATTGGAATAAACTGCCCCGGTGAGATAGCACCAAGCTCACTATCAGACCAACGCACAAGTGCTTCGAACTTGCAAATTTTCCCTGTCGTTGAATCAATTATAGGCTGGTAGTGCACTGAGAGTAGTTGGTATTTTATGGCCTCTTTGAGTTTGTCTCTGAGGTGTATTTTCTGTAAATAAGCATTTTGAATAGCTTCATTGTAAAGTGCAATTTGACCTGGTGACGTTTTCTTTGCTGAGCCCAAAGCATGCGTTGCATGACTGATTAAAGTTGATGCAGTCAAGGGTTGATTTGATGTTAATTCTGCTACACCAATACAAGCTGTGATCTCTACCGACAATTCATTAAATACATATGGAAGAGATATTTTAGACTGAATTTTCTCAGCCACAAGCATCGCATTATCTATGCCGCTGTTCTGGAGTAAAATAGCAAATTCATCACCACCATAACGACAAACTATATCCTGCCGGCGTACGCCATTCTTTATTCGCTTAGCTACTGACAATAAAACATTATCACCAATCTCTGAGCCATAAACGTCATTGACTTCTTTAAACCGATCTAAGCCAATAAATAAAACTACAGACTCTTTTTTCTTCGCGCGGTTTTCCGAAATAACTTGCTCTAAGTTTTCTAAAAAAGAGCGACGATTGGTCAGGCCTGTAAGCGGTTCATGATTTGCGTAAAACGTTAATTGGGCTTCATTACGCTTCCATTCAGTAATGTCTCTGAATATCGCGACATAATTTGTAGGTTGATTTAACTCATCTTTAACAACACTTAAAGTCAATTCTTCTGGAAAAATTTGACCATTTTTACGTCGATTATAAATTTCACCTTTCCATGTACCCGAAGTGTCTAGCGCATGCCACATATTTTTGTAAAACTGTTCGCTTTGCTGACCTGATGAAAGGACCCCAGGGTCTTGGCCCATTAGTTCAAAGCCTTTATAACCTGTCAAATCTTCAAATGCTTTGTTGACCATGATGATTTTGTTTTCATGATCTGTGATCATAATAGCGTCTGTTGCGTGTTCGAAAACCACATTGGTTAATTCTAGCTGCTTTGTTAGTGCATTGATTTGAGATATGTCTTGCACTGTAGCAGTAAAAACACGTTCAGATATTGGGCCGGTTTCGTTTTCAATATGCCCAATAATGCGCATCAGGCCTTTGCGCTTAGACAATAACTTATGACGCACTGTGGTATCGATTTGCTCAATATCCCCAAGCTTTAAAAGCAAGAGCAAGTCTTCGAGTCTCTCTTTATCTCTAGGCTCTAAACACTCTAAAAAACAATCTAGACTTAACTCTATATCATAATGTTTGCCAATAAGATGGCGCATTTCTTTACTAAACCAATGCTTATCTTGTTCTAGATGCCAATTCCAAGAACTCAGTTTTGCAATGCGTTCACCTTTAGCAAGCTGCTTTAAAATCAAATCTTGTGAAGCCATTTCTAAATTATGATTTAGTTCAGCCCCAACGATGTAACTTAATTCTTTTAAAAACGATTGCTGACTTTCATCTAACAGGCGTTCGTCTTCATACATACAAACCATGATCCCAATCGGCATGTGATCTAACGCTCGTAAAGTGACACCAGCATAACTATTGATGTTTAAAACTCTTAATAATTCATCATCAAGATAAGTCTCTTGCAAACAATGATTAAGCATGCAGACCCCTTCACTATCTTGCGCATCATTGCAAGGGGTACCTGCAAGGTCATAAGTGATATTTGGTTGCAAAACTCCGTCCTTAGCATAACAAATTGTTTGTACTTGAGTTCTTCTATTAATAAATTGACCTATTAGGCAATGAACCGGTTCAAGCTTATCAAACATCATTTGAATGGCTTGTTCATACCTAGCTTGGCTATTCTCAAGACTGTAAAAATGGCTAAAAGAAAGTGTCATATGACCCACTAAATAAAAGACGTATATACAAAATGCACGAATCGTAATAATAATGGAAGGGTTTTGAAGTGTTTTGTAGTTAGATCAAAAAAATGCAGATAAATTGCTGCAACTAATCATTGTTGCAGCAATTTCAAACGATGTAATTATTGAATTACTGGCTGAACATCTAAACCATAGCCAAATATTACGGCTAAAACGAGTACGGTTGATGCTGCTGCCATAAGTTTAAGCATAAGTGGCAAACAGAATCTGAACCAATGCGTGTAAGGTACACCCGCCATACCTAAAATACCCATTAATACGGCATTTGTAGGGATGATCATATTTGAGAAGCCATCACCAAACTGATACGCAAGTACTGCAACCTGACGTGGTACACCCACTAAATCGCCTAATGGTGCCATCAATGGCATAGTCACATAGGCTTGCCCAGAGCCTGATGGTATAAAGGTGTTTAATAAAGTTTGGATGATTAACATGCCCACCGCTGATACTTCAGCACCCACATAAGAAAGCGGTAAAGACATCGCATGAACTAATGTATGTAAAATTTGACCATCTTCCAGTACCAATGCGATACCACGGGCCACACCGATTAAGATTGCAGTCGTAACTAGGTCTGACACACCTTCGATAAAACGATTCGCAGTTTCGTCTGCAGATAATTTACCTAATACGGCAACCACAGCACCCCAAGCGATAAATACACCACCTAATTGCGTTAAGTACCAGCCTTTTGTAGAAATACCCCAGATCGCAATAACCAGCGTAACGATGAAGCTACCTAAGATCATCTGGTGGCGTTTATTTAATTGCGGGTAAGATGGTTTTTCTTGACCTTCTAAAGGACAAGGCACACCTATCATCACTGATTTGCTTGGATCTTCGTATACTTTTTTAGAGTAGCTCCAAACATGATGGAAACCAATTAAAACAAAAGGAATGAAAATAGCAAAACGTAACCAAACACCCGAATATTGAGGCACTTCAGCAATTTGTTGAGCAATTAGTACAGTGAATGGGTTAAATGCTGATACACCGTAACCGATACCATAACCCGCTACAATCATACCTACCGCTGTCATTGCATCAAGACGCATAGCCTTACAAAGGCCTACTAGGATTAATACAAAGGGAATGTATTCACCTGCCGTACCGATTGCACTCGAAGCAAGTGCAAAACAAAATACAACCATGAAGATAAGACGCTGTGGTTTAGTGCCATGCTTTTCTAAAAGGCGACCGATTAGCGCATCAACAGTGCCTGTTGCACGCGCGATTGCGAGCACACCACCAACAATTAATACAAAGAAAATAACATCTTGCGCCGCAGCAAACGCGCGTGGAATAGAAGTTAGTAGATCCCATGGGGTAAGATAAGTTTTGTCTGCAACCTGCGCATAAGTGCCTGCCACAACCATTTGACGACCTGATTCAGTCGTACTTGTTTCAAAAAAGCCCTGTGGCACAACCCAGGTTGCAAATAAAGCCACAACCATCATGCCCAATAACAAAATCAAGGTATGGGGTACTTTGATATTACCCATTTACACGCTCCTATTCTTATAGATCTGAGACTCTCGAGTAGTCTGGAGCGCGAATAATACCTAAATCAGCGCCATTATTCACCTTCAAGATGTCAACAAATGAAAACAAGAATTGAAGAGGTCTAGTTTGAATAAGCTTGCTCTGCAATGTGTGTACGATTCCTACCAGCTTCTTTCGCACTGTAAAGCGCTCTATCAGCTTGCTTCAACACAGTATCTATATCTTCGCTCAAATTTGGCCAATGAGATATGCCTATCGAAGTTGTAACGATACCGACTTGCTGAAAATTAAATTCAGCGAGGCTAAGCCGAAGCCTTTCTGCGATTTTATATGCAACATTTAGCTCTACATTTGGCAAGAAAATCAAAAACTCTTCTCCGCCAGAGCGACAAACTAGGTCTTGCTCTCGGGCACAATTTTGCATAAGCGCTGCAAACTCTTTAATGACAATGTCACCAATATCATGTCCATAAGTATCATTTACTCGCTTAAAATGGTCAATGTCTAGTGCCAGTACTGAGAAAGCTTGTTCTTGTGCCACGAAGTACGAAATCGCGTTCTCCATACCTCGGCGGTTTAGCAATTGAGTTAATTGATCTTTTTGTCTGTCTTGATCAAGTCTTTGAATCGTTTGTTCAATACGTTTATGGCTTGATAAGAATGCTTGTTTTAAATAATCAGCTTCAAAATACCAAGTGTTGATTTTATTTGCATCAAACTTACTATCGAGACCTTCTTCTTTTAACGCCTGAGCCAAGCTTGCCAATGGTTGGGCAATCTTGGTACCAAACAACAGGATAATAATCAAAGTCAGAACTATAAGTGGTAATGTGCTTAATAAGACATCAATGATTGTATTCGAAACCTTATCCAGCGTTGCTGACTTGTGACTCTGCGAAACAACTCCCCAATTTGGCAGTTTCGCTGGGGCAAATCCAGCCAACATTTTCTGATTATGTGAGTTATCTGTAATCATACTGCCTGATATACCTGATAAAACCGCATCAACTATTTGGTTGTTTGTTATTTTTTCACCAATTCTAGTTACATCTTTGTGGAAAATAATATGACCATTTTGGTCTACAACGTATGTGTAGGAATCATCACTATGGTGGTGTTTATCTAGTATTTGATTGAGAATATTTTTTTCTTGAAGATAAATAGCACCACCTACAAAACCGACAAACCTTTTTTGGCCGTCAAATACTGGTGTAGTGATGCTAACGATTAAATTACCGACCGGAGACAAGAAAGGTTCTGAAATATAAGTTTGTTGTCTAGTTAATGGTTCAAGAGCTTTCTCATCTTCAATATAGGTATTAACTAGATTTAATGATGAGGGAGATACGGCACGTACTTTGCCATGCTTATCAACAAAAATGGTTGCATTAAAACTATCTGTTTGTTCTAACAAACGCTCTAATTCAGTTTGTAAAACAGTCGGGTCATCATGATTATTTTTTAAGGAATCTGAGGTATATTCGAGCTGAGATAAAACTGTCCCAAGAAAAAGGTCTGTTACATTGGCTATTTTGCTCGCATAGACTCTATTTGCTTCTAAGGTATCATTGACGATCAAGTCTTTTTGAACTTTATAAACAGCAAAAAGTGCGTTTCCAAGCGTTAATAGCACACCGAAAAAAGCCAATATCAAAACTAAGCGTTTTAAATCAAGTCGCCTGAAGGCACCAAAAACATTAACCAAATGAACCTCTAATGGTTAAAAGTGTAAATACAAACCCAACATTACAAAGTTACCCTTAGAAAAAAATAAATCATTAATCTAAATCAACTTTATGTTTTAAATTTTATATACCAATTATAACAATAAAAAACATCAAGAACCTCAAAAAATTGATTAAGATAACAATTTATTTACCAAAAATAAGATAGTCGTTTTTTCTATCTGACATCGGTATAATTTCAATATCTTAATTTGTGCTGATTTTTATGGTTCGCAGTAAACTCAAAGCCCTGACTACTCATCTTACTGTTGCTTGTGTATTGCTCGCCACTTTATGGCTACTTGTCAGTGATAAGCATGTTTTGGTTATAGGTAATTCGTTAATCCTAGTCTATGTTGTTTCTTCTCTTGGCTTTTGTATAGTGCCAGAAAAAGATAAAAGTAAAAAAAAGAAACCCTAGCACTCAGATACGTACCATGGATGCTAAAAAGCCCATCATTGTACTTCTATATTTATTTGAGCTAGAAGCGTGACAAACGACTATACTCCTAAAAAAGATATGTTCAGGATATGTTTTGAAGAAAATTAAACTTTTTGTATCAGCTACTATCATTTTTCTGCTTGGTTTTGTAAGTGGTGTTTACACGTTACCTATTTTAATGGCTCCATCATCACCTAGCATGCTTGAATTTGCCACAGCAACAATCGATACAAAATACCAAGCGACGATCCCCGATTCTTTAAGTGGTTCAGACTTTCTGCATTTCGGAGAAGGCACTTTTTCACTGTCTGACAAAAATGTTGTCTTTCAGGGCAAGTTAGCTCCAGGTCCTGATTATCAAGTTTATCTATCGCCGACTTTTGTGGAAGATGAGCCTCAGTTTCTTCAACATAAACAAAATATGATTAGAGTGGGGGGAGTAAAATCATTTAATGGTTTTATTTTAGAAGTACCAAATAGCGTTGATGTAAGTAAATATTCAAATGTTGTCATCTGGTGCGAGGCATTCCAAGAGTTTATTACTGCTGCAAATTACAAAACAGGTTAGAAGTGCTTTTCACCAATGATACGAAATATTTGTAAATACAGGCTCTGCTTTAGATCTTAAATTTTTCTTCTAACAGAAATCGATCATGATTGATCTAGTTCTGTATAAAACTGGTATCATATTGAAATAGTAAAAATTATATTGGTAACACCATGCACTCTTTCTCAAATCATGTACAGCTTGGCTATTATGGTGTCTTACCATTTTTAGCATGCATATTCGGTAGTTTGATACTTGGAAGTAACGAAGCGCTTATTCAAGCATTTACGATTTATAGCCTTGGGATTTCAGCCTTTTGTGCAGGAGTAATGTGGCGCCCTGGAGAGCAAAGCATAACTCATGCAGTGATGGCCGTATTGCTTATTATTCCCTTCCCTTTACTGGCTTTTGCCAATACAACAATAACTTTAGCTTATTTGGCTCTTTGTTATCCATTAATTCTACTTTTCGAGCGAGGTATGCCAGCGTGGCAGTCCTACCATAAGGACTACCACAAGATGCGTTTTGTTCTGACTTCTGTTTTGTTTGTCAGTCATTTATTTATGATTGCACAACAAATTGAGCTTTCTAACAACATTTAACTGTTAAATCTGCTATATGTAGTATGTGGCACAAACTACATGTAGCAGATGAAGATTAAATATTTTTATTCATTTATAATAGTAATCACACTTTGCCTTTCCTTTTTACTTTTGAGAAAGCCTGGTATTGATATAGATGCATTCGAAGAACTGTTTTGGTTTTCGTGTACCAGTTTATTAATTGGTTATGGCGCCCAGTATGTCAGTAACCGTTTTTTAGTCATCGCTTGGGGAATGTACTGTGTTGGACTATTTCTTGATGTACTCGATGACATTCTGAGTAAAGACACACTCCCACTTTTGGTCGCTGATACTTCTCTAAAAAAGATTGGCTTGATTTTAACTTGTGTGGTGCTTTACAACGTTATTCATCGTGAAAGAAAAATCATAAACAAATTAAATAATGAGATATCACGACGAAAAAAGCTCGAAGAGAAACTGAGCTTTGAAGCTAATCATGATCACCTAACCCAGCTCGGTAATAGAAAATCTTGCTTTGAAAACTTTGTTAATTTGGGCAGCAAATATCCCTTTCTACTCTATTTTGATCTTGATAATTTTAAATCTGCTAATGATGCACATGGTCACCAAACTGGTGATGAAGTATTAATCTTAATTTCAAACACTTTAAAATCGGAATTTGGCAATGAAAACTGTTTTAGATTGGGTGGGGATGAGTTTGTCGCTTTTAGTAAAACACCACCTGACAACATAGAAGCGTTAAGAGACAAGTTAATAGAGCATATTTTTGAGTTTGGAGTGGGGGTAAGTATTGGAGTGGCCCAAATTACTTCTAAAGAATCGCCAGATGAAATTATGCACCGTGCCGATTCAGCCATGTATTCTGATAAATCACACAAAATAATTCGTCAAACACCAAGAACTTAATGTGCTTATTTCTGGCACTTTTTAGATCATGCTGATAGTCTAAAACTAATTTCTATTTGTGAGGGAATCGCTGTGTTCGGTAACTTATTTAATAATCAACAGCAAGAACAAGAACTTCAGGCATTACGTCAACAAGTACAGCTTTTACAGCAAGACAACGAAAAGCTTCAATCTGAGAATGATAACCTTAACGAATTGTTAGTCGAAACCCAGACTCAACTCAATGAGAACACCGATAACCAACTCCTTCAATGCGCCATTAATGGTTTATCTCAAGTACGAAATATCAGAGAAACTGTTAGTCAAAGTTTTAATTCAATAGAACAAGAAAGCCAATCTATCAATAACATCAATTCGATTTTCCAAACATCTGAAAAATCTTTGTCTGACATTTTATCAGGTATGGACGGTCTCACACAAAACATGGCAACCATGACGACCAACATTTCCGGCTTGTCGCAAATGGCTGATAATATCAATACATTCGTTACCACTATCTCTAAGATTTCTGACCAAACTAACTTACTGGCACTTAATGCTGCAATTGAAGCTGCACGTGCAGGTGAAGCGGGTCGAGGTTTTAGCGTTGTAGCTGATGAAGTTCGTGCGCTTGCGAATAATACCAATGAGTCAGCAAACGAAGTATCAGACCTTGTAAAACAAATCATGGATACAACACAACAAACGGTAAACGCCGTTAATGTGATCCAAAATTCAAACAACGATTTATCCGAGAGTATCGCGCAGCTAAACGATGATTATTCAAGCATAGTGGGTACCTGTGGTTCGATGAAAAACACCATCATGGATACAACCACACAAACATTTGTGCAAACAGTAAAGCTAGACCATGTTGTATGGAAATCAGATGTCTATAACCACCTTATCGGTTTAAATTCGCAACCGATTTCTGCATTTGCTGATAATGCCAGCTGCCGTTTAGGGACGTGGATGAATTCTGAAGGGCAGAAAAAGTTTGGGGATTTAAGTGCATTTAAACGCCTTGATGCCCCTCACAAGCAAGTTCATACCAATGGTGTTGAAGCAATGAATTTATTTGCTCAAGGAAACAAACAAGGCTGTATTCAAAAGCTTAATCAGATGGAACAAGCATCTGCTGAAGTTATGTCTTTGCTAGATGAATTAGCTAGACAAGCTTAATAGCTTCTTCCTGATAAACTAGTGAAAATAAGGAGCCTCGTATCTTGAGGCTATAAAATATATAATCACGCCATTGTTATTTGTACATTATAGTTATGAAACTAAATAAACAGTGGCGTATTTTGACCGTCGGTGATGGCGACCTCAGTTTTTCCCACGCACTCTCTTTACAATTTCCTCGTTCACAGCTTATTACCAGCGTATATGATTCAGAAACTGTATTGCTTAATAAATACAAAGATAATGCGCTCAATGCTTTAAAACAAAAACAAGTAGAAGTATTAACAGAATTTGATGTTACTGAACCAAGCTCATGGCAAAGGGTTGCTAGTCAAAGCATCGATGTGGTGATATTTCAATTTCCATTGATACCGGCATTTTCTAATTTTGATGATTTTAAACAGCAGAGTCTGTCGGTAAATACCTTAAACAGACGTTTATTACGGTTATACATACACTTCGCTCACAAGTACGTACTTGACCCTGCAGGTCCCATGTTGTGCATTATCACGTCAAAAGATGTGAAGCCTTATTGTGAGTGGGATTTAGAGTCCTCACTGACGAAGGGCTTGGATATTAACTATCTTGGTCAAAGTATATTTAATATCAATGACTTTCCAGGTTATAAAATCAGAAATGTAGATAGAGATAAGCATGTAAAAGACACCAGTGGGATCAGTTATGTGTGGTCGGCAAAAACAACATCCGATGAATTACCTCACCTGAGCCAACCGCATTATCTTTTAGATAATCATTGTAGCTCCTGTCGCGCAGGCCCTTTCCTTACAGACAAAGATAAGCTCGCGCATACAAATTCTAAAAAGCATAAGAATATGAAAAAGCACCATGACGATTGGATGGAATATTTAAAAAGCGAGACTTTTTAATAAATGTGAGTATTTATCTATCTTAAGAAAACAGTATGTTAGAAAAGTAGATGCTCACCGCAAAAGCTATGAATAATGTATACAAGCCTATTGAGCAAAGTGAATTTCACGATTAGACTACGCCTCTGATTTAATATGAGAGTAAACATAACCAATGGCAAATAGAGATTTGCTTTTCGCGGTGGCTTGCTTACTGTGTGCAATGATCACCATTCAATCCGGTGCATCTATTGCCAAACAACTCTTCCCCTATGTTGGGCCAGAGGGCACGACGGCTTATAGACTTGGGTTCTCAGCCCTTATTTTATGTCTTATTTTTAGGCCATGGCGACACGTACCAAAAAAATGGGGACCAATTGTTGTCTATGGCCTTTGTTTAGGCGGCATGAATATCACTTTTTATTACGCCATTGAACGAATACCGCTTGGGATAGGTGTTGCCCTTGAATTTACCGGCCCTCTTGCGGTTGCTTTGTTCTCATCGAAAAGAAAACGTGACTATTTATGGGTTATCTTTGCTATCGCTGGCATTGTATTACTACTCCCTGATATGAGCACTCAAGAAGGGCTCGACCCAATTGGCGTCATACTTGCGCTAGTCGCAGGTGGATTTTGGGCGGGTTATATTTTATTTGGTAAAAAAACCGGTAATCAAGGCTCAGGTGGCGCAACCGTTGCAATTGGAATGGCAGTTTCAGCACTCGTATTAGTGCCATATGGCGCAGCCTCACAAGGTGTTGCATTATTGAATTGGGAGCTTATCCCGCTTGGTATTATGATAGGCATTTTATCAAGCGCGCTGCCTTATAGTTTAGAAATGGTTGCGCTTAGAAATATGCCTGCACAGGGATTCAGTATCATGATGAGTTTAGAGCCCGCTGTTGCCGCTGTAGCCGGACTTATTATCTTAGGAGAGCTTTTAACTGTATGGCAATGGTTCGCAATTTTTATGATTATTATTGCCTCTGTGGGCAGTTCATTTGGTAATACAGAGAAGCACTAAATTTAAGATTTGTAGAGCAACTAAAATTTTGACGGTCGAATTATAAATTAAATAAAGCCGAGGTCGTCCTCGGCTTTATCATGTTTAATGCTTAGTACTGTTGGAAGTCTGCATTATTTAAAAGATAGTCTTCTGGCTTTGGCATCACCCACTTTTCTAGCCACTGCTCTTGTTCCCATAACACATGTAAAATAGCTTCTATTGATTGATAATCATGTGATTCATTCGGAAGTAGTACTAAGCGAGCTTCTTTATCTAAGCTCAATAAGGTTTGATATAACAGCTCAGCTTGTAGTTTTGTCGCCATATCATCATCTTTACCATGGATAATCAAAACCGGTACATTAATTTTATCTACAGAGTTAAAAGCAGATACACCACTAAACAAAGACGCCTTTTGCCAATAAGCCTCATCACTGTCTAAATACCCTTTACTCGCCATAGTCACATTATATTGACCACTTCTTAAAATGCCTGATGAAAAGTAATCCGTGTTTGCCAATGCAAGTGAAGCAAGCGTTGCACCTGCTCCATGACCAGCGATTGATATTTTGCCAAGTTCAGCAACCCCTTTTGCAATTAGCGCATCTGTTGCCGCTTTAAAGCTAGACTTTAGATCTGTCATAAACGCTGCGCTTGAAGCTGCATTTTTTAAACTTGGCATGCTTGGGTTTTCTAGAATTGCGATACCTTTTGCAACATATGCCACCATATCTTTGTGGTTGCTCGTTACAAACTCACCCTTCTTGTTGTAGATATCATTACCTAACCAAAATAAGACAGCTAAGCTACCTTGAGTTGCATCGTAGTTGTTTGGTAAGTATAAGTTTGCTGTTAACGTTTGACCATCGGCGCGACGATATTGTAATTGCTCTTTTTTCACACCAATGAAACCTTCTATTGGGTGCGTATTTCTCGTTAATTGCTCCAAAGTATTGAAGGTCAAGTCACTAATAAAAAAGTTAGTAGGCTGCAACTGAGTCTCTTTACTAAATAAATAACGCATACCTTCATCATCAAGCATTGCAATTAAAGACTCTGAGAATTCAGGCTTAGATTGCCATACAGTTGATTTACTGTTTGTTTTTGCATCAAAGCGTTCGAGTAATTGAATGACAGAGTCACCTTGAATTTGTTGGCTATGCACAAACAAATATCGACCTCCAACGACTTTGAGTGCTTCTGTCCCTAAGTCATTCCTTTGTTTAATAAATTTATGCCAAGTTTGAGACGAGTTTGTTGCAGTGAATGTTTTAAATTCAACACGACGTTGGTCTGCATCCCTCGGAGTAATGATACTTTGTCGACGCTTTTTATCGTCTAACGACTGTTCAGTAAGCAATGCCAAACTGTCGTTAAACCAATCTATCTTATCTAGCTTCCAATCTAATGTTGCGAACGCTTGAGGCGCTTTACGAAACGGTGCACTGACAGTAAATAAGTTATCCGAACCATCAGGTTTAGCTTCGGCCCATAAAACCGTTGCGCCTTTATCCAAACGCCACTGGAACCTATTTTTTTGTAGAACGGGTGAGTCCAAAGCTTCAACGAGTGGGTTTGCTGCTAATTCATATAAAGCATGACCTGTCATGCCCCAGACTTGCCAAACGTTGGCAGAGTTTTCAAGCGGTCTATCTGATGTAATAGGATCATCAATCATATTGACGATTAAATTGGTTGAATCAGGTGACACATCGAAATGATTTAAAAAGGTCGCTTGACCAATCGGCTTTGCAAGTCCACTTAAGCTGATTTTAATCAGTTGACCTTGTGCAAAGAATTTGAACTGATCGGCAATCGGATCAGGTTCAATCTCTTCAAAAGCCGGCAGTCCATTTTCATCAAGCTGGTTTGTCACGTTGTTGGATTCAGGTTGCGAAGTTATTTGTAATGCATCACTGGTAGTTAGCTCGCTTTGAGTTGGTTCAGCAACTTCCTCTACAGGACGAAAGTACTCAGTGATAACTAAGCCATCTTGATTTGGGATGTTAATACGTTGCTCTTTTTGAGGCTCAATGGGCTCTTCTAATAACGGTTTGCCATGATTCACAGCAATATTAACTACAAACCCCGTGCTATCCGGTAACCATTGATAAGGAGACGTTGTTAAGAAGCCATTTAAGGTCGATTGAGTGACTTGCTCTAATCGTCTGGTCTTAACGTCATAAACCCATAACGTTGCAGAATTGACTCGCTCTAAAACAAGACTTAAATAACGACTATTCGCAGACCATTGCACGTCTCTAATTTCACCTTCAGGTAGATTATTGATGTTAAGCACTGAACCTGAAATAACATGACGTATTTCAATATCAGCATAACGCTTGAGTGATGCGTGCGAGTAATTATATGGGTTAAAGTTAATACCAAATAAAGACAGTTGCGGTTGTACTTGTTTAGATGAACCAATCGCATGCTGTGACAACTCAACTAACCAGTCGTTGTCTGGGCTCATTAAAATATCTGGTGTAGATTGCACTTCGACTAAGCGCGCAAACTCTTCCGTTGGTGTCTTGAATCCGATTGTGTTGGCATTCGCAATGGCTTCAGATGATAATAACAATGTAACGAAAAAAGCGCCAAATACAGACGATATTGTGCGATTCATACTGTTCCCCTAATCAATTAGTAGCGAAATAATATACTTAAATCATTAAAATTGCAGCTATTTACGTAACTTTGAATAATTCAAGATTTGCAGGGTATTTCAGAAAATTTAATACATTTATGTCTGTAGAATAGCCCTCATAATGACAGTACAACGTCGAGTTTTAGATTAAATTCAGGTAGACTTCGCGCCTCCAAAATCAACATCTATGAGAGTACAATGAACAAACGTGTTTTAGTAATTGGTTATGTGTGGCCTGAACCGAATTCTTCCGCGGCAGGCACACATATGATGTCTTTACTTAAGACGTTTCGAAATCAAAACTGGCAAGTTGAGTTTGCTACGCCCTCGCAACCAACAGAGCACATGGTTGATCTAAATGATTTTGGGATCAGCAGTAAAGAAATAGCGTTAAATTGTTCGAGTTTTGATGATTACATCACAAATTATAATCCCGATATTGTGATGTTTGATCGCTTTATGATGGAGGAGCAATTTGGTTGGAGAGTCGATAAGTTTGCCCCTAATGCTGTTAAAATCTTAGATACTGAAGATTTACAATGCCTCAGACAAGCAAGACATACTGCCCACAAAGGCAAACGTGACTTTACCTTAGCCGATTTGCAAAGTGATATTGCCAAACGTGAGATTGCCGCTATTTTGCGTTGTGATGTGAGTTTAATTATCTCGAGTTATGAAATGTCATTGCTCGAATCTCATTTCAAAATTGATTTGAACCTATGCCACCACCTACCGTTTATGGTTAATCTTGATAATTTGCCAAAGTCTTTACCTGAATTTGAGCAAAGAGCCCACTTTATGACCATAGGTAACTTTAGACACGCACCTAATTGGGATGCGGTTTTGTACTTACAAGAAATTTGGCCTCTAATTAAGAAACAACTACCTGAAGCTGAGCTACATATTTACGGCTCGTACCCGCCCCCGAAAGCCACAGCCTTGCATAACTCAAAAACGGGCTTCCTAATTAAAGGCTGGGCGGAAGATGCAAATAATGTCATGCAAAATGCCAGAGTATGCTTAGCACCTTTAAGGTTTGGTGCCGGTATTAAAGGCAAGCTATTAGAAGCGATGATAAACCAAACACCGAGTGTGACCACAGACATTGGTGCTGAAGGCATGACTGAAGACCATGCATGGCCTGGTTTAATTGCTAATAGTGCCCAGACGTTTGCTGATGCAGCAGTAAAGCTTTACCAAGATAAAAAGCTGTATGAGGAGAGTAAAAATGCTTCAGAAACGTTATTGAGGTCTTTTTACAATCAACAAGAGTTAGAAGCGTCATTAATGAAGCGAATTATCGATATTGCTGATAATTTAGAGGCGCACAGAATGCAAAATTTCATGGGGCAAATGTTAAAACATCACACCATGAAAAGTACGCAATATATGTCGCAGTGGATTGAGGCAAAAAACAAAAACAATTCACTATAAATTGCTAGACATAACATCAAAAGTGATTAGAATTCGCACCATTTCTAACAAAGCATACCAGTTGGGTTAACTTCGGCTATAGTTAACCTAATATTTACTTTTACTACCCTCATTTGGTTTAAAAACTTGAACACAGCTAGTTTTACGCAAAAAAGAAAGTTTATCGTTAAGCTTGGCAAAATGCTGCACAAATATGGTACGCCAGCCTATCGACTTGAAGCGCACTTAATGGAAGTCGCAACGCACTTAAACTTAAAATCGTCTTTCGTCATGTCACCGACTTCTGTGACCTTTGTTATATGGACAGACGGCCACGAAGAAGAGTATACGCATGTTGCGCGTGTCGAACCTGGCGATCATGATTTAGGTTCGTTAGCAGATACCGATGATGTAGTAACTCGTATGTTGGCTGGCGAATTAACTATCGAAGAAGCCGATGCGAACCTTGAAACTATAGATACAAGCAAGAACCCGTTTAATAATTGGTTTACTGGTTTTGCTTTTATGGTCTCTGGTGCCGCTTTTGCAATGCTAATGGGCACCAGCTGGAACGATGTCTTATGGTCAGGCTTGATTTCACTTGTCGTGTTTCTGTTTGTACTCTGGTCAGCCCGCTCTAAACGCGTGACCCATATGTTGGAGCCGTTGGTTGCCATTGCAGCTGCAATAGCAGCATGTGCAGTAAGTAGCTATATTGACCCGGGGGTCAACATACGACTCGTGGTGTTATCATCGATCATTGTATTTATTCCAGGCCTCGCTTTAGCACTGGGTTTTGCGGAGTTATCGGCAAGACATTTGGTATCGGGGACAGCGCGTGTGATGGATGCTGTCATGCTGCTGTTTAAACTTTATTTTGGCGCATTTCTTGGAATTAGTATTGGTTTTGCATTATTTGGACAAACTGACTTTATTCAGCCAGAAGCACTGCCTAAATGGACGGCTTGGCTCGCTGTATTACTACTTTGTGGTAGCTTAATAATTATATTCAGAACCAAGTTAAAACACGCGAGTTGGTCGGTTGCTTCAGGTTTTATCGCTTATGCAGCTAGTATCAGCGCTGCGGTTTACTTTGACTACAGCATAGGCGCATTCGTTGGTGCTTTTGCAGTCGGCGTGTTTAGTAATTTGTTTAACCGTGTGGTAAATGCCCCAGCCTCAATAGTGGCAATGCAAGGGCTTATTGTTCTGGTGCCTGGTTCTAAAACATACATTGGTTTGAATTCATTAATTGAAGGACAAAGTTTCGTGAATGCAGACCAAATTGGTCAACAAACATTTTTGATATTTATGTCACTGGTCGCGGGGTTAATTTTCGCAAACGTGGCGCTGCCACCAAAGAAAAGTCTCTAAGCTATTAATCAGGGGCTGATTGCTTCAGCCCTTATCTTTCAAAAATTTCAAAGTACCGTTTTACGGTCTCATCTTTAGAACTCTTGCAGCCCTATCCATAGCAAATTCTCTTTTGAACTGAACTATTAGTGTTCAAAATTTTTTACCATTCCTGTTAATTAGAAGATCTATTTTGAAGCTAGGAAAATTACTCAATAAAACCGTTCAAGCTTCCTGCAATCTCTGACAAACCGATTTTAGTATAGGCAATGCGAAAATTTTGCGATTAAGTTATTCTCGATAATTGCTCCAGCATTGCTCTATCTTCTGTATCCATACAGTCGTAAATAAAAAGTTTTTAACGAAGAACGCGTCAGTTTTGGTCCCTCAAAATGATGAAGTATGAATGATGTTTAGTATTAGTTCTGCTTTTTGATTAAACGATTTATTGAAGGTGTATATCTTATGATGCTTCTCAATGATACGTTTTCATCCCAATCACAGCGGCGTTGCTGTCTAAAGAATACGCTTAATCCGCATTCAATAAGTATGTAGTTGCCCTCAACCAATACAGGTTTCAGTTTTCCATCTCTATGTTTCAACAAGTTTAGTGAATTATTTTAATACTCAAGAGATTGAACATTATGAGAAGTGACCTTCTCAAGTGAAATATCATTGTAGGAAAATGTAATCAAACAAAAGAGTTAAAAAAACATTAATTTTTATTTGTGAATTCCACCTTGATTACATTTTAAAACTTATAAGTAAACTTAATTCATAAAAAATAATAACCTTAAAAATCAGAGCTTTAAATTAAAGATCCAACTAATCACAATTAATCATTTCGTTTCAAGATTTCCTATTAAACAAGTATTAACTTATTAAACATTGCAAAGCACACGCAATTGTTAATTAAATGCTTTCAAGGGGAATCAAAGCATGAGTACAAATAATAAAAAGCCGCTTGCTGTTTTAATCAGCAGCATTCTTATGGCATCAACAGCAAGTTTTAGTTCATCGAGTTTAGCACAAGGTGCACAAACAGATGAAGTTGAAGTGATCCAAGTCAGAGGGATCCGTGGCAGTGTTGTTAAATCAATCAACGCTAAGCGCTACGCGAACTCTATAGTCGATGCGGTTTCTTCTGAAGATATTGGTAAATTTCCAGATCAAAACGTAGCCGAATCGTTACAGCGTATCACAGGTGTCTCAATGAGCCGTAACTTTGGTGAAGGTGAGCGTATTAGTATACGTGGTACATCTGAAAACCAAAACCGTACCTTATTAAACGGCCAAGCCGTTGGTTCAGCTGACTGGTGGGTAGACTCATCAGCAAGCCGTGGCTTTAACTACACAATGCTCCCTTCTGAAATTGTATCAGGTTTAGAAGTGTATAAATCACCAGAAGCAGATATTGATGAGGGCTCAATCGGTGGTACGGTGATTGTTAAAACCCGCAAGCCTCTTGACTTAGATGCAAATAAAATTGCTGGTTCAGTCATTATGCAACACAGTGAAGTATCTGGTGAAACAGATCCGCAATTAGCTGGTTTATATAGCTGGAAAAATGATGAAGAATCAATTGGTGCCTTAGTCTCTGTATTTAGACAAGAGCGAAACCTGCGCCGCGATGGTATCGAAGCTTGGAGCTGGACGCATCGTGATGAGACGCTTGAGGATGGTACTGTTGTAGAAAATGTTTATACACCAGGTGGCGGTGGCTCTGCCATGTTTACTCAAGCTCGTGTTAGAACTGGCTTTAATTTTACGCTTCAATATCGCCCTTCGGATAACATGGACGTTACTTTTAACGCATTAAATTCGACATTAGAAGCAAATAACGCAAACCAAAACTTCCTGTGGTTACCAGGTTACGGTGGTTCAAAATATCAATCTCTAGATATCGTTGACCACGCCAAAGTAGGCAAGTTTGCGCAGGCTGGTACACTTGGTTTGTCTCCAGATGGTAGTAATATCTTAGATGAAACCAAAATTCGTAACTCTAAACTTAAAACAAATTCTTATGATCTTAAGCTAGTTCATGATGGCGAAATCTGGAAATCAAGTTACCACATCGGCGTAACTGAAGGCTCTGGTGGTACTCAAACAGACCGAAGTGTTGGCTGGGAAGGTAATGCTGTTCATAGTTACAATGCACAAAACGTCGAAAGCATTGAAACTAGCTATGCAAAAGATCCTGCTGACGGAAAACACTGGAATTTAGGGTTTTTGCGTTATGACTCAAATGATGCTTTAGATAAAGAGTATTATGGTCAGACTGACTTTGAACGTGCCATCGATGTTGCTGTGTTCAGTAAGATCAAAATGGGTGTCAAATATCGAGATCACAAACGTGAAAACGTTCGACTTCGCTCACAAACGCGTACTGATTTACACTGGAGCCTAGCGGATTATTCTTTTGAAGCACCGAGTGACTTCTTATCCGGTATTGGCACATCGGGTACTTTAAAAAATTATGCCATGACGGACTTAGCTAAAACCAGAGCAGCGGGTGACGCATTATCTTGGCAATACGATTACCTTTATGACAGCAACTTCGCAATCACTGAAAAGATCTTAGCCAGTTACATCAAAGCCGATATAGATGCTGACGGAATGCGTGGTAATTTGGGCGTTCGTCTTGTTGAAACTAAACAAACAACCGGTGCTTATGTAGGCCCTGCTGATGCAAAGGTTTGGCAAGAAGAAAATAAGAGCTATTTTGATATTCTTCCTAGTATTAACCTTGCTGTAGACATTGAAGAAGACATGATCTTACGCTTCAGTGCTGCACGTGTTATGACTCGCCCTGATTATGCAGCAATGACAAATGCAACCACGTATAACACAGAAACACGTGTAGGTACGGGTGGTAACTCAAATATAGACCCTTATCGCGCAACACAATTTGACGTTGGTTATGAGTGGTACTTCTCTGACGCAGGTATTTTCTCTTCTGCCCTTTTCTACAAAGATTTGCAATCAACACTTGGCGAAAATACCCAAACTGAAACTTTTGATAACGTTGAGATTGAGATCAGCCGCCCTATTAATGGCCCGGCAGGTACTCTGAAAGGTATCGAATTAGGCTATCAAACTGAATTGGCTGAAGGTTTTGGTATTGCTGCAAACTATACGTTTGTAGATGGTGAATCAAAAGATCTTGAGGGTAATGACATTCTTATCCCAGGCATTTCAGAACATACTTTCAACTTCAGCACTTACTACGAAAATGAGACTTACAGTGGTCGAATTTCATATAACTACCGTACGGGTTATGACACTGGCCGAGCATGGCCTGGTTATCAAGATGCGTATGGTCAAATTGATGCCTCATTTAATTACAACATCAATGAGAATATTACCGCTGTTTTCGAAGTGATTAATTTAACAGATGAGCACACTTTCAGTTACCAAGAAGAAGGTGTGAAGCAAGCGCTAACAGGTGTTTACAAAGACGGTAGACGCTTTATGGCTGGTTTGCGTTTTAGTTTTTAAGTCATTTCAGCTAACACAGGTATGACTTAAAAGTTTGGGCAAGCTCGCTTGCCCAAACAAGGTGCTAAGCCCGGAGCACACCCTAAAGCTGGTGTACGAAAGTACATCGGCTTTATTTTTTAGTGTTCGTTAATGTTGGTAAGAGTTTATAAAATACAACAAAAACTCGCACCATATGTATCCCATAAACTATACAAGACTAGTGATTTCATGTCATAGTTGAGTCTTTGCTTTTATTCAGATTCATCTCAACTTCGTTAAGATAGGTATTCATCTCGTATTTATGGACTTTTTGCGTTTAACAGGACCATTACTGCTATTACTTATCTGTTTTTCAAAGCAAAGTTTTGCCGATTTATTCAGCGCGACGCAACACTATCAACAAAAAAATTACTCCCTTGCTCATTCAGAGTTCCTTGAACTCAGTCAATTTGGTAATACTGACGCCATGTACAATTTGGCAGTTATGTCATTACATGGACAAGGCACGACTAAAAGTTTACCTAAAGCTTATGCATGGTTTTTACTTGCCAGTGATTTTGGTTTAACGGATGCAAAACAAACAGCTGAATTAGTAAAACAACAATACCCTGATAAGCAGGTGCTAGAAGACATATATTTAGCACTCAAATCGCAATATGGCTTTAATGTTATTTCTGAAAAATTTTATCCAAGTTCATTTAATAAGAGTAAGTTAGTCTTAAACAAAGTGAGAGACCATAAACCCAATTACCCCGAGCAAGCAATTAGACAAGGTGTAGAAGGTTGGGTATGGGTAGAATTTGATATCGACGAGAGCGGCGCAGTCACTGACATCAGTTTAATTGCCGCACATCCAAAACATATTTTTTCGACCGAATTAATTAATGCAGTAAGCCTTTGGCGCTATGACACTGACATACCAATAAAAAATCGTTCGCTTACATATCACTTCACAACGTTTAAAGGAAAACAATATAAAACGGCATTTCAAAATCAAAGAAAGCAATATAAACAATCAATTAGTGAGCATATAGACGCTGCAGAAAAAGGTAACAGTGAGGTTCAATTTTATATCTCTCAATGGTTACAATCGAGTGAATACAATGCCAGTCAACTTTTGAAATATCACTGGCAAGATGAGCAAGCTGCACAAAGCTTATTATTTGCTTCGGCAAAAAATAATTTCCCGTTGGCACAGTACAAGCTTGCAACTAGCTTGCTAAATAACAATACCCAAGACTCAGACAGAAAAGTGGCCATAAACTGGTTACGAGTTGCAGCTCAGAAAAATAGCTTACCTGCACTTTATCGATTAGGAACATTGTTTGCCGATCATAACAGCCCAGAATACAGCCCAAACCGCGCATTAAATTATTTCAAACAAGCCGCTGAACAAGGTCACTTTAGAGCAATAAAAGAAATGTGTTTATTACTTAAAACCATGCCAAATCAGCAAGAGGCCCTTAAACAATGCTTAGAAGCCGGGTTAGACATAGATAATGAACATCCCACGCTTTTACTGTTAAGAGCACAAACCCTGACGAATAAAACCTTGTCTATGAAATACGCCAAACAGGCACTCAATGTCGCTAAAGATAGAAATTGGTCGACCAAAGCAATCTCAGCATTTATTCAACGCCTTTAACACTTTTATGAAGCACAATATCCATTTCAATATCATCAATACGATTAAATAAAATTTGTTGCCCATCTTTACTGGTCGTTAAAGCAAGCGGCGTATTGATATCGTAAAGGTAAGTTCCAAGCTCCTTCAGTAAGTTAACTTCTCCAGTTTTATTCACATACTCATATAGAGACAACTTATGTCCCGATCTAATAACAAAATACGCACCATATTCGTGAAGTACTGGCAGATATAAAGCAAACGAAGCCGTCAACTGAGGCTCATCAAAATACGCAGTTAGTCTTGGGAGAAGGTACGACTTCAAATCTTCAGAAAATTGCGTAAATGTAATATTCCGCTCTCTTAATGGCGGCCACTTCTGAGGTGTACTTAGTAACTTATTGCCAGAATCAAGTAAGTCGTATTGCCAGTTTAATGGTTGGCCATTTTCATCAGAGCTCGTAAAGAATAATGAGTGACTATCTTTAGCCCAATAAACATTCCTTAGCGCAGTAAACTCTGTTGCGATTTTCACCGCAGATTTGGCAAATAAATTTATTACTAACAGTTTGTTAGACTCAGTCATCAAAGCTAAATACTGGTTGTCAGGTGAGAATAGCAATGATCTCGCTAATTCATTGTTTTCGAGCGTATAAGCAAGCTCAGCATTCGCTCTCAGCTTATTTCTTACCCACACCTCAGAGTTAAGGTTTTGCTGGGCTTGTATAGACACAAATGCATAATAGTTGCCATCACTAGATACACTCGGGCTTATATCAAGCCGAGTAGCTGAACTAATTGGTACCAAGTATTTATTACTATTTAAGTTATCTAATCTATATACACTGACTTGTGCATAGCCTTCAGAATGCGCGAGTGAGTGACTTGCTTTGCTTAATGCTAAATCACCAACCAGACTAGCGTTTGCCGTTATCGGCAATGCAGTATTCATAGCCGTATTTTGGATTAATAACTTATCTCGAACAGTGATGACTTGATCTGGCTGATACCATAACGCGAGTGACGCATTGAAGCTGCTAAATACACTTTTTTTTGTTTTTGGGTTTTCTAATGTCTGTGTGACTAAATCAAATCCGTCCCGACTTTTTGATTTTAATAATAGCTTCGTTGACCCTGGGAGCACGTCAATAATCTCGCCAGTTACATCTGGATATTGATGCAAATTAACTATGTTCAATTGTTGATCAAGCTCATATGATTCAACGATGAGATTATTTATCTTTTGGGTGCTGAAAGCGATGTGATTGTTACTCAGCCAATATAGCTTTCTTGGACCATAGCCAAGCTCACAATCAAAGAGTTTTTTCTCTCTTTCTAAGCGCCACATTTCTATAGTTTTATCCACAGCTATAACGCGAACTTCACACTTAAATGGATCAAAACGATAGTAAGCAAGCCACTTTCCATCTGGCGACCAAACCGGAGCTTCCTCACTATAGCTGCTGCTTTTTAAACTATGCACGATTTTGCTCTGACTGTCGTAAATAGCCAAATCAAATTGTGACTGGTTTTCACCTAAATGACTGAATGCCAAATAGCGTCCATTAGGAGAATAACGTAAGTACACTTCGAGGCCAGGCGCTGATGTTAATCTAGACTCATATTTAAATGGACTTTTTTGTACAATTGGCTGACTAAAATAGTTGACGCCCACTGAAATCAAAACACCAAAGAGACAACCAAATAACAACCAATTAACGGGCCTATTGATACGTGGCGCAATAAGTTTTTCTTGTATGCTGGGTGGTTCTGAGATTGACGCGACAAGCTGATACCCTTCTCGCGGAATAGTTTTTATAAATTTAGCTGCTGCTTTGTTGTCTTGTAGTGTTTTCCTAAGTTGCGCGATTAACTGTGAAACAGAGTTATCACTGACTAAAGTATTCGGCCACAACTTTTGAATAATGGTATCACGACTTACACAGTGACCTTGATGTTGAATCAATAGCAACAACAAAGCTAACTGCTTAGCCTCAATTGCTTGCCATTGTCCTGAAATTTTTATTTTCAGTGCAGCAGGTTCAACTAAGACATCATTCACTAAAATCCGTGACGACTGCAAAATTTCAAAATACCTTATTCTGTGGTCTTACCGTAAAGTAATGGTTAAATTCGTTATAAAAGCGTATATTGTTTCTCATAATACACACTCAGTATTGAACCCCATACAACTATTTTTGAGTTTGGTTTTTCTTGAGGTTTGCATAAATGACAAATAAAAATACAAAATCTCTCATTATCTTAAGTTTATTTTGCACTCAAGTTGCCGCTAATCCCTCTGAAAAAGACAATGAAAATCTCTTAGAAACCATTCAAATTAGAGGCTTTCATGACAGCGTTGTCAAATCTTTAAGTTATAAACGTTTAAATGATCAAATAAGCGACACCATCAGCGCCCAAGAAATAGGCAAGTTTCCCGATAAAAATGTAGCCGAAGCGCTTCAAAGAATCACCGGTATTTCACTTTCTCGTGTACAAGGAGAAGGAGAGCGCATTGGTGTTCGCGGCACAACGCCTGAACAAAATAGAACCTTTTTAAATGGCCAATATTTAGCTTCGGCAGATTGGTGGATTTCTTCTCAGCCAAACCGTGGCTTCAACTTTACTTTGCTGCCTGCAGATATTGTCTCCTCGTTAGAGGTATATAAAACACCTCAGGCAAACCAAGATGAAGGCTCTTTAGGTGGCAGTATTAATATCAAGACACTCGATCCTCTCTATACAGATAACGATCTAGCCTTGATAAGTACACAGCTACAGTACAATGACTTATCAAATGAATTTGACCCACAAATTAGTACTGTATTTAATTGGAAAAACAACAATCAAGATTTAGCACTTCTATTCACAGCGAGCCGTTTAAAACGCTCATTAAGGCGTGATGGGCTTGAATCCTGGGGCTGGCATGAAAGAAGTTTTAATAGAGTGGGTGAAAATCAATATACCAGTAGCAACGATGGGCAGGCCGACTTAAAAAACATTTGGACGCCTGGCGGTGGTGGTTCAGCAGTATTTCAACAACAGCGTATCTTAACCACGCTAACTTCAGGTGTTTCATATATTCTGAACCCACATTGGCAATTTAAAAGCCACCTTCTTTATTCACAATTAGAAGCCGACAACTCAAACCAAAACTTTTTATGGCAACCTGCCATTGTTTTAAACAACAGCGGTACACTTACAAACCCAAAATTCATTGATAATACACTAGTATATGGCGAGTACGGTAAGTTAGACGATGCAGAATTTAACACCAGCATGGAAGCCATTTGGCGAAAATCGCAAATTGATACCAGCAGTATTCAGCTTGAATTGAGCCAATCAATCCCTAGATGGCAAAATCAGTTCCGATTTGGTTTCACCCATGGTGGCGGTGGTACCAGTGAGGATTTTACGTCACAGTTTTCTGCAAATACCGACTATTCGGTTAGTACTGAACAACACAAAAATATTATTGCGAATTATACTGTGTCTCCTTTAGATGCTGCCCAATGGCGTTTAACTGAGGCAAGAAAAGATGCACAGGATGCAACAGACTCTTTAATTTATCTTCAAGCTGACTTTAATTATGAGCTGATACATACAGCCCTTTCTGACCTTCAATTTGGCTTTAAACTTAAACAACATAACCGTGAATTTTCTAGATTACGATCGCTTGACGGTGGACTCGATGGATTATCCGGTGCAATTAATACCAATTTATCAGAGCATCCTGATGCATTTGTCGATAACTACCTATCGCAAATTGGCAATCATGAAACCCTAAAGCTTTACAGCTTTGTTGATATTTCAAGTCTCAGTCAGGTATTTTCCCCCCTCCCTTTTAAACAAGAAGTAGAAACTGCAAGCCGTTTTGACATTGAGGAGCAATCGCTAGCTGGTTACCTCAAACTGCTTCTTGAAGGTAATGATTATCGCGCAAATATAGGCGTAAGAATCGTTAATACTTGGCAAGATGCATCAGCCTTTAAACAAACCGACTCGCAAAACAGTAACGGCTTTCAATGGTTAACTGACGAAAAGAGTTATACAGATATTTTACCAAGCGCAAATGTAAAATTTGACTTAGATGGCGATTTAATTGCCCGCTTCTCTGTTGCGCGTGTGATGTCTCGCGCTCAGTTTCATCACTTGATGCCATCAACTAATTATAATGTGACCCAAGCGCAAGGCCAAGGTGGTAATCCAAATTTAGATCCTTACCGTGCAACTCAATTTGATGCAGGCCTAGAATGGTATTTTGAAGAAAGCGCACTGGCCTCGCTAGCTATATTTAATAAAGACGTTGAATCCTTTATTGAATTTAAAAGACAGCTCGAAAACCATGAAGGTATTATCATGTCAATCGACAGACCAATAAATGGCAATGGTGGTAGCGTGAGGGGGATAGAGCTTAGCTATCAACAGCATTTGTTTAATGGCTTTGGGGTTATTGCTAACTATACCTTTGTCGATGGCAGCCGCACCCAGCACTTAACTGACACCTCAGCGCTCATACCTGGCACATCAAAACATAGTTTTAATGTTACATCATATTACGAAAATAGCTGGCTTAGTATTCGCTTTGCTTACAATTACCGTACTAAATTTGCCACAGGTATTGGCGAAGTCACCATGGATAATTATGGACAACTTGATGGCAATATCACTTTCTCAATTAATGACAAAACTGATCTGGTATTTGAATTCATTAATTTAAATAATGAAATAGCGTACACCTACGAAAGAAACCAATACGCACCAACGGGCGTGTACGCTAACGGCAGACGTTTTTATTTTGGTGCCCGTTATCAGTTTTAATTTATCGATTTTTATTCTCGATTAATCGCAAACATTGGTAATCCTATGTTTTCCCTTTAAAATAATGCGCAACAAGTGAAGAACAAGGTCAAAAAATGAAATTAATAAAATCGACAATTGCTCTTGCCGTGGGCTTAGTTACCAGCTCTGCATTCGCAAATGACACTATTACAATAGAAGACATTCCTAAAATTCAATCAGTTATTCAAACCGCAGTTGACCCTGAAGGTGAGCGAGTAGCTTTCACACGTTCAGTGCCTAGAGAACTTTATATTGATGCTAACGGTACAAACTATTCAGAGCTATATGTTGTTGATGATAGAGGTGTTGAACGCCCTTTCATCACTGGCAAAGTAAATGTTCGCAGCATTCAGTGGTCTGCTGATGGTAACTTCATCTATTTTTTAACTAAAAAGAAAACTGATAAATTCACGTCTTTGTATCGTATCGCTGCTAACGGTGGTGAGTCACAAAAAGTATTATCAATAAACGGTACTTCAATCTCTAGCTACAAGCTAAACCCTAATGGCAAACAAGTTGCTATCTTAGCTATGCCAGCTAAAAATAAGACTGAAAAAGAACTTAAAAAGCTCGGCTTTATGGCTGAAGTTTACGAGTTAGGCCTAAAGAACAAACAGCTACACCTTGTTGATTTAGTGCAATCAGATAAAGCAACGAAACCTACTGCGGTAGAGATTGAAGGATATGTAAGCGATATTAACTTCTCTGATGAAGGTGACAAGTTACTTGTTAAAACTCAGCCTACGGCCCTGATTGATGATAAATACATGAAGTCACAGTGGCACGTGATGGATGTAGCTTCGCAGAAAATTACCACTTCTTTTAAAACAGAAGGTAAGTTAGGTGCTGCTGAATTCTCATACGAAGGCGATTATGTTGCCATTCTTGGTGCTGAGGACAAGCATGACCCTGCGACTGGTCGTCTATATCTAGGTAATGCAAAAACGGGCGAAATTGAAGAGTGGATCCCGAACTTCATGGGCCACATTGGTGATTTCGAGTGGGCTAACCGCCGTAACACATTAAACTTTGTTGCAAACGTGGGCGCTGAAAGCTTCGTTGGCCAGATCAAAGTTGGCTCTAACAAGTACAAGAAGATCGTCAAAGAAGGTAAACTGATTGCCTCTAACCTATCTGTATCTGATTCAGACAAAACAATTATTCTTCGTGGTAACACTGACAAGCACCCGAACGAAGTTTTCATGCTTCGCGGTAAAAAGACAAAACGCCTGTCAGATTCAAATGATTGGTTAAATGATAAACGCTTTGCTAAACAAGAAAATATTTCATTCAAAGCACGTGATGGTGTAGAGATTGGCGGCGTATTAATTTACCCACTTGATTACCAAGAAGGTAAGCGCTATCCACTAATTATGGCGGTTCACGGTGGTCCTGAAAGCCATGACAAAGACGGCTGGTTAACAAGCTACTCAGATCCAGGTCAAATGGGTGCAGCACGTGGCTATGCTGTTTTTTATCCGAATTATCGTGGTTCGACAGGTAAAGGCGTTGATTACTCAAAACTTGGTCAAGGCGACTATGCGGGTAAAGAGTTTGACGACTTAGTTGATATGAAAAACTATTTAGTTGAAATGGGCTTAGTTGATAGCAAGCGCGTTGGTATCACTGGTGGTTCATACGGTGGTTATGCTTCAGCTTGGGGTGCGACTAAACTGACTGAGCACTTCGCAGCAAGTGTTATGTTTGTAGGTGTAACAAACCAACTATCTAAGTTTGGTACAACTGACATCTCTAATGAAATGTACCTTGTACATGCACGTTCATACCCTTGGGAAAAGTGGCAATGGTACCTAGAGCGCAGCCCTATTTACTGGGCAGGTCAGTCTGAAACACCATTACTTATCATGCACGGTAAAGACGATCCTCGAGTTCACCCAGCTCAGTCAATGGAGCTATACCGTTACATGAAAGTACAAGGTAAAGATGTTCGCCTAGTGTACTATCCTGGTGAAGGTCATGGTAACCGTAAAGTAGCTGCTCAATACGACTACAGCATTCGTTTAATGCGTTGGATGGACAACTACCTTATTGAAGGTAAGAAAACTATGCCGACTTATGAAATCGATCATGCTGCAAATTTAAAAGCAGCAAAAGAAGCTAAAAAATAATTTAACTTCGTTAAAAACAACAAAAAGCCACCTATTTTAGGTGGCTTTTTTGTATGAGTTACACTCAACTTAGATTAGCTAAGATGAAAAATCTCCATAAACTAATACTTTAGTAATAAAAATTTCACGCGTATACTCTATGCTCATTTCTCATACAGTGACATGGAGTCAAATCAATGAAAATTTCTCGTCTAGTTTTACCATTTGTAACTGCAGCTGTTTTAGCAGGTTGTTCAGCAACAGGTCCACATCTTAAAAGCTCGGTATCTGAAGGTGTAGCGGGCATTGAAGCGCGTTTGCCATATGCTAACTACTCAAACTACTATGGTTATGTAGACTCATCAGTTCAGCCTGAAGGCAAGTATAAAGGCAAAGATACTTATTATCTTTATGCTTGGGTACCTGCTGCAGTAGATGAAATCGGTGTATCAATGATCTCACCAGCGGTTTCAACACCTGAAGGGGCTGACTTTATTCATGCTAACTTCACACCTGGCATGCAAAAAGATGCTGATAAATTCTTTGATACTTATATTGTATTTGATCGTTTAAATATCATCGACAATACAAAAATCAAAAACGGTGGCAAGGTGCTACAAAACTTAGGGCGTAACGACGATACATCAGAGTTACCTGCAAACCCAAGTGGTGCAAACTACAACTCTCTTCTTCGTAAAACAACGTCAATGAATAATCCTAGTGAAGCACTTGTTCGCGGTGTTTACCGTATTTCATTTACGTCTTTCCGTTCAAACGTAGAAGGCTCATTTGAAGCAACAATAGGTACTAACGTACCGGGCGTTAAAATCGCAGCATCACTTGAAGAGTTACATGAACTAGTAAATGGCAATAAGCTTTAAGCTTAGCCTTTAAGATGACAAAAGGCCCAATTTGGGCCTTTTTAATTTAATGCATTATAGCTATCAAGCTTTTTTAACGAATTTAGCTGTTACCATCATTTCGCCAACACCATCAACCTTACAGTCAAGCTCATGATCTTTTTTATCTAATACGCGACGAACAAGAGCTTTAGTACCAATTTTTATCACCTGTGAGCTGCCTTTGATTTTAAGATCTTTAGCAACGGTCACTTTATCACCGTCAGCAAGCACAGTACCGTTTGCATCTTTCACTTCAAATGCATCTTCATCTATTTCATTAGGATTCCATTCGTGTGCACATTCTGGACACACTAGGTTTGTTTGATCTTCGTATACGTATTCAGAATTACATTTAGGGCAAGGAGGTAATGACATATTTCACAACTTCTAAAATTACAATTCCGCTATTCTAATAGTTAAAAAAATATCATGCGAGGAGATTTTGAAAAAACCTGATCGAACATCAGTTTTATTCGATGATTAATTCAGGTTAAATACGCGTTTTGCAGTGAATGCTGTTGTAGAAGTAATTACCCAGATTAGTCATGAAATAAAGCGAGCTGAACTTTAAAGCTTTAACAGACCGCTAAAAAGGAGGTAAAAACGGCCCTGTGCAAATTAAAGACTGACAATAAAGTTAGCTCATATAAAAAATTTAGGGCAAGTGTTGAATAAAAACAATGCCCTAAACATTGTACTTTTGTCTATAAAAACATCAAAAGTACATTCAATTACGCATCTGGTGCACTATTGTCCATCTGCAATTGTATGTAGTTTGGCAGACCCATAAGTTTGATTAAATTCAAGTGTTGTTCAAGCCAATAAATATGATCCATTTCGGTATCATCTAGAAGTTTCTCTAGAATTTCACGAGTCACATAGTCTTGTGCTTTTTCGCACTCACCTATGATGTTTTTTAAACTCGCAGCGACTGTCATTTCAGCCGCCAGATCGTTTTCAAGCATTTGCTGAACATTATCACCCACATTAATTGGCTGACGAGAGGCTGTGTCAGGTTTACCCTCTAAAAATAGAATACGTTCAATAATCGCTTTTGCATGATCAAGCTCTTCATCATATTCATGCGCCAATTTGTGTCCTAACTTTCCCAATCCCCAGTCTTCATACATTTTAGAATGTGCGAGATACTGATCCATTGATGTTAATTCTAGCGTCAACTGTTGATTTAGTAGGTCAATGATTTTTGGATTACCTTGCATGATTTACTCCTCAACCTGCGACTGCAGATAATTTTGAATACCTGTATGTTGAATTAGGAATTGCTGCGCTTCAATCCAATCGACATACTCTTCTTCGTATTCAAGGATCTCTTCTAACAGTTCGCGAGAAATGTAATCTTGCTCTTTCTCACACAATTCAATTGCCGCTTTTAAGGCAGGGATTTGCTCTAACTCGAATGCCATATCGCACGCAAGCATTTCTTCTGCATGCTCACCGATACGCAATTTTTCGAGGTGTTGTAAGTTAGGTAAACCTTCTAAAAACAAGATACGTTCGATAAGATCGTCCGCTTGTTTCATGTCTTTTATAGATTTTTTATAGGCTTTTTCGTTTAGCTCTTCTAGCCCCCAGTTTTTGAACATACGGGCGTGAAGGAAATATTGATTTATCGACGTCAGTTCTAATGTCAGAATTGCATTTAATTGCGCAATGACTTGTTTGTTACCCTGCATAGGGCCCCCTAATAAAAGTTACGAGACGCCCTATAACACTAGACTAAAATTTAGTCACTGCAAGACCAATTAAAGATAAGCAAAGAATTAATATATTCTTTTAAAATAAACAACTTATAACATTATTGAGAGTGATTTAGATTAGCAAAAACACTCTTAACACCATACTTTTTCACTAAACACATAAACATAGCCAACACAAAAATTGAAATAGATATTAACTATATAATTTGTATAGTTAAATTGTTTTTTTCACTGCAATACCTAAGCGTTTAGCCAAACGTACCAGATTTGCTCTATCCAGCTTTAATGTCCTAGCTGCTGCTGCCCAATTTAGTTCATGCTCTAATAAAGCCTGCTCTATTAATTTTTTTTGAAATTGCTCAGTAGCAGACTTTAATGAAGCTATTTGGCTTAAATCAGTGCTAGTTTGATTAAAGCTTTCCGCTTTTGTGCTTTCAAAACTAGAGCAGCTATTAGTAGAATTGTTATGCTCTTGGCTTACTGTAAATAGTTCGCAGTCACTTTCATCTACACTAATAATGCTACTTGGCCACTGTTTTTGTTTTGCTTTTAATGCTGCACGGCTTATCACATGTTCAAGTTCACGAATATTGCCTGGCCAATTGTAAGATTGTAGTAATTGATACAAACTCGGTGACAACTTTAATTGCGCAATGCCAAGTTGCTTACTGACTTTTTCAGCAAAGAAGCCTGTCAGTAACGGAATATCATCTAAGCGCTCGTTTAAAGATGGTACTATAATCGGGAATACACTGAGTCGATGATATAAATCGGCACGAAAACGCCCTGCCTCAACCTCCTCTAATAGGTTTCGGTTGGTCGCTGCGATAACTCGCACATCAACAGATTGGGTTTTATCTGCACCAACAGGTTGAATTTCGCCGCTTTGTAATACTCTAAGTAATTTACTTTGGGTGTTTAACGGCAACTCACCGATTTCATCTAAAAAAATAGTGCCGCCATCAGCAAGCAGAAACTTACCATCACGATGTGAGTTTGCCCCCGTAAAAGCACCTTTTCGATAACCAAATAACTCACTTTCGGCTAGTGTTTCAGGTAATGAAGCGCAATTTACTTGAACGAACACTTTGCTCGCACGAAGAGATTGATTATGCAGAGAGTGAGCAACGAGCTCTTTACCTGTGCCTGTTTCACCCGTGATTAGCGTCGTAAAGTCAGAACCTGCTACAAGTTGAATGTCTCTTTGTAATTGCTTCATGGCCAGACTTTGCCCGACCATTTCGTATTGGCCTTTACTCAGTTCGGTGATTAAGTGACTGCCCTGCTGCGCCTTAGTGAGCAGGTCTTGAGTCAGAAGTATGGCACTAACATGTCTGCTCAAAGCCTCATTGACCATTTGCAGAAAGGAAGACGCATAGTCTTCAAAAGTGCCCGCATTTAAACTGTCTACCGTGATCACTCCAAGCAATTGCTCTTGATGCTTAATCGGAAACCCCATACATGCGTGTACGGGAATATCACCTTCTTGTGCAATCAGCAACCCATCATAAGGGTCAGGGAGTTCACTATTGGCATTGAATCTAACAGCCTTATCTGACTGACTAATTGCCTGTAAACGCGGATGCTTGTCTATCACAAAATGTCTACCCAACACATCTGGCATCAATCCTGATATGGCAACAGGTACCAATTTACTGTTTTGATAAAGTAGTAAGGCGATGGCATCACTAATAAAACACTCTTTAACAGCCTGAATAACGGCTTCAAAACAATGCTCTACGTCAAATTGCGCAGAGTTAGGTAATGCCCGAGCTAACGCTCTATTAAGCATAAGCAGTGAAGATAACGAACGTTGCTCCATGTATTTTTGACTCTTTAATTATCAAAAGACACGCAAAGTTTAAGTCAAAATGACTTTCTCATTCAAATTATTATTTATTAAACCTTACTAATAATATGATTTTAATAAGAATAATATTTGGCACAGTAAATGCCATTACTCTCACAAGCCCTAAAAAGATAATTTAAATGCTGTGGAGTAGTCATGAGACCTATCAATCTAACTGAGCCGGTGCCTAGTGAGTTTAAACTTTTCAAACCACATCAATGGCCATTATTCATGCTTGGCTTTCGGCCATTCTTTTTATTAGCTGGGCTTTGGTCAGTGCTCGCTATTTTGCTATGGCAATTTATTTTAAATGGCACACTCTCTTGGCAAGCACAAATTCCTGCGACACTTTGGCACGCACACGAAATGATCTTTGGCTTTGCTTCAGCGGTGGCTATTGGTTTTTTACTCACAGCAGCACAAACTTGGACTGGTGTGCCTGGACTTTCTGGTAAAGGCTTAATTACCCTCAGCGCGATTTGGGTTTCTTGCCGAGCTATTTTCTTTTTTTATGCAGACAACCAATTACTTTTGCTACTTGGGCAAATATTTTTCTGGCTCTTTGCCATTGCTTATTTGAGTCATATGCTGGTGTCATCGGCTTCAAAACACAATTACATCATGATTGTTGTGCTGGCCTTACTCACTCTCTTTAATAGCGCATTCTTAATGAGTACTTGGTTAGGTGAATATTCTTTCGCTCGTTTATTCACACAATTGGCCGTACTTGGCTTTATGTTATTAATTGGCATTATTGGTGGACGTGTCATTCCATTTTTTACAGCCCGTGGTTTAAACCGAGATGAACAAGTAAAAACACCTAAGCTTGATAAATTGTTGCTGTTATTTAGCCTATTGGCGATGACTGGGTTTGCTAGCATCAAACTCTTTTCTCTAGATATCAATGTTGGTTTGGTTTTACTTCCTGCTGCCACTTTACATTTAACTCGCACCATTTTGTGGTTTGATAAAGGAGTATTCAAAGTACCGCTGCTTTGGTCACTGCATTTAGGCTACTTTTTAAGTGCAGTTGGCATTTTATTTCTCGCGTTTAGCTACCTGACAGGCCAAATTAATCCGGCCGATGCACTGCATTTAATTACCATTGGTGGCATTGGATTAATGATCTTGGCAATGATGGCAAGAGTCTCACTTGGTCATACTGGTAGAGCATTAAAACCGGCAAACATGGTAGCTTGGGCATTCGCTTTCATAGCTTTAAGCGCACTAGTTCGATCATTCATGCCAATTGTTTATTCTCCTCATCTGGCGTGGAATATCAGCGCTTATTTGTGGGTTGTCGGCTTTGCCATCTTCTTGTGGTTTTATACACCCATTTTAATGAAGAAAAGGGTTGATGGGCGTAGAGGTTAAAAAGCCGAGTTGGAGTTAACAATAACGACTCACTCTCTTAAATCAACACGGTAGCGCCGACTTTATGTCGGGTTAATAGAGTTGGCCAGTTGCCGTTAACAATAACGGCTTACTCTCTGAAATCAGCACTGTAGCACCGACTTTATGTCGAGTTAATAGAGTTAGCCAGTTGGCGTTAACAATAACGACTCACTCTCTAAAATCAACACGGTAGCACCGACTTTATGACGGGTTAATAGAACTGACCAGTTGGCGTTAACAATAACGACTCACTCTCTTAAATCAACTCGGTAGCACCGACTTTATGTCGGGTTAATAGAGTTGGCGAGTTGGCGTTGACAATAACGACACTCTCTAAAATCAACACGGTAGCACCGACTTTATGTCGGGTTAGTAAAGTTGGCCAGTTGGCGTTATCAATAACGACTCACTCTCTGAAATCAGCACGATAGCACCGACTTTATGTCGGGTTAGTAAAGTTGGCCAGTTGGCGTTATCAATAACGACTCACTCTCTGAAATCAGCACGGTAGCACCGACTTTATGTCGGGTTTATCACATTGGCGAAAAGCTCTAAAACAATAGCGCTACTGTCTTGTGTCTTTTGGAGAATCCATCACAACATGGGTGGTGATGGTTCTCACTTGAGAAATTGATCCCAGCACATCAGCGTGAAGTGCTTTGAATGTATGTAAATCTTTAGTTTCTATTCGCAAAAGATATTCATATGGGCCTGTCACATTGTGGCATTCTTTTATTTCATCAACATCCTGAAGAGCTTGCTCAAACGCGAGTTGAGAAGGTGTTGAGTGCTCAGTCAACCCAACAGCCACATAAGCGATAAAACCAACGCCCATTTTTTCGGGATCGACGACTGCCTTGTAGCCTTTAATCAGGCCTAACTTTTCCAATTCTTGCACTCTTCTTAAGCAAGCTGAAGGTGACAAGCCAATTTGCTCAGCAAGCTCTGTGTTGGCTATTCGTCCATCCCTTTCTAGAATGCACAATATTTGTTTGTTATACCCATCAATTTTCGTCATTAATTGCAAAATCCAAGTTTATAAAAGTGAAATTCGCGTGATAATTGAGCATTAAACACGTTAAACTTGTTTTATCACAATTAAAGGAATAATCCTATGACACAAGAAATCATTCTCGCGTTTGCGGCGTTCGCGTTTGTTTCATCTATCACGCCAGGACCAAATAATTTAATGCTGATGAGCTCTGGCGCAAACTTTGGTTTTAAAATGACTGTGCCACACCTAATGGGTGTCGTGGTTGGCTTTGCTATTATGATTGAGTTAGTTGGGTTAGGCGTCATGCAGCTATTCAATGCTTTCCCAGTGACTTACGACATTTTAAAAGTGGTTTCTATTGTCTATTTGCTTTACCTTGCCTATAAAATTGCAACTGCAACCCCCAGTGAGAGCAAAGATATTGCAGAAAAAAGCAAGCCTTTTTCATTTATGCAAGCCGCACTCTTTCAATGGGTCAACCCTAAAGCATGGACTATGGCACTCACTGCGGTGAGCGTTTATGCGCCAGAGCAAAACTTACTCACAGTCACTGTAATCTCTGTTATTTTCGCAATCGTTGGCTTCCCTTGTGTAGTGAGTTGGATTGTTTTAGGGCAAAAAATGCAGGCAATATTGAAACAGCCAAGTCACATGAAAAAGTTTAACTGGGCCATGGCGGGTTTATTAATCATCTCTATTGTTCCAGCGCTTTAAAAAACGGCTATAAACTTTTCATCAGCAAAATATCAGTTTTATATCAGTAGAAAATCAATTAATTACCAGTATTTACTTTCATCATGGTGGCAACTATTCAAGGAGTCACCATGAACATAATTAAACACTTCACGTTTTTCATATTTTTACTCGCCTGCCTATTAAACTCGCTCGCACACGGACAAGAACAACATGGTAAGGGTGTTAAAACAATAAAGCATCAACTTCAATCTAAGGCCGCCAAACAAACGATTACATTCGATGTTATATTGCCTTGGGGATATAACAAAAAACAAAAATACCCTGTACTTTATACCACATCAGGAGGCAGTCGACTTGATATGCTTGCCTATCAAACCGATTGGCTAAGTCATGTTGAAATGGGCCCAATGCCCGCTATGATCATTGTGCAACTGCCTCAACTTGATGTTGAGTCAACACTGCATCCTAAATTTGTATCGGCTTCCGGCATTGCTAGCCCCTTAACTTTAAATGTGCTTAAAAACGAACTCATCCCATTTATCGATAAAACCTATTTAACGTACGAGTATAAGGTACTGGAAGGCTATTCAAGTAATGGTAATTTTGTTCTGTACGCGTTTGAACAATCGCCGACTTTATTTAATGGTTTTATAGCTAGCTCACCAGCATTAGAGTTAGACAAGTCAGGACTTGTTGACAGGCTTTCAAAGCTAAAGTATTCAGAACAATACCAAGATAGGTTCTTTTATCTTTCTCTTGGCTCCTTCGTTAATAACGCACCACTGTTTGAAAACATCAAAGCGAATGTTAGTCAGCAAGCGTTTCACGCTCGATTTGCAAATTATAGCCAATATAATTTTTTATCGGTTGCAAGTCTAAGTATTACCGATGCCATGGAACACCTATTTGCTGATAAAACCCCAGAAATAGCGCAATTTGCAAATGCAGGCCGACAAAGTGTCATTGTTTACTTTAAAAAACTCTCTGAAAAATACCAGCAAACGCTCAGTCCAAACCCAAGCTTAATCGATTTAAGTTTTTACTATGTAGCGCACAAACAAGGTGAAAAAGCGATTTCAACTATGCAATATTTAGTAAATTCGCACCCAGAAAATACCTTCTATTTGAGCAGGCTCGCAAAGGTTTATGAACAATTAGGAGAAACTGAAAAGAGCCTCCTCACATTACAACAAGGGGTTAAGCTTGCAACAAAGCTTAACAATGAAGATGCCCTCACCTATTTCAAAGGTGAATTGAGCAAACTTTAGACTCAGTTTGTTTAGGCAAATTAAGCAGCTTAGTTTTATTCAATTGAGCTGCTAAGCTCTGCACGTTAAACTCAGCAAAAAAGGAACAAACTTATGACATTAAACGACTTCTTAGCTCAGCTTAACGCCAAACCAGAAACCATTACTTTTGAACAGTGTCAGCAAATAATTGCTGATAGTTACACTTATACAGCGTCAGCTTTTAACAATAACGGCTTGCAAAGCAGTGCTGAGCAAAACCAAGGCTCTTGTAAAATCTTAGCTTTTGCACAACTCAATAATTTAAGCAAAGAACAAACACTGCATTGCTTTGGTGATTATTATCGTATCGACGTTGTTCAACATCCTGAAAATGACGACCACAGTAATATACGTACACTTTTAAAAGCTGAATCGAGTGTCGCAGCAGTTACTTTCAACGGTACACCGCTTCAGTAGACTTTTAGTCATTCAGATAGTGGTTTAAGATAAAAAAGCTATAAACCACTATTTGAAATTATGTCTATCGAACAAATTTGGGCTGAATACAAAAACAGCCTCCACGCTTTTTTACTTTCAAAAGTGTCTAACCCAGCAGACGCAGAAGAGTTATTACAAGACATCTTGTTAAAAACACATTTGCAGATCCACCAGCTAAAAGATCAGGCCAGTATCAAACCTTGGCTTTTCCAAATTGCCAATCACGCCATTATTGATTTCTATCGCAAACACAATAATTACCAGCATACCGAGTTGTTCGAGATAATTGAAAAACAAGACGCAAACATTCGTGCTGATTTAATTAGATGTATCGAGCCATTTCTGCAAGCCATGCCTGAAGATGAAGCTGACTTAATAAGAAAGATTGACTTAGAAGGCTGCTCGCAAAAACAACAAGCTGAACAGCTTGGAGTAAGTTACTCCACCTTTAAGTCTAGAATGCAAAAGAGTCGAGCTGACTTAAAAGTGTTATTTGACCGCTGCTGTGACTTTGAATTAGATAAACAAGGCAATCTAATTGACTATCATAGAAAACCACAACAAACCGAAAAGAGAATTAAATAAAAACTTTATAATAGTTTCGTCTTTTTGAACCGTGCTTCGTCTTAATAAGTGAATACAAAACACCACTATTGGAGATGAAATGCATTTATTAAGCAACCAAGCTTTTGACGTAACCCCTAAGCAATTCTCAATCAGCAATCATAAACCGCGTGTATTGGTGCTATACGGCTCACTCAGAGCACAGTCAATGAGCCGTTATGCAGCAGAAGAAGCGGCAAGAATACTTGAGCATTTAGGCGCTGAAGTTAATTTGTTCAACCCAAAAGGGCTGCCTCTTTTTGATAACGGCGTATCTGTTGAAGACGAAAAAGTACAAGAGTTACGTGCTTTAGTAGAATGGTCAGAAGCACAGGTTTGGTCTTCTCCCGAAATTCACGGCAACATGTCGGCTGTACTTAAAAACCAAATTGATTGGATCCCACTCTCAGAAGGTGCAGTAAGACCGACACAAGGAAAAACACTGGCCGTTATGCAAGTATCAGGTGGCTCACAAAGCTTTAATGCGGTAAATAATATGCGTTTACTCGGGCGTTGGATGCGTATGTTAACCATACCGAATCAGTCTTCAGTGGCTAAAGCTTGGCAAGAATTTAACGAAGACGGTACCATGAAGGAGTCCGCCTACCATGCACGTATTGTCGATGTGATGGAAGAGCTGATGAAATTCACATTGCTGACTCGAGATAACCTTGATTGGTTGGTTGACCGATACAGTGAACGAAAAGAAAGTATCAATACTGCCGTTAACGAACAGGTGAGTCAGGCTGATGTTCTTGAAGTAAGTATCAAGTGTACAAAAAAGAAACAAGATGCTGAAAAAAGCACTGCCAAAGTAGCTTGCTGTTGATTAACTTTAAAGCGTGCTATTTAGACCTTACAAAACTTTATCCTAGCCAAGTTTCAAAAAGAAGATTAAAGCTCAAGGCCTAAGTCGATGAAAGACAATTTCCCTCTGAAATTGTCTTTCTATTTCTTCTATTTTATTTGGCTCTACAGAGCCTTTCTCCATAAACAGTACTTTAATAAATTGCTATTCAAGCAATATAACCCTACTCATAAAATCATAACCTACTGAAATAAATACCAATAAAAATAATCAGCAAGACGTCAGAACGATTTCATAGCCCTTTCATGTTTTTTATTTTTGCAAAGTGGAATATCAATTCGTCAACACAAATAACATTGACTTGCATTGAGTCTAGTTACAGGAATAAACACCATGTTAAAGAAATTGATCGTTTTAACTTTATCTATATTACCTCTTTCACAGCTACATGCTGAGCAGACAGAATTCGCCACATTCAAAGGCGCATATATGGGCCAGCAAACGCCGGGGTTAAATGCTGAACCCTTTGCACCAGGTATTATTTCAACTCAGGGTTGGGAACTTGAAGGTGTATTCGCACCCGGTATGAAGGAGTTTTACTACACCATTGACCTTGCGCAAGGCAACAAAGACAAAAAGTTCAGCCCCACGGTGATTGGCTACAAACAAGAGAATAATAAATGGAGTAAGTTTACCCAGTTCCCACGAAGTGGCGAAATTGTATTCTCTGAAGATGGTAACACCATGTATATGGCAGAAAAATTCAGAGAGCGTACAACTGAAGGCTGGTCTGAGTTAAAAAGCTTGGGGCCATTAATCGACAAAAAAGAATATGGCATCATGCGTCTATCAGCATCAAACCAAGGCTCGTACGTATTCGATGACTATAAAAGCAATGATCTTATCCGTATTTCTAAATTAGTTAACGGCAAACGCCAAGCCCCTGAAGCCATGGGAAAGCAAATAAACACAGGGAAATGGACTGCTCATCCTCTTATCGCACCAGATGAAAGCTATATTATTTGGGATAGCGAAAGAGAAGGCGGCTTTGGCAAGTCAGACCTTTATATCAGTTTCAAGCAAGACAACGGCGATTGGGGCAAGGCCATTAACATGGGCCCAGAAGTAAACTCAGCAGAAAGTGATTTTTACGCCAGCGTTACACCCGATGGTAAATATATTCTCTTTAACCGAACTATCGACAGAGAAAAAAGAGACATAGACATATTTTGGTCAAGCGCAGAAATCATTGAACGATTGAGGGAAAAGCACAGCAATAACGACGTGACTTTAACTGAATAAAAACATGCTCATTTCGGAGTGACACACTGAGATCCCAGTTTGATTGTGCCACTTGAGTCTAAAAATTCACAATAACAACACAAAATGTATTGGAAAGTTATGAACCTAAGATCTGTTGTAATCCTATTATTCATCTTGATACTTCCTTTAAGTAATATGGCTTATGGTCAAAATAAAGAACCAAAACTTGAAGGTAAGTATTTAGGACAAACACCGCCCAGCTTAACTCCTCAAGTCTTTGCGCCAGGCCTTATATCTATTCAAGGTCGATATGAAATGGGGGTTTCATTTACTCCAAATTTCGAAGAAGTCTATTTTTCCTCGCAAAAAGAAGGCGATGTGGCATCTATACACTACTCACAGATAACTAATGGTGTATGGCAACCCATTAAAAAAGCAAATTTTACCCAAAGTCAGAAGGCTGGAGAAATGGAGCCATTTGTGACACAAGATGGAAAGCGTATTTACTTTACTGCGTATAATAAAGACTTCACAGACACCAAGATTTGGGTAGTCAATCGAGAAGATAATGGCTGGAGTACAGCTAAAAAACTTAAATCTCCGATCAACAACGAAGAGGTATTTAACTCCACACTGGCAAGCAATGGCGACCTTTTTTATACGGATATCTTTAAATCACAAACCTTTTATTCACCGCTCAAAAACGGGCAATACCTAGAAATATTCCCAGCAGATATCCCTTTTGGTATTCATGGGTTCATTTCACCTGATCAAAGTTATTTACTCGTTGATAATAGAAATAAAGAAGAAAATTCTCGAAAAGACAGAGACTTGTATGTTTATTTCAAACTAAAAGACGGTGCTTGGTCAAAGCCTATTAACCTAGGAGATAGAATAAACAGCACTGTTAGTGAAACTGTACCCACGGTTAGCCCAGACGGTAAATATCTGTTTTTTAGTAGATTTGATGAAAAAGAAGGCTTCTCTAATATTTATTGGGTAAGCACTGAGGTGATTGAGAAGCTAAGGCCTAAAATCTAGCTTTGTAATTACAAATAATTTTTTTGTTCAGTTGACCTGATTTTCTACTAAGTTAGGTCAACTTATACCTCTGTACTCTTTAAAAGTGCCAAGAGCCGCTTCATTTTTTCATTTGAATCAAACTTTTTACAATATAAGTAATAATCTACACTCGGTAAAGATTGCTCAATAAAAGCAAAATCCACATCATCCTTAAAACGCTTCACGATGCTAAATGGTACAATCGCAAACCCTAAATTATTTGCTACCAAAGACATAGTCACAGCCTTTGATTTTACTTGCTGTATACTGCAAGGCTTAGATTTTACTTTCTCAAATTCACTGGCAATTTTATCGAATAACTCAGGTTGGATCATACGTGGATAGCTTATATAAGGCTTATCATTAAATTCTGATAAGCACACTGTCTGTTTAGCTAGATCCACATTCCAGCTCTTCGGATATACAGCCACATAGTCTTCTTGCTTTAATTTATAAACTTGATGTCTAGGTAAATCATGTTCGTGAAGCCTGACGACTGCAGCATCTAATAAATCTTTATCACAGGCTTGAAGCAATTCTTTCGTATTACCTTCCTGAAGATTAATTATAATATCTGTGCTTTCTTTGTGTAGGCACGCCATTCTTTCACTCAAGAAAGCATCGAATGCAAGTGGTATTGCACCCAATGCAAGAGGCCTATTTTCAATATTTTTAAGCGTTTCAGCGATGGCTTGATGACTTTCTAATAGTCCTTTTGCAATTGTGACTATCTTCTTGCCTTCCATAGTCAAGTTCACAGACCGTGTTGAACGCTCAAAGATTTGTAGCCCTAGGCGAGACTCAATATTTTTTACTTGCTGGCTCAAGGGGGGTTGCGCCATATTTAAACGCTCGGCCGCCCTACTAAAACTAAGCTCTTCTGCAACCACCACTATGTAGCGACATTTTTTTATATCCAACCAATCTATATTCATTTCATATAAATAACACTTATTTTTATATTTGTTTTGTATCAATTATCACGGTATTAATAAAGAAATTCTTAAGCCGTATAAAAGGAATCTTTATGAAACTACTTTTAAAAACGATATGTCTAACACTGCTCTTGAGCGTTTCGCTACCTGCAGAAGCGGATTTACAGCAACATCAAATATATTCACCCGCCATTGCAGATAACTTTATTGGCACCAATGCAACTCGAACCATTAGCGTCTATTTACCAAAAGATTACGAAAAAAGTAATAAAGCATACCCAGTTTTATATTTTTTAGGTGCTTATAATTGGGGAGCTAACTTTGCAAATTCCTTTGAGAAAATATTCGCTGATTATGAGCAAACCAAAGAGCCGCTCAAATTCATAGTCGTTATGATAGATGGTGACACGCCGCTTAGAGGTAGCTTTTACGTCAACTCTAAAGCACATGGCCGATTTTCAGACTTTGTTACTAAAGAAGCAGTTCAATGGGTAAACAGCAAATACCGTACTGAAACAAATAGCAAACACACAGCAATAGCTGGCTTTTCAATGGGAGGCACAGGTGCATTAAGATTCGCCGCAGACAACCCAACTCAATTTGGTCATGTTTATGCTTTAAGCCCAGGTTTAATTGACGAAAATGGCCTAAGTACTTCATATTTAGGTAATGCCAAAGCAATTGCCCATTATGAACGATTTAGAAATGCACTTGCTAAAACAACTTCACCAAGAACCTTAATGAAAGAGGAGTTTAAAAGTTTTCAAGGCATGGCGCTTTGGCAAAATGGCGAAGATAACAGTAATGCTGCATTTGTAATGGCATATGGTGGTGCGTTTGCGAGTCACAATGGTGAGCCGTTTGGTGCACATTTTAGCCAAGTTGAATCACAAACAGATAAGTGGCGTTTTGGTTTTGGAGAGTTAATCAATCAATATAGTGATAATAAGGTGTTATCAAAATTATACTCGGTAAAAGTTGAAGTAGGCAAACAAGATGAATATAAATGGATTGCTGATGGTAGCCTCAAGTTAAAAGCGTTAAGCGAAGCACAAAATACCAAAGTAAAGGTTGTCGTGTTTGATGGAGATCACAGTAGCAAAGTCAGAGAACGCATAGCACAAAGCATGTTACCTCATTTTCAATCGTTATTATAAATACCCTTTTTAATACTGTGGCGTTAGTTCAAGCCACAGTATTTTTAGCCTACCTTTAGAACACCTATTTCTTTAGCTTCACCACCTACCTCGACTTTGCTTACTTGGCCGTTTTCTAATTTTACTCTCGCACTCAACCTAGACGCACAGCCCATAGCGCGACCTTGTTCAAAAACAAAATCATGGGACCCCTCTTCTTTGAAAACATGCTTTGTAAGATAACAAGCTAAAGCTCCACTTGAACTGCCTGTCGCTGATTCTTCTGGAATACCAAAAAGAGGCGCGAAATTTCGGCAACTGGCTGTAAACTCACTTTCAGAATTGTTTAGCTCAAAAGCATGCATGCCTATAAGATTGTGCTTTTTACAAAACTCGCTAAGTTTCTCGTTATCTAATTCCAATTTGTCTAAATAGCCTGAAGGCACTGGCACTATCACATCATGTAAGCCTGTGGAAATGACTTCGATGGGTAACTTAATTAAAGATAATATATCAAGCGGTAAGCCAATTAACTGAGCTATATCTTTGTACTCGAAGGTTTGTAGATAAGTCGGGCAAGCTTGCTCCATCACTACACGGCCATTTTCTTCAACATTAACTGATAAAATACCGGCTTTCGTGCGTTGTTTATACTTGCCTGCAGAAATTAGATTCTTGCTAAATAAAGTTGAAAAAGTAGCAAGCGTCGCATGCCCACAAAAGTTGACTTCATCTGTGACGGTAAAGAACGACACTTCAAAGTCAACCTCTTCATCTTTTGACACAAATGCTGTTTCTGAGTAACCGACCGCTTGTGCAATTTTGAGTTTCTCATCATAGGACAAGTTGTCAGCATTTAATACTACCCCCGCAGGGTTTCCACCCTTACCATCCATTGTGAACGAATTAACTAAAATGGCGTTTGTACTATACAAATCAACACCTTTGAATCATTGACTAATAGGTATGAAGTTAACCTTCAAAGTAAAGAAGCGCAAATAAAACGGTTACTTATTAATTTCAGAGTAGCTAAAGCTTAAACCTCTCAACAGACTCAGCCAGCCTGTGTGCAAATTCACTCAACGATTCACTGCCTTTAGCCATTTGCTTCATCGAGCCAGCATTGTCGCTTGCAGTATCTTTAGCCTCAAGCATGACATGGCCAATACGCTGACAATCGCCCTCTTGTTGCTCTGCAGAGTGTGTCACTTGCTCACTTAAATGGGTCACTTCATTTAGCGCATCTTCAATTTGTTGCATAACCGCAACCAATGCTTGGCTTTGTTCAACACAAACAGATGCATCTGTTTGCCCTACATGAATCGCATCCGCAGCTTGTTTAGTATCTTGCTGTAAGGCCGAAATCATCTTATTGATTTCTTCTGTTGAGTCTTGAGTGCGAGATGCCAGTGTTCTTACTTCATCGGCAACAACCGCAAAACCTCGACCTTGTTCACCCGCCCTTGCCGCTTCAATAGCTGCATTCAGGGCAAGCAGGTTAGTTTGTTCAGCAATCGACACGATGGTGTCTAAAATCGACCCTATATTGTTACTGTGCGAGGTTAATCGGGTCATCATTTCCACCGCCTCTGCCATCTTTTCATCCAGTGATTCGATGTGAGACTGATTATCAACCACTAAGGTTGAGGCCTCTGCTTTGCGTTCATTGGCTTGAAGTAAGCTCTCTAAACTTTTCTGTGCATTTTGAGACACATTTGATGCTGAACTAGATACATTTTGTGCCAAGCTTGCTGCGTCATCCATTCTGATCATTTGTGATGCCGCATTATCTGCTACTAACCGACTTTCAGACAGTGACTTCTCAGACACACTATCAAGCTCATGCACTTTCTTGTTTATGTCATTAAGCAGCTCTCGAAGGCTGTCTTTTACCTTATTAATATTATCAATCAAAGTACCAAATTCGTCGTCATTACGCTTTTGCATATCGCGAGAGAAATCTCCCTCGGCCAAAAAATTCAGCATTTTATTTACCGCTTTTAATGGTGAAAGCATGGCCTTACTAGTCGAATATGCGATAAATGCAGCTAGGCCCACAAAAATGATGACTAAGATAATCGCACTGGTTTGTGCTTGAGCAATCAATTCTTGCGTTAGTTTTTGTGATGATTCAAACGATATTTTGGTCTTATCTTGTATAGCATTTAATGCGTTAATGGCATTGACTGAGTTCTGCTCGGTTTGACGGTAAGCTGATGTCGCATCAACTTGAGACTGACGCTGTTTATTCAGCTGATCGTATAAACTACCAGGTGATCGAAGTAGACTCTCAAGCTCACGTTGTGCACTTTCAAAGTTGCTAAATACTTCCTCAGCATTAATACCTTGAGCTTGACGTTTTAGAAAAGCAAAATTGTCACTAATATTATCTAAAATAAAAGACATATCCTCTTTGTGAGCACTGATATTAGTTAGGCTTAATGTCGGGATCTGTTTTGCGTTATTTTCTAACGTAAACAGCATATCGTCAATGCGAACACCAGTCCCCATCATTTCTTCCAGCTGACGACCATCAGCACCTTCGATCAGTTCTATATCAAGCATTGCTACACTTGCTTGCTCTTTGCTATCAAGAAGTTTTACTAGCAGTGAAGAGATGTCTTTCTGAGCAAGGAGTGATGTGGTTTTAAGTGCAAGCATTCTTTCGCCTGCTTGCTCCATAGCTTGTATGGTTTGTTCGACTTTTGATACTGAACCATTTAAAGCCCTGTCGTACGACAGCTTATTCTTTAGTTGGGTTATCAAGGTTTGCTGTTTTGAAGCTGCTTGGTCAAAACTTTGTTTTGCTTGAGTAACCTCATCAGAAGACTCTAAATTGTACGCTTGAGCAATAAGTTTACTTAACCTCAATTGCTGAAGTTGAAGTTCATCAACAGCCCTTTGCCCAGGCAGTGTTATGTCTGTTACTTTCCTATTTGCATCACTGATCTGTGATAGCGCCATATATCCCAAGGAGCACGCCAGTAGAAGCAAAATCCCGATTGCGCCAAAGCCTGCTGTTATTTTTTGTTTTATTGATAAATTGCTAAGCATAAAAATGGTTCCCACGGTTGAGGACCGACCACTATGTTATAAAACAAAGTAAATTCCAAGCTTTTACTCTAAAACAATTGATGTTTATTTAATAAATTTAGGCAATTAACATTAAAAGTTGCAAATTTATAATGTCGATTTTTAAAAATTTAAATGATCAAACTCAAATGTTAAAAATTCGTAGTACATTCAAGTGGCAATGTTTGCTATAGTCAAACAGAGATAGTTTGAACTTGGCCTGGGAGTTTTGTATGTCCAATGAGCCTGAAAATGATTTTTTATTTCAAAACGAGCCCGTTTTTTCAACACCCCCGTCCCCCCACTTTCAACTTGATACCTGGCCTGTATTAATTGTAGATGACGACGACGAAATCCATAAGCTATCTAAACTGGTATTAAACACCTACCAATACCAAGGCAAAAACCTTACGCTTTATCATGCTTATAACTCTGAGCAAGCACTTAAGTTCATTCAATCTATAGATAATTTGTCGCTCATTTTATTAGACGTCGTTATGGAAACTGATGATTCTGGCTTGAAAATAGCAGGTCATGTGCGCGAAGTATTTAATAACACTTTAGTTAGAATAATCCTAAGAACTGGTCAGCCAGGTGAAATGCCAGAACATGAAGTAATGTTGAACTATGACATCAACGATTACAAATCTAAGACTGAACTTACTAAGCAGCGACTTTTTACTTCTATTACGGCTTCACTTAGAACTTATGAACATCTCATTCAATTGGATGAAATGACAAAAGAGTTATCAGCATTCAATGAAAACCTCGAAGCCAAAGTGATTGAGCGCACAAAGCAACTAGAGCAAGCAAACACAGATTTAAGAAATACTCTGGGTGAGTTAGAAGAAACGAAACAGCAGTTAATCCATTCAGAAAAGCTAGCGTCAATTGGTCAACTTGCTGCAGGTGTGGCACATGAAATTAACACCCCCCTTGGTTATGTCTCCAGCAATATGGAATCTTTGGCTGAATATTTAGATGATATTAAACTGGCATGGGGCGATATTGAAGAAAATAACTCAGAACTAGCAAAGCAATTATCGGCCAAGCATGATCTTGAGTTTATTTTTGATGACACTCACTCTATATTAGAAAGCGTTGAAAGTGGTTTAAAGCGGATCCGGGTGATATCTAAAGACCTAGGCCATTTCTCTCAAATGGAAAAAATGCCAATTGCCAATGTCGATATCAATAAAGACGTCATTCAACTCGCTATTAATATGGTTGCCTCCGAGCTTAATCCCAATATTGACATTGATATCAACTTGGCAGAACTTCCCCTCATTAACTGCCTACCAATCGAATTGAGCCAAGTGCTCGTCAATTTACTGATGAATGCCAATGATGCAATCTCTGATAACGGTAAAATAGACATACAAAGCCGTTTACATAATCAGTGTATTCATATCACTATTGCAGATAACGGCTGCGGTATGGAGCAATCTACGGTTAATAAACTCTTTGACCCTTTCTTTACAACAAAAGAGGTTGGAGAAGGCACAGGCTTAGGGTTATCTGTATCACATAAAATTATTGAAAGTCATCAAGGTTCGATTACTGTTGAGAGCAAGCCAGGAAAAGGTAGCCGCTTTAATATAGCTATCCCAGTTCCAAATTAGCAGATCAAATACTGAGATAGCTTAATATTGCAACAGCTAAAAAGAGCCACCATGAGAAGTGTTTACCTTTCGTAAAATAAGCCGACAAAGCAGCACTCAGTAAAAAAACTAAACTCACAACATAAAGAATATTTTCACTGCTACCTTCACTATGCATGAATAAAAGCGAAGCAAAGCCAAACCAGGCAATTGAAGTGATATGCCAAGCAAACCTCATAGTTCCTTTAGTAAAAGCATCACTACCGTAAATTTTTGGCAAATTATCACGACGAAATAGCCTGATAAGTATAAACTTCTCACCCAGTACCGAATGCAGAACCCCCAAAATAATAAGAATACTTGCAGCAATCAATAACATAATCCGTCCTATAGCTTTTTACTTATGCGTACTTTTACTTATGAGCGCTTTTATTTATAACCACTCTGTTTCAGTGCCACCTTTTCAATACCGTGCTCGGGTGTAAACTGCTTAAAAATTCTAAAACCATGTTTCTCGTAAAGCTTAATTGCTGGTTGGTTAACCACAGCCGTTTCGACGATAGCATATTCAAACGCTTTAGTGTGAAGAACAAACTCAATTAAAAGACTCGCTATCCCTTGTTTAAAAAACAATGGAGATACCGTTAAGCTCTCTATTTCTAGTGCTGTTTCTAATATGTCCTGGACTGAAAACTCATTCAACGATATTTCAATCACACCAGCGAGCTCACCTGCAACAATAACCCCATAAAATTCATTATTTGATTGCTGTATCTGTTCAACTGTGCGTGATAAAGGCGGAAAGTTCTGAACACCAATAAGATCAGCTTCGATTTTGTAAGAGCTTTGAAAAACCTGATAGATTTGCTGGCAAACCTCTGGCGCTGTATTATTTAATTGTTGGATCATCATTTTTTATTGTTATGGATATAGAAAAGTACCGAGAATAACTCACTCAACAACCAAAAGATTGTCTTTACTCAGCATTTTATGCGCAATGGAATTATAAAGCACCAACCAAACAAACACACTAGTTAAGACCGCGTAGCCTCTAAAGGCAGGTAAAAGCCAAATCATCAACACCACAACCAGCAAATATGTAATTAATACTGACAAAAGCAGTTTTAAAGATTTAAGCTTGAGCCTCACACTACAATGATTGCACTTAAAGTAGAACGGAAAGAAAGCGAGCGACATCGCAAAAGGCTCGATTTTCTCGTGGCACTTTGGGCAAATCGCATCAGACATCTTGGCTCCTCTAAACTTCGTACAGCTCTAAAGGTAAACCATCTGGATCTTGGAAAAAAGTAAAGCGCTTTCCAGTGTATTCGTCCACACGAATAGCCTCGACATCAACCCCATGGTTTTCTAATGCCATGACTTCAGTGTCGATACATTCAACGCAAAAAGCCAAGTGCCTTAACCCTAGGGCTTCGGGGCGGCTCACTCTTTTAGGCGCATTGACAAAAGAAAACAATTCAACTTGGCTGCCATCAGGCAAAGCCAAATCTAGCTTGAAAGAATCTCGCTCTGCTCGGTAATTTTCTGCAACGACCTGTAAACCTAAAACTTGTGTGTAAAAAGCTTTAGACCTTTCATAATCAGAACAAATAATTGCCACATGATGAATACCTTTTAAATTCAACCTCTTCTCCTAACAGAATAGAATATTATCAAGCTTACTCATCTATAAACGTCCAAGTATCTGCACCGTCAAAACGCCTTATTCTAATATCTTGCGCAGCTGCGGGGTCTACCATACGAAAATTCACAGCGGTTTTCTCTCTACCGGCTTTTTCAGTCAAGGTGTAATGGGTGGTGCACCCACATTTTCCACAGCGATGAAAGTGTATGTATTCATCACTATGACTGTAAATTTCTATACCACCTTGGTGAATATTGAGTGAAACTTCTTTCGGAGGGTAGTTTCCCCAAAGGGCTGCTAAACGATGGCAAATAGAGCAATTACAACTGGTAAGTGACTCAGGTTTCGGCATAGTTAATTGAATATTCCCGCAATGACAACTTGCATTTAGCATTTTATTTTCCTTTATTTTTTATTAAGTTGTAATAAGTCCCACTTATTGCCGTAAAGGTCTTGAAATACCGCTACTGTGCCATATTCCTCTTCTCGTGGTTCTTCATGAAACACCACGCCTTTACTTCTCATAAACTCATAATCGCGCCAAAAATCATTGGTATGGAGAAATAAGAACACCCGACCGCCCGTTTGATTTCCGACTGCATTTTTCTGCTCTTCAGAACTTGCCTGCGCAAGCAATAAATTCGTGCCATTCGAGTTTGGCGGCGACACTTGAACCCAGCGTTTTCCGCCTCCCAAGTTTGTGTCTTCAACTAAGGTAAATCTAAGCTTATTTGTATAAAACTCAATGGCATCATCGTAGTTTTCAACCACTAAGGCAATGCTGCCTATACTTTGTTCAATTTTTTCTGACATCTGCGACCCATCTATTTTTAACTTACTTGAATTCAATCATGACCAATTCGTTATTGGTTTTCACAAAGTTATCGCCCAGCATCTTTAATGATTGTTTTGAGAAATCACTCATAAACAAATTGTTTTCATCAAAACCACCAATAATTTCAGCTTGCTCTAATGATGGGTTATAAAGCCAAACATTTTGCTGTTTATCTTGCAAATAAACCTCATTGCCTTTCATGTAATAGCGGCCCTGAAGTGTTAATGCTGGGAGTGCTGTAGTTTCGGACACTTGACCGCCAATAACTTTTTTAAGTTGGCTGCTGTCATTTAATATCAAGGTGTTGTCGTCTAACACCTGTGCCCAATGAAAAGGCCCTTCAAACAGAGTACTAAGGCTATTCGTCTTTAAATCTATCGCAATTAATGAAGTATTTAGCTCTATTTCAGATTGTACGTACAATGTTTTTGATGTTGCTTGCAGCAATTGCTTTACTGGTACATTCAACTCGAGCTTTATTGGCTTGGGGTTTTCATCAGCAAGACTTAGAAGCCAAACATGATTTTCAATGAGATAAGCTACTCGACTTTTATCTAACCAAATATGATCTGTAACTGCCGCTGCTTGAGTCAATTGTAAAAGTTGCTCACCTTGTTGCAGCCAGATCTGAGTTGACCCACTTCGACTGCTGAGCACACTGATAGCATTTGAATCGGGTCGAAATTTACCCTGCATATCAGTAAATTTCGACGGCGCAATATCAACTACGTTATTTAGCTGCGTTACTGAACTTAACCGAACCTGATGGTTGTCTCGACCGAGTAAAGCAAACAACTGCTTGTCATTAAACATTAACTCAGACACTTGCATGCTGCTGGCTAGGTTAGTGTTGCTGATGACTTTTCCCTGAGGACTATATTCTACAAGTGATTTATCTAGAGCTACCCATAGGTTGCCATTGTCTGAAAATGTCATAACCAAGTTGCTCGAACTTAACGCTTGGTTGAAACTTTTAGGCAAGCTAATGGCTTCAAGCTTGTTTTCTTTTAAGTCAAACACCTGTAATTGATTATTGAAATTAATAGCAAGTCGAGTTTTATCAGGCGATATGAAAGCATTATCAATCTGACCTGCAAGCAAACTAGTTTGCTGCTGTGTTTGAATATTCAAAGAAATAAGCTCTGACTGCCATTGTTTGTCGGTTTTAATAAACAAAAGCGTTTCATCATTTTTGAAAAGCGGTGTGTGATTGAAGTCATTTTGGCAAGGCAATACACGAGTAAGCGCTTTTGTCTTGATATCTAAACCCACTAATTCAGCGCATTTAACGCCATTTTGATCAATGGTTTGGCCAAAACGCAGTTGTTGTTTATCTTCAGCTAAAACCATTTGACCATAAACATGCACTTTATCTAACAGCACTTCTCGCTGGTTGTTTTGTGTATTGTGAAGCACTAACTGGTTGCCAGCTTGTTTATCGATAAAGATAAACTCAGTCTTAGGCAGGGGTATTACTTGAGCAAATTGCTCCGTTTGTGTGTCTAAACTGATTAAATTTGCCTGCGCAGCTCCTGCTTTTGTCGTCGGTTTATAAAACAAATGAATAAACGTAAATATGACTATAATTAATGAAACAATGCCCAATAAAGCAATTGGTTGATTCAAGAAACGCAGGTTTATTTGATGGGCGGTTGTGATGTTCTGCTTTTCAAGCGCCTCAACGTCAAGCTTTTCATTCTCACGACCTTTAACTTCAAGACCTTCACTAATCAAAACCAAGCTATAACCGCGTTTAGGATGCGTTTTAATAATAGCCTGCTGTTTGGCTGTATCGCCAAGAGATTTTCTAAGTTGTGCGATAACACGCTGTAACGCATTAGGCGCAACAATGACACCTTGCCAAACTTGTTGCTGCAATTGCTCATAACTGACAAGCTCACCTTGGGCATCAAACAACACTTTAAGCACCGCCACCAGCCTAGGTTCGAGTTGCGTTACAGTGCCTTGTTTGCGTAGTTCGCCCGATTGCCAGTTTATGGTGAAACCATGAAAATGAGCCTGATGCATACTTAGTGAGCTCGCAAGTTCTGTAAGATATTGCACTGACTCGAATTTGCGTCATCGCAGCCTTCCAGCAAGCCTGTTAAGGTTTGCTCTAGTGCTTCAAGTTCAATTTTGGCTTTTTTCACTCGCTCTAATTGCGCTGCGATTAAGTCATCAACATGATTATTATGCCCTTCGCAGGCATTACCATGATCGCACCCAAGCACTTTTTTTATCTCTTCAAGAGGAATTTGTAAATCTCTACAACGGCGGATAAACGATAAACGCTCAACATCTTCTTGCTGATAAACGCGATACCCATTGGCAGCACGTGCCGGCTCTGGTAGTAAGCCAATTTGTTCGTAATAACGAATGGTTTTACTGGTTACCCGAGTTAATTTTGAAAGTTCGGCAATTTTCATGTTGACCTTCCTGTTACTGGAAGCTTTATAGTGGCATTACACTAACGCACTTTTTATTCGTGTTAAATAGTTAAACTCATTTAAATTATTGGTTTATAGATTAGTCATGTTGAAATCGCGCATCGCATACATTTTTGTATTGGTCTTGCTGCACAGTTTATTAAACTGTGACCGCGCGCCTTTTCATGCCAATAATAGCCATGATGAACCAGTCCATGTTCATGAGTTAGTTAAAGCACCTCATTTCGATCAAGCCGATGACGGCTCTCAGGTCTTTCACGCTGATATTCATAACCACCACACTTGTCACAGCGGCAATAGCGTTAAAGTGCAAAGTGTGCTGGCTTATAGCGAACAAATAAGCAGTTACAACTCTGCTTATCAAAGCAAGAGTTACCCGCCTTTAGTACCGCCTCCGAGTTTACTCAATCACGCCTAGCGCACACATATATAAATTTTTGAACTGATGACTAATAGCTTCTAGCTATCATCCAGTGTGCGCTTGACTGTTAATTTTCATCCAGAATTTTAATAAATTGAGTAATGAACATGAAAAAGATCTCTATTTTGATCATGGGTTTGGCTATTTGTATGCCACAACCTGTGTGGGCCGAGCAAACGCCGCTTAGACTAAAAACCGTGCTACAACGCACACAAGCAAACCACCCTAGCTTGCAACTTTACAAAGAAAAAGCAGCAGTTATCGAAGCGAACCGCTTACAAGCGGGTTTATCGCCTAACCCAGAATTAAGCTTCTCACTCGAAAATGCATTCGGCAGTAACGAAGCAAAAGATGTCAGTGGTATAGAAGGCACTTTGCTTATCAGCCAACTGTTTGAACGTGGTGATAAAAAGCAGCGACGTATTGCGGTGCAAGATAGCAAACTGGTGCAATTTAAGACCGAATATCAACTCACGCAACTAGACGTATTTGCTGATGCCACCGCGCAATATTATCGGGTGATGCGCTTACAAAGCTTACTCGCATTAAGTCAAACACAGCAAAGCACGGTGTCGGCCGCGCTTAATACCATTAAACAACGCGCAGCAGCAGGTGCGGTATCGAATGCCGATGTAGCTCGGATGCAGTTTGAATACGGGACATTACAGCTTGAACAACAGCAACTTGAAAGTGAATTTACAACAGCAAAACTGCGCCTAGCCCAGTTTTGGTTAGGTGAAACTGACTTTAATACTGTCCAAAAACTACTACCAATACGCAGAAGTGCTAACGGCAATGTGAAAACAGAACTGAGCCTGCCAAATTTAGCTGACTTACATAACGCCATTGATATGGCACCTGAAATTCAACTTATCTCACAACAAGTGCTAGCCGAACAAGCAACTATGCAATTGGCTTCAGCTAATTCGATAGCAGATATCACCCTTGGTACAGGAGTCAGATTTGATAATGCCAGTAATAGTGCTTCTCTGCTGTTTGAAGCAGCAATGCCTCTGCAACTCAGCAATCCGCAACAAGGCAATATTAAAGCGGCACGTGCGCAAATCGACTTATTGAGTGAGCAGCAGCAATTAATTCGTCAATCTCTCAAACAACAGATCAGCCAAACCTACAATCAAGCACAAAACCAACAGCGCAGGCTGTTGCAGTTGCAAAGCCAATTGCTTCCTTTGGCAAAAACTTTAATCTCGCAAAGTTTAAACAGTTATCGCCTTGGACAGATCTCAGTGCTGCAACTGTTAGATGCGCAAAAAGAGCGTTTCAATACCGAGCAAGCGATCATAGACACACAGGTTGCACTGCTCAATTCACACCTTTTATTACAACGTTTGATCGGCAACACCTCACTATCAGCTCTAAATAAAGCTCATTCACAGTCACCTCTAACTAAAGAAACTGTAACTTCTTCGCCATGGAGCAACACACTATGAAATCATTAAAACCATCTACTATCGCCTTAATATTCACTTTTTCAACGCTCGGGATGACTCATAGCGCTATGGTTTTTGCTGGCAAAGGACATGATCACGATGAAAAACCAACTTCTGTTCATAAACAACAGCAACATGATGAAGAAGAAAATGTCGTGGTGCTCACCGAGCAAGCCATTCTTGCCAATGGTATAAAAACCGAACGTGCGAGCAGTGGCACAATAAGCCAACACGACACCTTGTTTGGCGTGGTCGCGCCAACCATAGACAACACTTTCACCATCATGGCGCCTTATCAGGGCATTGTTGAAAAAGTATTTGTTGAAATTGGTGATCGAGTGACAAAAAACCAGCCGTTACTCAAAGTACAAAACCGCCAAACGTTACAAAGCTATATCATCAAGAGCCCTGCCGATGGTGAAGTCACTGAACGTTTATTTGCACAGGGGCAACTCGCCTTAGATCAAACCTTACTGACCATCATTAATCTTGAGCAAGTGTGGGTTGAGCTATCGGCATTTCCTGAAAACATCGAAAAGCTCAAAATCGGTCAAAGCGCAGATATTTACGACTTGCATCAACACTTAAACACCTCGGGCAAGGTCTCGTATATCGCCCCGATGATGACAGGCGGACATATCGCTCGGGCAAGAGTGGTGATCGACAACCGTGACGGACACTGGCGACCGGGCATGCATGTGAAAGCTGATGTAAAAACGGCAGAGCTTACAAACCAATTAAGAGTGAAACAAACCGCCATTCAAAGCTTAGAAGACGAAGACGTAGTGTTTGTTAAAACCGCAAACCGCTTTGAGGCGCGCCATGTAACACTTGGTGAAGCCAACCGCGAATGGGTGTCGGTCATTGAAGGCTTAAATGCGGGCGAAGAGTATGTCACTGAAAACAGTTACATCTTAAAAGCCGATATTCTTAAAAACGGCGCAAGCCACGCACACTAAGGAACAGACATGATTGATTTTATCGTTTCTTTTGCCGTAAAGCGTCGCTGGCTAGTCATGGCTGCCACTTTGCTGGTTGCCGCATTTGGTGTGTATAACATGACACGGTTATCAATAGATGCGGTCCCCGATATCACCAACGTACAGGTGCAGATAAATACCAAAGCCACCGGTTTCACCCCGTTAGAAACCGAGCAGCGGATCACCTATTTAATAGAAAACGCCATGGCAGGATTACCAAACCTCGAAACAACACGCTCGCTGTCGCGTTATGGTTTATCTCAAGTCACCGTTATTTTTGACGAGGGCACCGATATTTACTGGGCAAGACAGCAAATTGGCGAGCGCCTGCAAAGTGTTCGCAGCGAATTGCCCAATAACATAGAGCCAAGCATGGGCCCTATCGCCAGTGGTTTAGGTGAAATATTTACCTATATTGTCAGAGCAAAATACAGTGCCAAAAAGCCCGATGGCTCGGCTTATAGCGCAGAAGATCTGCGCACTTTGCAAGACTGGGTTATAAAACCACAACTCCTGAAAGTTAAAGGTATTACAGAGATAAACAGCATTGGCGGCTTTGAAAAGCAATATCAAGTCACCCCAGAGCCGAGCAAACTACTGGCGTATAAACTGACTATTGCCGATATAGTTAATGCGCTAGAGCAAAATAATGCCAATCGCGGCGCAGGTTATATTGAGCGAAATGGCATGCAATATTTGGTTCGCTCTCCCGGACAATTGAAAACCCTGACGGACATTGAACAACTTGTAGTCGCAAAACGTGACGATGCACCTGTGCGTATTAAAGATATCGGTACGGTTTCTTATGGAAAAGAGCTGCGAACCGGTGCTGCCAGCTATGGCGGTGAAGAAGCGGTACTCGGCACAGCTATGATGTTGATGGGCGAAAACAGTCATGTGGTTGCCAAAGCTGTGGCCGATAAACTGCAAGTCATTCAAAGCAGTTTACCTAAAGGCGTTATCGTCGAAGCCGTTTATGACCGCACAACATTGGTTGATAAAACCATAGCCACCATAGAGAAAAACCTATTTGAAGGTGCGATGTTGGTCATCGTTATTTTGTTTTTGTTACTTGGCAACATCACAGGCGCGCTCATCACCGCATTGGTTATTCCACTGAGTATGTTGTTTGCCATGACTGGCATGGTAAGCAATCGTGTCTCAGGTAACTTAATGAGCTTGGGCGCCATAGATTTTGGTTTGATTGTAGACGGCGCGGTCATAGTCGTTGAGAATGCCCTGCGCCGTTTGGGATTAGCGCAACAGCAACACGGTCGCTTGTTAACCTTACAAGAGCGTTTAGACGTTGTATATCACAGTACCAAAGAGGTCTTTAATCCCGCCGCATTTGGCATGCTGATCATCATGTTGGTGTATTTACCCTTATTTGCTCTAGAAGGCGTCGAGGGCAAAATGTTCCAGCCAATGGCGTTTACTGTAATCGCTGCGTTAATTGGCGCGCTGATCTTTTCTATTACCTTTGTGCCTGCGGCCATTGCCATTTTCGTTAAAGGTAAAATTGAAGAAAAAGAAAACCGAGTTATGCGCTCAGCAAAAGCCATTTACCAGCCGTTACTCGCGTTCTCTTTAAAACACTCTGTTGCGCTAGTCGCCGTGGCATTTACTTTTGTGGGTGTTGTCGCTTGGCAAGCACAAAAACTTGGGGCTGAATTTTTACCTAAACTCGACGAAGGCGATATTGCTATGCATGCGCTTCGGATCACAGGCACTGGGTTAGAGCAATCGGTTGAGATGCAATTAACGCTTGAAAGCACCATTAAAACCCTGCCTGAAGTGGCGCATGTGTTCTCAAAGATTGGCACACCGGATGTCGCCACCGATCCTATGCCGCCGAATGTGGCTGACACCTTTATGATCTTAAAGCCAAAATCTGAATGGCCGAATCCTGATGAAAGTAAAGCCGATGTACTTACTCGACTCAGAGCTAAAGTCGCAGACATGCCGGGTAATAACTACGAGTTTACTCAGCCCATTGAAATGCGCTTTAACGAATTAATCGCCGGTGTGCGCGCCGATGTGGCACTGCGTATTTATGGCGATGACTTAAGTGTACTTAAACAATATGGTGAAAAGACCACGGCACTATTGAAAAACGTCAAAGGTGCCACCGATGTACGCTTAGAGCAAATGGCAGACTTACCGACTTTATCGGTCGAACCACAGCGTGATCATTTGGCATTACTCGGCTTAACCGTCAGTGATATTCAAGACACCCTCGCCGCTGCTGTCGGTGGTGTTGAAACAGGCCTAATTTATGAAGGTGACAAACGCTTTAAACTCTTAGTCAAGCTTGATAAACAATGGTCACATGATTTAGAAGCCTTAAAATCACTGCCTGTGGCTTTGCCTGCAAGTCAGAACCCAGATCTGGCGTTTGTGCCCTTGGGGGAAGTTGCCAATATCGAGTTAACCACAGGACCGAATCAAATTAATCGTGAAAGCGGCAAACGCAATGTGATTGTCACCGCCAACGTTGATGAACGAGATTTAGCCAGCTTTATCAGTGAAACAAAAACGCTTATGAATGGCGAACTAAACCTGCCAGCAGGTTATTGGCTCGATTACGGGGGGACTTTTGAACAACTCGAATCAGCCAGCCAGCGACTCAGCATTGTTGTGCCTGTGACTTTATTATTGATTTTAGGGCTGCTTTATAGCGCGTTTAATTCAATCAGAGATACATTGGTGATTTTCAGTGGTGTGCCATTGGCGTTAACCGGTGGGGTATTGGCTTTAATGCTCAGAGACATGCCATTCTCAATTTCTGCCGCAGTGGGCTTTATCGCCCTCTCTGGTGTCGCAGTACTTAACGGCGTAGTCATGCTGTCATTTATCAAGCAGCTCAGGGCGCAAGGTATAAACCTATACAAAGCCATCGAGCAAGGGGCCTTGCAAAGGCTGCGTCCGGTAATGATGACCGCTCTAGTTGCCAGTCTCGGTTTTCTCCCCATGGCGCTGAATGTAGGCACAGGTGCAGAAGTACAAAGACCACTGGCCACAGTCGTTGTCGGCGGCATTATCACCTCGACACTACTGACTTTGGTAGTATTGCCTGCTCTATATAGTTTGATTTATAAAAAACATCGTTAACACGTTTTTGATGACATTAAAGCAGCCTGTATTGAACAAGCTGCTTTTTTTATTTGAAGTGAAAAGCTTAGATATAAGGCTCGAGTTTACCCACCACCAAATAAAAATAAGCGCCAAATAAAAACTCGCGCGATGTAAAATCTGCACCTACACAATAAAACCGTGCAGATCTGCAGGCTTGGGTTTACCCCACGCCATTTAACAACAAGCACGATATAAAGTCAGCACCTACAGACTAAAACCGTGCAGATCTGTAGGCTTGGGTTTACCCCACGCCATTTAACAACAAGCGCGATATAAAGTCAGCGCCTACAGACTAAAACCGTGCAGCTCTGTAGGCTCGGGTTTACTCCACGCCATATCGCAATAAGCGCGATGTAAAATCGGCGCCTACAGGCTACAACTGTGAAAATCTGTAGGCTTGGGTTCACCACACGCCGAAACAAAATATATCTGGCTGATTTTTAATGTCGCTTTCGTTAAAATAGCAAACTTAACAAGTGTTCAATTCCACACAAAACGCGTACTAAAATAAGGCAAAAGCTCATTTCTCACAGAATTCACTTTAACTCAACGCTATTAATCACCTACTCAATTGGCGCGTTTGCTTGCTTTTTATTACACGCTTTCTTTGCGTTCCCTGTGGTTTTAGCTGCAAGTATCCCTGCATTTGTCGCAAGCTTTATTCCAAGCAATGAAAAACTCGCACACCACCCCCATGCAACCTTGTATGCTGGCTGCTTTACCGGTATGTGCTCTATCGAATTAATAGAAAGCTTTTGGGCGTTATCGCTTATTTGCTTAATTGGTACCTTGCTCTATGTATCAAGTATTCGCCTATTCAGTGGTTTTGGCGGACGACTTGGCGGAATTTCGTTTACCTCGGTCGCTATTTTTGTTTTTACTCGACAGGTATTGATTTGATGCTAAATTCAATTACGATTGATTTGTTATTTATCTCTTTATTAGGCGCCATTTCAACCTACCTGTTAGCAAAACGAAACCGCTTTGATGCCATACGCGCGTCGAGCTGCTTATCTATCTTAGCCTATGGTATTTTCTACTTGGTTGGTTTGAATACTGAACTTTATAGTTTGGTATTTTTTGGCAGTACTTTTGTGGGCATGAGCGCCCCTATTCGGTTTGGTCTTGAAAGTATCTGTTTATCTGCAGTTTTATTTGCGCTGTTTTTTGAGTATCTCATCCCTCACTTAATAGGATTTGGTGGCGCACTTGGGATAAGTGCATTCTTATCAGTATGTATTTCCCATATCGCTTTTCTTCTGTTCGCCAAGATAAAAAGATTTGTTCACTAACCTTTCTCAAAAGCTAGCAAATACTAATTCAAATCAATAACTTAAAAACAAAAACTACAAGAAGCACTAATCTAAAACCTAATAACCTTTTGCATTTAGAATAAATTTACTTTCATATCTAATTATTTGTTAAGAGCATAAATTAAAGTTATAAACACATTTAAACCCTCCACACAAAAACCTATTAAAACAGATACTTAAAAGCAAAAACACACAACATTATAACTCTTAATTACCCCCTATAAAAAAGATCAATAAAACCTTTATAATTCGAACTCTAATTATTAGACCGATAAACAAACCAAATAGGAAATCATGAATACTTCTAAAAGCCTTACAGAGCTTGTCTGTTTCTATACCATTCTTTCTGTTGGTTATGTTTTCGCTATCTGCTCTGAAATCGTTAACTATAACCCTAAGTGGTCTCACTCGAACCGCTAATTATAGTATGGCCAGTTCGCTGGCCTCCAAATCCCCCCTCAGTTTTAATCTCTCTTTCATCTTAGTTCTTACCTATTCTTTTATTAGTTGTTATAGTCAAAGCCTTTACATTATCTAGGTTCATCTCATTGCAAGCTGCGTTTACCCATTTAGAACAGACACTTAAAAAATACGCGCCATTATCAGATCAAGCTTTAAACCGCTATTTTAGTGCCTGCCACTATACTCGTATTGCTAAAAGCACAACCTTGTACGCCATTGGTGAAATACCAAGTAGTTTTGCCTTTATTCATAAAGGGCTGATGCGTGCTTATTTGATCGATGAAGAAGGTAATGAGTTTAATAAAAACTTTTTTTCTGAAGGACGGTTTCCAGGCTCAATGAGTGCCTTACTAAAGAATGAAACTAGTTTTTTAGCCATAGAAGCACTTGAAGACTGTGACATCATAACCATAGATTTTAAACAGTTTCGCCGTGAGTTGTTTGCTTATAGTGAGCTCATGGCATTTCATATCAACTATTTAGAGCAACATTGGCTGTTAGAAAAAGAGCCAAAAGAAATAGGATACTTACAACACGAAGCAAAACAGCGATATATGATGTTTTTAGACAAATACAAAGCTATTTTGTCTAGACTCCCTCAGTATCATATTGCCAGTTATCTAGGGATCACGCCTACCCAACTCAGTCGCATTAGAAAAGACTTAAATAAACTGAGCTTTGGTTAAAGAATTAATTGCTTTTATCAACATATGTAAAGGCGTTCAAAGTTCATCTTTCATAAACTTACCACATCAACCACATGCAGGAATGAAAGCTATGAACTATTTAGATGCACTAAACTGGCGGTACGCTGTAAAAGAATTTTCGAACCAGACTTTATCGCAAACGCAAATTGATGGCCTAGTTGAGAGCGTCAGACTCAGTGCCAGCGCTTATGGTATGCAACCTTACAAACTTTTAATTGTTGAAAGTGCTGCACTTAAAAATGCCTGCTTAGAGTTTAGTTACGGGCAAAACAAAGTCGTCGAGTGCTCACATTTATTGGTATTGGCAAATTATACCGAGATCACCGCTGACACTATCAATACTTATATTAGCGAACTTGCGGCATCTCAAGGCAGAAAAGCTGAAACCTTATCAGCATATAAAGACATCATCTCGCAAGACATTCTGAGTAGAACATCAGCACAGCAAAGTATTTGGGCTCAGCAACAATGCTACATCGCTCTCGGCAAGCTACTCAGTTACGCAGCAATACATCAAATTGATGCCGGTCCTATGACAGGGTTTGATACACAAGGTATCAACCAAGTGCTTGGGCTCGATAAACAAGGGCTCAATGCCGCTATTCTTTGCCCTGTTGGTATTCGTAGTAAAAATGACAGCACTGCAACTCGACCTAAATTTCGAAAAACAACTGAGCAGTTGGTGGTAACATTATGAATTCGCTCGGTATGCTGGCAATCTTTGCTGGTGGCTGCATTGCTATTCAGGCAGCCATGAATGCAAGGCTCGGGGTACACTTAAACAGTGCGTTACTAGCCACAGGTTTTGCGTTTTTAGCAAGCTTTGCGCTTATCGCCAGCTTTATTGTGCTCAGCCAGTTTAAGACGCTGCAAATCACTTTTAGTAACATACAGCTCACAAGTGTGCCTTGGTATTTATGGTTTTCTTGCGCTTTGAGTGTGATTGGTGTCGGTGCAATGTATTGGTTAATACCAAAAATGGGCGCGGGTATGATGATGAGTTATGCCCTCACTGGCCAGCTTATTATTGCCATGCTGATCAGCCACTTTGGGCTATTTGAGAGTCCACAAAAACTCATTACCAGCAGCAAGCTATTAGGCAGCACGCTGCTCATCGTCGGCATTATTTTAATTAACAGGGACTAAGAACATGACTTCAAAACTAGCAAAAAACTTACAGAATTTAGACGCCTTTTGGTCTGCAATGGCGCACAGCCCTGAGCTAAAAAGTGAGCAACAAAAAGAGCAAAAAAGCGAGCAAGAACTAAAAATACATACCAATTGGCCAAATAAAGCTTGGCAAGCAGACTTCGGTTTAGATTATCCAGAAAAAGTGCCCCCATTACCCGTAGGCAAATCTAGAGTGACGATATTAAAGCCAACAGAGCATAGATCAGAGCAAGTAAAAATGTCACTGCAAGCCATGGTTTTGCCTTTAGAAAAGGCACAATTTAATGGGTCAAGCCAAGTTGAAGTGTTAACTCAGTCTGATGACTTACCATCTTGGGCTCAAGCTTGTTCAAACGCATTTGGTTATATCATCGCGCCAGAAGCTCTGTTACCTCTACTCACAAACCCAAATGCGACTTTGTTTTCCTATAAAGTTGACGGAGCCATAGCTGGCACAGCCATCGCATTTCAAAGCGATGACGTGATGGGCGTGCATCAAGTAGGTGTCGATCCTAATTTTAGAGGCCAAGGCATAGCAAAAACACTCATGAATCACTTGGTTGATTTTGCCAAGCGCCAAAATACTCGTTTAATGACGCTACAAGCTTCAAAAGCAGGGCTTCCGCTTTACCAACAAATGGGATTCAGCTTGCTCGCTGAGATCTATCACCTAGAGCCCAGCCAAGTAATCTAGACCACATTCAAATTCTTATTGCCGATTTGGCTCGTGGGCTTCGTATTGGGGTAAATCTTGATTTAGGCTATCCCAACACGCTTTTGAAGTAACGAAGTTATGTGAAATTGGTCGTTCTGAAATGTCAGAATCAAGAATACCAAGACGTAAGCGGATGCGAGATTTATCGGCATCATTTGAGCTATAAACTGGCGAACCACAAGTTTTACAAAAGTGACGTTTACGACCGGTTTTCATCTCAAAAAAATTTAAATTATCAGCGCCTTTGACTATTTTGAATTCGTCGCTGTTCACAAACCCATTGGTTGCAAACGCAGTACCGCTCGATTTACGACATAAAGAACAATGACAGTGAATAATAGAACTAATTTGACCAACTTCGACGTTGATAGCACCACACAGGCAACTTCCTTGATACATTATTTTTACTCATTACTATTTATTAGCGACTAGTGTAATCAGCTTATACACATAAATGAAGGATCTCTTTATATATTTTATGAGCATACTCTAATGCTACTTTGCCATCATCTAACGCCTTAATTGAATTAAGGTGTGCTCTTGCCCATTCAGCCAATGGCATGATGTGTTTTACTTCTTGGATCACAGTCTTCTTTGTCACTCCCTTAATGTGATACACCATTTCGCTACATAGATCAGAAAGTTGAATAATTCTAACTAAATGCATTTCTTCTTCATTCAACTCATGATGTGCTGATAACTCATAGTGATGATGATGTGCTACTATATTCGATATACATTTGGGTATCTTCCAATGTCTGCAGATCTGCTCTGATAACACTGCATGGGGTTCATCAAATAATTGCTTTTCTGATTCAACAAACTGAGCGGGCGTTGACCACACATAGTCATCAATATGATTAAACTTGTTTTGACTTTCTTGGAAGCGAAGAAATAATCCAAGGTCATGCAATAAACCTGCTAAATATGCTTGCTCGGGTTTCACATGACACTCCTTCAAATGACTTGCGATAAGTCGAGCCAAGCATGCAACCTCAAGAGAGTGCTGCCATAACCGTTTTTCAGCATCAGTTACAGGCACAAAGACTAGAGTGACAGCGATGGAAGCCAATAAATTATGGATTTGATCTATACCCACTCTAATAACTGCATCATGGATACTGACAATTGGACTACGAATGCCAAACGGTACAGTGTTGCTTAATTTTATGATACGAATAGCAAATGTTGGGTCAGACTCAGCAAGCTTGATGACTTTATTAAAATAGTCAGGATCATCAACAGACAAAGACAATAGTTGAGTTATCACACTCGGCAACATAGGAATGTTGTCAATTTGTTTTGCTAGCGCATTCGTCATATAGCATCCTCAAAACAAAGCCCATACTAAAAGTATAGGCTTTGATTCAAAAAACTAACAAAATGCTTTAGTGTGAATTTACATTATCCACGTGTATTTCTGTAACTGCTTCTTTTCGGTCTGTTCGTACTATCATTGCTGCCATTTCTCGAACGACCACCGCTGCTTGGGCGATTACTATTATTTGAGCGATTCGAGTTATTTGCCTTCCCTTGTTCACTGCGTTGCCCTTGACCACTCGGCTTTTTATTACCATTTTGTGGTTTGCGATTTCCCGAGTTAGGCTTATTTCTGCGCGGCTTATTAGCGTTCGATTTGTCGCCTTCTACGCTATTACCTTGTGACCTAGGCTTTGATTTAGGCTTAGCTGCGTTGCTTGAATTTGATTTAGCTTTACTCTGCTGATTACCCGTTGACGCTTGTTCACCATCCACTTGCTTAGGTTTTTTCGGTTTCTTAGGCTTTTTCTTTTTCAGTGGACGTGTGTCTAGCTTAGATTCTGGCACTGGGTTTTGCGGCTCAAACCCCGGCTCAATTTTACGTGGAATAAGCTCTTGAATGAGTCGTTCAATCCCAAATAAATCATCGGCATCTTCATGTGTTACAAACGATACAGCCTCGCCAGTTGCGCCTGCACGACCAGTACGGCCAATTCGATGCACATAATCTTCATATACGTTTGGTAAGTCGAAGTTCACTACATTAGGTAGCTCTTGAATATCTAAACCGCGTGCAACAATGTCAGTTGCCACCAGCACTCTAACTTCGCCATCTTTAAAACCCGCGAGAGCTTTCATCCGAGCATTTTGGCTTTTATTACCATGAATAGCTGCAGCCGCAATTTTTGCTTTTTCTAAATCGCGAACCAAACGGTTTGCACCGTGTTTAGTACGAGTAAAGACAAGAACTTGTTGCCAATTATGAGTTTTCACTAAATGCTTTAGTAACCCAGTACGTTTGCTTCTATCAACTTCATAAACGCTTTGCTCAATGCTTTTCACTGTGCTGTTCGCTGGCGCCACTGAAACCTCAACCGGATCGTTGATAAGGCCTTTCGCCAGTTCGCGAATTTCATCAGAGAAAGTCGCAGAGAACATTAAGTTTTGACGATTTTTAGGAAGTAGTTTAATCACACGTTTAATGTCGTGAATAAAGCCCATATCTAACATGCGATCGGCTTCGTCTAATACAAATAGCTCTAATCTGTCGAATTTAATGGCATTTTGCTGGAATAAATCCAGTAATCGGCCTGGCGTTGCGACCAAGATATCTGCACCACGACGCAACTTCATCATTTGCGGGTTAATTTTCACCCCGCCATACACAACCTGTGTCGACAAATTTAAATGCTGAGAGTAAGTTTCAACGTTCTGCCAAACCTGATCAGCAAGCTCGCGTGTCGGTGTTAATACCAACGCACGTACTTGATTCGCTCTGGCTTTATCCCCTTTACTCAGAAGTTCAAGCATAGGCAGTGTAAAGCCCGCCGTTTTACCTGTGCCCGTTTGTGCGGCTGCCATCACATCTCTGCCCTCTAAAACGGCAGGTATAGCTTGTGCTTGAATGGGAGTTGGTTGGGTATAACCTTTGTCGGTTAGAGCTTGAAGAATATTTTGGGATAAAGCGAGATCAGAAAATTGCATATAATTACTCAAATTTGTAAGGCGATGCAGAGTACAGGATCGCAGCTAATTTAGCAAAAAGAGAATGTGGCTTATTCAAGCAGTATAGATTCTTAGCACCTGAAATCGACTTTCAAGTGCTCTAAAACACTTAAAACCAATGGCGCGTTTTATTAGCAAACCACACAAGACTGAGCATCACAGGGACTTCGACCAATACGCCCACTACGGTTGCAAGCGCAGCGCCCGAATGCAGGCCGAACATTGAAATAGCCACTGCAACTGCCAGTTCGAAAAAGTTAGAGGTACTGATCATACATGCCGGTGCGGCGATGTTATGAGGTAACTTCAGCTTTTTAGCGAGCCAATACGCCAAAGCAAAAATGCCGTAAGTTTGAATAAGAAGCGGAATAGCAATTAAGCCGATGACTTGTGGCTGCTCAATAATCGTTTGTGCTTGAAAGCCAAATAGCAGTACCACAGTGCCTAACAAGCCAATAACAGAGAATGGCTTAATACCAGCCAAAAAGCGATTTAACTGCGTCTCACCCTGCTGTTTTAGTAAAAAGCGTCGAAATGCAAAACCTACAATCAATGGGATCAAAACATAGAGTACGACTGAGATAATCAATGTTTCCCAAGGGACTGTAATGTCACTCACCCCAAGTAAAAGCGCGGTGAGCGGCGCAAACGCAAATGCCATGATAATGTCGTTCACCGACACCTGCACAAGGGTATAGTTTGCATCCCCCTTGGTTAGTTGACTCCATACAAATACCATCGCCGTACAAGGCGCAACACCCAATAAAATCATACCTGCGATATATTCGTTCGCACTTTGTGGATCAACCATTGACACAAAAAAGACTTTAAAAAACAACCAGCCTAACAAAGCCATAGTGAAGGGTTTGATAAGCCAATTAAGTACCAAAGTGAGAATAATTCCTTTCGGTTTTTTGCCGACATCTTTAATGGCTGCAAAGTCGACTTGCACCATCATAGGAAAAATCATCACCCAAATGAGCAAAGCAACGACTAAATTGACATGAAAGAATTCTAAACCTGCTACGACTGCAAAGGCGTCAGGCATAAAGTTACCTGCAATCACACCAACTAAGATACTTAACCCAACCCAAACCGATAAATATCGCTCAAATAGCCCCATACTTTACTCACTTTCAACTGACTCATTCTTGTGCCAAACAAGAACATATGAATTTTCATATATTCTAAGCCAATCAAATCCAAATAGATATATGGAATTTCATATATCTTTTATTTACCTTAAACATTAGTAGTTCGCGCGAATGTAATGATTTTGAACTAAGCAATCCAAATATCGTGTGGCTTTCACATGTTTAAACTTGAGTGGTGCTTTGAGTTCTCCAAAAAGTGGAATACCGCCTCCGAGTAAAACAGGAATAGTCGTTATGATTAACTCATCAATTAAATCTTGCTGCAGAAACCCTTGAATGGTTTTACCGCCATCAATATACAGGTTTTTAAACCCTTGCTGATTCAAGCTACCGACGACATCTTTTAATTCGCCTTGAACTAGAAACACCTTGTCTTTCAAGTTTTCAGGTACTTGCTGTAGCGTATTACTCAATACAAATACAGGCTTTGAATATGGCCAATCACAGTCAAAACTTAACACCACTTCCAAGGTATTACGGCCCATCACTAACGCATCTATGTTCTGCATAAATTCAGCAAAACCACAGTCATCGCCAGTTGGATTTGGTACTTGATGTAACCAATCTACTTGGTTGTTTTTATATGCAATAAAGCCATCGAGACTGGTTGCTATGTAGACCATGTTTGTCATTACACACCTCTTTTAACTTGTATAAAACTTAAAACCTGACTAAAATTCTACACTGTAGAATTAATTGTATAATTAGGGATGTTTTGATGAGTGTCAAGCAAACAAAAAGAGGCCGCCCAGCACAAAAGCAGTTAAGCCAAGACATCATCATCGACCAAGCAAAGCAACTCATGCTTGAAAAAGGCAAGCCACCAAGCATAAGGGGGTTGGCAGCCGCATTAAATGTCGATGCCATGGCCATTTACCATTACTTTAAAAACAAAGATGCATTGCTCGAAGCTGTGACTGTGTCATTAATCTGTGATATTCATGACCCGCAATCACTGCATTGGCAACAAGAGATTTACGAGTTAAGTAAAAGCTATTTAGCGATACTTGATAAATATCGCGGGCTATTACAAACCTTACTCAGCAGTAAAATGATTGGCCCAGCCGAGGTCTTCGCAGCACGTTTCGAGCGTATAACTGAGTCACTAGATTTAAATACAGACACACAACAAACCGTGCTGCATTTGCTCGTTGATTATTTACATGGTTTTGCCCTTGCTATGGAGTGTAACCCCAACCGAGATGAACTAAACCTTGAGATGATAGAACAACCTGTTACTTTTATTTGTAAAACAATGATTTTAGAATAAACACCGCTATTAGGGAGAGACTTTGATGAACGCTGACATTTCAAAAATTCTAGTTGTTTGCATGGGTAACATCTGCCGCTCACCAACGGGTGAAGCTGTGCTGAAACACAAAGCTAAAGAACTAGGGTTAAATTTAACCATAGACTCTGCTGGCACCATCGGTTATCACAGTGGCGAGAAACCCGATAACCGTTCAATGAAAGCGGGTGAAAAAAGAGGTTATAGCTTTAAGGGCCAATATTCTCGCAAGGTTAAGCTAAGTGATTTTACAGAGTTCGACTTGATCTTAGCGGCTGACAAGCAAAACTTAGCAGACCTTCAAGCTAGTTGTCCGAGTGAACATCAACACAAACTTAAGCTATTTTTAAGTTTCGCTGATAGCCAATATGATGAAGTGCCAGATCCGTACTATGGTGCAGGCGATGGCTTTGAACTGGTATTAGATTTGATTGAAGATGCTTCAGACAAACTACTAGCAACGATTAAATACACACAAAAATAGCGTGAAAACTTAAGCCAGCGCAATAAAATCAAATTTCATGCTCGTCTAAGTTTTGTTTCTATGGTAAAACGCAGCCAAACTATTTTAGATGAGCAAATTTGTGACCAACAATACAGAACTCTTTGCCAACATTGCCCAAGACTTGCAATTTACAGGCTACAGCATTCAAACGCTAGACCAAGAATTACCTGCGCTTCAGGCGTTAAAATCTCGTCTTGCAGAGTTTGACTTCAACACGTTTGATGAAGCAGGAATCGGTCGCAAAGATGATCATCAAAAGAATGAAACCATTCGCACTGACAAAATTCATTGGTTAGATAACAGCAATGCACTTGAAGGTTGTTTTCTAGATTATATGGATGAGTTAAAAGCTTACATGAATAAGCGTTTATTCATGGGACTATTTAGCTATGAGTGCCACTTTGCACACTACCAGCCAGGTGCTTTTTACAAAAAGCACCTTGATGCATTCAAAGGCCAAACCAACCGTTTACTCTCTACTGTCTTGTATTTAAACCCAGATTGGCAAGCCGAAAATGGCGGAGAGTTAGTCATTTATGACGGTGAAGATCACGACAAAGAACTTACCCGTGTTTCGCCACATTTTGGCACCCTTGTGACTTTTCTCAGTGACGAGTTTCCTCATGAAGTTCTGCCAGCAAAGGCTGAACGCTTTTCAATTGCAGGCTGGTTTAGGGTGAATAACAGTGTAAATGGTCAAATTGACCCGCCACGTTAAATATTTACCACTAATGTAAGAGCGCATTATTAGCTAGTGCGCTCTTACTACGATTTAAATCACATCACTAAAGCGTTTTATTTGTAAAAAACTGCCACGTTAATTCAGATATTTTTGCAATGATATTTTGATTCGTTTCACTCGTTTCATAAGAGTCACTTACCAATACACTGATATAGTAATGTTGACCATCTGGAAGAAACACAACACCAATGTCGTTCTGAGCACCTGTCACGCCATACGCATTTTTACCTGAGTGGCCCGTTTTATGCGCAACTTGTATATCTTTTGGCACACCTGCTCTAATTGTTTTACGACCAGTCTTAGAGCCTTTCATCACATCCCAAAGAAATTGATGGCTTTTATCCGAAAGCAGGTTTTTATTAATATAAAATTGCCTTAACGCGGTATTAGCAGCATTCGCGGTTGTCCAGTTCTCATACTGACGCTGCCACTCCTTTTGCATGTTTTCTTCGTTATATATTACGGCAATATCTTTTATGCCTGATTGACGCAAATAGGCTTCGAGCTTATTAGGGCCGCCAAGCATACTTAATAGAATGTCACATCCTACATTGTCACTTACTGAGACTGTGTACCCGATGACTTCGGAAAGTGCGAGCTCTGTTCCAGTTGGGTACTTTTTTCGGATTGGGCTCCATAATCCATTATCTAAGTCATTCGGTGTAATCTTTATCTTATCTTCAAGAGACCACTTGCCCTTATCAACTTCTGATAAAACAGCCGCAGCAATATGAAACTTAAAGACACTCTGCATGGGTAATTTAGAATCGCCATTGAATGAAAACACAGGTTCGGCATTTTGGTCCCAGATAGAAACCCCCACCTTTGCCCTCTTAGAATCTAGAAGCAACTCAATGTCGGCTTTTAGCGTATCAATTGGTTTGCTATGAACACACCATGGGAGTAAACATACTATGATTGCAACTAAGAGATAGTTTCTCATTGCTTAATTCCTTATAACTAGCACGAGTAATTTAATTAGGTACAGCTTCGCAGTGTAACCTAAAATATCTTAAAAATTATACTCGCTTCCTTATTTGCCACATATTTTGTTTCTAAGATGTTTTTATATAAACCAAGTTTGAAGATGAACCGCGTGTAACATAAGTCCATCTCAAACCAAACTTGCTTAATTTTCTCTAATTATATTAAGGAGTAAGCAAAGGTTTATTGAATATTAGGAAGTATTTGAAGTGTGTAAAACCGTTCATGGTTGCACTTGTCGAAATATGCAAACAATGTGAACTTTTAGTTTTCGCTTTGTATTTCTGACAGCTTTAAACTAACTTCCTTTTATACTAATCTTCTTAATTTAACGATTTATTTTGAGGCAAAGAAGACTTGATGCTTGCAAGGCGAAAATTTTTCTATTTATTTGTTCTAAATAAGAAATTTTAACGCAGAGCGCATCAGTTTTAATCCCTCAAAACGGTTGAGTATTAATGAAGATCGGTATTACAGGCTTAAAATAGCAAACCTTTCGAAAGAAAGGGACGCAAAGCTTCCGGTCTAAGGTGAAAACTAAGATAGCGGGGTTGCTGAATGCCACTAATAGGGTGCTAGGTTGTTACAAACATATTGTGTGTGCGCTGCCTTTTGGTATTCCCCCCCTTTGGTAATCATTGCCCTCTTCTAGTTTAGTCTCTCTTAGTACCCAAACTTGTGCTCGCTGTTTAAAGCCCATTCGCTCTGGTCAATGCCCACTCGGCAGCGAACAGCAAGGAAACAACATTTCAGATGGTAATGTTTCGGGGAATTTTATGAGACAACATAGTTACAACAAGCAGCATCGATACCTACCAATCGGGGTCTGCATAGTCGCTTTAGGGTACACCACGCAAAGCATAGCGGCACAATGTGAGTTCAAAGTCACAAATGAATTGCAAAGTGGCTACACCGCAGAAGTGTCCGTTCACAACAACACAAGCACAACAGTTGAGGGCTGGGAAGTCGAACTGTAGTTTAGTCAAGGAGAGTTAATTACCAATGCTTGGCGAACTCAACTAAATGGCAATAACCCATATCAATTAGAAAACTTAAACTGGAATCGCCATATTCACCCTAACTCGACTCAGTCTTTTGGCTTTAACGTTCAGAAAACACCAGGGCAAGCCGTTGTTTCGCCCAGATTATTCGGGATCTGCGATGATAACTCAGACTCAGATAACGATATTGTTGAAGTTACAATTATCGCCTCAAACATACAAGGTACTGCCCCTGCAACCATCTCATTTTCAAGCCAAGTCACTAATTCTTCATCAAATTCTATGAGTTATTTATGGGATTTCGGGGATGGCTCTCGCTCCTCTGAGACAAACCCGCAACATGTTTACGATCAACTAGGTACTTATTCCGCCTCACTCACCTTAAGCAATGAAAATAGCAGCTATTCTGCGACACCAATTGAAATCGCGATTAGTGAAGCTCAGCCTGAATCTGCTCTATGTGTGTTTGAAGTAGAAGAAGAATGGATCTCAGGGTTCCGTGGTAAAGTTACTATGACCAACACCGAAAATGTCGCTATTGAAAACTGGAAAGTTCTCATGGCGTTTTCAGATAACACCAAATTAACTGGGGTATGGCAAGGCTTACATAGCGGAAGTAACCCGTATGAAATCACCAACGAGAACTACAACAAAACAATTCACCCAGGTCAGAGCTTAGACTTTGGCTTTAACGCACAAAAAGCACAAGAGAATGATTCTCCTACTGCCACTTCACTCGGCGGTTTATGCTCACCGGATGGAAACATTAATCATCCCCCCTCTGCATTGGCATCCGCCTCAGTGACATCCGGCGAATACCCACTGACTGTGAATTTTGATGGTAATACTTACTATGAATTAGATGAAGATCCTCTTACCTTCACTTGGGATTTTGGCAACGGGATTAAATCTAACGAGCCAAGCCCTACTTACGTGTTTGATAAAGAAGGCGCATTTTCTGTTACTTTGACAGTCAGTGATGGTGTAATGAATACCGTCAGTGAACCTATCTTGATAACAGTAACAGCGCCAGAAGCACCACCTATCAGTGAGCCGCTAACCCTAAACCCACTAAGCTCTCAGCTCTATTTTGTGTCGACTAAAAAACAGCACTTAGTTGAGGCCCACACATTTAACACGCTGAGTAGTTCAATTAGCCCTGATGGGGTTGCTCAATTCAGCATAGATCTAAACAGTGTTGATACCAACAATGAAACCGTCTCAATTTATATCCCTGGCGGGTCAATTGCTTCTCTTTGTAGCCCGAGCGGCAGCAGTGAAAACATGCAACTAGGTGCCATTTCGGCTGGATATGAGCCAGTAAAAAATGAATGTAACTTTATGGTCAACATGTCACATTCAAATGCAGGACATGGCCGTATGCCTATTCTGCTCGCAGAGAACTGGGGCAGCGACAGTTACGATGTAACTATGGGTAATGCGCTTGGGCCTAACTTGCCTTTTCGCTACCTAAACCTAGGTGTGCATAGTAATGGTCAAGGGCAGCTCACCAAAGACAATCGCAATCATTTGCCGTTTCAAGAAAATCCATTCACCGTGTTTAAAATGGTGTTCGAGTCAACGCAGGGCAGCAATAGCAACCCCACCATCATAGACGCACATATGTCAGCCGCTAATGCGATTAAAAGCCGCCTCGCTGGATATGAAATTCAAAGGATGAACGACCACCTTGACGCTATGTCTGATACCCAAAAGCGCTTAGACGATCTCTACGGCGGAGTTTCTTGTGGTATTGCGCCAGACAATACTGAGTTTGGGCTGACCTTTGACACATTCAGTCAACAAGCGCGATTACAGGCTGATATTGCTGTCGCTGCACTACAGTGCAATTTGACCAGTTCAGTTTCTCTTGCGTTTGGTAATCACCAATCAGAGTTCAGAATTCCTGAATTGAACTTCCAAGGCCACTATCACAACGCAATTCACGGAGGCAGTAATGGCCAACCAAACTACCCATACTATACCGAGATGCGAAGTCACCTAGGTAGTTTGAGTGCTTACTTTATACAAAAGCTAAAAGCCGCGGGCATACTAGATAGTACCATTGTGCTATAAACCTCAGATATGGGTCATGCCGATAAACATTCAGCAAACCCTTGCTCATACCTCATTGCAGGTGGCGGCACACGAATAAATCGCGCGGTTGTCAGTGATATGGGCTCTGGTTATAACCAACATGATTTACTACACACGGCAGCAAAAGCCTGTGGTGTCAGTCTTGATTTTGGTAAGGAGATCCTAGGGATTATTGCTTAATAGATATAACTAAAAATGAAGTCACCGTAATAAAGCCCCTGCTAGGGCTTTATTACATTTAAATCAAAGTAACTCAAGTTTGTGCCCCATAAAACACTCTTTAGCCATTACAGTTTTTCTTTTTGGATGATAATCTTCGACAAGTAACCACCAGTAATCAAGCCTAAGATTATGGCCCCAGGAGAACTGTTAATAAAAAAAAGTAAAATTAAGATTGCAGTCCAACACACAGCTAAACCGAGCACATCAATAAATGTTAACCCATGAATATGCTCAGTAGAGTCTTTTGGCCTCATAACAACTTCCCTATAATAGTTCTAAGTATAAATAATCATTCTTTGTGGCCAATCATATCAAGCAATTACCAATTTAGAAACAAGGGATTACTGAGTAGAACAATTTACCTAGTAGCCTTCTTCTTTTATTTTTAGAAAGGCAAGCAATTTAGATTTAAAGGCAAACCAAGATAAAGCCGAAACTGCAATAACAGTCAGAATAAACTGAAAAGCGACATGAACCTGCTCTGTTAAACTCGTTAAGTAAACTGAGGGTAAAATAAACAAAATGTTCACTGATAAGAGATTTAAAAGCTGATAGTTTTTTTGCCATAAAAACGGACAAATCAAACCAATGAATAGCCCAATTGAAGCGCCAAGCGTTAAAGCCAATACCGAGCTATTAAAAACCATGATTAATCCCAATAGCGCTAGCGAACTTCCTGCCATAATCCAGCCTGACTTTTCTATAAAGACTTTATTAAAATTTGCTAAATTTGCTAAATTTGCTTCTTGCATTTTTATCCTTAAATTAACCTCTCTTTGTGTGCACAAAAGTAAGTGCAAATATTATTTTAAAAGCGACTTTTAAAAGTGACTTTTATACTTAAATGCTGCCCAGTTCTTCAGCTTTTAAGTGTGCATGAGTCACAGCACAACCACCGTGCTTTTTTAATATATTCTGCTACTAAATTGAAACCTACCCAATAGTCTGCTCGATTAGGAAATTTCGATTGGTCTTTCTATGCAAAATAAACCGTGCTATCAAGTTGAGCATCTGGTATTTGCGGCTTCATTTGTTTGTAAAATCTCGCCAAGCGTACTGTTTTATATCATTAAAAAAAGTCAAAAAAGCCTGATTACTGAACACTCTTTCAAAATGACAAGCTTGTTCTTCTGAAGCATTTAAAATTGTAATATTTGATGGCATCGTTTTTTATTTTCTTCATTAATTATCTCTACATCAATTGTTTATACTTTGCGCCACGCTTAATTTCCTTACTCCAAAAAAGACACCACCAAAAGAAGTTACAAAGACAACCAATACAAAAACCAATGTGCTGGTATTCGATATATCTATACTAGGGCTCCCTACAACTGCAAGTGTATTAATGAATAACAAAACAATACTCGACTGAATAAAACCTCTGAAACCAATAACCCCAGCAAATAACAAAAATATAAAAGAAAAACTGATTGCTGGCGTGAAAGGTGCTGCTGCTAACAGCATGCATATAAAAGAAAGGACAATAGAAAGCCCAATAAATACTTTAAACATAATGCCTCCTTGGCGAATACGCCTTTACGTAGGCGCTACAATATTAAGTTAAATTAATAGCAAAAAAAAAAGATGAACTCTGTTATGCCACAACTTCCATTTCCATGAAAACCGCGTTTTCTCCATAAGTTGAAGATATATTTACTTCTGCAATCTCTCTAAATCCCTGTAGTGACCAAAAGCTATTAGCACCTTGAACTGCCACAAGGTTTATTCGTTTAAACCCTTTAGCTTTGGCAACTTCAATTAGCTTTGCCATCATTGTCCGGCCAATGCCTTGTCCTTTTGAGTATGGGTTAACAGCCATATCATGGAGATATAAGGTTTCACTATTGACAGTGTCTAATAGCGGCACAAACAATTTTGGTGGTTCAGAATCTCTCCATGGATGCGCCAGTAAATAACCTAGAGCCTCATTCTGCTCTGCAACACAAACAAAACAAGTTTCAGGAGATGCTGTTTGTTTAGACTTAAGTACATCTAAGGTTTCTAAATCAACCTCATGATAGACTTTAGCTTGAATTGCCAAGATATCATTCCAGTGAGTATCTTCGATGAGTTTAATATTCATACGCACTATTTCGGCATATCAGCTAGGGGAATGAAAATAGTATTAAGGCCACCAACTTTCATTGCTGTGCTAAGCGAAGCGCTAATATCAACGCCGACTAAACCCCAAAAAATGATTGGCTTTTCTAGTTTTTCATTATTTTTATCTGAGTTTTTCATTTATTTCATCCATTGCAGCTAACGCATTTATTGACCTGCAAAAAGTTGCAGGCCAATGCTTACTAAAACAAATTAAGCAGCACGACAAAAAAGCGAAAAGCACGGCTTCCAAACAAATGAATGAGCTTTTGTTTTTTAACTGTGAAAAAAGCGCCTCAAATTAAAACCAATAAAGAAAAAGCCTATGCCAATCCAAGATAATAATATGTGATTGTCTAATCCAAGTTCTTACATACCCTAAAGCGCAATGCTTAGCCGCCTTTAAAGTTTGTGTTTTAAAAATAAACGATGTGAGAATAGCTCACTTTGAATATAGCCCATTAACTAACTTGCTATTTAAACGTTTTTCTTTCTGGCCTTTTAAAACGACTACCTAAATAAATGCAAGAAATGCCAGTAATTAAGTAAAATAAACTTTTCGTTTGCAAGTGGCTGTTTGAGTAATCTTGAACTAGAGAAAATATAGCTAAAAGAAGACTTACGATCCCAACTCCAAACGCCAATCCAACACTGAATGCTTTTGATACGTCACTGAAACTATTTTTATCCATTTTCAAATTGAACTCCATATACCTATAAGGCCATAACTAACTTAAAATAAGCTCTAACAGAGCTACTGAATTTACTATATTAAAAAATAGTTGTGAGTTTCATTATTTACCCCGTAAATTTCAGAAGAAATAATTATTTAACTATTCTTAATAAGAAAAATAAGAAGCCGATAACCGCAAACACAAAAACTATAACCATTATTGTTAAAGTCTTAGATTTTCGCATTGACCTTAACAACGCCAACTCAGTGTGAGGGATAAACAAATCAACAATACTATTAGATTCATGATTCTTAGGATGTCTATTTTTCATATAAACATTAATCTCCGACTCAACTTATCGACTAGCTAACACTTGCCTTCTGTTGTTTAGGCACGGGTTAAATGAATCCACTTCCCTTATTTAGGGCGTTTTAAAATAGCAATTGCTGCAGTATTATTATCTAAACTTCCCATATTGAACTCTAACTCAACAAGCTCCCACCCATTATTGCCTAAACTATTTAAATCATCTTGCAAGGCTTCCGCGTCAAGTTTTGAAGAAAATAGACCTTGATATCCGAAATGAACCGTTTTGTATTCCCACTTCATTAATTCAACTCCGTTTATTGATTTATGTAATGCTTGCGTCATGGCTGAAAACAGTTTGGCAATTTTATTGCACTGTTTACAACTTAAAGAAACAAATTCGTTTTACCCCTTACTTTTACTTGGTAGGCACTATTTTAGAATTACTCTAGAACTAATGATCTCTTTTTCGGAGGCTTTAGGTTGCATAGAAGGATTTAATGGGTACTCAAAACCATCGAAATTTAAAACGACTTGACCAACACCGCCAGTAGACACCACTAAATTACTCCACCCTTTATTTTTAATCGGCGAGACTAATACCGGCTTTTGAGTGATCATAACTTTAGATTGAAATTTAAAGCCTTCTTTAGTACCAACAAAAACAAATGATGTACAACCACCTGAGCCACACCAGTTTCTATCGTTGAGATAAATATACGCGTCTTTTACGCCGTCACCATTTAAATCAACAAAAGCGTATTCATAATTAACGACATCCATATTAAAGTGTGAGTTCAAAGCATCTTCCAATCCAGTCTCACTTTCTGCATAAGTCACACTAGTAAATAATAATGTCAATATAGTTATAATTTTTCTCATAGTATTCCTTTATGCCCAACTGAAGAAAAATAGAGGCTAAATTTAGTGACGAAGCGCACAAGACCGCTATTTTACAACTCTTGGTTTAGGTGCTAGTTGTGTTTACAGATAAGCTATTGTGCAATAATGGTTTTTGTATATATTGGTTTAATCAAATTAAACCAAACTAAATAATAACCGAATACTATGTTTATTACTTTTTTAGCTATAAACACCGGTAACTCTGAGTCATCAGGCCAGTAAAATATGATGTCATATATGGCTATAAGAAGTAATAGTATCCCGATAAAAGCAGATATTTTATTAACTTTCACAAAATTCCCTTGTATACATAGCGCCTTAAATAAACGGCAAATTAGTTATCCTAAATGAGCGATGAAGGTGCGCAAGCCTGCTGGTTTGCGCCCTTGTTTGCTATTTTTATAGACATTTATTACTTCGATACGTCACTTTTTAGGGCGAGCACCGCAATAAAAATCAAACCAAATAGCGGAAACAATGATAATGCAGCACCAACAAAGGCCACAGTTTTTGGGTTAGTTGTCTTCTTTATTCCAAGTCTGTAAGAAATATATCCAAATACAGGCACTAAAAGAAACAAAAAGAATAACAGCTCTCCAAGTATAGTTGCATTCATATTCATGTTAAATTTTCCTTTTACATATAACGCCCCATTCAGGAGGCTATTATTGTTACTTTAAATAACGAAAGCAGTGAGGTAAGCCAACTTTAAAAGTCCCACACTGTAATGAATTGTTATATTTAAATTACTTCAAAACTTGATTTAAGTATGGTTCAATTTCTGCACATTCATCATTGGCTGTCTTAACTTCTAGAATGAAAATAGATAGAGCAAACCAGCCAATAGCGAAACTAAAATTAAAGACTGAAAACAAAACTAGTGCAGGGATAACACACCAAAATAACATTGATAATAATCGCTGGATAATATTTAGTGGTTTGTCTACTCGGTATAGTTTAACAGCCTCATTAACGACTTCGATTTTTTTACTATGCTTAAGATCTTTCAATCTTTTATCATCATACAATTTAAAGTAAAACACTAAAACTCCTTGTAAATATTACGTCTTAAATGGGCGCAAGCCTGACATTTTTGCATCCAATGTTAAATGGCTTGTTATTAAGCCTTTTAATCCCCTCCAATAATATTTGAACTATCGCCTGAGCTACCGCAGAAAGGCTTTGACGAACTAAGAGGTGTATCTTGTGAACGATTGAATAACCACAACCCAAATGCTGCAAATACTGGAATTAGCCAGACAAGTATAATTTGAGCTACTTTTTGGAAAGCTTCTAAATCACTTCTCTTAGCCAAGTAAATAGAAACAACTAAATTTATTAGGGCTACTAACACCAAAGTGATTAACCAATAATTGTTTTCCACGTTGTCCCCTTAGCTTATTTATAACGCTGCACTATACTGCCACAGACACCTGGCTATAATTTTGCAAAGCAAAAATGCCACATGTTTGAGGTCAGTTTGAGTGCCAAATTAACTCAGTTCACCTTTTACACTAACATCTTTAATTCCAAGGTATGATTCAATTTCATGCTCAAGGAATAATGCTTGCTCACTACTTTCAAGTCCTGAAAACAAGGTAATATTACTGCGATTTTTTAATATGACACGGACCTCAAACAATACTCTTATGTCATTGTTTATCCCTCTAGTAATCTCTTTACAATAAACTTGTTCAATTGATCGTGAAGGTATTGATTTTTTAAATCCAAAAGGGAAAGGTGATATTTTAGACTCAAGAGTTCTGTGATTAACAGTGATAATTGTTTTATTGAAATAACTCGCGATTACATAATAGGTCAAGACAACCCCAACAGCAACAAACAACAAAGGCACCAAAACAACGAGCATATTTTTTTCAGGGAATAACTCAAAATTATGTGCATGATTATACCAATTAAATAAAAATCCATTCCATAAAACAGCAAATACAGTTAAAAATATTGTTACACCTGAAAACCATTTCCGCTCTATTTTCAGGCCTTCTGATGTTGAACTAACATTCATTCCTTCAGGGATCCCAACGTCCATCATTATTTTTTCCTCTTAAACATACCTATAATTACAATCATGAAGCTAACACCCGATTAACGGGTAAAAATTGTGGGCTAAAATCGAGCGAAGCGAATTGCCCGCAAGTTTTTACCCTTTTTTGAATTGCTTGTTATATTTATTTTGTCGCTTTACTAACTTTAGTTGGTGAGGTCTTCGCTAAATCTAAGACACCGTAGTAATTTAATCCGTCAATTTTTTTGCCAATAATGAAATAGTTCATTTCATTAATCATTGTGGGATCATCAATCACTTCATAAACACTTTTAACATCTGAGAATTGAATTGCTAATAAAGCCATCGTAAATTCTATTTTTTCTGCAGGCTTTAATCGCTTTATGACTTCAGAAATGCCATCTTGAGTTGATTCAATTGTTGAACCGTCAAATACAAAATCTTTTTTTATGCTAGCACAAGCGCTAAAAAGCAAAATTGTGATAATTATCAGTAAATTTTTCATCGAATATCCTTGTAAATTACGCCGTTGTAACCGGCAAAAAATTGTTTACTAAAATGTTAAGCGAAGCGTAACAGCCAACAGATTTCTGTCTGCGTTGACGACTTTGTTATGTGTTTGATTGCTTAATAATGGTGTAACCATCTTTTTGATAATCACTGATACAGCTTTGATACTCTTCTATCAAACTTGGTTCGTTAACAACTCCGAATGCCCAAGTATTGCACTTTACAGTTTGTTTAGAAGAATTTTCCAATGTGGTTTCTTTATAAAACTTTACAAAACCAACTGCATGTGCAGCCTCAATAAATTTCGTATGAACAAGAAAACCAAAGCCTATAATTACAGCTAAAGTAAAAACTTTTTTCATAGATATCCTTCCTTTATTGTGACAGTGCGTAAATTTTTAGCACCTAGACATAATGACTCCCACGAGGTATAGCCTCCGCATTTTCGTGGGTCAGATTAAAGCCTGAGCCATAATTAGTTTGTCAAGAAACTAATTAGCAGAGGCGAACATGACTAAACATAACATACTTTTCATTGGCTTAGATACTCATAAAGAGTTTGTGGAAGTTGCTTAATAGAAGCACTGTACTTGACATGAAGCCAGCTAGAAAACCTAATCTGTGCTTTTTAAGATTCACCTTATCTCCTTACTTGATGAATTCCATTAGTAACTAACGCTTATCTAATAGGCAAAATTGAATAAGCAAAATTCGAGCGAAGCGAAGAACTTATTTAATTTGCCCTAGTTTGGCGCCTTGTTAGCTGTGACTCTCTAGGAGCCTCGTAAATTGTTTAATAAGACCAGTTAGAACCGTTTGGTCTGTTTCAAAGCCGAACTCGAATGATTGAGATAACACTGAATGTTCAATGAACTCACCAGAAACAACAACTTTGCCCATTTGATTACAGCTTATAGTAATAACTTGATCTTCGTATTCCGCCTTAAGCTCAGCAACACCATTAAACGATAAGTTCATTTCACTTAGTTTTTTTAGAAACTCTTGAGCATAATACTTGCCAAAGAAAAACTGCCTTTCGCAAGTAAGCCAACTAGACTTTACATATACTAAACACTCGTATGTATCTGCACTCGCATCTCTGATATTACACAACTCTAGCTGCTTACTTTCATCATTTGTTTGGAGTCTTATATTCATGCTTATTTACAGTTAACAGGCACTCTAATAGTCTCGTATTACACGAGATAAAAATTCGAATGGGCTCCCAATGTGAAAAGCCCAACTTCCATATATGAAAAAATAGAGCATTGCACCTAGAGTAATTAAAAGCAACATTTGACCCGGCCGAACAACATACCAAGGAGCAATGTTTTTTTTCGCCTTATCGCTAAAATAATGAATAAAATCAGCGATCATACCTAAAGTTAATAACAAAGCGAAAGCTAAGAAAAAACCGGTAAACCGCGAAGTCTGCTCTATAATCAAGAAGTAATCTGTAAGCGCAACCCACCAACATAAGCAAATTCCGGCGAACGCACTTGACGATGTGTAGTCAGTTGTTTTTTCAAACTCGAAAGCGCTGATTTTGTCACTGCCAGCACTGTAAGCAAGCCACATAAAAAGCAAAAGTGCGAATACAAACGACCGTTCGTCAAGTTTATTGAGGTCGAACGCGACAAAACTTAATAAAAGAAATATTGACAGGATGAAACCAAAGTGAAGAAAGCTTGTTATATCTAGAGAGCTTTTATTTATGTATTTTTCCAAAATTTACTCAATTATTTCCGTTCTGGTAGCTAACGCCTGATTTTATTGATGAAATAAAACCGAACAGACAAGTTATGCTTACTAAACTTAAACAGATAATAGATAACTGATTTAGTTGTAAGTTACCAAATAGAATTAAGTCGCTAACTAGAAGTGCTGTAGTTGACATGAAGCCAGCTAAAAAACCTGATTTGTGCTTTTTAAGATTCACCTTATCTCCTTACTGGATGAATTCCATTAGTAACTAACGCCGCAAATAAACATTTGTGAGGTACGAACAAAGCCAACTGTTTTTTGTCCGCACTTTTAATTTGCTTTGTTATATGCCGTTTACAACATGTATTTCCCAAAGTTTGTCAAACTCTCGCTGAGTAATAACCTTAGCGACAAATAAAGGATCTGAGTTTATTTCCTCGATACTAGGGACTACATCAGTTCCAAGTAATGTTGTTTTCGAACCTTGATTACCTGTAGCAAAGCCCACAGTGCCGTCAGAGAAAAACTCAAGTTTCCTAGTTTCGAAGTTATCAGCACCAATCTCTGAAACAAGCCTTATAGGGTATACGATCGATTCATGGTTCCAATTTACATCGATGTATTTCAAGTGCTCGATTTCCCTTAGGCATATAACGCTTGCCATAAACGGCAGAAAATCGCTGGCTAAAATTAGCGACGTAGGAGCACAAGCCAGCTGTTTTGTGCCCACGGTTTTATGGCCTTGTTAGCTGTCGAAAGCAAAATAGGCATCGTTTTTATTATAATAATCAATAGCTAGGGCCAAATTTTTAAAGGACCAGTTAAGCTTTTTTATTGCTAAATTCTGCTTGATGTCTTGTAAATCAGCAATACCAAGATAATGTTTATACCCTTTTGATGAAGCATAAGTAGGCTCATCATTTTCGTCACGTTCTAGCTCATCATCATAATTTAAAACCAAAGCCGATAATTGCAAGTCTGAAAGGCGTTCGGTTTTCAAATATACTTGATGATCCCAAGGTAGCTCATCAAGCCGAAGTAAAATATCGAAAAGTTAACGTTCAGCTCGCTTCATTTCTCCATAGGCAGCTAACGGCTAATTTACTTGTTAGCTGTGTACCCGTCAAAATGACATTAGCACTAAGCTATACATGAATAATAAATATTTAGTGAATGCATCTAGCAACACCGAATATAAAAAATAGAATAAAGTGGCTACCCCATTCTATTAAGGACAGTATGAGTGGAAAAACATACCATATCTTTTTTGATTTTGTAGTAATCATAATAAAGAATACTACAGCGGGTATTAGTAACGGCCAGATGAGTAAAATAAGTTCGAACCAACTCCAATCTTTGCAATGAACCACTTTAAGCCATAACCAAATAGGTAGAAAGCTCAATACGATTAAGTAGGAAACGACCAATCTAGTCTTCATGTACATAACAGCTAACGCCTTACTAATGGGCGCATAAATGCTTGGCTAAAATTAGCGACGAAGGAGCACAAGCCAAGCGTTTTGCGTCCTTTTGAGTAACTTGTTATATGCACTTTTTCACAATAAGTAAATCAGTATTCATTCGAAGTTTTTCATTACTTTGTTTTTGCTTACTAGGGTATTTTGGCTCCACCCAATTGTCCATCGTATGATTTAACCAACAGGCTGGTATCTCGAATTCTATTTCAGGATGAGCCTTTGTAGTTGCGTAAATTTCCCAACAATGGCCAGACGAACCATTAGCACTTTCATAAACCTTCGTTATTCTTAATTCGTCACCTTTATTTATTGTGAACGCTTTTTCCCAAGGTGCTAAGGAAGTGCGCCAAGGCAATTCTTTTAATTTAGGAGATATCAATTCATACGTAGTGTTTGGGATGGTGTTAGCAGAGTAAACTTTCATGTTTGTTGTAGCTGAGTAACATTTTCCATTTAACTCGGAAGATAGTTCTTTGTTGCTGATGTCAACTCTGCCAGCACACCCTGTAACTAGAATAGTTAAAAGAATTAGTGAATTTCGCATGACTTTCCTGTGCATATAACGCCGCAAATAAACGGCTAAAAATAGTTGGCTAGAATTTGTGAGGTACGAACAAAGCCAACTGTTTTTTGTCCGCATTTTTTAATTTGCCTTGTTATATGCACTTTTCACTAGCTTTAATAAAATCGGTAGCTACCTCTATTTTTTGACCACCTTTTAGCTGAGAAGGTGAATCAGGAGAAAACCAAGGTGACATATTATCCATCCAACAAGATGGAAGCTCAAACTCTACACCTGGTAACTGTTCACTTTTAGCATTAATTTTCCAACAATGCCCTGCGGAGCCATAAGAGTGCTCTACAACGCTAGTGATTTTAATTAGCTCCCCCTTCGTTAGAGTGCGTACAAATTCAAATTTACTTTCAAAACTAGGTAAACGAGAGTTGCTTTTCTCTGTAAATGCTTCATAAGAGTCATTTGGAAACTGTCTAATCACATATATATTTACAGGCTTCTCTATTGAAAAACATTTGTCGGTAAGGTTGGTAGCTATGTATTCATTTGATACGACTGATGAACAACCACTCAATAAAATGATCATAAAACCTAGATATTTACTCATGACTACCTTGTGCATATAACGCCCAATTCAGGGGCTTTTAACTGTTGGCTAAAATAACGAACGCAGTGAGGAAAGCCAACTGTTAAAAGTCCCGCACTGCAATGGTTTGTTATATGCCGCTTTCACCTGACACGCAATATTTAAGGCTATTTGCCTCCATATTTTTACCATAGCTACAAACTTTAAAAGTATTACTTTTTTCATTAAATATATAAACGAATTCATTACCCCAAGGATCTAAAGGAAGCTTTTTGATTACATCTTTGGTAACTAATTCACTTAACCCTTTATCTTGGCTTGGAAACACACCTTCTAGTTTATGAAAGTAAACAAGGGCTTCTTTAATGATATCAAGGTTCAATAACACTCTATTCTTTGGCTCGTTACGCTCCCACCTCTCATTTTCGGATGCTACAAAAACCAAATAATATGATCCACAACCTAATATAAATATTACTAGCAGAGTCAGAATTAGAAACTTTTTCATAACGGCGTA